>CAYPXZ010000028.1:0-49989 GCA_964414785.1 uncultured Opitutaceae bacterium
TCGCGGGGGTCGCGGCCCTTCAGGATTATCTCCAGGCCGCGGACCATGGTTCCGGCGCTCCAGGCGTCGACGATGAAGCCGTCCTTGACTTCGGCCTCGATGCGGAGGTGCCCCTCGATGCGGGTGATGGGATCGACTACAATGCGCTCGTTCATGACTGGTTTCCTCCTTCGTCATTCGGCTCCACAGCAGGCGGCGGCGGTCCGTCCGCCGCAGATTCTCCGGGCTGCTCGCCGATCTCGTGGTGCTTGCGGACATTGGTCATGACCGCGTGGACGGCGGCTCCCGCCACGGTGACGGCGCCGACCGTGAGTCCGATCTTGTCCGCGGTGGTCTCGATCCCGAAGCCAGGGAAGCTGGGGAGCCGCTCATAGAAGGGCCCGTTGTCCCAGAAGTTCGACTCCGAGCAACCGATGCACCCATGGCCGGACTGGATCGGGAAGCTGACCCCGCCGTTCCAGCGGATGGTTCCGCAGGAGTTGTAGGTGCTCGGTCCGCGGCAGCCCATCTTGTAGAGGCAGTAGCCCTTTCGGGCGTTCTCGTCGTCGAACGTCTCGACGAACAGACCGGCGTCGTAGTTGGGCCGGCGGTAGCATGTGTCGTGAACCCGGCGCGAATAGAACGCCTTCGGGCGGCCCAGGGCATCGAGCTGCGGGATCCGGTCGAAGGTGAGCAGATGCACGAGGACTCCGGCCATGACCTCCGCGATCGGGGGACAGCCCTGGACGTGCACGATCGGCTTGCCGGTGATGATCTTGTTGATCGGCATGGCCGACGTGGGGTTCGGCTTCGCGGCCTGAACACAGCCCGAGCAGGCGCAGTTTCCCCAAGCGATGACGGCCTTGGCGCCGTCCGCCACCTCGCGAACGATATCCTCCGCGGAGCGCCCGCCAATGCAGCAGTAGGCCCCGTCCGCCGCGGTCGGCACCGAGCCCTCGCAGCAGAGCAGGTATTCACCGCGGTACTTTTTGATAGTGTCGGCGAGGCAATCCTCGGCCTGATGGCCGGAAGCCGCGAGAAGCGTCTCAGTGTAGTCGAGCGAGATCTTGTCTAATAGTATGTCGGCGACGATGGGGTGCGAGGAGCGCAGGAACGATTCGCTGCAGCATGTGCATTCCTGAAAATGCATCCAAACAACCGGGATGCGCTTCTTTGTTTCGAGCGCCTTTGCCACCTGCGCCATGCCTTCGGGACCGAGTCCCATGCAGGCGCTCATCCATCCACAGAACTTTAGGAAATCGCGGCGTGAGACGCCGCGCGAGGTCAGCTGTTCGTATATTGTCGTGCTATCCCGATTGGCTGGGGCGGCCTTTTCGGCAATGGTATCCATAATCGTTATGGGCCGCCCAAGGGGGCGGCGTGTTGTTGGGGTGGTTAGAACGCGGGGACTATTCTACGTGCATGTACTCTAGGGGATTCCTCGCCGCGTAACTCCTCACATTTTGCCGACTAATGTGCAGGAATTGCGAAAACACCGTGTTGCGCTCGCGCGCCACGAGGCACGGTTTCAGACTATGATCATGCACGAACTCGGCATCATGGAATCGGCGCTCGGCCTGGTCCAGCGCTACGCCGTGGAGAAGCACGCGCGGCATGTGGAGCGCGTGGTGCTGCGCATCGGCACGCTCTCGGGTGTCGACCCTGAGTCTCTACGCTTTGCATTCGACGTCGTGTCCCGGGGGACCACCGCCGAGGGGGCGCAGCTTGAGATAGAAACGGTGCCGGCATCCGTATACTGCCAAAGCTGCAAGAGCGAATTCGCCGGAACCGACCGGGGATTCATCTTCAAGTGCCCGGACTGCGGTGATCTCTGCGGGGACCTGCGCAGGGGCCGCGAGATTGAACTAAGCCATCTTGAATTCTCCTGAAACCATGAACAACGAAGCAGCCACCCCAATTGCAGAGATCCAGGACAACTACGGAGTACATCCGCTGAGCGGCGCCGCCACCAAGCCGGCGCGGACGCTATCGGCTCCGCTTTCGGCCGAGATAAACGCTGCCCTGACGGCCAGCCCGGAGGGAGAGGTGGCTGTCCGCTCCCTCGACCTGAGGATCCCCCTTCTCGAGAAGAACGATATACTCGCTGAGCGAAACCGCGGATACTTCCTTGGCCGAGGTCTTGCGGCCCTGAACCTGGTCTCCTCGCCCGGTGCAGGGAAGACGACCCTCCTCGAGCGCACGCTTGATGATTTCGCCCTTCACACCAAGTGCGCGGTGCTTGTCGGCGACCTCGAGACCGACAATGACGGCAACCGTCTGCGGCGAACCCATGTGCCTGTGGCCCAGATAACGACCGGAACGGTATGCCATCTCGACGCCGGAATGATAGCGCGTGCGGCCCAGTCTATCGATCTCAATGGCGTGAAGATCCTGTTCATCGAGAATGTCGGCAATCTCGTCTGCCCTGCATCCTTTGATCTCGGGGAGCAGGTAAGGGTCGTTCTGCTTTCGACGACGGAGGGCGAGGACAAGCCTCTTAAGTATCCGCCGATCTTCAAATCGGCCAACCTCGTGCTTCTTACGAAGGTGGATGTGGCCGACGCACTCGGGTTCAAGCGCGAGCTCGCGGTGCATAACATCAAGCGCATCGCGCCTCAGGCCAGGATAATTGAGCTTTCGGCGCGCTCCGGCGAGGGACTCGAGGAATGGTATTCCTACCTGCGCACACTTGCGCCCCTTGGCTGACCGCGCCCTCGGTAACACCACTATGCCCTCCACAGCACCATCACTCGAGATGCTGCTCCGCGTCCGGGGCACGGTGCAGGGAGTGGGCTTCCGGCCCTTTGTCCTGCGCCTGGCAAACGAGCTCGGGATACGTGGATGGGTGCGCAATGACTCGCACGGGGTCCTGGTCCGGGCTGTCGGCGAGGTCTCGAATCTCAATCGTCTCGCCGAGCAGATCGTGAGCAGGGCACCGGCCGCGGCGCGCGTGACGGCTGTCGAGCGGGTGGAGTCGGCACCCGGCATGGAGATGGCAGGAGGCGAATTTGCGATCATTGAAAGCGGAGCTCCGGAGGGGGACGCCTTGGCGGACGTCCCCGTCGACTCCGCGCCATGCCCCGAGTGCCGGCGCGAACTGCTCGACCCATCGGACCGGCGGGCCGGGTATCCGTTCATAAACTGCACCCAATGCGGTCCGCGCTATTCGATTATCGAGAGCCTTCCGTATGACCGGCCGCGGACGACGATGAACTGCTTCCGGATGTGCCCGGCCTGTGAGCGAGAGTACCGCGATCCCACCAACCGGCGGTTTCACGCGGAACCGAACGCCTGCCCGGAATGCGGGCCGAGAATTGAGCTCGTGAGCCCCGCCGGAAAGGTGCTCGCCGAACAGGAGGAAGCCCTGAAGCAGGCGGTGGCAGCGCTCCGCTCCGGAAGGATAGTGGCGGTAAAGGGAGCCGGCGGGTTTCACCTGATGGCGGACGCCACCGATGAGGTGGCAGTCGCCGAACTCAGAAGAAGGAAGCACCGGGAGGAGAAGCCCCTTGCGGTCATGTTCCGGGACGCCGATATGCTGCGCCTTTGGGCGGAGGTGACGCCGGCCGCCCTTAGGCTCCTTGAATCACCGAGCTGCCCCATTGTCCTTCTGCCCAGGCGAAGCCAGCCGGCCCTCGCGGTGAGCGTGGCCCCCGGCAATCCCTGGGTGGGGGCGCTCCTGCCGTCGACCCCGCTCCACATTCGACTCACCGCGCTCGCCGATCGCCCTCTGGTGGCCACGAGCGCAAACCTGTCGGATGAGCCGTTGTGCACCGATGACGAGGAGGCGCGCACCCGCCTTGCCGGCATAGCGGACCTCTTTCTTGGGAATGACAGGAGGATCGCGAGGGCGGTCGACGACTCGGTCGTACGCTTCACGTCGAACGGGGCGCCCATGATTCTGCGCCGAGCACGGGGGTACGCTCCGACTCCCCTTGCGCTCCCAGGCCGACTTCCGGAGCCCACCCTCTGCGTGGGAGCGCAGATGAAGAACACCATCGCCATCGCATCGGGAGAGCGCGTGGTCCTGAGTCCGCATATCGGCGACCTGGGCGGCGCGGCGACCCATCGGGCATTCGTCCGCACCATCGCGATGCTGAGCGAGCTGCGCGGTGCACGGGTTGCCCGCGTCGCGTGCGACAAGCACCCGGATTATGCCTCGACTCGCTATGCGGAGGCCACGGGGCTTCCCTGCATCCCGGTCCAGCATCACCTCGCGCACGTGCTTGCGGTCTTGCTGGAGCACGGGCACCCGGCCGACGGCGTGCTCGGCGTCGCATGGGACGGCACGGGTTATGGCGAGGACGGGACGGTCTGGGGAGGTGAGTTCATCCTCATCAACGCGGGCCGGGCCACCCGGTTTGCACGTCTCAGGCCATTTCGGCTTGCAGGAGGAGAGGCGGCGGTGCGGGACGCACGCCGCGTCGCGGTAGCCCTCGCAGCCGCGACCGGTGCCGAGCAGAGCTCGCGCCTGGCTGCCAGGCTCCGATTCAACGAGAAGGACACGGCAAACCTGCTCGCGATGATCGCCATGGGCATAAATTCGCCTCTGTGCTCCAGCATGGGTCGCCTTTTCGACGGCATGGGGGCACTCCTTGGCCTTTCGAGCTGGAACTCCTTCGAGGGACAGACGCCACTAGCGGTGGAGATCGCTGCCGGGAACGCCAAGAACAGGGACGAGGGCCTTCCCTTTCGCGTTTCTCGGGCAAACGCCGGGGCGGTCTGGGAGGTCGATTGGCAACCTGCGATCGAGGCCCTGCTCGACCGGCGGCGCCTGGATCCTGCGTTCGCCGCCGCCGCATTTCACCACGGTCTGGTCCGTTCGCTTGTCGAGGTGGCCTGCCTTTCGGGTGTCAGGACGGTCGCTCTCGGCGGGGGATGCTTCCAGAACGCACTCCTTCGCGGGCTAGCCGACGAGGCGCTCGAATCGGCCGGCTTTCGCGTGCTGGCGCCGCGGGAACTGCCACCCAACGATGGAGCGGTCGCAGCGGGGCAGGCCCTGGGCGCTCTTTGGAATCTGACGACTGTCGAAATGCCATCCCATTGCCCCGTGACAAGCGGGACACCAAATAACAACTAATCCCCATGTGCCTCGCCGTTCCAGGAAAAGTGATCGATATCCAGGGTGACGACCCGCTCCTAAGGAGCGCTCGGGTGAGTTTCGCCGGGGTCATCAAGAACGTGAGCCTCGCATGCGCCCCGGAGGCGAAGCTCGGCGACTACGTCCTCGTGCACGTCGGCGTTGCCATTAGCGTCGTCGACCAGAAGGATGCCGAGGAGACGTTCGCCTACCTCAGGCAGATGGGCGAGCTCGACGGGATCGAGCCCTCGGCCGCAGGGGCGGGGGGGCCCGCGCCATGAAGTACGTTGACGAGTACCGCGACGCGGGCCTGGTGCACAAGCTTGCCGCCACGATCGCGCGGCTGACGACCCGCCCGTGGACCATAATGGAGATCTGTGGCGGCCAGACACACGCCATTGTGAAGTTCGGGCTCGATGACCTCCTGCCCAAGGAAATCACGCTCGTTCACGGGCCCGGCTGCCCGGTATGCGTGACCAGCGCCACGCTCATCGATCAGGCCGTGGAGGTCGCCCTGAGGCCAGAGGTCATCCTTTGCTCGTTCGGGGACATGCTGCGCGTGCCGGGCAACACCGTAGACCTGCTCACAGCCAAGGCGCGGGGCGCCGACGTTCGCGTGGTCTATTCGCCCTTGGACGCCGTGACAATCGCACGGGAGAATCCGGCCCGGCATGTCGTGTTCTTCGCCGTAGGCTTCGAGACCACCGCGCCGGCGAACGCCATGTCCGTGCTGCTCGCGGAGCGGGAGGGCCTAGGCAACTTCTCAATCCTCACATCCCATGTTCTCGTGCCGCCGGCGATGCGCGCGATCCTCGGCTCGCCGGACAACCTCGTGCAGGGGTTCCTTGCGGCCGGACACGTCTGCACCATAATGGGCGTCCAGGAATACGGTCCGATCGCAAGGGAGCATGGCGCACCGATCATCATCACGGGCTTCGAGCCCGTGGACATCCTCGAGGGGATCCTGCTGTGCGTTAAGCAGCTTGAGACGGGCAGGGCGGAGGTCGAAAACGCCTACTCGCGCGCGGTCCGCGCCGGAGGCAACGTGCACGCTCGAAAGGTGGTGGAGGAGGTATTTGAGGTATGCGACCGGGATTGGCGGGGCCTTGGCGTAATACCGATGAGCGGGCTCTGCGTGAGGGAGCGGTATGCCGGGTACGATGCGAACCGTCGCTTTACTCTGTCCGAGGCCGTTCAAGGGTCGGTATCTGAGTGCATAAGCGGCGAGATCATGCGCGGGGTGCGAAAGCCGCACGACTGCCCCGCCTTTGGCAGCCGGTGCAATCCCGAACACCCGTTGGGTGCGCCCATGGTGTCGAGCGAGGGGGCCTGCGCCGCATATTATCGCTACCGCAGCCGCGCAATCGAGCCCGCGGCCGTCCCCACATAGGCGAAACCCATCGGCCATGCATATCCCAGACGGATTCCTTGACGCGAAGACGGCGCTCACCACGGCAGCCCTGTCCACGGTGGGATTGGGCTACGCACTGCGGCGCGTGCGCCACGAGCTTCCTCCCAAGCGGATGCCCCTATTGGGACTGTCAGCCGCCTTCCTCTTCGCGGCGCAGATGGTCAACTTTCCGGTGGCCGGAGGGACTTCGGGGCACCTCGTGGGGGCCGCCCTGGTGGCGGCGCTGCTTGGCCCGAGCGCCGCGGTCATCGTTCTCGCCACGGTGTTGATCGTCCAGTGCTTCCTGTTTGCCGATGGCGGGATACTCGCGCTGGGCGCCAACATCTTCAACATGGGGCTGGTCGCCACGATCGGCGGCTACGCCGTCTACCGTGCCGCGCAGCGGCTCATGCCCGGGGTCCGCGGCCGTGCCGCGGCGATCGCCTTCGCGGGCTGGTGCTCCGCGGTCCTGGCCTCGGTGTCGTGCGCCGGCCAGCTCGCCTGGTCGGGGGTCGCCTCCTGGAACATTGCCCTTCCGGCGATGGCGGGTGTGCACATGCTTATCGGGGTGGGAGAGGGCCTCATCAGCGCCCTCGTTCTCGTCGCCGTCGCGCGCACCAGGCCGGACCTGCTTCCGGAGGCCTCCGTCGAATCCTCCTCGGGAAGATTGAGGGGGTTCGTGGTGCTCGGCCTTGTGGCCTCCATCGGCGTGGCACTCTTCGTGGCGCCGTTCGCCTGCTCGTGGCCCGACGGGCTCGATGCGGTTGCCGGGCGCCTCGGCTTCGCCGCGAGGGAGTCGGCGCCCCTCCTCTCGGCGCCGGTTCCCAACTACAGAATCCCAGGCATCGCCTCCCCGGGTATGGCGACCGCTGCGGCCGGGGCTGTCGGCGCCTTGGCCGCCTTCGGGCTGGCAGTCGGATTCAGCCGCCTGCTGGTTCGCGAACCGAGCGCGGCGAAACCCTCCCACTCGTGACCCTAAGCTACAAAGGACCTGCCTCCCACTGGCCGGCGGCATTGAAAACCTCCGTCTCGCTGGCGCTCATCCTTGCGATCACGCTCACCCCGGCATCGAAACCGCTGTGGTTTTCCGCCGAGGGCGGCCTGCTCGTGGTCGTCCTTGTGGCGGCGCGGATATCGGCAAGGGTTCTGCTGCGCAGGCTGTTGCTCCTTTCGCCCTTCGTGGCCGGGGCCGCGCTGGCGGCGGCCTTCAGCTCCCGCGGGGCCGACTGGAGGATCCTCGCGCTTCGCAGCGGACTTTGCCTGGCCACCGTGATCGTCCTGTCGCAGACGACGAGCTTCAGCGAGCTGCTCGGTGTCTTTCGCGCGGCCCGCGTCCCGGCGCTGCTCATCACGACACTGGCGTTGATGCACCGCTATATCTTCGTCCTTGCCGACGAGTCCACGCGTATGGCGCGTGCCAGGGCAGCCCGTTCCTTCACGGGCAACCGGCGGTTCGCGTGGCTCACCGCCGCCTCCGTGGTCGGCCAGCTCTTTGTCAGGGCGTCGGAGCGCGCCGAGCGGGTTTACGACGCGATGTGCGCAAGGGGGTGGCGGCTATGATCCCCTCGGTAGAGGTCAAGGCGCTCGGCTTCCGCTATCCCGACGGGACCGTCGCGCTCTCCGAGGTGAGCCTGACCGTGGCCCCAGGAGAGTGCGTCGGGCTCCTCGGCCCGAACGGGTCGGGCAAGTCGACCCTCCTGCACCACCTCAACGGGATCCTCCCCGAGCGGCTTCCGTCGGCAAGCGGCTCGGTGCGCGTTGAGGGGCTCGTTGTGGATGCGGGCAACGTTGCGATTGTGCGCCGCCGCGCCGGCCTCCTTTTCCAGGATCCCGATGACCAGCTGTTCTGCGCCACCGTCTTGGAGGATGTGGCCTTTGGCCCGCAGCAGCTCGGCCTTTCGGCGGCCGAGGTCGAACTGCGCGCGCGCGGAGCGCTTGCGCAGGTGGGGTTGTCGCACCTCGCCCACCGGCCACCCCACCACCTGAGCACCGGCGAGAAGCGGCGGGCCTGCCTGGCAGGGATCCTGGCCTGCACCCCGGGAATCCTCATACTCGACGAGCCTACAAGCGGCTTGGACCCGAGGGGGCGCAGGGAGCTCATCGGGCTCCTGCGAAGCATTCCTGCCAGCAAGCTCATAGCCACGCATGACCTCGAGCTCGTGGTCGAGCTTTGCCCACGCTCGCTCATCCTTGACCGGGGCAGGGTTGTCGCCGACGGGGACACCGTGACCCTCCTAAACGACGAGGCGCTGATGCTCGCGCATGGCCTCGAGCGACCGCACATCCTCCAGCACCACCACCCCCACGGCCCGTGAGGCCGTTTCAGGGCAGGGGATCCTAGCAGATTCGGGGAAGCTGTTCGCCGCTTATCCTGTCCACGATGCGTTCGGAGCCGATCACGCTGCGCTGCGTGACTTGCCCGGCCGGGCCGGCCTTTACGTGGCCGATGATCACGGCGGGGCCTCCCGGGGCCGACACGCTTATGATCTCAACGGCCCTTTGCGCCTGGGCTGCAGGAAGGACGCAGACGAAGCGTCCCTCGTTCGCAACATAGAGGGGGTCGAGGCCCAGGATCTCGCAGGCGCCGACAACGAGCTCCGACACGGGAACCCTTGCGCCGTCGATTGCGATCGCCAGTTTCGCGGACTCGGCAAGCTCGACGAGAGCGGTTGCGAGCCCGCCGCGGGTGAGGTCTCGCAGGCAGTGGACATCGAGGCCCGCTTTCAAGAGCGCATCGACGGGGACCACAAGCGGCGCACAGTCGCTCTCGATGGCGCTCTCGAAAGACAATCCCGCCCTCGTGGCCATGATCGCCATACCATGGCGTCCGACGTCGCCGCTTAGGACAATCGCATCGCCCTCGCGGATGCTCACCGGCGCCACGGTGAGCGCAGTCTCGATGACTCCGATGCCGGCGGTGGTCACGTAAAGGCCGTCGCCCTTGCCCCGCTCGACGACTTTGGTGTCTCCCGTAACGATGGCGACGTTGGCCGCCGCCGCTGCGTCCCTCATCGACGCGACTACCTTCTCCAACGTCGCCGTCGCGAAACCTTCCTCGAGGATAAATCCTGCGCTAAGCCACAGCGGGCGCGCCCCGCACATGCACAGGTCGTTGACCGTGCCGTTGACAGCAATCTTTCCGATGTCGCCCCCCGGAAAGAAAAGGGGGCTCACGACGTGCGAGTCGGTCGTGAATGCGAGGCGCCCGCCCCCGGGGATCCTTAGGAGGGCCCCGTCGTGCTGGGCCTCGAGCGCCGGATTTGCGAACGCGGGGCGGAATACCCGGTCGATGAGGTCCTGAGTGAGGCGTCCCCCCCCGCCGTGCCCGACGGTGATCTCCGATCTGTGGGAAAGCGGCACCGGGCAGGTGGAAAACGCGCCTGTGGGGATGTCTGGAGTCACCGCGCCAGAGTACCGAGCGCCAAGCGACCGCCGAGAGAAAAAGCATCCCGGTCTGGAGGGCCTGGTGGGGGTCGGTCCTCTAACCCTCCTTAGGCCAACGGCATCGCTGTGGGACGGCTGGTCCGTCGCCCGACACTCGACTTCAGCGCTCCCTCCCTCAAAAGTGGGGTTGCCTATGAAACAGATCCCCGCCTCCGCGGAGAAGATTCGCCATGCAATCAATCTGCGGCTCTCGCTCCTTGATTGCCCGCAGGTCGACAACGGCGACGCGGCCTGGATTGACCTGACCGCGCCAATTTTTGCCCGGTACCGGGAAGTGACCCGCAGGCTGGCCGACCGTCCCTGCCCGGTCGACGAGCGCATTCAGCGCTTCCTGGACGGGTACTTGAGCGCGGTGGGACCGGCACCCCGGTTGCCCGCCCGGACGTTTGTCTTGGACCAACTCGGTTTGGCTCGGCACTTGTCCCTTCCGGCCGACGCCGACGAGTTCTCGTCACCGCTGCTGCGGAGCTACCGGCTGCGAAACGGAGTCCTGCACAACCCGGCCAACGACCGCCGGACGACGCTTGGCGTGTTTCATGTCGCCGAGGGCGGGCTGCCGATCCCCGACGACAAGCTGGCCGTCCCGAACCCGGTGTTCGCCAAGATGCTGGGTTTTGCCCTTCGTCCGCCCCGCGACCTCCTGCGCCTGCCCTATACCGCGGGCCTGCCGAGCGAGGCCGAGGCGACCGCCTCGCTGCTCATCCGCCCCCTCGTGGTGCCTGCCGTGCCCGGGTTCTGCAGCGCCAAGCGTATGGAGATCCGCTTCTTCGCGCCGGGGTCGCTTGTCTCGAACCTCGACTTCATCGAGGCCATATTTGGCAATGCGGGCGACCCGTACCTGCCCGAGAACGACGCCGCGCTCGATATCGACGGATGGAGCGGGCACACGGGCTGCGTGATCCTCGCGCCACATCTGGTGACGGTTCCCAAGCACATAGCGGGGCTGCCCCACTGGGACCTTGCCACGGCTCGCCAGAGGCGCGACGGCATGTGCTGGAAGTCGGAGGATGAGGTCTACAACAACGGATCCGCCTTCAAGCTCTGCGCCCGTGACGCGAGGGGCGTCATGGTCACGATTCTCGCGGACAACTACTACGGGTATTGCAAGAAGGAGGTGAAGACGCAGATCAGCTTTGCGGCCAACCTCTACGGCCTTGCCGAGGAGGAGCATTCCGGGGGTGCGCTCGTGTTCCCGAGCTATGACCTGGGCGACGACTTCGCCGGGTACGCGCAGCCGTCCGGCTACAGCGTCGCCGATGTCCTGGCGCGTGAGCCCGAGGAGTGGACGCCCCAGCCCGAGGGGCACGCTGTCAGTCGAGACCTGCCTGACCTGGTGCTGGTTCCAGAGGCCAGCCGCTTTGAGATGAGCCGCCAGGAGATCTCCTGGTCGGCCGCGGACGGCGCCAAGCGCAAGCTCAAGCTTCTCGCAGGCAAGACCTATGTGCGGCCAAGCGGCTACCGCGTTCACATGGAGCCGGTGCGCGGCGAGCAGGGGCAGTGGAGGCTGGTTGGAACCCTGGCCGAGGGATCGCTCTGCCACAAGCCCTCCACAGTATCAGGCGGCGGCAAGTCCGAGATATCGAAGGCGATCTCCGACGCCATCCTTCCCGGACACGTCTTCATCGCGGACCTGACCAGGGACCTCAACTCGGTTGGGGAGATACTCTCCCGCGATTTCAGCGGTCGGTTCCTGGACGCTGCCCTCAACGGGAGCGACAGGCGCCCGATATTGAGCCCACAGCGCTCCCTCGGCAGCGTCATCAAGCTGCTGACCCCGTCGCGCCGCGAATTCAACGACACGCACAACGCGTGGCTGGATTCCGTGCCGCAGCACATCAAGGAGCTCGTTTTCGTGGTGAAGCGCTACTTCAAGGAGGAGTGGGGCGGGGATTGGAGAAGCCACTTCTCCGTCGACAAGGTCAACGGCCGCTCGGGATACGAGCTCAAGCTGGACGGGCGGAAACTGGTCGTGAACACCCTGAGGGTCGGATTCGAGGAGGACGGCTCCTGGAGGGTTTTCGGACTACGGCACGACTTCCATCCGGCCGCGAAGGTGCAGATGGAGGATGACATCACCGCCTCGGTCGTCGTGCCTGGGGGCCCGTCGTCCCCGTCGCGGAAGTTTGTGGAAAACTGCGAGGCGAGGCTTTTCCAGCGCCCCGACGACGCGATCCACCGGGGCTATGACCGCCAGACGGAGCGGGACATGGCCCAGCCCGGGAATTTCATCTCCAACTACGAGCCCCTAACGTCGGCCGACGCAAGGGCCCTCATGGAGGATGCGATCGGGTACTCCGCCTTCACGGAGCCGATGAGGCGCCTGATCCGCGAGTCAGCCGCGGCCGGGGAGCACGCCTCGCCGCGTTATTTCGTCTCCTCGGCCCATCCGCGCCTTGTCGACGGCAAGCCCTCGAAGAACCCGAGGTACCTGCAGAGCCGGCCTGACGTGGCCGAGCCGCGCGGGCCTGCGCTTGCGAAGCTATGCCTTCGGCTAAGACGAAAGCTCCCGCATGGGCAGGCGCCGTCGACCCCCGTCAACCTCGTCGTCCCGGGACGGCGCAACAACCCGCCCGAGGGCGCCATTCGCCCGCTGTGCGTCTTTAATCCCATCCATTACCTCGAGCTGCCCGAGCTGTTCATGGAGTTCATAAGCTCCATGACCGGCAAGTCCCCGTCGACTACGGGGGCCGGCTCGGAGGGCGCACTGACGAAGGGCCCCTTCAACGCTCTCCTGCCCATCATTGACCTGAACGCCGCCTTGGTCTCGCTGGTCCTGACGGGACACAATGTCATGATCTCCTGCGCCGGGTACCTCGGACCCAAGGTGCGGATCGACCACGACGTGAGCCTGCTCGTACCCGAGGTGCTCTCGCGCATGACCGCGGCCGAGAGGAACGCCGGGGCGCTGATCGCGGATGGCTGCCTCGAGCGGATTGCGGACTTCCAGCATGAGGGGCGGCAGATTCTCGCGAGCCGCCTCGGGTACCGGATCACCTCGCGCTTCGTCCGCATCTACTTCGGCCGGGTCTTCACCCACCCGCACACGGTCTTCAGCGACGAGATGCTTCGGCCGGAGCTTCAGGGCAGGGAGATATTCGCCGATGGAGTCGACAACATCGTCGCCACGCACCGGCGCGTGGCCGAGAGCTACTTCAACGACGGGGGGGTCGAGCTTGCCTGCCCGCCCCTGCACGCTCTGCTGCACATCATGACGCACGGAAACTATGAGGGCAGGGGGCTCGACTCCCCGGAGGTGCGCCGGCTCTTCACCCGGGAGCACCTCCTGGGCAGCGAATGGTACGCCTCGCGGCTGGATGCGAAGCAGGGCGTCGACATAGAGCTCTGGAAGCGCCACGTCCACTCCCTGGAGCAGATCCTGGATGAGCCCCGCTACGGAGACGTCACGAAACACCTTAACCTGGCGGAGCGGATGGTGCGGGCGAAGGATGAATTGGCCCGGGTCTCGGCCGAGCCCTACCGGGAGTCCCTCATCGGGACGCTCGGGCGGCAGCCGCTCTGAAGCGGCCTCACCGCGCTCACTTCCTGACCGGCCTCACGCCGTTGTGGCAGTCCCCGCAGCTGACCGAGTGGATGTTGTGCTTGCTGTCCAGGGAGAGGAAGGTGGTGTCCATCTTCTCGACGTCGATGCCGCAGTGCGAGCTGGACGGATGGCATGCCGAGCATGAGGCCTTCGCCGAGTTGGAATGGCCGGAGTGGCAGTCGAGGCAGCTTAGGCCCTCGTGCACCCCGACCGGGGTGCGGTCGTCACCCGAGCCGCGCTGGCGGAAGGCGCTCGGGGCATGGCACTGCGCGCAGAGCCTTTGCCGGGCGTCCGCCGACACGCCCACCGGGCGCTCGCCCTGGACGATTGAGAGGGGTGGAAGCAGGCCGACGGGAAGGTAGTCCTGCTCATGGCGCATGTAGAGGTGGGGATACTTGGGCCCTGCCGCCGCGACGTGGACCTGGTGGCACGCGAGGCACGGGATGGCCGGCTCCGGCGATTTGGACGGGTCCTTCAGGGCCCAGGGGCCGCTTGTGGAGACCGGTGTCACGAGGTCGCCAATGTTCCCGCCATAGAACATCCCGTGGCAGCGAAGGCAGTCGGCGTTGAGCCGCTCCGATCGGTTGTGCGTGGGATCCAGGAAGAAGTGCTCGTAGGACGAGGAGTGGCCGCTGCTCTTCCAATCCGCGAACGCCTGGGGGTGGCAGTTTCTGCACGACGCGTTGACCCGAAGTACGTCGTCCTCCTTGAGGCGGATTGTCTCCACGGGGGCGCGGGTGAAGTGGCGCACCACCCGGTTGACGTGCGCCTTGAGCGCGTGGATGTCCAGGGTGAGCGATCCTCCGTGACAGTCCCTGCAGTGCAGGGTGCTGTGCGCCGAACTCGACCACAGGGAATGCGCCCCGGTCATCTCGTGGCAGGACGCGCACGTGTGCTCGGGCTTCCCGTAGTGGAAGTAGCCCATGCCCCCCACGGCGGTCGTGAGCAGGAAGACGCCGGCATAGAGGCCGCCCAACAGGCCCAATCGTGCTCCGCGGCTTAGGCTCATCGGAACTGGCTTCCTTTCCATCCGCTCGTGATGTGGTTCGAGACCAGGTACGCCAGCGCCATGATCGTCAGCACGGGGTTAAAGCCCCCGTTCGTCACATGGAGGCTCGCGTCGGCGATGAACAGGTTGTCGATGTCGTGCACCTGGCCGTTGCGGTTGGTGACCGAGGTGGCGGGGTCGTTGCCCATCCGGCAGGTGCCGGCCTGGTGCTGGCCGCCGCTAAGCGATAGGCCGAGCCCGCCGCGCCAGATGCGCGTGGCGCCCATCTCCCGGACCACCGCCTCGGCCTTGCGCGACATGTAGTCGCCGAGCTCGAGGTCGTGCGGGTGGCGGGTTCCCGAGAGGCGGACGACGGGTATACCCCAGGCATCTTTCACCGCCGGATCGGCGCTCACCCTGGCCTCGAAATTGGGCATCTCCTGGATGGGGCCGTAGAGCCGGGTCACCCGCTTGTAGTACTTGCGCTGGAAGTCCTTATGGGCCTTGCCCCAGCGCGGTTCGCCCGGCGGCCGAATCTCGCAGAAGAGATAGGGCATGGCGATGAACTCATTGGCGAGCATGCCCCCGCCGACGAGCCCCGGGTTGCCGTGGTTAAAATCGCAGAAGGCGACCGTGGCACCGGGCCCGGCCTCCTCGTAAACCTCGTCGGCGGACAGGCCAAAGGCGCCCACGTAGCCGTGCCCCTGAAGGTTCCGGCCGACCCAGTCGTTGTTGTTGCCCGCGCCGTTTGGAAAGAGCTTCGACTTCGAGTTGAGCAAGAGCCGGGCGGTCTCCGTCGCAGAGGCCGATGCGATGACCAGGTCCGCCGGCTGCTCCTGGCCCCGGCCGTTCGCGTCAAAATAGCGGACCGCCCTGGCCCGCCCGTGGTCGTCGACGACAATCTCGGCGGCGACGCATCCGGTCCTTAGCACGCAGTTGCCGGTCGCCAGGGCAATCGGGAGCACGGTGTTGTGCGACCCCGCCTTCGCGTCCACCGGGCAGGCGAAGCCGACACAGGAGCGCATGTGGATGCACGCAGGCCTGCCGTTGTACGGCATCGAGTTGCGCAGCATCGGAATCGGGAAGGGATGCAGGCCCATTCGCCTGGTCGTCTCCACGACCCTCTTTCCCTCCCTGTTGAACGGGAACGCGGGCATCGGGAACGGCCGCTTGCGGGGTGCGCCGAACGGGTTTGTCGAGTAGTCGCCGGCCACGCCGAATTCGTACTCGGCCTTCTCATAAAACGGCTCCAGGTCGTCGTAGCTTATCGGCCAGTCGTCGAGTGTGGAGCCCTTGACCTGACCATAGGTCGAGCGCATCCGGAAGTCCTGGGGCATGTAGCGCCAGGCCATGGCCCCGTAGCTCACGGTGCCGCCGCCGACGCAGCCTGCGTTGTTGCCGTACGCGCCCTCGCTTGGCAGGACGACAGTCTGCGCGCCATCGGCCCCAACCACGACGCGGCGGTAGCGGAGGTCGTCCGGGCCAAAGGGATTCCCAAGCACGGGAGTGCGTTGCGAGACGAGCTCATCGTCGTTGTGCGCGTCGTAATTGGCCCAGCCTCCACGCTCGAGGAGCACAACGCTCAGCCCGGCCTCGGCCAGCTCCTTGGCGACGATTCCGCCCCCAGCGCCTGCGCCGACAATCACCGCGTTGACCTTGGGCAATGTCATGGGAGAAGAGGGACGGGAAAGTTCATGCGCCCTTGCCGCCGGAATAGCGGTTCTGTCCGACGAAGTTGGGGTACGCTAACCCGAGCATGCGGTAGCTGGCATAGTTGCGGTTGCCTCCGTGCCTGGGGCTTCCGTAGAAGCCCTGCCGGGTGTGATCGAGGACGAGATTGAAGAAGGCCTTCTGGGACGGGTCGCCCCAATGCTCCTTGGGCGCCTCGCCGGCCTCAAGCAGAAGCAGGAGCGCCCGCTGCTCCTCGAACGAGAGTTTCTCAAAGGGGAGCCTGTGCAGGCCCAGGCTCGTCCTACCAAGGCTGTCGAGGCCCGCCCGGTAGCTGTGCTGGTGCCGCGACAGCGGGCCGACCAGCTGCCGGTCGATGTAGTCAATCACGCCGGCGTCCGTTGCGCCCAGTGTGTCGTCGCGGGGGATGAGCTGCTCACAGAGGGGGATGAGCTGAGCGGCCTCGGCGTCCGAGAAGAAGAAGCACCTGGGCGGCGTGCCCCTGTCCGCACGGGTGACAAGGGCCGTGGAACCCACGCCGACGGCGGCGCCGATGGTGCCGACGGCGATCATCTTTATAGCGGTGCGCCGCGTCAGAACGTCATCCCCCGGATCGCCGGTCTGCGCCTCGTCACTCATGGCGCGGGTGGGACCTTGGGCATCGGGCTAGTGGCTCTGGCGTGGGGGTGAGCATGGGGCCTGGGGAATCCGCTCCTCCGATTGCTCCGAGGAGTCGGCAGACATATTAGGCTTTTTTCCGCGGCTTGGCCCTGCGTATCTTGCGATCATTTCGACAAGATATGCACAGTGGGAACGTGCTTCATGGTGCCGGGTTTGGCGGCTGGTGTGGGCCCCCGGGACGTGCAAATAGCCCGCTGCGGACCTAAGATTTATACGGGACATCAAGGCTTTCTCATGGCGATGCCTCTCGCGGCCCTGCGTCGAAGGGGACACCTTCTGGACGCGCCCTCGACTCCATGGGGGCGCGAAGTAATCCCAAACTCCTACGACCATGCCCGTCTCCTCCCTTGCGCGCCGCCTCGCCCTGCCGCTTCTCCTCATCGCCGCGGCCAGCGCCTCGCTCCTTGCCGATACCCCAAAGGACTGGTCGCTCGTTAAGGCGCGTCCGACCGAGGCGTGGGTCAGGGAGTCCGTGATCTACGAGATATTCCCGAGGCAGTTCTCGGCGACCGGAGACTTCGCCGGCATAACGGCCCGCCTTGACGAGCTCAAGGCGCTCGGCGTGGACATCCTGTGGCTCATGCCGATCCACCCCGTGGGACGGCTCAAGGCGAAGGGCACGATCGGCAGCCCCTACGCGGTGAGGGACTACTATGCCATCAACCCGGACTACGGGACGAAGGACGATCTTCATCGCCTCGTCGACGGGGCGCATGCCCGGGGCCTCAAGGTCATCATAGACATCGTGGCCAACCACACCGCCTGGGACAGCGTCATGATGTCCAACCCCGCTTTCTACAAGCAGGATGCCCAAGGTCACATCATCCCGCCCCATCCCGAGTGGGAGGACGTGGCCGGGCTTAGCTACGCCAACCCCGAGACGCACCGCTACATGCGGGAGATGCTCAAGTATTGGATGTCTGAGTTCAAACTCGACGGATTCCGGTGCGACGTGGCGGGCGACGTGCCCACGGACTTCTGGGAGGAGGTCCGCCAGGACCTCGAGAAGATCCGCCCGGGATTCTTCATGCTCGCCGAGGCGAGCAAGCCCGATCTCCTGGTCAATGCGTTCGATGCGGACTACGGCTGGCCGATGCTGGCCACGGTGAACAAGGTTCTCATGGAGGGCGCGCCCGCGAGCGAGATTCGCCACACCTGGGAGGTCTCGGAGCAGCAGGCCTTCCCGAACGGGGCCCTGCACATGCACTGCAGCGACGACCATGACGAGCCCCGAGCCATAAGCCGCTACGGCTGGAACGGGGCCCTCGCGGCGAGCGCGATGATGTTCACCCTGGACGGCGTGCCTCTCATCTACGACGGCATGGAGGCGGGCGACACCAGCGAGTCGTCCGATCCTGCGCTCTTTGAGAAGCTTCCCGTTTTCTGGCATCCCAAGGGACGCGAGGCGTTCCGGGAGACCTACCGGCAGCTGACGGCCCTTCGCCACCAGCATCCGGCCCTGACCGCAGGCACCCTGCAATGGCTCGATAACTCGGCCCCGCAGAACGTCGTCTCGTTCCTGCGACGCGGGGCCGGCGAGGAGATCGTCACGGTGGTCAATTTCTCGAACCGGCCCCAATCGGCCGCGATCCATGTCGAGCAGGCGGGTGCCTTCGCCCTCGTGCTCCGCTCCGGCGCCGCGGGTGCCGACCCGAAGGACACCCTGCCGAACGTTGAGCTAGGAGCATTTGGCTGGCGAATCTACCGCCGCGCCCTCGCTCCCTGAGGACCCCGGGGGCGCCACGGGGCTTGGCGCCCGCCGCCAGTCCCCGGGTGCGCCGCGCAGGGTCACTTGACTGCGGCGAGTTCGGATGCGATCAGCTCGCGGATCCTCGCCTTCGCATCCGCAAGGGGTATCTCGCCCTTGTCGAGCTTTGCAACGAGGCTCCTCTGTGCCTGGTAATCCTTGTTTGCGACACCCGCCTTGCTCTGGAGCATCCGCCAGGCTTTACGGCGCTCCACTGCGAAGAGAACCATCTGGCGGGAGACGGCGTAGTAGTTGGTCTTCCCGTGCTCCTCGGCCTTGATGTAGCAGCCGAAGTTCGTGACGAAGCTCCTGTGGTTCTTGTCGAACACCCTGCGGTGAATCACGTCGTCCTGGGTCACGAGCAGCAGCATGTCGTCAAAGTGGACGAGCTTGGCCGCATCCGCCTCCGAGATCTTCTTCACGTGCTTGCGGAAGCGGGCCTCGGTGATCGCCCAGTGCGCAACCGAGAAATTGTACTCCTCGCCGTTGCTCGCATACTTGGTGCGCCACCAGTCGCGGTCGACGCTTGGGTTGCCCTTTAGGTCGAAGGCCTCCTGCGCGGTTTCGCCCTTGCGGGGGTTGAACACGAACTCCGGCATCCCGCGCGCATCGCGGACCATCTTGGCCTGGTCCGCGCTCATGTTGTCCGCGACGCCGTGCTCGGGCTGGCAGGTGGTGTAGGCCTGGAAGAACGCCGTTCCACGGTACTCGAGGCCGTCCAGCAGCGCCTTGTAGAGCTTCGCGGCGTTCGCCATCGAGACCTGAGCGACGAACGGCGAACCGTGACCGCTCGTGAAGGCCTCCGCGACGTTCTTCTTCTCGATAAGCTTGCCCTGCGAGGCGACGCCGAACTGGTTCATGTCGTAGCCTCCCAGCATCGTCGAGGAATCCGAGTTCTGGCCGCCGGTGTTCGAGTAAACCTGGGTGTCGAGCATCAGGATCTTAACGTTGGGCCGGTTCTGGAGCACGACCTTGGAGACATTCTGGAAGCCGATATCGCCGAGCGCTCCGTCCCCGCCAATAACCCAGACCTTCGGAAGCTCCCGAATCTCCTGCTCGGTCATAAGCGCATCGTCGAGGTGCGTGAGGGTGAAGTACTCGGCCTCGGTCGCGACGTCCTCCGAGCGGTCGAGCAGGGCGTCGCCAAGGCGCTCCGGGACCACGGAGCGCCGGGCGTGGTTCAGGATTACGGATTCCGCCATGAGCCAGGAGATCGTCGCACCGTCCTGGAAGAGCGAATTCATCCAGGGATAGGGGTGGGGGTTTGACGGCGGCGTCGAGCCATAGACCGTGTTGCACCCGGTGCTGGCGCCCATCATCATCACGGACATGCCGTTGGCCCGCCGGCCATCGACCGACTGCAGGTCCTTGTGGTTGAATGCATCCTGCCGGAGCACGGTGACGAGCCCCCCGATGAGCTTCTCGTCGGTGATGGGGCCGTGCTTTGCCTCGTAGCGGGCGATCCGGGTGTCGGTGTCGGCGGGGTCCTCGCCTCCGAGCCCCATTATTGCGTGTGCAAATTCCTTCCTGAAGAGCTTGTATTCCGTCTCGCTGCGTGCCTTCAGGGCCGCGAGCTTACCCGGACCCTCCTTCTCGACGCGTTCCGCCTTGGCGAGGATCCTGTCGGCCTTGCGGTGGTAGATGGGGCGCATGTAGGCCTCCGTCACGCTCGCGCAGGAGCGAAGGATGCTCTTCTCGCCGCACCCGGCGCAGGCACCGTCGCCGGACACGAGCGCCTCGTAGTTGCGCCGCACCATGAGGTGATTGCGCAGCGCGGCCTCACGCGAAGCCGCCGCGTCCTGGTCATTGTAGAGTCCCAGGAACTTCTGCGGCGTGTCGGGAAGCAGGCGTGAGAAGACCTGCGCGGTGGTGAGGGCTGAATTCAGCTCCTCCGTCTCACGGGTCATGCGCAGGGCGTCATGATCTCCGCAAACCTGGACGCACTCTCCGCAGCCCTTGCAAAGGTCGGAGACGAAAATCGAGAAAAGCCCGCCCGCGCCCGGGGTCTTCTGCTCAAGGGAGCGGAAGATTGCGGGCACATTGTTGTAGGCCAGCGGGATCAGGTCGATGATCCCGGTGAGCTCCGCCTTCGCCTTGTCCGACGGCCCAACGAGGGCGCTGATCTCCTCGCGGATGATGTCCTTGAACGGGACCTTTGCGCGCGCCTTGACCGCCTCGTTCATCTTTGCCCTCGCGCGCAGCTCGACCCCCGACAGCTCCCCCCCGAACTTGCGCCGCTCGGCAGGGTCGCTCACGTAGTTGTTGATCGCCGTCTTCAGGACCGTGGAGACGTCCTGCGCCATGTTGGGCAGGGCGGTGTCGGGGCACGCGGTGATGCACTCCATGCACTGCGTGCAGTTCTCCGCAATGTAGACGGGCGTCTCGCGCCGGGCGACGTACTTCGACTGGGTGGCTCCGGTTCCTGCTCCCATCACCCCGACCGATGCGAGCGCGCTCGCGGGCTGGTGGTACCCGAGGCCGCTCCGGAATTCCGAGTCGAACTTCGCGAGCGTCTGGAACGGTGCGCGCGCGCTCTGCAGCGCGGGCATGGGTATGCTCCCGCAGCCCGCCGAGCCACACCCGGCGGTCGGAATGAAATTGTGGTCCCCCTGAGGGGCGAGCGGCGGGTTGCGCATCGACGAGCGATCGGGCTCATCGGGCCGCCCGATCTTGATCTCCTTAACCCGCGTGAACCCCTCGGTCATGACCGTCATGTTGGAGGCGACAACAGCGTCGCCGAAACGCCCGAACTTCTTCTCGTACTGCTTGCGGACAACCTTCTGGAACTGATCCTCCGAAATGCCGAAGGTCTTCAGGAAGGGGGACACCCTGAAGAAGGCGCCAAGGAAGGAGTTGCCCTGCATGCGAAGCTGCAGTTCGGGCTGCGAGGTCGCCTGGCGCGCGATGTCAAAGCCGGGAAGGATGAAAACCCGGATATTGTTATCCAGGACAAACTGCCGGTGCGCCGCCGGGACACGCTGCCATGCCACCTCGGGCGCCTCGCTCGACTCCCAGACAAGCGAGCCTCCCTTCTTGAGGCCCTCCAGCGGGTTGGTGTGGGTGAAGGCCTTCGGGTCGCAGCAAAGGACGACGTCGACGTGGTTCAGCTCGCAGTTCACCTTGATGCGCTCCGGGGCAACGGTGAGGTAGTAGTTCGTCGGCGCCCCCTTCTTCTCGGAGCCGTATTTCGGGTTGGCCATTACGTTGATCTTTTCGACGAGCTGGCCCTCGCCGTCGTAGGCCGGGTTCTGCTCGGAAATGAACTTCCCGAAGTCGCCTATGATGGATCCCAGGTTCTTGCCGGTGGTGATCATGCCCCATCCCCCGATAGAGTGAAACCGCACCGCTATGGCGTCGTTCGGGAGCAGCGAGGGCGTGTCCTTGCTGATCACCGCGTAGGGGTGGTTCACGCCTAGAACGAAGTAGGTCTCCCCGTCGGCGGCGCGGGCGCCGTCGGTGCGTGCGGTCGTTCCCGTTGCGAACTCGTAGGCGCCGAGTGAGTGCTCCGGGCGGAAGTCGCGCGAGCCTATCCCATAGGCCCCGCGGAAGATGCGGGGAGTCTCCTGCGGGGTGAGGGCGGGCAGGCTCCCCCCGAACTTCGCCACCTCGTTCGCCTTGCTGAGCGCCACACGGATGTCCCTCGCAAGCGGATTGTCGCCGGCGAGGCCCTCATCCGTGCGCTCCAGCACGATTACGTTCTTCTTCCCGCGCAGGGCGTTGATCACAGCCGCCTCCGGAAAGGGCCGGATGACATTGATGTGGATCGAGCCGACCTTTGCGTTTCGGTGCCCAAGCAAGTAGTCGCACGCCGCATCGATGTTCTCCGCCGCGCAGCCGAGCGAGACAAACACGGTGTCGGCGCCGGACGTGTTGTACTCCGTGATCAGGCCGTAGTGCCTTCCCGTCAGCCGTCCAAACTCTGCATAGCTGTCGGCGAGGAAGCCCAGGATGGGCTCGTTGAAATTGTTGCGGCGCGCCACAACGCCGTTCATGTGGTGCTCCTGGTTCTCGACCGGACCGAGCAGCAGGGGGTTCTTCAGGTCGACCATCTCGGGAAGGCGCCGCCGGACGGGGCCGAAAAGCTCGCGCTGCGCAGGCGTCGGGCAATCGATCATGTCGTCGGGAGCCCCAAGGAACTCGCGCAGGAACTCCGCCTCCGGGGCGAGGTAGGTCCGTTCGGAATGGGTGGTGAGCATCCCGTCCTGGATGTTCATGCCGGGATTCAGCGCCAGCTCGTTGGCCCGGCGCAGGATCACGGCCTGGTCGGCGGCCTGCTGGGCGTCCTTGGCCATCAGCATCGTCCAACCGGTGTCGAGCGCCGCATAGAAATCATCGTGCCCGCAGTGCACGTTCAGCGCGTGCTTCGTAAGGGCGCGGGCCCCGACCTCGAGCACCATGGTCGAGAGCTTCCCTGGGGCGTGGTAATACTGCTCCATTGCGTATACGATCCCCTGGCCAGAGGTGAAGTTGACCGTGCGCCGTCCCGTTACGGCGAAGGCCGTCGCCCCCCCTTGGGCCGCATGCTCCCCCTCGGTCTCGACGGCCACCTTCTGCTGCCCCCAGACGTTCAGCTCCCCTTGCGCGAACGACTGCTGGTAGATTTCGCCGCCCTCGGTCGAGGGCGTGATCGGATAGAAGACGCCGCCCTCCGTGATCCGTGTCTCCACGTGCTGGGTGACGAGCTGGTTGCCGTTGCACGTGACCCGCACGCCGGGATACTTCGGCTTCGCATGCGGGGCATTCTGCTTGGGCGAAGCGGGGACTGCGGCGGAGGCGGGGTGGCTCATTTTGTTTTGAATCGTGGGGGACTAACCGGGGTAGGTTGATTCAGGTTTGGGCCGATCGCCCAATACATTAGATCATGCGGCCATTAGGTTGACTGATTAAGGTCGGGTTTCGAGTTCAAAGCATGATCGGGGCCAGCCTTGCATAGAAACATGCCGGTTTCTGCGTGGGTGCAAGCAAAGGCAGACGTTGTTACGTTTCAAGCCCTGGGCGCCATGAGGCCCGACGGGCCCGCAGAAGGCTACCTCGCCCCGGGAGACCCCTCGTCCGAGGCTTGTGAATGGCACTCCACCTGCTATCCGCAATCCGTGACCCCGCCCTCGGCATTGTTCCCAAAGGAGGCCTATCGCCTCACCAAGGTGATCTTTACACTTGGGCCCGCCTCGGCCGACGAGGCAATGCTCGAGAGCCTGGTGACCGCCGGGGTCGACGTATGCCGTCTGAACATGGCACATGCCGACCACGAGTGGACGCGGGCCATGATCCAGCGCGTTCGCGAGGTGTGCCGCAGGATGGGCCGCCAGATCGCGCTCATGATGGACGTGAAGGGGCCCGAGATCCGGACGGGGGACCTGCCCGCGCCCGTGGACCTTGCGGCCGGCCAGCTTGTCGATTTCCTCACTGAGCCGGGCGCCCCGCTCGGGGGCATCCTTGCCGTCGCCGTGAACTACCCCGGACTCGGCAGGGACGTTGCGGAAGGCGGCTCAATCTTGGTGGACAGCGGCATTATCAGGCTCGTCGTCGAGGAGGCGACTCCCGCCCGCGTACGTTGCCGCGTCGTCGTGCCTGGCCGACTCACCAGCCGCCGGCATGTCAACCTGCCCGGGGTGAAGGTAAGGCTTCCCGCGCTCACGGCGAAGGACCGCGCCGACATCGCGGTGGGGATCGCCGAGCAGGTCGATTTCTTTGCGCTATCCTTCGTGAGGGAGGCCGATGACGTCGATATCCTGCGGCGCCTCCTCTCCGATGCGAAATGCGACGCCCACATCATCGCAAAGATCGAGGACCAATCCGGGATAGCCAACCTCGACGAGATCATCGTCGCCTCCGACGCCATCATGGTGGCCCGCGGGGACCTGGGCATCGAGGTGCCGATGGAGGACCTGCCGCTCATCCAGCGGCGCGCGGTGGATGCCTGCATCCGCCTGCGAAAGCCCGTCATCGTTGCCACCCACCTCCTGGAGTCGATGATCACGTCGCCCGTGCCGACCCGCGCCGAGGTCAGCGACATCGCAAGCGCCGTGTGGGCGACGGCGGACGCGATCATGCTCTCGGGAGAGACGACCACCGGGCGATACCCGCTCGAGTGCGTGCAGTTCATGAAGCGCGTCGCCAGCCGGATCGAGCAGAGCGCGGCGAAGGGCTATAACGTCAACCTGCCCCTGAAGACCCACAAGGACAGACTCCTGCGCTCCTCGGTGCTTCTGGCCTCGGAGATCGGCGAGGCGGGAATCGTCGTGTTCACGAGGAATGGCTCGCTGCCCCAGACCCTGTCCGCGTTGCGCGCGTGGCGGTGCCCCATCTATGCGTTCACCGATGACCCCAAGGTCTTCCGTCGCCTCCTCCTGGTTTGGGGCGTCGAGCCGTTTCTGATGGAATTTCCTTCGGAGCCCGAAAGGACGATTCGCGACGCCTTTGCCTACCTCCTGCGCCGCGGCTGGGTGGTTCAGGGCGACTGGCTGGTTGTCGTGACGAATGTCCTGGCCGGGGAGCACGTCGTAGATTCGATACAGATGCGCCCGGTTGAGTGAGCTGGGTGGGGCAGGGCAGAAGGTGCGTCCACCGGTGACGAGCGGGGCCCAGGGTCGGGCCACTCGATGTGTACAAGCGGCTTACCATAAGTATCTTAGGTGCTTTATGTGCGCCGCGACCCCGAGGGGATCCCTTTCAAGATTTCGCCGGAAATCGACTCAAGGGTACCCCAAACGATCCGATAACGAAGGACTGGCACGGATCCACGGCCTGAAGGCCGCGGACTGTGCCGCATTCCCAAATTCCAATGTCCTCCAATCTTATCCTTATCGTGAGCTCGGCGCTGTCGCCCTTAGCGCGCATGCACCTGGCAAGCCTTCAGCGAACGAAGGCCCTAGAGGCCCCCTCCGGGGCCAAGCTGGTGTGAAATCCCGCCTGCCCGATCTCGCCGTGATCCGACTCTTTTCGCCACCGGTCCTGGCCGACGAGCGCCAAGCCAATGAAGCCCTCAAGGTGTGGGCGGTCCTGATGGGCTTTCTAGGCGTCGTCATCGTCTTTCTTCCCCTGATGGCGATCGCGTTGCCCCAGTTCGCACCCCGGCTTCTCTTGGAGGCGGCCGGCTATACGTCTGCTTCGATCTGCGCACTCTATGTGAACTCCCGCGGTCACCACCGCCCGGCCGCCACGTTACTACTGGTCGCCATGCTTGTGATCGTCTGCTTCATTTCGTGGACCGGGGGAGGAGTCCGTTCGCCGGCGCTGATGGCCTTTCCCCTGATCATCGCAATCGCGGGGATCCTCAAGGGTCCGCGTGCAGCGGCCATTACGGGCCTCACCTGCGCCGGTGTCAGCGTCGTGCTCCTCGCAGCAGAGACCCTGGACCTACTGCCGCCCGCCCGAATCACCCACACGGCGATGTCCTCATGGCTGGTGTTGCAGCTCCTGATCGTGATGTTGGTCCTCGTCCATTGGGTAGGAGGCCGGCACATGCGCCTCACCGAGGAGCGCGCTGCCGCCAGCGCACAGGAGCGCCGCCGCGCCGAAGAGGCCCAGCGGGCGAGCGAGCGCCGTTTCCGCCAGCTCTTTGAGCAGGCCCAGGTCGGCATCTACCGCACGACTCCCGACGGAAAGATCCTCGAGGCGAATCCCGCGCTCCTGGCGATGCTCGGCTACCGATCGCTCGAGGAGTTGTCCACGCGCAGCCTCGAGGGAAAGAGCAGCTACGCGCCGCAGTATTCGCGCCAGACCTTCCGCGACATGGTGGAAAAGGGCGACGTTCGCGGCCTCGAGGCGGAGTGGCGCCGCGCGGACGGCCAAGTCGTCTTTGTCCGCGAAAATGCCCGCGCCATCCGCGACGACGAGGGAAGGACCATCTGCTACGAGGGGACCGTGGAAGACTTCACCGAGCGCAAGCAGCTGGAGAACCAGCGCAGGCAGTCCAGCAAGATGGAGGCCATCGGGCACCTTGCCGGCGGCGTCGCGCACGATTTCAACAACATCCTGGCCGGCTTCCTCCTCAACATAGGCCTGATGCAGCAGGAGCCCGACCTGAGCGAGACCGTGCACACCTCGCTGTCCGAGATGGAGCTCCAGACAAAGAGGGCGGCCTCCCTCACGCGCCGGCTTCTCCTTTTCAGCAGGCGCCAGGTGATGGAGCTAAAGCAGGTCGACCTCAACGAGCTCCTTGAGGAGCTCGCCAAGATGCTTCGCCGCATCGTGGGAGAGAACTACGAGCTGACGATCGACTGCGAGAGCCAGCACCTCGGCGTCAGGGCTGACGCAAGCATGATCGACCAGGTGGTCATGAACCTCTGCGTCAATGCCCGCGACGCCATGGCCAAGGGCGGCCACATTGTCATCCGGACCTCCGAGGCGATCCTCAACGCGGCCGACACCGTGGGTCGCGCCGACTCCCGCCCTGGGCGCTTCGCGCGCGTGGATGTGATCGACACGGGATGCGGGATGTCCGAGGCGACGATGAAGCACCTCTTCGAGCCGTTCTTCACGACCAAGGATGTCGGCAAGGGCACGGGACTCGGGCTGGCGACCGTTTACAGCGTGGTCCAGCAGCACAGCGGTTGGGTCGAGGTTGCGAGCACTCCGGGCAAGGGGAGCCGCTTCAGCGTGTTCCTTCCCACGAGCGAAGGTGGTACGGCGTTCCGCCCGGTGCCGCTGGCGGCCCCCGTGCGCCTCGGCATGGAGGGCGTCCTCCTGGTTGAGGACGAGCCTGCCGTACGCACGGCCACCCGGCGCTTCCTTGAGCGCCTCGGGTACCGCGTGCTCGAGGCCGCATCGGGCCAGGCGGCGCTTGAGTTCTGGAAGAGTAACCCTGCGGAGATCGACCTCCTGCTCACGGACATGGTTCTTCCCGGAGGAATGACGGGCCTGGAGCTCGCGGAGAAGCTGAAGGCGCGCCAGCCCTCCCTAAAGATCATTCTCTGCAGCGGCTACAATTCGGACCTCATCGCCGAGCGCGGCGACAAGGCGATCGGAGCCATATACCTGGCGAAGCCGTTCACGGCCGAGGCGCTCTCGGCGGCGATCCGCGAGTGCGTCGATTCCGACGGCCCGCACAAGTGGGGCTGACGCGGCGGGCGCTCCGTAGGTGGGGACGGGTCCCCCCTCCGGAGCACGCCACCCGCTAGATCACGATCCGAGGACGACCCTGACCGCGACCTCCTTGCGGCCGTCCGAGGGCATGGGGACCAGGTTGCCCTCGACCCTCTGCCCATCGACCAGGAGCGTCTTTACCCCCTTAGACCTTCCCCTCGGGTTCGAGACGGAGATCGTGTAGGTCACGCCGCGGAACTTGCGCTGGACCGTGTAGGCCTTCCACTTCCTGGGGATGCAGGGGTCGATGCGGATCCCGTTGTAGTCGGGACGCACCCCAAGGATGTACTGCTGCGCGGTCACAAGCGACCAGGCCCCCGTTCCCGTGAGCCACGAGTTCTTCCCCTCGCCGGGCGTGGGAGAGAATTGGGACGCGGTCATCTGGGCGTAGACATACGGCTCAGACCGGTACACGTCATGGTCCTTCTTTGCGGATGGGCAGACGCTCAGGTAATATTCGAGCGCCTTCTCACCCTCGCCGAAGAGCGTCCAGCCTATGTGGATCCACGTGTTGTTGTGGGAGAAGACACCTGCGTTCTCCTTGTAGCCGGGCGGGTAGCTCGTTACCTCCCCAAGCTCGAGGTGGTAGGTCGAGTAGGGCGGGTATTGCAGGGCGCAGCCGAACTGCGGGGTGTAGAGGTACTTGTCGACGGCCTGGAGGGCCTTCTTGGCCCTTCCGTTGCCCTGGCCTGCGCCGCCCAGCACGCACCACGCCTGGCTTTCGATGAAGACCTTGCCCTCCTCACAGACCTTGGATCCGACCGGCTTTCCGGCCGCGTCGAAGGCGCGGGTGTACCATGCCCCGTCCCAGGCCTGGGACTCCACGGTCTCGAGCATGTCGGCATAGTAGCCCTCAACGCGCAGGGCGTCCTCGGGCTTGCCCATTGAGCGGTAGAGCGCCGTGAGGTCGCGTGCCGCGTAGAGGAAAAGGCCCGCGATCATGACCGACTCCGCCTGAGAGCCCGTAATGTCACCGGTGACCTGGAACGACTCGTTGGGCTCCTTGGAGAAGCAGTTCAGGTTCAGGCAGTCGTTCCAGTCGGCATGTCCGATGAGGGGAAGGCGGTGGGGACCCCTGTTCTTGAGGGTGTAGGCGATCGAGATCTCCAGGTGGTCGTGCAGCGAGTCCTTTGAGCCGGGCTTGTCGGCGTAGCCGCACGGCTCGGAGAGGATCGATGTGTCCCCGGTTTCGCGGATGTAGGCGCAGGTCGCGAGGATGAGCCAGAGAGGGTCGTCGTTGAATCCGCCGCCGATGTCGGCGTTTCCCTTCTTCGTCAGCGGCTGGTACTGGTGGTAGCACGTGCCGTCCGAGAGCTGGGTCGACGCGATGTCGAGGATCCGCTGGCGAGCCCGCTCCGGCAGCATGTGGACAAAGCCCAGCAGGTCCTGCGTCGAATCGCGGTAACCCATCCCGCGTCCGATCCCGGTCTCATAGCCGGACGTCGAGCGCGACAGGTTGAACGTAGCCATGCATTGCACCTGGTTCCACGTGTTGACCATCCGCCGCAGATGCTCGTTCGGCGCATCCGGGGTCCGGTATATGGAAAGGAGGTCCACCCACCTCGCCCGCAGGGCCGAAAAGGCCTCATCCACGGCCGTCATGTTGGAGTACTTCGCGAGGATTTCTCGGCCCTTCGTCTTGTTCATGACGAACGGGGCATCGAACTTCGGAAGGTCGCCCTGCTCGACGTAGGCGAGGATGAAGGCGAAGGTCTCCTCCTGGCCGGGCTTGAGCGTCAGGTTCACCTGGTGGGCCCCGACGGGATTCCATCCGTGCGCCCGGCTGTTCGTGCACTTGCCCGCCAAGACCGCTTTGGGGTCGTGCAGCCCGTTGTGGACCCCGACAAAGGCATCCCGCGACGTGTCGTATCCGTCGACCTTCCGGGTGCAGCCAAAGAGCGTGTAGTGGTTGCGGCGCTCGCGGTACTCGGTCTTGTGATAGATCGCGCTCCCCTCGATCTCGACCTCGCCGATCGAGTAGGTGCGCTGGTAGTTCGTCATGTCATTGAGCGCCTCGAAGAAGCAGAACTCGACGAACGAGAATAGCGTGAGCTTCTGCGGCCGCTTGGTCTTGTTGCGGACCGAGACCCTCCACACCTCAAGGTTCTCGTTCGGAGGCACGAACATGAGCTGCTCCACCTCGACGCCGTCCTTGCGCCCCTTGATCCTCGTGTAGCCCAGGCCATGCCGGCACTCGTAGGCGTCAAGCTTCGCGCGCACAGGCTTCCAGCCCGGATTCCATACGCTTTTTCCCTGCTTCACGTAGAGAAAGCGCCCGTCGTTATCCATCGGGTTGTTGTTATAGCGGTAGCGTGTAAGCCGGCGTAGGCGCGCGTCCTTCCAGAAGGAATAGCCGCCGGCCGTCTGCGTGCAGAGGCCGTAGAACTCGTCCTGCCCTAGCATGTTCAGCCAGGGAAGGGGAGTGTCCGGGCGCGTGATCACGTACTCTTGGTTCGCGTCGTCGAAGTAACCGTATTGGGCCATGGGGATGGTGATGTTGAGGGAACCCCAAACGGATCATGCCGCGGTGCGCTTGGCAATGACCTCTTGAGGCAAAACCCCATTAGGAGGCGCAAAACTATCGCCGAGAAGAAGCCGTGACGGCGCCCGAGCCCGGGTGAGGCGGACGCAATAGCGGTTTGTGGGACGACGATTGTCGTAGTTTGCAGACCGTGTGCCGTCACGACGGCCGCATCCCAAGCCTCAGAAGTAAATTCCCAAACTCCAATCGACGCGGCGCCCGCCCCACTTGGCGGACGTCGCGCGTAGACAAAAATGAAAAACCCAAGGTTATTGTCGAAATGCAGTCGCGCGCTCCTCCTGTCCGGAGCGCTCCTCGCCACGCTCACCACCTCCAGGGCCCAGAGCCTGCTCATCTCAACCCTCGCCGGCAGCACCGGGAACTACAACTACGCCGACGGCACCGGCAGCGGCGCGGCGTTCCGGAACCCCGAGGGCCTTGGGATCGACCCGTCCGGCAACCTCTACATAGCCGACACTAACAACAACCTCATCCGCAAGGTAACGCCCGCCGGCGTCGTGACCACCTTGGCCGGCGCCGCGGGAGTGACGGGTTCGGCGGATGGGACGGGAAGCGCAGCGACATTCAACAATCCCCGCGGAGTCGTCGTGGATTCGGCCGGAAATGTCTTTGTCGCCGACTACGGCAACAATACGATCAGGAAGATCACCTCAGCCGGAGTGGTGACGACGGTGGCCGGAACCCCGGGAACCGCTGGCAACGTCGACGCAACGGGAGCGGCCGCCCGCTTCACGGGACCCTGGGGCATCGCGCTCGATTCCGCGGGCAACTTCTACATCGGCGACAGCTCGAATCAGACCATCAGGAAGATGACTCCTGCCGGCGTGGTCACGACGCTGGCCGGGACGCCGGGCGTCCTCGGGAGCTCCGATGGCGCGGCCACGGTCGCGAGGTTCTACAGCCCCCAGGGTGTCGCGGTCGATTCCGCGGGCAACATCTACGTTGCGGACTCGGCGAACTCAACGGTCCGAAAGGTGACCCCCGCCGGCGCCGTCACGACCGTCGCCGGCTTGGCCGGCGTCCAGGGCTACACGGATGGCACCGGTTCATCGGCGAGGTTTGACCGGCCGGGTGCCGTCGCCATCGACGGAGGGGGCAACCTCTATGTCGCGGACAGCGGCGGCTACACGATCCGCATGGTCTCGCCATCCGGGGTGGTCGCAACCCTCGCCGGCGCCGCAGGCATTTGGGGCGCATCCGACGGGACGGGCGCCTCGGCCCGGTTCAGCTACTTCCTGGGGATCACGGTCGACCCGGCGGGAGACGTCTTCGTCGCCGACTCCAACAACGACACCATCAGGGAGGGAGTCGCCAGCGGGGCCCCCACCATAGGGACACCTCCCCTCACGCAGTCGGTGGGCGTCGGCAACACGGTCACATTCTCGGTCGCGGCGAGCAGCGCCACGAAGGTCAGCTACCAGTGGAGCTTCAACGGAAAGGCCATCTCGGGCGCGACGACCGCCAAGTACACGACGCCTCCGGTCATGCTCAACAACCAAGGGCTCTACACCGTCGCTGTCACCAACTCGGCGGGCACGACCCTAAGCGCCGCGTCGCTCTCGGCCACCTTCCTTCACGACCCGACCTATTCCTTCGGCAGCTGGACCGCCTTCACGCCGCTTCCCACGGGCACGTCCTACACGGCCGTGGCGTTTGACGGCAGCGACTTCCTGGCCGTCGGCTTCGACGGCACCGCCTACTATTCAAAGGACGGACTGACCTGGACGGCATCGGCCAGCAACGGCCTGCCGGGGCAGACCTGGGGCGAACTCAATTCGGTTGCCAACGTGCCCGGCCAGAACGAGCTGATCGCCGTCGGCAACGGGGGCGCCGTCGTGACCTATGCCAGCGGGACCTACAACGGCTCCCTGCATTCCTCCGGCTCCACGAGCATCCTCACGGGAGTGGCCGTCGGGAACACCTCCATCGTCGCGGTCGGATTCGGGGGCACCTGCGTCACCTCGAGCCTTTCCGCAACCTCATGGAAGAGCGCCGCGACCGGGACGACCCAGAACCTGAACGCGATCGCCTACGGCAACGGCACCTTTGTCGCCGTGGGCCTGGGCGGCACCGTTCTCACCTCAAGCGACGGCTCTAGCTGGACGACCCAGCAGCTCGGCTCGGTGGATGATCTCTACGGCGTCGCCTACGGCGAGCGCGGATTCGTCGCCGTCGGCAACAACGGCGGGATCTTCACGTCCCCCGACGGCACCCTCTGGCTAAGCGAGATATCGCCCTCCTCGAACGTGCTCGTGCACGTCAACTACGGCGACGGCGTCTACGTCGCGGTGGGATTCCTTGGCACGGTCCTCACCTCGACCGACCAAGGCGCCACTTGGACGAGCCAGAATTCCGGCACGGGAGCCCGCTTGGACGGGGTCAACCTCGGCAACGGCACTTTCGTCCTCACGGGTGAGGGCGGGGTGGTGGTCAAATCTGGCGCCGCTATTCCGAGCCGCCTCGTCAATCTCTCGGCGCGCTCAACGGTCGGGTCCGGGTCAAACATCCTGATCGCGGGATTCGTGATCAACGGCACCGGGTCCAAGCAGGTCCTCCTGCGCGGCATCGGGCCCACCCTCGGGCAGTTCGGGGTCGACCAGGCCCTGCCGCAGCCCCATCTCGCCCTGATCGGATCGGGCAGTAGCACGCTTGCATCGAACAGCGTGTGGGGGGGAACGAGCGCCCTTTCCCAGGCCTTCACGGAAGTTGGGGCATTCCCGCTCTCCGCCGCCTCTCTGGATTCGGCCGTGCTCACAGGCGTGGTCGCCGGCAACTACACGGCCCAGCTGAGCGGACTGAGCAACTCGACCGGAGTGGGGCTGGCGGAGATCTACGACGCCGACACCGGCGCCACCCCGTCGGCGCGCCTCATCAACATCTCGGCGCGCGCCTCGGTCGGGACCGGGACCAACGTCCTTATCGCCGGCTTCGTGATCTCCGGTGATACCCCTGAGAAGGTTCTGATTCGCGGCATCGGCCCGACGCTGAGCCAATTCGGGGTGACCGGATCGCTGGCGACGCCTCAGCTGGTACTGTATGACTCGGGCAACAACACGCTTCTTGCAAACAGCGGCTGGGCCGGCGACGCGAACCTGTCACAGGCTTTCACCCAGGTAGGAGCCTTCTCGCTGGCGGCGAGCTCGGCTGATGCGGCGATTCTCGTCACCCTGCCGCCCGGGGCCTACACGGCTGAAGTGAGCGGTGTGAGCGGCTCGACCGGCGTGGGACTGGCAGAGATCTACGAGGTCCGGTGATACCGGGGCCGCGGGCGACGGGCGCGGCCCATGCGCCCGCCGCGGCAACCCTCGGCATGCAGGGGTGGCTTCCCACCTCTCCCGCCCCTGGCACCCGTCTCGGGAGCCCGGGGCGGCCGGCTGCTCGGACTCGGCGCCTATTCCTTCCAGTAGAGGTAGAGCGCCGTGGCGAGGAGGGCGAAGGCCACTGTCGGCCCGATCACCCAAAGCGGATTGAATGGAAGGCTGTAATGGTGGACCAGCCAGACGACTCCCGCGCTCTTTAGCAGGATTATGCCCCAGCAGATCCGGATGATGTTCTCGACGCGGCGGCGGCGGACAATGACCTCGTTGCTCTCGAGCACAGCGGGCACGGCCTCGGCGGGCACGTTCGGAAAGACAAGGTGGAGAACCTTGGAATGGAATTTGATGGCTGACATTTTTGACCTCCTTGGGTTTTGGCGCCTGATCCACCGGCCTAGCTATGGCCGGAAGGTAGGCCAGACTGGGCTCCCGCGCTGCGCATCGCATGACAATCACCTCGCATAAATTGCTCCAAGGCGCCGGCCGGTCGCAGCGGCAGGCGCTCGGCGCGCCCATGGGGGCACCTCGGATGCCTGCGCCGTGAAGCCGCAGCCTAACTGCAGGTCTGCCGCCGGCGCAGGCCCTCGATCACGATTGCTGCTACGGCGTCCGACGAAAGCCGGTCCGTGTTGAGCACAAGATCGTAGGTGTGCGGGTCGTCGATGTCTGAGCCGAACCTGTTCTTGACGAACCGGCGCCGGGCCTGGTCGCTGCCCCCGATCAGCCCCACGGCGGTCGAATGATCGCATTTCTGGAGGGCCATCATGCGCGCGATCCGCGTCTCCCTTCCCGCCACAAGCCGCACGTGGAAGCCGCCGCTAAGGGCCTTTGTGACGAGGTGCGCGGCGCGGCCGGCAAAGATGACGCGGCCCGAACGGGCCAATTGGAGGATGGTCTCGGCAATCTGGTGCTCGAGCTCCCACAGGGGTGGATGCAGCCCCAGCAGCTCACCGATGATCCCGGTTATCTCCGAGATTCGGTCCTCCGGCAGGAATTCCGCCAGGCGCTCCGAGAGGTTGTGGGAGGTCAGCGCATAGTGGAGCAGGTTCTTGTCTAGGAATATCCAGCTCTGTCCCTCTCGGCCAAAGGCCTCGTCGAGCCTGGGCAGCAGCAGTTGCCCGAGCGTGCTCGCACCCGCGCAGGCCTCCCTCGAGATCGTGATGAACGGGGCCGTCTCTATCGACTGCGAGCCGGGTGCCGTAGCGCGCGGCTCCTGCATCCGCGTCTGAAAGATCGTCAGTCCCTGCTGTAGGTAGGTGTGCGCCGGCATGATCTCCTCCTTTTCTTCCGTTAGGTTGCAGTAGTGAAGAACTCCGGAAGGCGGGAGCCCGCCAAGGGTGCCTTGGCATGCGCGCCTCCCTGGGAGCGTTTATAACGCGAAGGGGCACCCGCCTCGAGGAAAAACACGGTGCTCGGCCCGGGGGGCCGTGGCGGCCTGTCCCGGTTTGGCGCACGGCGCCTTGAGGGGAGGGCGGGCCCATACCCATTCGGGCCACTAATCTCGGACGGGAGCCATCCTTATACCGGCGCCACAGCCCGCCGAATTGCTCACACCCCGCCTATCGGCCGCACCGGCGCTCTTGCTCCGACGTAGCGCAAGATCCCCTGCGCGGCGCGGCGCGCGTCACGCACCGCATGAACCACGAGACTGGGCCCGCGCACGGAATCCCCGCCGGCGAACACGCGCTCGATGCTGGTCATAAGGTCCTTGTCGACGGCGATCCCGCCCCACTTGTCGCGCCTGATCTCCGAGAAGCCGCTTCCCGCCGGGAAAGGCTCAGCCTCGAAGCCGTAGGCCCCGATGACAAAGTCCGCCGGGACAAGGAAGTCCGATGCCGGCACGGCGATCGGCTTACGGCGCCCGCTCGAGTCGGGCTCGCCCAATTCCATCCGCACGCAGCGCACACTCTCCACCGCGCCGCCGGGGCCCGAGATGATCTCCACCGGGTTCGTCAGGAATTCAAACTTCGACCCCTCCTCGATGGCATTGAGGAACTCCCTCCTGTTGCCGGGCATGTTTGCCAGGTCGCGCCGATAGAGGCACACCGCCTCCTTTGCCCCCGACCGCAATGCCGTCCGCAGGCAATCCATCGCCGTGTCCCCGCCGCCCAGCACCACCACGCGCTTCCCATGGACGTCGACCCGGGGCGTGCTCAAGGACTCCGTACCGACGTTGAACTGGACGAGGAAGGGGATGGCCTCGGTCACGCCCACGGCCTTCTCGCCGGGCATATCGAGCGCCTTCGGCTTTAGGGCCCCGATCCCAAGGAACACGGCGTCATAGTCGGCGAGCAGGCCCTCAAGCGGCACATCCCATCCCGCCTTGACCCCGAGCCTGAACTCAACCCCGCGCTTCGCAAGCAGGTCGATCCGCCGCTGGACGATGCGCTTGTCCAGCTTGAACGCCGGAATCCCGTTCATCAGGAGGCCGCCCGCGACCGCCTGCGATTCAAAGACCGTAACCGAGATTCCCGCTATCGAGAGCTCGTCGGCGCACGTGATCCCCCCGGGGCCCGAGCCGATCACGGCGACGCGGTGTCCGCTCGGGGCCGCAACCGCGCTCTCGCCGGCGCCATGGGCGAACGCATAGTCGTTGATGAAGCGCTCCACGGACCCGATCGCCACCGGCTCGGACCTCGCGTTGAGAATGCAGGCCCCCTCGCAGAGTTTCTCCTGCGGGCACACCCGCGAGCAGATCTCGGGCATGTTGCTGGTCAGCCTGGAGATGGCGGCGGCTTCCAAGAAATTCCCCTGGGCCGCGAGGGCCAGCCACTCCGGAATCCGATTCGACAAGGGACAGCCTCGCATGCAGAGAGGGTCGGGGCACTGGATGCACCGGCTCGCCTGGTTCTGCACCATCTCCTCGTCATAGTCCGAATAGATCTCCCCGAAATCGAGTACGCGGTCGGAGGCCGCCCGCTTTGGAAGGCCGGCGCGCGGGATCAGGCTCCAGGCGTACTTCGAATTGTTGCAGGAGTCGTTGGCCATTTATCAGTTATCGCTGCCGATGGAGTCAGCATGCTCCTATTCCCGACAAATGGCTCACCGGTCATTGGCAAACCCCACGCATTATTTGTCGCCCTCAGGCGGGCAAGAATCAGCTCCTGCCCGGCATCAGATATATAAGGCATTCTGGAGCAAGCTAATATGTGCCGCCATGCCCCCCCAGGCAAGTGGCCGTTGATTCGCGTCGGCTGCTAGCATATTCGAAGCGGTAACGGAGGCGGTCTGCGCCCCCGCTCAACGCGTCTTTCGAAGACCTAGGGACCCTTCCGGAACCTGGCTCAATCTGTCCAGCAACCGGACATAGAAGGCCTGGCCACGCTCAAAGTCGGCAAGCCGGAAGAATTCGTTCGGACTGTGCGCCCTCTCGTCAGACTGACCGAATCCAATCATGAAGGTGTACGCCTTCAATTCCTGAAGAAACATGTCCGTTATGGGCAGACTGCCGCCGACTCGGGCGAAGTAGGGTGCCCGGTTGTAAAGTTCGGTCAGGACCTCCGCCACGACCTTTACGCCGGGATGATTGGACGGGATCTGATAGGGCCTCGCACTTAGGGCGGGCCGTACGACGGCAACACGGGCCCCGGCCGGTCTGTGGCGCATGATGTGGGCTTCAAGTCGGTCGACCACGGCCTCCGGATCTTGATTGGCAACCAGACGGCAGGTGATCTTTGCGTGCGCCTTGGCGGGGATCACCGTCTTCACGCCGTCGCCCTGGTAGCCGCCCCAGATCCCGTTGACCTCAAGGGTAGGGCGGGCCCATGCGCGCTCGTAGGTGGAGTAGCCCGGCTCTCCGACGAGGGCGTCGACTCCGATCTCTTCCTTGTACTCTTCAGCATCGAAGGGAATCGCGTTGATCTCGCGCCTCGCCTCGCCGGAAAGCGGGGCGACCTCGTCAAAGAACCCGTCGACCAGGATTCGCCCCTCACGGTTTCGCAGGGTGGAAAGCAGCTCGACCAGCGCATGAACAGCATTGGGGACGGCGCCCCCGAAAAGTCCCGAGTGCAGGTCCATTGCGGCCGTCTCCAAGTCCACCTGGAAGGCGCAGGCGCCCTTGACCGCCATCCACATGGCCGGCTGGTCCACGGCCCACTGAATGCCGTCTGAGGTGAGAATCATGTCGCAGGCAAGGCGCTCGCGCTGGGCGGAGACGAAGGGACCGAGGTCGCGGCTGCCAATTTCCTCTTGGCCCTCGAAGAGGAATTTAACGTTCACGGGCAAGCTGCCGCGGGTGGCGAGCAGCGTCTCCGCAGCGATCAGGGCCAGCAACAGGTTGGCTTTCATGTCGGCCGCCCCGCGCGCAAAGATGCATCCGTCCTTCACAACCGGCTCGAACGGAGGGCTTGTCCACAACTCGAGCGGGTCCGGGGGCTGAACATCGAAATGAGCGTAAATGAGAATAGTCGGCTTTCCGGGCGCATGGAGCCAGTCGCCGTAGACGCAGCAGTGCTCCCCGGTGGGGAAGATGGCCACGTTTTCGATCCCAGCCTTTGTTGCCCGGTGCGAAACCCATTCGGCTGCCCGCCGAACGTCGCCGACGTGGACACCTGCTGCGGAGACCGAAGGGATACGCAATAACTCAACGAGCTCCGCGAGGTATCGCGGCTGGTTCGCGTCTAGAAATCCCTCCCATCGGGTATCGCTGGCTAGATCTTTACTCATAGTATGCCGGTCCAAAGACCTTTGCTCTCGCGGTCGCCATGTGCATATACGGCATATACGGCCCTGATTTCGTCAAGGAATAGAGTCGCGCGAATTGCCATTTGCGGGGCACACCGGCCCCCCCGGCTCGAGATCGGAATGCTTCTCGCTTGGATCCGGGCTCCAGAAATGGTCCGTCGGGACAGCTCTCGACAACTTTCCGAAGCCCTTAGAATTCCTGGCGGAAGATCCCTGAGACAGCGTCGAACGTCTTCTCCAGCATCGAGCGCTCCTTGAAATCCGCGCGCGTCTTCAGTCGGGATAGGCCTTTGTCACTCTCAAACACGGCGATCTGCTTTGCCGCAAACACTTCGTCGTAGATGTTGAGATTGGCTTCGTCGTTCAGCCTGAAGGATCGATTGTCGAAATTCGTAGAGCCGACCGACACCCAGACCCCATCCACGATCAGCACCTTGCAATGATAGAGGGAAGGTTGGAACTCATAGATGAGCACGCCGGCGTCGAGCAACGCCACCCAACGCGAGCGGCTGGCTCCTTGTACGATCTCCGAATCGGTGTGGGGCCCCGGCACAATGATCTCGATCTTCACACCTCGCTTTTCGGCGGCGATCAGCGTTGCAATGGCAAGATCGTCCGGCACGAAGTAGGCGGCCTGAAGCCGGACGCTTTTCGTGGCCGACGCGATGGACAGTAAATACATTAGTCGGACGCTTTCGCTGCCCTCATCGGGGGAGCTCTTGAACACCTGGGCGCGCGAGGGCCCCTTCGGAGTCAATTCGGGATAGTACTCGCTGCCAAAGAGAACACGGGCTTCGGTCTTCATCCAATTGTCGCCAAATGCCGCCTGCATCTGGGCGACCGCCGGACCCTCGATTCTGTACTGTGAATCGCGCCAGTGGTCCTTTGCGGTGCCGTTTCCGGTCCACGAGTCGGCGATGCCGACGCCGCCGGTGAAGCCGATCCGGCCGTCCACCACCAGAAGCTTGCGGTGGGTCCGATGATTCAGGCGGGACAGATTATACCAGCGAAGCGGATGATAGCGTTCCACCTCGACGCCCGCGGCCTTCATCGCCATCAGGTACCTGTCATCGATCTTGTCGGAACCCAGCCAGTCCAGCAGCACACGGACCTTCACCCCGGCCTGCGCGCGGTTGCACAGAGCATCTGAGAACTGCTGGCCGATATTGCCCGACCAATAGATGTAGGTTTCAAACGTTATCGACTCACGTGCGCCGCGAATCGCCTCGAGCATCGACGGAAATATTTGATCCCCGTTTTGCAATGCCGTCACCCGGTTGCCGGGCAGGATCGCGGGGCCGAGCAGTTGGCCCATGCTGCGAAGGAACTGCGGGTCGTCGACGGCAAATTGGTGCGTCAACTGGTAGCGAATTCGCCTTTCCCCAAGTCCAGGGCTGCCGGTCAAGAAGACCAGCAGACTAAAGACAAGTCCCACAATGAGAATTGAACCGAAGAGTAGCAGCGACATTCGAACCCAGTTCGCCGCCCTGTGAGGCGGTGCGCTCATTGTTTTCAACCTCGCAGACTCTACAGCGCGAAAAGATGCGGCGCTATGGGGTCAAGTCCCCAACAGCGGAACCGGCGACCAAAAGAAGGGTCGGCGAGTAAAGCGCTCTCGCTCCACTGAAAACGAACATGGCTTTGACCGAATGCAACACCCCATGACTCTTCAGTCATTCTGGTTCAGCTGGTTAATTCTCGGGGCGTCTTTCCAAGGATTGCGCGCGGAGCCGCCTCCGCTGCTTGCCAAGGCGATCGGGCAGTGGGTCGCCGGTCGGGAAGACCTAGCTTTCACGCAGCAGACCCGGTTCTTCGTCGAAGATGGCAAAGTGAAGAATGAGCGGGTGGAGCGTTATGACCCGTCGCTGCCGGACAGGCAACGTTGGCGGCTGATCGAGGTCGACGGTAAGCCCGCGACGGACGAACAACGAAAGAGCTGGGAGTCCAGCAAGAACGGGCATCCAAGAAGGAAGGTCGTCAAATCGCCCGCCGAGTACCTCGACCTGGACAACGCAAGACTTGTGGCAAACACGCCCAAGAGCGCGCGCTTCGAAGTCGGTTTGCGTCCAGAGGCGATGCGTCTGTTTTCGGTCGAGGAGATCGTTGTCGCCATTACGGTCGACAAGGAGAGCGGAGGCGTTGTGCGCATATCGGCAACATTGCGCCAGCCGATTAATGTCCTGTTGGGGCTGGCGAGGATCACCGGACTGGATATCGATGTCCGAATTGAGCCGGTGGACAATGCTTCCGCCCAAAATTCCGCTGAAGTCCAAAGCGGCAGCACCGCCAGCGTGACGATGTCCAAACTGGGGAACCCGATGGAGTACAATTGGAGCGATTTCAAACGGGTGACTTCGTTTGGTAGGCCCAAAGAACTCTACTAGAATGGGCGTATCCAATGGGGTTCAAACCCAAGGAAGGAGGACCTGCAATTCAGCTCGTAGCTTTGCACCGTCGACTGTCAGGCCTTTTTCCGGCACCTTCTGCAGATTAAGATTTCGAAACCAGGGGCGCACTGCGCAAAAGTCCTTTTGGGCCAGCTCTTGTCCCATTACGACAGGGTCCTCACCCCCTTTGACCGATGAAAGACTGCATGATGGCCCCGTGACGGATGCCGACCGGTGAGCCCGCCGCTAGATCTTTGGTTCGCTCGCTTCGCTTCCCTGCGCCGATCTCCATTCCCAGAAGAAGATGCGGATGGCCAGTTCGGCCGGAAGCGCAATCCGGGTACCTTTCGAATCATGGCCCAACACTTTAGGCCTTGGCCATTGCCGCTCACGGCACCCGAGTCAGGAAACGTGCATGAAAGGTCCGCCCTGAGGCATCGGCGACCAGGAACGATAGCCGAATCGTCGGTGAAAGCCGGTCGACGTGCACTTCGGGATCGGCGCCAATCAACTTTAGTCCGGGCGCGGACAATTCCACTGCGATAGTTGCAGTGTTGGATTGGGTAGGATCGCTCACGGCGACTTCCAGGGAATCCCCCTTAGCCTGAAGGAGAACGCAGGCCATTCTGTCCACAGTGATGATTCCGGCAGTTGAAGGCCCATCGCTCCAAAAGTTTGCAGCCGTCAGGCCCAACGAAGCCACACGCACAGCCTGGATCCGATTGGAATTTTCCAGTATCTCCGCTCTCGGCTGCCTGGCATAGTCGGAGACCTGCGCCGCGCTGTATCCGGGTAGGAGCACATACGAATACGTTGCTCCGGCTGGATTCGGCCCGTGGGAGAGCCAGAGCGTGAGATAGTTGCGCGATACGGTTGTCGAGGTTTCGTTCCAAACGCCCGACCTTGCCTCGCGCAATCCATACAGATTGACGGGCGCGGGGAAAAAATAGCCGATGTCCGCGGCCTCCGTCGGGCCCGCCAGGTGAGCCCAGGTCACGTCTCGCATGGGATCCGACCCCTCAAGCGCTCCGGTCTTTCGCACGCCGTCTACGGTAAGCGTCTGGTCGGCGCCCCCATGCAGGAGGCGGTTCTCGACGACGGTCTCGATTGGCCGAGAGTCGCCGCTGCGGATATCGCTACCCAAGCAAAGAACCTCCCTGTCGAACATAAACCATGACTTCTTCGCGGTGAGCGTGCTTCCCCAAGCCCGGAGTTGCATTCCCGCTGCCCCATAGGCGCCGAGAGACGCACCGCCGACCCAGGTGGTGGCCGGAGCCTCGCTTTGCCCCGATGCGGGATCGCGGACCTGATTCACATCGACCGTGGTGCCCGGAAGGCGCCGCGGGTCAACGGTTGGCCAGAAGTCGTCGTCAAACTGCGTCAAATCGGAATTGTAAAGGTAGAGCATGCCTTCGCCCGTGTGCCAGCCGTTCACATTTTCACCGTGGATGCTCTCGTAGGTATACACGCGGCTTGATGACATGCTAAGGCCAAGGCCAAACCCCGGGGCCAGGTGAACCACGCGATCCATGCCGGCATAGACAAAGTTGTCGATGAGCTCACCACGGGACTTCACGGTCGAGTCGGCGATCAGTTGCCGCACTGCGCCCTTGAGTCCGATGGGAGCGGTCTTGACGAGGTCGAGGACCGTGTCCGTTTCCGCCCAGTACTTGAGCATCGATCGCATCCTCGCGGCGTCCGCCTTCGGGGCGAACTGGGAGATAAGGAGGATGTTCTGCATGATCTCGTGCCCGATGACGTGCTCCGAAGCGTACTTTCGGGAGACCTCGCGGCCCTGCAGCATGGCCATCATGCCGCCGCGGTAAATCACCGGCTCCAGGGCCGCGAAGACCAGCCGATAGAGATTTCCTATGTTTGGGTCGGTGACCTTCCAGGTGGAGCCCGAGGCGTTCTCCGTATTGGGCCCGTTGAGAAGCGCGAGCACGGGTGCGAGCCTTCCAAGCAAAGAGGCGCCATACCCTCCGGTGTAGGGGTGCCCCCTGTGGAAAATGAAAGAGCCGTCGGCGTAGTAGCCGTCGCCATGTTTCGCGTAGACGAAGAGCTCGCTGAACGCATCGCGGGCAGCTGATAGCTTCGCACTGTCCTTCACGATGATGCCGCGAATCGTCACAATGTGGATCTTCCACATGCGGTTGGCGGCGGTGAAGGACCACTTGGTGCCGCCGAGCGCGGGAGTCGTCGCTGAAGGGGTGAATTTTTCCACGGCCCGCATGTAATTGGCCACCTGGGTAGAGCTCAGGTCGCCAAACATCAGGGCCGTTGTGTCTACGAGCTCGGCAGGCGCACCGATTTCGAGGTGAAACCACTCGAAGTGCATCGGCGTCGCCTCGTTGTAGCGGTTGGCATACATCCAATCCAGGCCGCGAACGATGTCGGTCTTCAATGACGGGTTGCCTTTCAGGCTGGATCCCGGAGTCATGTAGGCGACTGCCATCGACTTCAGGCGATGATAGCTCGTCGTGATGTCTCCCGTGTCGATGGGGTCGGCCAAGTCGGCCCAGAGAAAGGTGCGGGTGGGCGATTTGTCCATCGTCGACCAGTATGAGTTCGCCAAGGAGCTGAGGCTATTGACGGAGGAATTAACGGCGGGATCCGAAAGGTCCAAGTGACCGCCGCCCGTGAGCATCTCCACCCACTTTTCCCGCAGCACGTCGAACTCGTCCGCCCGGCATGTGTGCGCCCAGCCGGGCAGATTGAGCGCTATGGCGAGCGTGCCGCACCGAGCTAAGAGTGCCACGGTTGAGGCATTGCGTGCTGCCTTCATGCAGCATCGCCAGAGGGCGGAGGATCTACGCGAAAAGGTCATAGGCGGGACGCTTCAACACTTGCGACATCTTGGTTTCGAAGCGGGTAGGGGTTATCCGGTCTCTCGGACGGGCTAAGCCCGAGCCGACGATTCGAACGGCGCCATTCAGCGGGACCAGTTTGGGATGCTTGGATCTCACATCTTAACTGTCATGTTATTGGTTACAGCCATGACGCCGCGAATGCTCCCGGCTAGCTTGCCGGCGCGGGACCGTTCCGCATCATTGGCGGCTTCGCCTGTGATCACGATGCAATTGTCGACGGTGTCGACCTTTGTCTTGAGCGCGCATGCCACGCGCTCGGTCAAAAGCACGTATTTTACCTGAGCGCTGATTGACGCATCATCGTTTTCACCGCCGAGGGCGGCTTCGGGGATGGGTGCGGCGTTCACGAGGATTTCGTTTTTTACAGACTTCACCCCATCGACCTCCTTGGCATATTCTTCAGTGAGCTCCCTTTGCGACTGGCTGTTGGCCGTGCCGGTCAGGATGACGCCGCCGTTTTCAACCCGAACAGTGGTCGAGTCAGCGCTGACAATGCACCTCACAAGCAATTGCGTGCGGAGCTTGATGGCGATCCAGCGGTCGGAGCGCTCGGCGAGCGCCGGATCCAGGGAGATCCGGCTGTCCACACGGGCGACCCCGGGGAGATTGCTCACGGTGTCCTCGGCGAGGACCTTCAATTCTTTGTCCCCTACAACGCCTGTGAGCGTGACAACGCCGTCGGCGGCCTTCACGGCCACATGATTCTCAAGCACGGTGCGGTAGTTGTAGGACGCTCTGGCTGCGTCCTCGGTCTTGCGGTCGGAATCGGGCAAGCCGAACAGCGCGATCGGGCTGGCAAGAAGAACGAGCGCGGATCGGAAATTCCTAATCTTCATTTAAGTGTTCCATCTAGGGGTCGGGGCCGCCGTCGTCGCCGGACGCGAATTACGATCACGCCGTGTCTCCTCCGTGAGCGACCTTGGCGCAATCCAATTGTTCGGAAAGACAGGATCACTTCGAACAACGAAGGACTCATGGCCAACCGGTGTAAGACAGATCTGATGGCCGAGTCTTCCTACGACCCGCGTGTTGGATTAAGCGCAGAGGTGGTGGCAAACCTCGATCTCCATCGCGGCCTCCGCGAAGGGACTCGACAGCCTAAAAGCCCAGAGGGTCGAGGTCGTAGATCTCCAAAAGGACATTACCTGCGGTGCCATCTCCACTCTCCACCTGGACCGTGTAGGCGCCGGGGGGCAGGTACAGGGCCATTGCCGCGTCCTTGCTCCCCACAGTCAGGGAAAAAGCCCCGGCCATCGCGAAGTCCGCTTGGAGAATTGAAGTCTGCGAATTATTGCTCCAATCCTCGTTGAATATCGGAGGAACCGAGGCGCCCTGGGGTGTCACCAACAGCTGGGGATGCGCCATAGGAGAGGGAACCGCAAATTGGGCAAGCCCCGGGCCGACGGCGCGAATCAGCACCTGTTTCTCACTCGGCCCCGCGATCACAAAGCCGGCAACGATCCCGTTGCCGCCTGGACCACAATAGGCGAGCGTCGAGACGTTCGTGAGCCTAACCGGGGCATTCGCAGGATCCGGATCGGCATCGTAGATCTCCGCCAATGCGACCCCGGAGTCCGATGCTTTGATTGGGTTCACGGTCATCGTATATCCCCCCACCGGCAGGGTGGTGGCCACGGCAGAGTCCGCGCTGCCGTTGACGAGCTGGAATGCGCCCACCGATGCCATCAGTGAATCCAGAGCGGGGGTTTCAAGCCACTTGGATCCGGAAAGCATGGCGGTCGAACTGCCCACTGGAATGAGCTTAAACGCGGGATCCGGGAGCGCTCCGGAAACTCCGAAACTGCTCAGGGACGGGCCGACGGCCCGCAACAACAGTTGTTTTGTGCCCGAACCTCCCATGACGAATCCCGCTGTGAGGGAGTTTCCCGCGGAAACCTGGGCCCGGGCCGAGAGATTGACCATGCGGCTTACGATCGGAACGCCCGAATAGGGGTTATTCAGGGACTGGATCGTCAGGAGTATCGAATGGGAGGAAGTCGAACCACCTGGAGACGTCAGCACAGCCGTGTAATAACCGGCGTCGGAGGGCTGTACCGATGCGATCTGATAGCTATAGTCGGTCGCACCCGGAATCGCCACGCCGTTCCTAAACCATTGGTAGGTCGGCAGGGTGCCGGCGATCGCCGCATCGACCCAGAACAGGGCCGAGCCTCCCACCGGAAGATAGCTGCTCGGCGACTGGGACTCGACAATCGGCGCAACCGGGAAAATGATGGCCTCAAAGGGATCGAGGTTTGCGGGATCCCACTGAGCAAACTGGGCCGGGTTTTGGTCCCGAAAGGCGAGTGGAACAATGGCCGCGTTGCGGTCTGTCAGCCCGTAGGGCGCGAAGACGGCAAAGGCCTCGTCCGTCATCACGTCAAAAGGTGAGAGGAGCCTCCATCCGGGAGGGCTCAACACCTGCCCCAGGCTCGGGTAGACGCCGGGGCTGACAAAAACAGGCGTGGCGTTCCAGTTGGCGCTCACCGCGAAGTCGACGTTGATCGCCTCGCGCAGGTCGGCGTAGCCGAGAAGGTCTCCGGCGGTAACGTGCGCGCCAACCTGAACGTTGGCCAGCGAATCGCAGTGAAACAGGGTGATCGTGAATGCGGGGTATCCGTCCGGTACAATCGATACCTGGTTGCCCCGAGGCTCGCCTGTGGAAAGGGGTCCGTCCGCCGTGAGTGCGCTGATCGTCCCGTTCGCCGGCGCGTATTCGGGGAGCGCATTTTGTCCGTTCAGGCCGAAGAGGTACTGGGGCAGCGGCTGGTAGTAATTCTTCATGCTCCGATCGTACATCTCGTATTGGTCGGAGTAGGGGTGTCCCGCGTTGGACCTATACTTTGAGATTGCGACCACGAACTTTGGATCGATGACGAAGTGCGTGATAAACTTTGGCAGCGGGACCGACGGATCCCACGACGGCGTCTGCGAAGTGGCCGCGCGGGTCAAGTTTCCACCGAGAACGAACGCAACCACCAGCAAGACTGGCGCGAGACGGAGGCCAAGAAACCGGGGGCGAGGATTCATTCCACAAGGGATCGGACGGTCCCAGAGAAACTCAAAGTCACTTCTTATTGCAAGGAATTTGCTATATTATCTGCGAAGGCCTGGTTTCCTCCAAACCAAGATGAATCTAACGATTCATTCCCTGCAGAAACGCAATATCACCGCATAGACCAAACCCTGCACCTCCCAGCGCAAGCCAATCGATAGAATGGCGGACCCGATCAGGGTCCATCCGCTCACTATGAAGAATTTCTATGTTTCGCGTTTGTTTCGCGTCGCGAGGGATGTTTTCAAGATTTGCAGTTGAATCGTCCGCTCCTTGTAAGATTTGACAAGTCGCCTTTTTGGCGACTTCTTCTATCCAGTACATTGTGAGAATCATAACGATCAAACGCCTCCGCGAGTATGCCACTCTACATCCAACAATTGCGGCGACCCTGGAGCACTGGGAAGTGCTCATTCGAAGGGGGCAATTCGCGAACCTCGTAGAAATCCGCAAGGTGCTTCCCACTGCAGACCAAGCTAAAGTTGAAAGCGGAAAAACAGTTACAATTTTCAATATCAAGAACCACTTTCGGCTAGTCACCGCCATCCATTATAACCACCAGGTCATCTTCATCCTGCTGATACTCACGCACGGCGATTATGACAAACCTCATTGGAAAAAGAACCTATGAAAACGACCTCCAAGGTATCCTTCAGGAAGCTTCCAAAAACTTACGATAAGCTGATCAAATTTCACGTTCCGCGGCCCATCCACGATGAGGTAGGGTACCAGAACATCGTCGAGGTCATCGACGCCCTGGCCGGTCAGCAGGTCAATGAGGACCAAGAGGACTACCTTCTCGTCCTCTCAGGGATCGTTGAGCGATATGAATCAGAGACGCTGCCTGCCCCCAGTCCGGTTTCTGGCTTCGCGATGTTGAAGTACGTTTTGGAAGAAAACAGGCTCACGGGTGATGACCTAGCCACTATCCTTGATGTCGACCGTTCGGTCGCCTACCGAATCCTGAAGGGTGAACGCGGTTTGACCACGGCGCACGTGAAGGCGCTCAGGGACCGTTTTGGCGTGAGTGCAGATGTCTTTGTTTGAAGGAAAACGCGGCTGATAACACTATTGAGGACGAACCGCTCTCGCTCGCATCGAACCTCGCGAGCCACCGGGCGCTGCGAAACCCGATAAACGGCGGCTCCAAACTCTCCGGCTTGAGATCGAAAATTTTTAAGCTGGATCCGTATCTTGACAGGTAAGACTAATTGATTGAAAGTAATACCATGAAATTGACGAGCAAAGGTCAGGTGACGATTCCGCAGTCTCTTCGGAAGAAGTTCGGGCTATTGCCGGCCACGGAGGTCGCTTTTGAGGAATCTGATGGCGGGGTCCTGATCAAGCCCGCCGCCGCCAGCCGACGCCGTCAAGCCGAGGTTTGGATTCGACGCGCCCGCGGCAGCGCAACGACAAAACTCACTTCCGATGACATTATGAGTCTTACTCGCGGGGAGGATTAAATGGTCCTGGTAGACGCGAACGTTATCCTGGACATACTAACCAACGATCCCAACTGGCGTCCATGGTCAGAGGAGCGATTCTTAGAGTCGATCGAAACTGACCAGGCAGCGGTGAACCCTATCATCTATTCGGAATTGTGCGCAGCATATAGAAGCGCAACCGAACTTGACCGCGCTCTTGCTGGTTGGCCGGTCCAACGCCTTACCCTTCCTTACGATGCGGCATTTCCGGCCAGCCAAGCCTTCGTGCGCTACCGGAAAGAAGGTGGGCAGCGCCGCTCTCCATTGCCTGATTTCTACATAGGAGCACATGCCCAAACCGCAGGCCTGACACTTCTCACGCGCGATGCCACTCGCTACAGGACCTACTTTCCGAAATTAAGGCTTATCGCCCCGGGTTGATCTGGCAATTCCGACCCGTCGCTCCCATCATTTATAAACTCTCGATTTATTTTGTAACCTATTGACTATCAATAGGTTGGTGGACCCGATCAGGGTCCATCCTCTCACTATGGCGGAGGATTCTGTTTCGCGTTTGTTTCGCGTCCCGAGGGATGTTTTCGGGATTTCGTGGCAGATTTTCTAGCGAACATCTTAGTCGATTGCGCCATGCGCTTGGCAAAACTCAGCCTATTCCCAGTTGCGGCGAACGTTCCCAGAAGCGTTGGCGGCACTCTCAGGGAAGTCTGGACAGCTCCCCGCAAGAGCTTTGAAAGCTTTCACGTTACGAGGAGAAGGTTTCACTTCGGAGACGACGAATCCGGCAGTAGTCTTCGATAGCTTCACGGTGCTGGATTTGACCCTGAAATCCTTCGGCAATCGGATGGTCTGGAAACGCCCAGAATCGAATACTTTGGCGGTGACGGCTTTCATTGCTTTGAGTTTGAGGCAGGGAGACGGCTATCCCAAGCCGAGATAGCCGCGAACCGCTCGCTGGATTAACTGTCGCCTGTTGATGGTGACGGAACCGGTTGAGCGGAGAACCGACGCTTTCTTTGCAACGTATATGAGCGAACAATCAACCAGGGTAGGGAACTCCAGCCCATCTGCTGCATCAAGGATGACCTGGTGGTTGCGCGCGTTTTCGCCCGGCTGCTTCTTTGTACCCGTCACAACATTAAACCGATGTTGTCTGCTATCGGCCATAGTGTCGTCCGATGAAAGGACTACTGCAGGGTGTCCGACGGGATCCTTCTCATCGGTCCGAAGAAACACGATATCCCAGCGATGGTGATTCATAGGGACTCGCCGAACGTGTTATGCAGGTCAAGTTCACGCGGCAGGAGTTCCAGGCTTCCGGCAGGAAATGCAGCCACCTCTTCGGGGAGTTCATAGGGGGCGATCTGGATGAAGCCGTTGGGAACACGAACGATGACAGGCTTTTTGGAGCGGACAACATTGCGTGCAATTCCGCTGAACGTAGCCTTGGCCTTAGAGACGGTGAGCATCTTCATGAGAGCAATCCAAAGCATGACCTGAAACAGGTCAAGCGAATGACCTGATTTGATAAACGCCGTACCGAAGCCTTTTACCGATCAAAGAGACCGCAGTTTTGTTGCCTGATAGGAGCGAACTCTGTTTCGCGTTTGTTTCGCAACATGGCTCAAATATTGACCGCCCAATCCAAAATCTCCAGGAGGGGCATTGCAGCTAATCGCTTATTTGGTAAGGGAATAGAACGCTCTGGGGTCTATCGGCCAAATAAACGGGTTCAAATAGGTTAGACCCTTAAGCCATCTCCTAAATCACTACCATGGAGATACTTGCAAATTGGTGGACCCGATCAGGTTCGAACTGACGACCTCCTCAATGCCATTGAGGCGCTCTTCCAACTGAGCTACGAGCCCATCGCAAATGCGAGGGGATTAGAAATCGGTTTTTCCGGCTCGAAGGCAAGGAGTTTTTGGAGACCCGTGACCCTTAAGATCCCGGACTAGCCGCTCAGGACGGGTGGCTCGCCGGCCGGTGGATCGACGACCCGTTGGCTCATCATGGCCCTCCAGTGGGCCTCCTCAATTTCCCGGCGCTTGACCGCCCGGTACTCCGCCTCACCGGCCATGAAGATGAAGA
>CAYPXZ010000029.1:0-30212 GCA_964414785.1 uncultured Opitutaceae bacterium
ATCTGACTACGGATCAGAAGGTTTGGGGTTCGACTCCCTACGGGTGCGCCACTTTCCTCCGGCTACCCTGACCCCCGTCACGGGAGGTCCGCATTGAAGGGTTCGTCCGTCACGACAGACCGCCAGGCGCGGGACACGCGCTCCGTTGGGAGCCACGCGGTATCGGCCTCGGTAACCGTCGCGCTTCTGACGGGAAGGAGCCCCCTTTTCCTTATGTCGCCCAGGTAGCCCGACCCTGCCTGAACGGCCCTAAGCGGCGATCCCGGCTCCGCAACCCGGAGCGCCAGCACGTCCTCGAAGTAAAGCAGCGCCAATTCCCGCGACCGGCCGACGACGTGGCCGGCCTTCGGTTCCTCGGTCAGCGCCCAAAGGGCGCCCGCGCGGCGGTTCAAGGCAAACAAGCCCTTGATCGTGTCGGTCCGCGAGCCGAGGTCCAGGCCGCCGGTGAAGAGAAGGCCGGGCACCGCCCGCGCCGCCTTGCTCGTGAGCGCCGTGTAGTAGATTCCCCCCTTGTTGACGACGAATGCGATCACCCGCTCGGGCTTCCACGCCGTGAACTCGTAGTTGAATTCCCCGCCTGCCGACATGCCCCAGAGGAGGAGGGGAGCATCGGCCAATTCCGGGTGCTGCGCCCGGCGGGAGAGCCGGGTCAGGGCGTCCAAGAGGGCCTGCCCGCTTCCGTGCGCCGCGTAGACATAGTCCTCGATGAAATCCTGGTCGTGGTGGCGGTCCGCAAAATGGCAGGCGACGACTGCGAGCCTCTGCCTTACGGCGAACGCCCGCCACACGGGATCGTCGACCATGGCCCGGCCGTCGTCGTTTGAGCCGGGCACCAGGACCAGCACCCCTCGCACCAAGGCGGCCTCGGCCGGAAGCCACAGCCTGAACTCCGCCCTCTCAAAATTGGTTCCTGGAGGGCTCGCCTCGTCGAGAATATCCTCGGCGGCCGCCGGCGCGGCTGCGATGGCGGATCGAAACACGAGGAACGCAATGCCAACAATGACGCGATGGAATCTCATCGAAGGGCCCTTTCCCCGTACTTTTCCGAGCGGTGGGCGGAACGCAAACAGCATCGGGTCAGCCTCTGGCTGGGATTAACTGCGCAGTCGTCCTTCGGGTCCCGAAGGAACGCTCCCGAAATGTGCCCTTTACCCAAGACCCGGCAGGCCTACGCGGAAGCGGGCCACTCCGCAGGGTTAGAACCTCGCCGTCGTGCTCGCCAGCTCGTAGCTGATCTTGCCCTCAATGATCTCGCGAAGGGCGGTGTCCTCGGCAGAAAGCTTCTCGAGGGACTCAACGAGAGGGCGATTGCCCCGCTTGAGTTGCTTCACCCGGCGCGAGACCACGTTGACCAGGATGTTCGGGTCATCGATGACCTTGAGGGCCTCTCTCACGTATGCGTCTCTCATTTGGGGATTCTATGGAGGCATACCGTGTAAGACGACCCATATCGGGGGATCGCACGCCAAACCCGTGAAATCGCTCACAGGTCATTCATTTAGAACGATTTTGGAGCAGCCGGAAAGGGCGCGGGAGCCCTCCCTGACTCAATCCTCCACGAGCCTGTAGCCTATGCCCGACTCCGTCCTCAAATGGCGCGGCTTGTGGGGCTCCGACTCGAGCTTTTGGCGGATATGGGTCATGTGCACGCGCAGGTAGTGGGTGTTCTCCTCGGACTTAGGTCCCCAGAGCTCCCTAAGCATCTGTCCGTGGGTCACCACCTTTCCGCGGTGGATAACAAGGAGGCGAAGCATGGCGTATTCCTTCGCGGTAAGGCGCACCTCGGCGCCCGCCTTTCGCACGGTCCGCGCGGACAGGTCGACCTCGATGTCCCCGAACTTGATCGCCGAGGGCTCGTTCTCCTCGGGCATCCGTCTGAGTATAGCGCGCAGCCTCGCCGTCAGCTCGGCCGATCCGAAGGGCTTCGTCAGGTAGTCGTCGGCCCCCGAGTCCAGGGCGGCGACCTTGTCGCTCTCGGCCGCCAACACAGTGAGGACGAGGACCGGCACCTTGGACCATTCGCGAAGCTGCTTGAGGACCTCGAGTCCTCCCATGTCGGGCAGGCCGAGGTCGAGGACGACCGCGTCGGGATGGGCCCGGGCGGCCTCCTCAAGGCCGATGCGCCCCGTGTCGGCCTCGACAACGGCCATCCCCGAGGCCTCCAGGGTGATCCGCAGGAGACGGCGGATCTGGACCTCGTCGTCGATCACTAGGACGGTCAATTTCGGAGTGTTCATAGTCATTCGGCAGGCACGTCGCCATGTGCCTTGTACGGCAGGTACACCGTCAGGACCGCCCCGCCGCCGGGGTTCTCGCCGGCAACGACGTCGCCGCCCTGGGCGGTTACGAAGCCCCTGATGATCGACAGTCCGAGGCCGAGCCCTCCGGCCTTTGCGGCGTCGCCGCGCTGGAATTTCTGGAAGAGCCTTTCGCGCATCGCTGCAGGGAGTCCGGGACCGCGGTCGGCCACGGTGAAGAAGATCCGCGACTTGGAGCGATCCAAGCCTGCGGCAAGGAAGATTGGCGTTCCCTGGGGCGTGTGCAACGCCGCGTTGAGGAGGAGGTTCGCGATGACCTGCTCCATGAGGGCCGAGTCCGCCCGGAACAGCGGCAGGTCCTTCGGGATGTTGCTCTCGAAGGGGTGCCCGCTCAGGAGCTCGCTCACGCCGTCGATCGCCGCGTTCACAAGGTCGTGTCCGTCGCACCAGTCGAGCCGCGGTTTCAAGGCGCCGGACTCAAGCCGCGTCTGGTCCAAGAGATTGTTTACGAGGCGGTTAAGGCGCCTTGTCGCCGTCTTGATCTCGCCCGCCAGGTCCGAGCGTGTCTTCTCGTCCGCACTTGCGAGGTTCTCGACGGCGGCACTCAGAACGGCGAGAGGCGTCTTGAGCTCATGGGACACGCCGTCAAGGAGGGTGCGGTGGAGTTTGTCGGACTCGGCGAGGAGCTTCTCCCTTTCCCCGACGGCGCGCAGCTGCTCGCGCTCGACCAGCTGGGCGAGCTGGTTCGCAAAGCTCTCGGCCAGGTCCCGCTGGGCAAGGGTAAGGGTGGCGTCCGGCGGCAGCTTAAGGACGAGCACACCAACTGCGGCATCCTCTCTCACCAGCGGCAGGTGGAAGCCCTCCGAGGAGGGAAGTGTGTCCGTGAACCGTCCGGCCTTCTTTCGATTCCTCCAGGACCAGTCGGCCACCCCCCGCTCTTTCTCGTTCATCGTGAACGACCCCGCAAAGTGGGGCATGAGCGCGGAGCCATTGCCGTCGCCGAGCAGGAGGGCGGTCTGCGCCCCGAAGTATTTGTCGGCCTGGCGAAGCGCGGCAAAGACCGCGTCGTCAAGCGTTCGCGCGGAGCTCAGCGCCTCGGTCAGGTGAAAGAGCGCGGTCGCCCGGTCCTCGCGCATCCGCTCATTTCGCTCCTGGGCGCGCACGCGGGCCGTCAACTGCCCCGAGATGACGGCAACCACGATGTAGGTAAAGAACATCAGCCCGTCCTCAAACTTAGAGATGACAAATGTGAATAGTGGCGGGATGAAAAGGTAGTCCCAGGTAAGAGCGCTCACGACGCCCGCCACGAAGACCGGGCCGGCGCCTACACGCAGGCTAAGGGCGATGGTCGCCAGGAGATAGAATAGCCCTACCGACAGGTATCCGGAGTGGGGGACGATGAACCAGCCGATGAGCGTGAGGGTCGCAAGGACTCCGAACACCTCGGCGTATTCCCTCGCCGGCGAGATTGTCGCGGGGTGCCACCCGAGCCACGAGGCCTTCAATTCCGCGGCCCGTTCTGCCGGCACAACATAGATGTCGATCGCCCCAGCGATCCTAAGGAGGCGGTCCACTAGATTCCCGCCCCTTAGCGCGTCCACCCATCGCGGGTTTCGCGACTTGCCGACGACGATCTGGGTGGCGTTGTTCTGGAGGGCAACCCGGACCAAGGCCTCCGCGACGTCGTTGTCGTGGGTAACGACGATCTCGGCGCCGAGCTCCCTGGCGAGAGAAAGGTTCTTTTCCAGCCTGCGTTGGGCCTCGGCGTCGAGCGTAGCAGACGATTCGACACTGACCGCGATCCATGAGGCGCCCTGGGAGGCCGCCATCCGACGCGTCCACCGCACTAGCTGCGTCGATGACGGGCTCGGGCCGACCGCAACCAGAAGCCTCTCGCCGGACCGCCACACTGTCTTAAAAGTTCCCACCGAGCGCAGCTCGCGAAGGCGCTTGTCCACGTGCTCGGCTACGAACCGCAGTGCAAGCTCGCGCAGAGCAGTCAGGTGAGTGTCCTTAAAGAAATTCTCGGCAGCGGCGGCGGCCCGCCCCTCCATGTAGACCTTTCCCTCGCTCAGGCGCTCCCTAAGCGCCTCGGGGGTGATGTCGACGAGCTCGATCTGGTCCGCCATGCCGAACACGGAATCGGGCACCGTCTCGTGAACAGTGGCGCCGGTGATCTGCCTCACGGCGTCGGCTCTGCTCTCGATGTGCTGGACGTTAAGCGTCGTGAAGACGTCGATTCCGGCGTCGAGGAGCTCGACAACGTCCTGGAAGCGCTTGGGGTGGCGCGAGCCCGGCGCGTTCGTGTGGGCGAATTCGTCCACGAGGACGAGCTTCGGCTTGCGCGCGAGGATCGCCTCGAGGTCCATCTCGGTAATCTTGATGTTCTTGTAGGAGATCTCCTTTCGCGCCACGACCGGCAGCCCCTCGAGGAGCGCCTCCGTCTCGGCCCGACCGTGGGTCTCGACGACGCCGACCACGAGGTCGACCTTGTCGCGCAGCTCCTGCTGAGCCGCCCGAAGCATGGCGTAGGTCTTGCCCACCCCAGGGCACATGCCGAAGAAGACCTTCAGCTTGCCTCGACGCGCACGCTGCTCCTCGCGGTTGAGAGACGCAAGGAGTGCATCAGGGTCGGGGCGATGGTCGGTCATTGCCGGATCCAGTGTGAGCCGTTCAGCAGGCAGGCGCAAGCCACCCGGCGCTGCGTTGACCTTGGCGCCTTGGGCTTCAATCCGAGGAGGTCAAGGAGTGAGGGTCCTCGGGTGGGGAGGGGGCGCCGGCCAGCTCGCGCGCGAGCGCCCGGGGTCGCGGACGGCCCCTATCTGGCCCAGCGCCAATCCGGCCACAAAGCTGGCCAGCGCGACCAGCACAAGGGTCCAGAACCGGATGCGTTCGAGGAACACGACCATGGGAGCGTCATTTTCCTGCGCCGGTGTTGTTGGTTGGGCCTTCATTGTCGAGGGCGATATTGAGGCGCAGCACGTTGACTCCCGCTTCGCCAAGGACTCCGAGATCGCGCCCGTCGGTGCTGGCGGCGACGAGCCCAAGGACTTTCTCAATGGGGAGCTTGCGCGCCTTTGCCACGCGCGCCGCCTGAATGCCGGCGTTTGCCACGCTTATATGGGGATCGAGGCCGCTTCCCGAAGAGGTCACCGCGTCCGCGGGAACCGGGGCGTCGGCGGCGAGGCCGTTAGCGGTGCGGTACGCGACCACCGCTGCCTTGACGCTGTCGCTAAGCTTCTGGCTCGTCGGGCCGAGATTCGTCCCGCTTGAGCTTGTGGCATCGTAGCCCGTGCCCGCCGCCGAGGCCCTTGGCTGGAAATACTTATCGCTTGAGAAGTTCTGAGAGAGGAGGAGGGAGCCGCGCACCGTTCCGTCCTTGTCCACAACCAGGCTTCCGTTGGCCTTCGCGGGAAAGAGCAGCTGGGCGCCGGCCCAGACAACGAGCGGATAGGCGCCGCAGAGCAGGGTCGCAAAGACAATGGTGATCAGCAACGAGGTCTTAAGCTCTAGGAGGAGGGTTTTCATGGTTCAGACGAAATGGATGGCGTGCACGATGACATCGATCAGCTTGATGCCCACGAACGGAATGATGATGCCGCCAAAACCGTAGATGAAGAGGTTGCGCCGGAGCATCGCCGCCGCGCCGATCGGCCGGTAGGCGACGCCCTTGAGTGCCAGGGGGATAAGGGCGATGATGACGAGCGCGTTGAAGATGACGGCGCTTAGGATCGCGCTCAGGGGCGATGCGAGATGCATCACGTTGAGCGGCGCGATCGCCGGGAACACCCCTACGAGCATCGCAGGGATGATCGCGAAGTACTTGGCGACGTCGTTGGCGATGCTGAACGTCGTCAGCGCGCCTCGCGTGATGAGGAGCTGCTTGCCGATTTCAACGATGTCGAGGAGCTTCGTCGGGTTCGAGTCGAGGTCGACCATGTTGCCCGCTTCCTTTGCCGCCTGCGTGCCTGTGTTCATGGCGACACCCACGTCGGCCTGAGCAAGGGCGGGCGCGTCGTTGGTGCCGTCGCCCGTCATCGCCACCAGGTGACCTGCCGCCTGCTCCTCGCGGATTCGGGCGAGCTTCATCTCGGGGGTGGCTTGGGCAAGGAAGTCGTCGACTCCGGCCTCGGCCGCGATCGCGGCGGCCGTCAACGGGTTGTCGCCGGTAATCATCACGGTGCGTATGCCCATGGCTCGAAGCTGCGCGAAGCGCTCCTTGATGCCGCCCTTGACCACGTCCTTCAGGAAGATGACGCCGAGTACCCTCCTGTCCTCCGCCACGACGAGAGGGGTGCCGCCCTGGCGTGAGATGTTGTCAACGGCCGCTTGGGCCTCTGCCGGGAACACGCCGCCCTGGGATTCGACCCAAGCTTTCACGTTGGCCGCGGCACCCTTGCGGATCGACCGGGCTACCCCGTCCGCAACGGAAAGGTCGACGCCGCTCATGCGTGTTTGCGCCGTGAACGGCACGAACGTGGCCTTCTGTGCGGATAGGTCGCGGCCGCGAAGCTGGAACCTCTCCTTGGCGAGAACGACGATGCTGCGGCCCTCCGGGGTCTCGTCGGCAAGCGACGCGAGCTGTGCCGCGTCGGCTAGCTGCTCCGGGGTAACGCCGGGCGACGCTATGAACTCCGTGGCCATTCGGTTGCCGAGGGTGATCGTGCCCGTCTTGTCGAGAAGCAGCACGTCGATATCGCCGGCGGCTTCGACGGCGCGGCCGCTCATTGCGAGGACATTGCGCTGGAGAAGGCGGTCCATCCCGGCGATCCCGATCGCCGAGAGGAGGCCGCCGATCGTCGTCGGGATGAGGCACACGAGCAGCGCGATGAGGGCCGTGATCGTGAACGCGACGTTTGAGTAAATGCCGAACGGCTTGAGCGCTATGATGACAAGAAGGAAGATGAATGTGAGCGCGGAGAGCAGTATCGTGAGCGCTATCTCGTTCGGGGTCTTCTGCCGGGTGGCGCCCTCGACGAGGCTGATCATGTGGTCGAGGAATCCCTCGCCCGGGTTGGCCGTGATTCGGATCAGGAGGTGGTCGGAGAGGACGCCAGTGCCTCCCGTGACGGCGCTCCTGTCGCCGCCGGCCTCCCTGATGACAGGTGCGGACTCTCCTGTGATCGCGGACTCATCGACCGATGCGGCCCCCTCGACGACCTCGCCGTCCCCCGGAATGAGCTCACCGGCCACGACGACGACGAGATCTCCCCGGCGCAGCACCGAGGCGTCAACGGTCTCGGCTGTGCCGTCCTTGAGGCGTCGCTTCGCGACCAGCTGCTTGCGCGAGGCGCGCAGCGCCCGGGCTTGGGCTTTGCCCCGTCCCTCGGCAACGGCCTCGGCAAAATTTGCAAAGACCACCGTGAACAGCAGCCAGAGCGCTATCTGAAGCACGTAGCTGAAAGGCTCCTTGGATGTGAAGAGCTGCTGGAACGTCAGAACGGCGCCCACAAGGGTGACAAACATCACCGGGTTCTTCAGCTGATGCTTGGGATTAAGCTTCGTGAACGAGTCCACGATGGCCTTCTGCATGATCTCCCGGTCAAAGAGTGAAATGGTTTTGGTGCTCATGGTCGCTTGCGAATTTTGGAAAGCTCTGGATCGGTGGCGGGACCTAGAAAAGGGTGCCGGCGCCCATAAGGTAGTGCTCGACGATGGGTCCGATCGCCAGGGCGGGAAGGAATGTGAGCGCGCCCACGAGGACGACGGTGCCGACAAGCAGGACGACGAAGGTTACCCCCTCGGTCTTGAAAGTGCCGGCGCTTGCCGGAATGAGCTTCTTCGAGGCCAGGTTGCCCGCGAGCGCAAGAATCGGGACGATCATGAGAAAGCGACCGAACAGCATCGCGAGCCCGAGTGTCGTGTCCCAGTGGGGGTTGCCGTCAGCGGGGGCGGCGGTCAGCCCCGCGAAGGCGCTTCCGTTGTTGCCGACGGCCGAACTGTAGGCGTAGAGGATCTCGCTGAAGCCATGCGGGCCCGAGTTGTTCAGACCGGCCTGTCCCCAGTCGGATACGCTGGCCCATGCCGTGAAGCCGAGGATCGTGGCCGAAAGCACCATGAGGACCAGCATGACCAGCTTGACGTCGTAGGCCTCGATCTTCTTGCCGAGGTACTCGGGCGTGCGGCCGACCATCAGCCCAGCGATGAAAACCGCAAGGACGACGAAGATGAGCATCCCGTAAAGGCCCGCGCCGACGCCGCCAAAGATCACCTCCCCTGTCTCGATGTTGAAGAGGGGCACCAAGCCGCCGATCGGCGTAAACGAGTCGTGCATCGCGTTGACCGCTCCGCAGGAGGCATCCGTTGTTATCGTGGCGAAAAGCGCCGAGTTGAAGATGCCAAAGCGCACCTCCTTGCCCTCCATGTTTCCGTCGGCGACAGCCACCCCGAGCTTCTGATGGACGGGGTTGCCTGCCGACTCGGCCCACCAGCACACAAACACTCCGACAATGAACATCGTGAACATCGCGCCCCAGACGGCCCATCCGTGCCTCTGGTTCTTGACCATCCGGCCGAGGTAGTAGGTGAGTGCGCTCGGGATCGCGAAGATCGACAGGATCTGGAGGAAATTCGAGATCGGAGTGGGATTCTCGAAGGGATGGGCGGCGTTGGCATTTGTGTAGCCGCCGCCGTTCGTGCCTAGCATCTTGATGGCTATCTGGGAGGCCATCGGGCCCTGCACGATGGTCTGCGTGTCGACGGTCTGGTCGACAGTGACCGGGGTCTTTCCGTCCGCGGCCATCACGGGCTTGCCGGCGGCGTCGGTCTTGGGGACCTGGATCGTGTAGGGCTCGTAGGTCTTGGCGACCGTGTAGGGCTTGAAATTCTGAATCATGCCCTGGGATACGAGCGCCAGGGAGAAGATGATGCAGATCGGAACGAGCAGGTAGTACGTGACGCGCACGACATCGACCCAGAAATTGCCGATGGTCTTGACCGACTGGCGGGCGATGCCGCGCACCAGGGCCGCGGCTATCGCAATGCCCGTCGCCGCAGACAGGAAGTTGTGGATGGCCAGAGCCACCATCTGGGAGAAGTACGACATCGTCGACTCTCCGGCGTAGCTCTGCCAGTTAGTGTTTGTCGTGAAGCTTGCGGCCGTGTTGAACGCGAGGTGCGGGGCGAGTCCCGGCAGGCCCTGGGGATTGAGCGGCAGGTGGTCCTGGAATCGGAGGATGAAGTAGGTGCCGATCATCCCGACCAGGCTGAAGGCCAGCATCGACAGGGTGTAGACGATCCAGCCCTGCTCCTGCCGCGGATCAATCCCGCAAATCTTATAGGTGAGCCGCTCGAACGGCTTCACGATCCTATCGAGCCAGGTGGAGCCCTGCGCATCGAGTACCTTTATAAGGTAAAGCCCGAGCGGCTTCGTGATGAGCAGGAGCACGCCCACATAGAGGGCGAGCTGAAACCATGCATTGGGATTGTTCATTTCTGAGATTCCTTAGAACCACTCGGGCCGCAGCACGGCGACGACGAGATAGAGGAGCAGGGAGACGGCGATCAGGCCGAAGACGACGGTTTCCATGGGATGAGGCGTTTTGGGACGGTCAGGGTGCGGGTCAGCGCACTTTTTCGCAGAAATAGGCGTAGGCCGCCGACAGCGCGAAAAATGCGATCGAGATGAGGGTGAAGGCGGTGTCGTTCACAGCGCGCCCCCCAGCTTGATTGCTTTCGGCGCCGCCACCGGCCGCCCGTCCGAGAAATGGTCCGAGTTCATGGACGCCATCGTATCACCTATGCGGGTGAAGGCTCAGTTAATTACCCACAGCAAAGCGCTAAGAGTATGTTAAGTACGGCGTGATGCCGCGCCTTCCAGAGGGCTCCGGGCCCCTCACCAGCTTAGTCGGGCCCCCGCACCGGCCACCCTTTGGGGGGCGATATTGTAGACCCCAAGGGCGCTGTGCGCCGTCTCGATCCTGGCGTTCGCCGCGTTCTCGACGCTCGCGAAGACCTCGGCGTTGACCGAAAGCACGAAGCGAATCGACGCGTCGACCGTCGTGTAGCCGGCGAGGGGGAGCTGGTTCAAGTCATCGTCGTATTGCAGGGCGCAGGAGCGCGCCCGGACGGTTGCGTAGACGCGCCGCAACGGATGCCAGACGATTCCCAGAGACGCGTTCCAGCGCGGGACCTCGGGAGGGGTCTTTCCCACAAGGCCGGGGGCGACCGGGGCCGACTCGACCGCGGCGGTCTCGTCGATCGCCGAGAGGGTGAGGGTGAGCGACTCCAGCGGGGACCATTCCGCCCCGACCTGCAACCCGCGCGTGTCCACCCGGCCCAGGTTGAGGCGTTCCTGGCCTATGGACCCCGCGGGAAGCGCGCCGAACAGCGGAAACGTCCCCGGGCCCTGGGCGAGGGTCACGTTGGCGACGGGGTTGTCGAGGCGCGCGGCGAACCCGGTCAATGCGAGCTTCAGGGGTCCCTGTCTCCAGTCGATCCCGACCTCGCCCGTCTCGGCGTGCTCCGTCGAGAGCCCGGCATTGGCAAGCGTCGTCGTGTTGCCCTGCCGGAAGGGCCTGTAGAGCTCGTTGAGCGTCGGCTGGCGGAACGCGTGCTGGGCGGCGACATGGAGATGGAGGGCGGTCGTGGGGTCCCATGCCAGACCCGCGCTTGGGCTGAACTCGGTGCCGGTTCGATCCGGGTATAGGGTCTGGAGTATGAGTGCCCCTGTGCCGCTCGAAAGGGTGCGGAGGTGGCCGTCGCTGTCCTCCCAGCGGTCGAAGCGCGCGCCGGCCATGGCATGCAGGCCGGGGCCCAGGGGCTGGCTGTGCTCGGCAAAGAGCCCCGCGAAGGTCTGGCGCCCGCCCGCGAAGCGCTCGTCCGAATAGGCCCCGGCGGAGTACAGGAAGGCCTCCCTTGTCTCGCCGCGGACATCCCGCACGTCGGCCCCCACCGTCGTCGCCCCCCCGGAAGGATCCGAAAGGGTGGACTGCGCCTCGAAGCCGGCGGCGGTCGCGGGCACGTCAAACTGGTTGCTGGCCGGTGTCTCCGCGGAGCGCGCGGCGTTCACCGAGCTGAAGGTCTGGGAGGAATCCTGCCCCTGGAGATAGGTGGTGGCCGACCATGTTGCGCTCGGGCCTGCCCTGCCCGAGGCCGCGAAGGAGCCGAACACCTGCCTGAGTTCGTTCTGCTGGTAGGGGGTGCCGTTGCTTCGCCACTCATCGTAGCGCCTGAGCGTGACAACGATGCTCGCGTCGCGGCCCAGAGGCCCCCTCCAGCGTGCCGATTCGAGGTTGTGGCGGCTCGCCGCGGCGACGTCCACGGCTCCGCGGCTCTCCGGGGCCACGAGGAGGGGTCCATCCGTCGTGAAGGCCCCGCCGCGCAGCTCGAGGGTGCCTGGGCCAGCCGAAAGGGCCTGAGCCAACTCGATTCCCGCCGTGCCGAGCGCGCCCGCGCGGGCGATCACGTCGCCATCGCCGGCCGAGGGCACCGCGGAGAAGAGCTGGATGACGCCTCCCAGGGCCGCATTGCCCCAGGCGCTCGCGCCGCCCCCGGGCACAATCTCCGCCCCCTCGATCGACCCCACGGGGACGAGGCTCCAGGGGACCCATCCCCCGAAGGGGTCGTTCAGGGGAACGCCGTCCAGCAGGACCAGCGAGCGGCTCGTGCCGCTCGGCCCCAGGCCCCTGAGGGAGACGCCCTGCGCGGTCGGATTGGACGTCATGCTGTCGTTGCGCCGGAAGAGGCTGAAGTCGGCCGAGCCGCGCAGGGCGTCGTCGACCGTGAGCGACGAGGTGTCGGCGAACGAGTCGGTGCCGAGGGCCTCGATCGTGAAGGGCACCTGGGATCGCGGCTCCGCCGCCCGGGTGGCGCTCACGGTCAGCGGATCCATCGGCTGCACCTGCGCGGACGCCAGGGTGGCCAAGGCCAGGGACGCGGATGCGAGGAGGGTGCGCACGGGGTAAGTCAATTACGGGGTTGGGAGGAACTTTCAACAGGCTTGGGCACATTTTCCTCAGATCGGCGTTGAAGTGTGGGGCCTCGCGAATAGGGTTCCCGGGCCCAACCCCCAATGGCGATTGTCACCCCCTCGTCGGCAACGGATAGATATGATGTAATCGTCGTCGGCTCCGGCGCGGCCGGAGGCCAGGCCGCCTACACGCTCGCGATGGAGGGGGCCCGCGTCCTCATGCTGGAGGCCGGCCGAAATTACGACCCGCGGTCGGAGACGCCCATGTTCAAGACCCCGGACGCGGCACCCCTCAGGGGGCGCGGTACGCCCGACAAGCCCTTCGGCTTCTATGACGCGACCGTGGACGGAGGATGGCAGGTTCCGGGGGAGCCCTACACGAATGCATTGCCGGAGAAGGGGCGCGAGTTCAAGTGGTGGCGGGCGAGGATGCTGGGGGGAAGGACGAACCACTGGGGCCGCATCTCGCTTCGGAACGGTCCCTACGACTTCAAGCCGCGAAGCCGGGACGGCCTCGGGTTCGACTGGCCCATTTCCTACGAGGACGTCGCGCCCTACTACGACAAGGTGGAGATGCTGATCGGCGTCTACGGCACCAATGAGGGCCTTGAGAACACCCCGAACTCCCCGGACGGCGTCCTGCTGCCGCCCCCCAAGGCGCGGATCGGCGAGCTCCTGGCGAGGCAGCGGGGCCGCTCGATCGGAATACCGGTCATTCCCGCCCACCGCGCCGTCCTCTCCAGGGCCCTCGACCACACGTCGATCCCCGCCAAGCTGCACCCGGGCAACGCGAAGGCCCAGCGCCTCCTTGCCGAGGACATGCAGAACAGGGCTGCGTGCTTCTGGGCGACGCCGTGCGGGCGCGGGTGCGCGATCAGGGCGAACTACCAGTCGACGACGGTCCACATTCCTCCCGCCATGGCGACCGGCAACCTGGACGTCCTGCCCAACGCGATGGCGCGCGAGGTGACGGTGGATTCCTCGGGGAGGGCGACCGGGGTGAGCTACGTCGACAGGACGACGGGCCTCGAGCGCCGTGTGTCGGCCCGGGTGGTCGTCCTCGCCGCGGGCGCCTGCGAGTCCGCCCGGATTCTCCTTAATTCCAAGTCGGCGCCGTTCCCCAGCGGCCTTGGAAACTCGAGCGGCCTCGTCGGCAAGTACATCATGGACACGGTCGGGGCCAACTGGGGCGGACATATCCCGCTCCTAGAGGGCACGCCCCCGCACAACGAGGACGGGGCCGGAGGCGGTCACGTCTACACTCCGTGGTGGCTCTACAAGGAGCAGCTTGCCGGCAGGCTCGGCTTTGCCCGGGGATATCACGTCGAGTTCGAGACCGGCCGTCGGATGTCCGAGGGGCCGATCTCGACGGGGGATGCCAGGGACGGCCGCGTGAGCTACGGACACAGGCTCAAGGAGGACGCCCGGCGCTACAACGGGTCCTTTGTATCCTTCACGGGAAGGGGGGAGATGATCCCCAACGAGGACTCCTTCTGCGAGATCGACCCCCATGTGGTCGACAAGTGGGGGATCCCGGTCCTTCGCTTCCACTGGAAGTGGTCGGAGCACGAGATCCGACAGGTGGCCCACATGCAGAGGACCTTCGCCGACTGGATCGCGGCCATGGGCGGCACGAGCAAGCACAGGCCGGATCCCGACGGAACGAAGGCTATCGAGCCGGGCGGCTCGATCATCCACGAGGTCGGCGGGGCGATCATGGGAGCAAAGGCCTCGGCCTCGGTGACGAATTCCTGGTCGCAGACCTGGGATGTGAAGAACCTTTTCATCGCCGACGGCGCGGTGTTCGCCTCGAATGCGGACAAAAACCCGACGCTCACGATCATGGCCCTGGCCTGGCGGGCGGCCGACCGGATCCTGGATGAGATGCGCCGTGGAAACCTCTGACCCCATGAACCCGATAGACCCCGTACGAATCGACCGCCGCGTGGCGATCAAATGGATGCTGGCGGCAGGCGCGGGCGCGATGTTCCTAAGGGGCAGGGCGCTCGGCGCTGCCGCCGCCGGCCCTTCCCGCACCTCGGGCGGCGGCTACGGGACCGATCCCGACCTCATGAAGCCCTACAAGCCGGGCGACTACTGGGACCTCACGTTCTCCGACGCCCAGCGCAGGGCGGTCGCACTCCTCTCGGACATTGTGATCCCGGCGGACTCGCTCTCCCCCAGCGCCTCGTCCCTCGGCGTGACCGACTTCGTCGACGAGTGGGTGAGCGCCCCCTATCCCGACAACGTCCGGGACAGGAAGGTCATCCTGGACGGCCTTACATGGCTCGAGGCCGAATCGTCGAGGCGCTTCGGCTCCCCGTTCGAGGGCGCCGGCGACGCCCAGCGCCTCGCGCTCTGCGAGGACATGTCCGCCAAGGCTCCCGAGGGGTCGGACCTCGCGCCGGCCCACGAGTTCTTCCACCTCTTCAGGGACCTCGTTGCATCCGGCTACTACACGACGCCCGAGGGGTTGAGGGACATCGGCTACGCCGGCAACATGCCCCTCGCAAAGTTCGAAGGCCCGCCCCCCGAGCTCATCTCAAAGCTCGGGCTGGCGGACGAGGTGACGTGGTAATCCTAGATCGCCTTGGGAAGAGGGACGCCCAGTTCGATCGCGTGCAGGTCGTGGCGCCTGACCTTGTAGAGCTGGGCGCGGCGGCTGAGCATCCTGTCGAGCTTGTCCGCCAGGAGCGACACGGCCTTGTGGCACTCGTCGGACTCCACCGTGGCGTTCAAGGCCGGCCCATCGATCGTCACGTGGCCCTTCGCCTTGAACCTCGCCGCAAATTTCTCCTTGGGGTCGCACTCCAATTCAACGCGCAGTCGCAGGATTCGCTCCTCATGCCGGAACAATCGGTCGGCTTTCTCCTGAACGTAGGTCTTCAATGACGGCGTAAGCTCGAGGTGAATTCCCGACACGATCAATTCCGGATGATTTTGTCTGTTCATGACTGTGGCTTTGATTTTTGTTGTACCTGCGCAGCCAGAGTGAGTCCCTGCTGCGGAAAATTGAACTTATAGGATCTTATGCCTTCGCCCGATGCCGCTATATTTGGTTTCTCAGCGGTCGTCATCACGGGCGGATCTTCCGGTATTGGAAAATCATATATCGAACTGTTGGCAAAACTTCGCCCCGAATTGGCATTTTGCAATCTATCTCGACGCAAACCCGACATAATTAACACAAAGCTTAAGCTGAGCCATATTTCCTGCGACCTGTCGCAGCCCGCTCAGGTATTAAGCGCGCTTTTGGAAGTCCGGACGTTCCTCGAGCGCGAGGCGCCGTCGGGAAAGATCCTCCTCATCAACAACAGCGGATTCGGCATCTACTGCCGGTTTCCGGAACCCGGCGGCGATCAGCAGCTTGAAATGCTGGACGTCAACGTTCGCGCCCTCCTCCAGATGACGGCGGACCTGCTTCCGGTTCTCAAGGCGCGGGGTGGGGCGATAATTAATATCGCGTCGACGGCGGCGTTCCAGCCGACGCCCTACCTCGCGACCTACGGCGCGTCCAAGGCGTTCGTGCTCCACTGGAGCCTTGCGCTCAACGAGGAGCTGCGGGGCAGCGGGGTTAGCGTCCTCGCCGTCTGCCCGGGACCCACGTCGACCGACTTCTTCCGGCGCGCGGGCCTGGAGAAGGACTCGGTGCCGAACATGTTCGGCGAGACGAGCGAGAAGGTCGTCCTCACCTCCCTTCGTGCGCTCGGGGCCGGCAGGTCGATGGTGGTGAGCGGCTGGAAGAACAAGCTGATGGCCGCGGCCGCAACCAAGCTTCCGAAGCCGCTTGTGGCGCGGATCGCCCGGATTGCGCTCGCGCGCTACCGGATGAAGCAGGTGAAGGCGTGAAGGAGGCCGGCAGCGACGGGCCGCGGGCCTCGGCGTGGCCGAGGCGCCTCTCCCAGGGACCCGCCCGTATGATTTCACCGGGGGAACTCGAGTCGTGGGTGATCCACGAGGACGACCGCCTTCTCGTTGTCAACAAGCCGGGCGACGTCGTCTGCCACCCGTCGAAGCACGGGCCGTGGTCGAGCCTGGTGGGGGCCGCCCGCGAGCGCTCGGGCCTGGCGACGATGCACCTCGTCTTCAGGCTGGACCGGGAGACGAGCGGGGTGGTCGTGCTTGCCAAGGATCCGCGCATGGCGAGCCGGCTGCAGAAGGCGATGCAGGAGCGCAGGGTGGGGAAGACCTACCTCGCGCTATTGTCGGGGGTGCTGAGGGACCCGGTGAGGGTCGAGCAGCCCCTGGGCGCCGACACGGCGAGCCCGGTCTTCATGAAGTCCTGCGTCCGCGCCGATGGGCAGGCGTCCGCGACGCTCTTTGAGCCGCTGTCCTTCGGCGGCGGGTTCACGCTCGTCCGGGTCACGACGGAGACGGGCCGCAAGCACCAGATCCGGGCGCACGCCCAATGGCTCGGGCACTCGGTCGTCGGGGACAAGATCTACGGACCCGACGCGAGGCTCTATCTGGACTTCATTGACACAGGATGGACGCCGCAGCTCGAGGCGCGCCTTGTGCTGCCGAGGCAGGCCCTCCACTGCCTGCGGATAGACCTCCGGACATCGGGTATCCCCGTTGTCTTCGAGGCGGCCATGCCGGCCGACATGGCGGCCTTCTGCTCGCTCCACGGCCTGGACACCGCGGCCGCCGCCGGCCCCTAGTCCTGCGGGCGGACGGTGCGGTCAATCGCCGCGAACAAGGCGGCCCTATGGGCGGCCACGCGGGTCTCGATCGGAAGGGACGAAGGCGTCTCGATCGTGTAGGAGAGCCGGGTGTGGTTGACCTGGAGATAGATCGACTCCGGCCACTTCTCGCGCTCCTGAGGATCCAGCTTTGGCCGGATGACGCCGCCCTTGGCCTCTCGGCCCTCGATCATGGGGCTCATGTCGATCGGGCAGACCTTCGAGACGGCCTTGAGGATGGGAGGTGCGAGACTCGGTTTGTTGTCGGGGTTTAGCTCGTAGAGGTAGAACCCGGTCGACTCCCAGTCCTCGTGGACGCAGACGGCGAGGTCGAAGTTTGGCTGGCGCCGAAGCCAGCCGATGTGCGACCGGACCTCGGCCGCCTGGAGGTGCCGGTAGTCCCGGTTCAGGTCGATGCCCGACGAATCCTCCCTCACCCCGCGCGCCAGGCTTTCGGGGTTTAGCATGGGGCAGACGAACCAGACCGCCCGCCCGTCGAGTTGCCCCGACTCAAGGAGCGAAAGGAGCGCCAGGGGAGGGGCGGGCTCGTCGCCGTGGATGCCCGCCGACAGGTATATCCTCGGCCGCGAGCCGGGCGTGCGCTTGGTCAGCGCGAACAGGGGGCATGCGCCGGCGCTGCCGTATTCCTCGTACCGGAATCCCCCCTTTTCGCCCGCGGCCCGGATGCGGGCGGCAAGGCTGACGGGGTCCAAGGGTGCGGCTTTGACAGCGGACATACGTTGGTTCTTGCTGGTCCCTCGCCCGAATCACAAGCCGCAATACTTACTTCCCCCATGTCCCAAGTCCGAGTCCGCTTCGCACCGAGTCCCACCGGGTTCTTCCACATCGGGAGCGCCCGGACAGCCCTGTTCAACTGGCTCTATGCCCGCCACACGGGGGGGGTGTTCATCCTGCGGGTCGAGGACACGGACCAGACGCGCAACAGCGAGGAGTTTCTCAACCTGATCTACAACAGCCTGCGGTGGCTGGGACTCGACTGGGACGAGGGCCCGGGGGTCGGCGGCGACTACGGTCCCTACCGCCAGAGTGAGCGGGCCCCCATCTACAGGGAGTACCTCGAGCGCCTCAAGGCCTCGGGACGGACCTACGAGAAGGACGGGGCGCTCCTCTTCAGGATTTCGGGCGAGCCCCAGGTCATCGAGGACGCGATCCGGGGCAGGGTGGAGCGCCGCGAGGAGAAGGACTTTGTCATCGTCCGCTCCGACGGGAACCCGGTCTTCCACCTGGTCAATGTCGTGGACGACATCGCCATGAAGGTGACCCATGTGATCCGCGGGGAGGACCATCTCTCGAACACGAGCAAGCACACGGAGCTCTTCAAGGCGCTCGGCGCGCCCCTGCCCGTCTACGCCCACATTCCCCTCATCCTCAAGCAGAACGGGCCGGGCAAGATGTCCAAGCGCGACCAGGGAGCCCTGATCGAGGAGTACCAGAAGCGGGGATTCCTGCCGGAGGCGCTCGTCAACTTCCTGTGCCTGCTCGGCTGGTCTCCGAAGGACGACCGGGAGAAGCTCCCGCTTGAGGAGGTCATCCGCCTCTTCGACCTTCCCGGGGTCAACCAGAGCAACGCGCGCTTCGACGAGAAGAAGCTCGCGCACATGAACATGACCTACCTGCACGCCATGGAGCCCGAGAAATGCTTCATGTTCGCGAGGGACTTCCTGGCCACACGCAACGTCTTCACCGGGGACCCGAAGGACGACGCGTACCTCCGGGACGTGGTCCTTCTCTGCCAGCCCAAGATACGCGCCATGGAAGACCTGCCCGGCTTCATCGGGTATTTCTTCAGCGAGGAGTTTGCGATAGACGCGAAGGCCAGGGAGAAGATCTTCTCGAAAGGCGACCCGAAGGCGCGCCTTGGCGAACTGCTTGCGGCGCTGCCGGGGGCCGACTTCACGAGCGATGCGGCGCTGGAAGCCCTCGTCCAGGAGCTTGCGGCCAAGCACTCTGCCGGCACGGGCGACTACATCCACCCCGCCCGGCTCGCCGTGTCGGGAACCCCCGTGGGCCCGAGCTTTTACGGGCTCCTGAGGGTCCTGGGGCGCCAGCGGGTTACGCAGAGGCTCCAGCGCTTCCTCGCTACGGCTTGACCTCGACTTTGACGGGCGGTTTGCTCTGCCCTCTGACCTCAGTAGCGAGTGTAGCACAATGGATAGTGTAGTGGCCTCCGAAGCCATTGATCCGGGTTCGACTCCCGGCACTCGCACCATCTGGGTCTTCCAAAAAAGTGAGATTTAGGATTCACTGGCTCCGATCGCTGGCAGCAGCCCGTTTGAGGGCGAACCCAGGGATGGTTCCCAACAATGCCGCACCCGAATCCATCGGCTGACCGACGAGTGATCCCGGACAAGAGGACCGCGCGCCCAACGACCCTTTCCCAAACCCCATGAACCCGATACTGAGCCTTGTCATGACCTTCTCATTCCTCGGGAGCGTCGTCGCCGCCGACGCCCCCGTCCCAAACCCAGCCCCTAAGATAAACCTCCTGGTTATCTCCAAAACGGCGGGTTACCGGCACCAGGTGATCCCGACGGGGATCAAGGCCCTGGTGGAGATCGCCCAGCAGGAGAAGTGGGGCGTCACGGCGACCGAGGACACCTCTCTTGTAACCCCGGCATTCCTAGGCCACTTCGATGTCGTCGTCTTCCTGATGACGACAAAGACCATCTTCACGCCCGAGCAGAAGGCGGCGATCGAGGCGTTCGTTAAGGGCGGCAAGGGCCTCCTCACCGTCCATACGGGCGCCGACACCGAGTATGACTGGCCGTGGTACAACCACCTCCTGGGCGCCAAGTTCCTCGGGCATCCGCCGGCCCAGAAGGCCCGCCTTGTGATCGAGGACCGGAGCCATCCGGCCACGAGCGCCTTTCCCGCTGCCGAGTGGGTGACGACCGACGAGTGGTACAGCTTTGACCGGGATCCCCGCCCGGACGTCCACGTCCTGGTTTCGATCGACGAGTCGAGCTACAACGTCGACGACAACCGGTGGTTCGCCGGAGCGAAGCAGCGGATGGGCGACCACCCCCTCGTCTGGTACACCACGAGCGAAAAGGGCCGTGTCTTCCAGACCGCACTCGGCCACACCGAGGAGATGTGGGCCGATCCCCTGTACCGGGCGCACCTGAAGGGCGCGATCGAATGGGTGTCGGGGCTCAAATAAGCCCGCACCGACCCTACGAGGAGTCCCCCGCCCCCAAGGCGACCCCGCTGGGGTGGGTCGTCAGCGGCGCGGCCGGGTCGTGATGCCGATGGCACGCAGGAAGGCGTGCGCCAGAATCTTGTGGCCCATCGGCGTCGGGTGTACCCGGTCGGGGGCGATCGCCTTGAAGTCCGACCTTCCGAGCACCCGATCCATCGCCGCCTGGGTGTCGACGAGCAAGGCGCTGTGCCTGTTGGCCAGGTCCTTAACGACCAGGCCATACTCATCCATCATGATCCGCATGGGGTCTCCCCGGTCGCTTTGAACGTAGTAGGGCGTCATGAGGATAAGGCCCTTGAGCAAGGGGCGCGTGCGGGACAGGAGCCCGTCGTAGGTGTCCCAGAACTCGTCCAGCCTCACAGCCGAGGAGGGGTCGACGCCGTCAAACTGGCGCCATACATCGTTGATGCCGATCATGACCGAGAGCCAGTCGGGCTCGAGGGCGATGACGTCGGCATCCCAACGCTTGGCGAGGTCCCTGACAGTGTTGCCGTTGGTGCCGAGGTTCGTGATGCGCACGGGTCGCCCTCCCTTGGGCGTCTCCAGGAGGGATTCCACCTCGGCCACGTAGCCCGTCCCGAGGGCGAAGGGCGATCCGGTCCCCACGGGGCGCAGTCGGTCGCAATCGGTGACAGAATCCCCGATGAAAAGGAGGCGCGAGCCTGGCTTGATCTTCACGGAGATATTCACAGTTTGCCGGGGCACGCCGTCAATTCAGACCTCTAGGAATTTTCTCGGAATCGGGTGGTGCGGCGCGGCTTATGGGCGCCGGCAGTGTTCGGAATCCCCTGTTCCCGATGTGGTTGGCGCTTTACCCCATTCGACGGCTCCGTTCGAATGCCATGCATGTCGACCCCAGCGCAGTCCTATGAGGCCCTCCTGGCCGAGCTTCGCGAGATAAGCCTCCTTGCCTACACCTCGAGCGTCCTGAGTTGGGACGAGCAGACGCAGCTCCCGAGGAAGGCCGCGGCCTTCCGCGGGGACCAGCTCTCCCTTCTGGCCAAGCTTGCGCACGCGCGCACGGTCGCGCCAAGGCTCTCGGAGCTCCTGGCATCCCTCGAAACCTCCGCATTCCTGGGGTCTGCCGATTCGGACGCCTCGGTCAACGTCAGGCAGACCCGGCGAAACGTCGACCGCGCCACGAAGATGCCCTCGCGCCTTGTCGAGGAACTGGCACGCGTCGCCGTCATGGCCCAGCAGGCCTGGGTGCAGGCGCGCAAGGCTTCGGACTTCAAGTCCTTTGCCCCGATGCTTGAGCAGGTCTACAAGCTCAAGCGCGAGCAGGCGGCGTGCCTCGGGCCGACTGCGCATCCCTACGACGCCCTCCTGGACGAATACGAGCCCGGCGAGACGGCCGCGGGTGTCGCGGACGTGTTCGAGTCTTTGCGGGGGCCGCTGGTCGAATTGGTGGGCAGGATTGCCCAGGTGCGGTCAAGGGGCAGGGGAGAGCTCCTCAAGCGCCATTTCCCGAGGGCTGCCCAGGAGACGCTGGCCCGAGAGGCCGCAGCCGCCATTGGCTTCGACTTCGAGCGGGGGCGCCTGGATGTGAGCGCGCACCCCTTCTGCACCCACCTGGGGCCCTCCGATACGCGCCTGACGACCCGCTACGACGAGCAGTACTTTAGCGGCGCGTTCTTCGGCGTCCTGCACGAGGCCGGCCACGGCCTCTACCAGCAGGGCCTGCCGACCGAGCACTTCGGGACGCCGCGGGGCGAGTACGTCTCGATGGGGATCCACGAGAGCCAGTCGCGCCTCTGGGAGAACTTTGTCGGCCGCCGGCGCTCGTTCTGGAGATTCCTCTACCCGAGGGTCCAAGCCCTGTTCCCGAGCACAGCGGGAATCTCCGAGGACGACTGGCACCGCGCGGTGAACCACGTCGAGCCGGGATTCATCCGGGTCGAGGCCGACGAGGCGACCTACAATCTCCACGTGCTGCTGCGCTTCGAGCTGGAGACGGCCCTGATCACGGGGAACCTCTCGGTGCCGGACCTTCCCGGCGCCTGGAATGAGAAGATGAAGGCCTATCTCGGCCTGACCCCGCCCGACGACGCGCACGGCGTCCTGCAGGACATCCACTGGGCATTCGGCGGAGTGGGTTACTTTCCCACCTACACGCTTGGGAACCTCTACGCGGCCCAGTTCTTCGCCCAGGCGCAGGACGACCTCGGCGACTTGGACGCCTCGTTTGCCCGGGGCGAATTCGCGCCCCTCCTCGGATGGCTGCGCCAGAAGATCCACGCCGAGGGCCAGCGCTACACGGCGCGCGAGCTTGTCGTGCGGGTGACCGGCAAGCCGCTGACGGCGGCGCCGCTTCTCGCCCACCTGGCGCAAAGGGCCCGGGAGGTCTACAGCGTCTAGGTCTCCCGCGGAATGGACCGTGCATTTTCCTCGGGCCCCGTTCCAAACATGAAGTCCTCTGAACCAGAATGCGCCCGCAGGCTCCGGGCACCCCTCATGAGGCACCTCGGCCTCATTGCCTGCTGCATTGTTGCGGCCCGCGCAGCCGACCCCGACTTCCGCTCGTGGGCGCCCACGCCGCCCATGGGCTGGAACAGCTGGGACTCCTTTGCCACGACCATCACCGAGAGCCAGGTGAAGGCCGAGGCCGACGTCATGGACGCGCGCCTCAAGGCGCACGGATGGCAGTACGTGGTCGTGGACATCCAGTGGTACGAGCCGGCTGCCACGGGATACGACTACCGCAAGGGCGCGACGCTTTCCCTTGACGGGTGGGGCCGGCTCCAGCCCGCCGAGAACCGGTTTCCGTCCGCATCCGGCGGAGCCGGGTTCAGGTCCCTTGCGGACTACGTCCACTCTAGGGGACTCAGGTTCGGCATCCACCTGATGCGCGGCATCCCGCGCCAGGCCGTCGACGGAAACCTCCCGGTCAAGGGCACGCCTTTTCACGCGCGCGACATCGCCGACCTTGCGAGCCTTTGTCCATGGAACACGGACATGTACGGCGTCGACATGTCTAAGCCTGGGGCTCAGGCCTACTACGACTCGGTCTTCGCGCTCATCGCGTCGTGGGGGGTCGACTTTGTTAAGGTCGACGACATTTCCAGACCATACCACGAACATGCGCGTGAGATTGAGGCGGTGCGCCAGGCGATCGACCGCTGCGGACGTCCCATCGTGCTGAGCCTATCGCCGGGGGAGACCGCGCTCGACGCCGCCGAGCACGTCGGCCGCCATGCCAATATGTGGCGCATCAGCGACGACTTCTGGGACAACTGGAAGGCGCTCGACGAGCAGTTTGCCCGCTTGGAGAATTGGAACCCCCACCGGGCCCCCGGTGCTTGGCCGGACGCCGACATGCTCCCCCTCGGGGTCCTCGAGCTCGGAAAGCGCCCGACCCACTTCACCCCGGATGAGCAGCGGGTCGTCATGACGCTCTGGTCGATTGCCCGGTCGCCCCTCATGTTCGGCGGGGACTTGGCGAAGCTGGACGATTTTACGCTGTCCCTGCTGACAAACGACGAGGTGTTGGCGGTGAACCAGCACAGCTCGAACAACAGGCCGCTCTACGACCGCGGCGGCCGCATCGCGTGGGTAGCCGACGTACCGGGATCCCCGGACAGGTATGTCGCCGTCTTCAACGCGACTGAGGCACCCGGCCCCGTGCCCGTGGACCTGTCCGAGATCGGCTTCAAGGACGGCGCAAGGATCCGCGACATTTGGAAGCATACGGATCTCGGCCAGGTAGGGCCGGCATTTGCTCCGGTCGTACCCTCCCACGGGGCCGGGCTCTACCGCGTGGCGGTCCGCCAATGAGCGCCGAGGGCTCCTGTGCCGCAGGTGCAGCGCCAGCGATCCGGGCGTCCCGGCTCGTGCGCTGGGTCCTCGCGCTTGCCACGGCTGCCTCGTTCCTGCTCGTCCTGCAGAACTACGTCATCGAGATCCTTCCCGAGCGGATCGAGGTCATCCCGACCGGGCAGATAAGGCCCTATTCAACGGAGGCCACGTTTGCCTACGTCTACGCCTTCAATGGCAGCGAGCCCGACCAGTGGCCGAGCATGCGAAGCCGCGTCAGCCTTTTCGAGGACGGCCACCGGTACTCGGTACGGACCCACAAGGTGGAGGAGGTCACCCAGACCGGCGGGGAGCGCTTCTCTCATGAGCCCGGGCGGATCATCTTCGCAGCCAGGGACAACACCGACCCGAGATCGAACGGGCACGCGTATTGGCTCTCGGTCCCCGTCCTCTACAGGCGGACGATCGGAGTGCCGGCGATGCTGGCATTCCTCGCGTGTGCAGGCATCTGGCTGGCTCTGGGAAGGCGGCCCGGCAGCAGGCCCCCGGAGGCGACGGCAACCCCCTCGCGTTGGCGCTGGCACCTCGCGGGCTCGCTCGCGCTGTTTCTCCTTGGCCTTTACCTCAACACGGGGACCCTCGCGCCCTATGCCAACACCTGTGCCCCCATGGTGGTGGCGAAGGATACGGGTTACGTTTACAATCAGGACCATCCGCATTACCGGGTCCTTTTCGACTTCGTAGACGGCCGGGAAAAGGCGGTCTGGGACCATGCAATCTTTCTGCGCCGAATCCTCTTCCCGGTGCTGGGGTGGCCATTGATGCGGTTATTCGGTTTTGAGATAGGAGGGACGATGGCCGCCATCGCCCTAAACGTCGCCGCACTTCTCGTGTTCCTGGAGGTGGTCCGTCTGCGGATGGGTGAGAGGGGAGCCATCTTTGCCGCGTGGGCCCTGGCCCTGTACCCGGGCGCGGCCTACTGGGCCGGCATGCCCTATGCCCACGCGCTCATTGTGCCGGATAGCCTTCTGCTGTTCCTTGGGGTCTGGAGCATGGTCGAGACGACGGGTGCCTGGCGCGTGGCATGGGTCTCCCTTGCCATGGGCGTGGGCTACCTGGGGTACGATCTGGGCATGTTCTTCCTGCCGGCGACGCTGGTCGCCCTCTGCTGGCGGAGGCGTTTTTTGGCTGCCGTGTCCTCCGTGGTCCTCCAGCTGGCGCCGCAGGCCTGCTGGCTGTTCGCGCTTAAGCACGTCTTTGGCCAACCGCTGCTCAACGCAAACTCCGGAATCTTCCGATCGGCATTGGATTCATTCGTCCAATCGGCCAGCTGGGCGGGATGGCTGCACCAATTGGCCCATGCCGCGGATATCGGGCTGGATGTGTTCTTCTCCTCGAACTTCCTTTTCCTCCCTGCGCTCTTCGTGTTTGTCCTCGCCGCGAACCCCCTCACGTCTCGTATCCGATTCCACCTTGTTGAGGTCGCATTGCTGGTGTCGGCCCTGGGTCTCTTCCTTTTCCTCAACCTGGCTCCAAGCCAAGACGGCACGTGGCAGATGGGAGGCACCTGGATCTCGAGGATCTACCAACCCATCCTACCCGCGCTTGTGCTCTTCATGGCGCGGTGGTGGGGCAACCTGCCACCCCTCAACCAGCCCTGGAGGATACTGGTTGGTTCTGCCCTGGTAGCGACCGCAGTTGGCAATCTGCTCATCATATTCGGGCCGATCCTCGACAATCCTGGCAGGGTTTCGGAGGAAGCCTTTTACCGCTTTTACGACCACTCGGACGCCCACTTTGTCTACGAGGGCACGCTCAATACACTTGGGAGAAGGCCGATCGGGTTTCCAGTCCCGCAGAGGCCTCCTCCTCCTGCACCGACCGCTGCAGAGATCCGGGCTCAGCAACAGGGCATTGTCGCCGAGGAGCAGGTGACGCTCGGGAATCTGCGGAAAGCAGTCGTCGACAACCAGGCGGCCCTTGCGGCCAACCAACAGGGATTCCGCGAGGCGGGGAAGGCCTTGGCCGAGGTCCGTTTGGCGATGTACGAAATTCGCATGAAGATGCGCGAGAATCGGGGCGAGGTCACCGCCGAGGAGGCGCGCAAGGTGGCTAAGACGTGGAGAGATTTTGTGGAGCCCTCGCTTCGGGATCTGCTGGACGCCCCTCCGCCGGGCCCGCCTCGCGCCGGCGAGCCGGCCGCGGCCGTCCCGAGCGAGCGCGCCGATGTGGAGGCCGCCCTGAAGCTAGAATCGGCGCGTCTCGTGGAACTGCAGCGCGCGATCGGAAAGGTGCAGGCGCAGCTTTCACAAACCCAGTCTGAATTGACCCAGGGTGTGGCGGATCTCAGGAAGCTCGAGCGGGAGCAGGCGGCCCCAAAGGCGCCCTGACGGCCCGCCATAGGGTATTTCTTGCCAACCCCTTACAATTAGGACAATTAGGCGCCGAAAGACTCCAGCGGGAAAATCGCGATCTGGCGCAGGGTCACGGGATCCTTACACAGCGGATGCGAGACCCGGAAACCGAAAACCTAGAAAGCCATCAACCTGGTCCGGCCCTATGAAGAAGCTCGCCATCATCGCCCTGTTGCTCCCGCTCGCCCTTCCCCAGTCGATTCGCGCCGACGGGTCCGCACCCGCCGACTCCTCAAAAGGGGGCCTTCGGTTTAGCATCATGGTCACGAAGTTTGAGAACCACGCCGGCTACAGCGGCAGCCAGTTCAACCTCTCGGACACGTGGGGTGAGATGCTGACGGACTCCCTCCAGCAGACCGGGAAATTCATCGTGCTGGGCGAGCAGGACATGCGCGACGCGGCGATGAAGGAGCAGGACTTTGCCAAGAGCGGGAGGGTGGCCGGTGGGGACAAGGCCCCCACGACCGGCAACATGACGCCGGCCCAGCTGCTGGTCAAAGGCGTCATCACCAATTTTCAGACGACCTCGGGCCAGCACGGCGGCGTCGCGTTCGGGGGCATCCGGCTCGGCGGCGGCGGCGACTCCGCGGAGATCAACGCCGAGATCTACGTCGTGGACTCGACGACGGGGCAGGTCGTGGCCTCCAAGAAGGTGCTGGGCTCGGTCAAGAGCAGCGCCCTCTCTGTCGGGTTCACGGACAGGAATTTCAGCGGCGACATGGGCGGGTTCAAGAAGACCAATGTCGGCACGGCGATGGAGAAGGCGATCGACGACGGCGTCGCCTTCATCGTGACGCAGATCCCGAACCTGCATTGGAGCGGCAACGTGATCCTCGTGAAGGTCCCGCAGGTCTACATCAACCGCGGGACGCGCGAGGGGGTCGAGGTCGGGCAGACGTTCAAGGTGGGCACCTCCGAGGTGCTGCGCGACCCGGCGACGGGCGAGACCCTGGATGTCGCCTTCACCGAGAAGGGCCAGATCAAGGTGCTCAGCGTGAAGGAGAAGATCTCGATCTGCTCGATCGTCTCGGGAGACGGCCTGCAGAACGGGATGTCCGTGGCGCCTCTTACGCCCTGATTTTCTTCCTCGGCTTCTTCACCTTCGCAATGAAGGGCTCCAGGAGCCCTGCCTGCGAGGGCGGGAAGCGCCCTTCGATCAGGACCCCGTCCTCGCGGTGCTCCTGGTGCTGGACGTGCCCGAGCGCGTGGAGCTTGGCGACAATGTCGTAGCGCCCATGGGGCACGAGGAGGGTGACCGTCCCGAAGCTGTGGGCGATCATCTCCCGGCAGCGCTCGATCAAGAGGTCGATTCCGGCGCCGGTCTTCGCGCTCACGAAGAGCGCGTCCGGCACGGCCTGCCTGGCCGCCCGCACCTCGACCGCGTCTGCAAGGTCCACCTTGTTGAAGACGTTCACGACGGGCTTGTCGCCGGCCCCGAGCTCGGCCATGACGCTGAGCGTCGTGGCCCGGTGCTTCTCGAAATGCGGACTCGTCAGGTCCACCACGTGGATCAGAAAGTCGGCGACCAGGACCTCCTCGAGGGTCGCCTTGAACGCCTCCACGAGCCCGTGCGGCAGCCGGCGGATGAACCCCACGGTGTCCGTGAGGAGGAGCTTCTGGTTGCCGGGCAGGAGGAGCTGGCGGGTCGTGGGGTCCAGGGTCGCGAAAAGCTTGTCCTCCGCCAGGACGGTGGAACCCGTCAGCGTGTTCAGAAGCGACGACTTGCCCGCGTTCGTGTAGCCGACAATGGAGGCCGTGGGGAGCGGGACCCGAACCCGCCGGGTCCGCTGGACGCCGCGCTGGCGCACGACCTGGGCGATCTCCTCCTTCAGGTGCGCGATCCGGTTGCGGACGACGCGCCGGTCCTGCTCCAGCTGCGTCTCGCCCTCGCCGCCCATGGCGCCTTTGCCTCGCTGCCTTGAGAGGTGGGTCCACGCCCGGGTCAGGCGAGGAAGGGAGTACTCCATCCGGGCGAGGGCCACCTGCAGGACGGCTTCCCTCGTGTGGGCTCGGTCGGCAAACACCTCGAGGATGACCTCCTGGCGGTCGATGACCGCCATGCCCGCTAGCTCCTCCCAGTTGCGCTGCTGGGCGGGGGAAAGCGCGGAGTCGAAGACGATGACCTCGGCCCCGTCCTCCTTCGCCATCGCGGCCAATTCCTCCGACTTTCCCTTGCCGAGGAAGAGTGCGGGGGAGGGGGACCTAAGCCGGACCGAAACCGACCTGACGATCGAAAGGTCGAGGTTCTCGACCAGCTCCGTCAGCTCGGCCAGGAGCTCCTCGCCTTCGCCCTCGGGCATCTCCGGCGTCTGGACGCCGATCAGGAACGCTCGCTGAGCCTTGGGCTGGGTGGGGAGGAAATCGGCCATCTATGGGATCGGGGAGAGGATTTATAGCACATGGGCTTGCCCACGAGCGCAGCAGAACCTACCCTCAACGAAGAATATGGCAACCTAATGCCCTCTTCATGCTCGATCCTTGTCGTCGATGACGAACCCGGAATCCGGGAGCTGCTCTGCATGATGCTTGAGGCCGCCGGGTACGCCGTCATGGCGGCGGAGGATGGGGTCCAGGCTCCGAAGCTCCTGGCGGCCCACCCGGTCGACGTCATCATCACGGACCTGCTGATGCCGGAGAGGGACGGGCTCGAGTTCATCACCGAGGTCCGTAAGAAGTACCCGGCGATCAAGATCATCGCGATGTCGGGAGGGGGCCACATTGCCCGCGACTCGTACCTTAGGATCGCGAAGAACTTCGGGGCCCACTTCCTGCTGGAAAAGCCGTTCAGCCAGGCGGGCGTGCTGGGCGCCATCGAGACGGTGCTGAAGGTTCCCTAGGGCGGCGCGGGCGTCAGTCCAGGAACACCACGCAGACGGGCATCGACACCGGGACCGTTCCCGCGACCCCCTTCAGGCGGCCCGTTTCCGGGTCCACCCCGAAGGTGCACAGCGTTCCCGAGTCCTGGTGCGCACAGACGAGCCACCTTCCGTCCGGGGAGATCGAGAAGCTCCTGGGCCCGCGGCCGCCGCAGGGGACGGTTTCCACGGGGGTGAGGGTCCCCGTCGGGCCGTGAACGGAGAACACCGAGAGGGTGTCCGGGCCGCGGCAGGAGCCGTAGACGAACCTCCCGTTCGGGTGCACCCGGACCTCGGCGGCGGTCGCCTCGCCCGCGTAGGAGGCCGGCAGCAGCGAAACCGCCTGGAGGCGCACCAGGCCCCCGTTCGACGGCAGGTAGTCGTAGGCGACCACCGTGTTGTCGAGCTCGTTGATGGCATAGGCGTGCCTGCCGCCGATCCCGAAGGCAATGTGTCGGGGGCCCGAGGCCGGCGCAGTCTCCACGAAAGGGGGGTCGCCCGGCTCCAGCGACACGCCCGTTCGGTCGACCCGGTAGGTGTAGATTCGGTCGAGACCCAGGTCGCACACGATCGCGAACCTGGAATCGGGCGAGAAGTTCGTGGAGTGGACATGGGGCTGTGTCTGGCGGCTCGGGTGCGGGCCAGAACCGGAATGCGCCACGACCCTAGGTTCCCCTAGGGCGCCGTCTGGCCCAAGCGGGATGGCCGCCGCGAGGCCCAGGTGATAGTTGGCGGCGATGGCGACCGTCCCCGAGGAGTCGACGGCGATGTGGCAGGGGGTCGGACCGCTGCCGGGCTCCCTTTGCTGGACGGGGGACAGGCGTCCCGTCGCCGCTTCGACCCGAAACGACGAGGCCCATGCGTCGCCCGCGCAGACGGCGTAAAGGAAGCGCCGGTCGGGGGACAGCGCGACAAAGGTGGGATTGGGGGCCGCGGCGGTCAATTCCGGGGCGCCCAGGGCTCCGGTCTCGCTGTCAAGCGAGACGGCGTAGATCCCGCGGCTCGCCGCCCGGGTGTAGGTGCCTATGAAAAGCCGGTGCGGGGCCGTTCCTGATCCCATGCTGAGAGAGAAAGCGGGGGGAGCTGCCCGAAGACAAGCCGCGAGCGGGGAGGCCCTACG
>CAYPXZ010000029.1:30312-48495 GCA_964414785.1 uncultured Opitutaceae bacterium
GAGAGAAAGCGGGGGGAGCTGCCCGAAGACAAGCCGCGAGCGGGGAGGCCCTACGCCGCGTCGGCCGGGAGCCGCAGGGTCCACAGGGTGGCCGCCAAGGTGAGCCCGCTCGCCGCGAGGAGGGCCGTCCGGTAGTCGCCGACCGGGGCCAGCCACCCGAAGACGAGCGAGGCGGCGGCGGCGGCGATCCGACCGATGTTGTAGCAGAAGCCGGCCCCCGTCGTCCTTAGGAGCGTCGGAAAGAGCGGGGGGAGGTACATCGTGAACAGGCCGAAGACGCCGGAGAAGAACCCCACGAGCGGCATCCAGAGCCACGCCATCTCGGAGAAACCCCTCGGGATGGCAAACCCTCCCACCATGGCAAGGAACATGCCCGCGAACATGACGGTCATGGCCCTCCTGTTCCCTATACAGCTCGCGAGCCAGCCCGCCGCGAAATTGCCCGCGACCGCGACGGCGTTGAGGAGGAAGAACGCCGCCGAGACCGAGCGGGTCTGCTCACTCGGAGAGGCCCCGGAGAGTTCAAGGAGCCGGCGAAGGTGCTGCGGGTGCCAGAACTGGAAGAGCCACCACCCCGAGAGGCTCAGGGCGCACACGGCGCTCGTGTGGAGCGTGATCGGGGCCACGCTCCCCCGGAACAGGTCGCGCAGCCCGGGCCTTGCGGAGGTCTCGGTGTCGGCCTTGCTCCACGCCTCGGACTCGGGCACCTGCGCGCGGATCCAGAACACCATGAGCGCCGGGGCGACCCCGATTAGGAACACCCACCTCTCGGAGGGCGGGTGGGGCAGGAATGAAAGGAGCGTCACCAGGCCCGCGGCGACCAGTATCCCGAGGTTCACGGCCGTCTGGAGGACCGCGGACAGCCAGGGGCGCCAGTCGGCCGGCCACGTCTCCGCAAGGAGCGCCGCGCCGACCGCCCATTCCCCGCCGATCCCCAGGGCCGCGAGAAAGCGGAACAGCATGAGCTGCCACCAGGTCTGGGCGGCCGCGCACAGGCCCGTGCACAGGGCGTACGTGAGGATTGTAAGGGAGAGGGCGCGGCTGCGTCCGATGCGGTCCCCGAGGCGCCCGAAGAAGGCGCCCCCGAGCGCCCAGCCGACAAGGAACGCCGCCTGGATGTAGGCGCTCTTCTGCTTAACGGCCGGGTCGCTGCTCCCGTGCGCACCGAGCAGGTGCAGGACGAGCGGCGTCGCGACCAGCGTGTAAAGGTGCAGCTCCAGCCCGTCAAAGAGCCAGCCGAGCCAGGCGGCGGCGCCTGACTTCCACTGCCGCGGGGAGAGACCGCCGAGACTTTCGTGCTGGGCGGTCACTCCTCCTGACAGGGCTTACTTCTTGGCCTGGAGATCGACGACCGCGGCCTGCGCCGCGGCGAGACGGGCCACCGGAACCCGGTATGGGCTGCAGGACACGTAGGAGAGACCGAGGCGGTGACAGAACTTCACCGAGTCGGGGTCGCCGCCGTGCTCGCCGCAGATGCCGAGCTTGATCCCGGGACGCGTCTTGGATCCCTTCTCGATCGCGATCTTCATCAGCTGGCCGACACCGGTCTGGTCGATCGAGGCGAAGGGGTTCTTCTTGAATATCTCGGCCTCCTGGTAGGCGCCGAGGAACGAGCCCGAGTCGTCGCGCGACATGCCGAGGCAGGTCTGCGTGAGGTCGTTCGTTCCGAAGCTGAAGAACTCCGCCGTCTCGGCGACCTCGTCGGCGGTGAGGGCGCCGCGCGGGATCTCGATCATCGTCCCGACCGAGTAGGCGATCTTGATCTTCTTCTCGGCCTGGACCGCCTTCGCCACCTGGTGGACGACGGCGACCTGCAGGTCCAGCTCGCGCTTGAACCCGACGAGGGGAATCATGACCTCCGGCTTGGCCTTGAAGCCGTCCTTGGTGGCGTCGGCGGCCGCCTCGAAGACGGCGCGGGCCTGCATGGCGGTAATCTCGGGGTACTTGATCCCGAGGCGACAGCCGCGGAAGCCGAGCATCGGGTTGAACTCGTGGAGCTCGTGCACCCGGTTGGTGATCTTCTCGGCCGGGATGTTGAGCTTCTTGGCGAGGTCGGCCTGCGACTCGGCGGAGTTCGGGAGGAACTCGTGGAGCGGCGGGTCGAGGAAGCGGATCGTCGCCGGGAGGCCCTTGAGGGCCTTGAAGATCCCGTAGAAGTCGGCCCGCTGGTAGGGCAGGAGCTTCGCGAGGGCGGTTTCGCGGTCGGCCACGGTGTCGGCGAGGATCATCTCGCGCATCGCGTCGATGCGGTTTCCCTCGAAGAACATGTGCTCGGTGCGGGTGAGCCCGATCCCGACGGCGCCGAACGCGAGGGCGTTCTGCGTCTGCTCAGGGGTGTCCGCGTTGGTGCGGACCGAGAGCTTCGTGGCCTGGGAGCACCACTTCATCAGCTGGCTGTAGTTCTTGAACTTCTCCGTGGCCTGGGCGGCCTTGTCGTTGTTCACGAGGCCCGCGACGATCTCCGAGGGAGCCGTCTTGATCTGGCCGGCGTAGACGACGCCGAGGGTTCCGTCGATCGAGAGGAAGTCCCCCTCGTTGAAGGTCTGGCCGGACACCGATACGGTTTTCTTGTCGTAGTCGATGTGGAGGGCCGCGGCGCCGCAGACGCAGACCTTGCCCATCTGGCGGGCGACGAGCGCCGCGTGCGAGGAGACGCCGCCGCGCGCGGTCAGGATGCCCTCGGCAGCGATCATGCCGCGAAGGTCCTCGGGGGAGGTCTCGACGCGGACGAGGAGGGCCTTCTCGCCCCTCTTCTCGGCTTCCACAGCGCGGTCGGCGTTGAAGAAGATCTTGCCGGTGGCGGCGCCGGGGCCCGCGGGCAGCCCCGTCGCGATGACCTTGGCCTTCTTGACCTCGTTTAGGTCGAAGACGGGCGCCAGGAGCTGCTCGAGCTGGTCCGCGGGGTTGCGAAGGATGGCGGTCTTCCAGTCGATCAGCTTCTCCTTGACCATATCGATCGAGAACTTGAGGGCAGCCATGGCCGTGCGCTTCCCATTGCGGGTCTGGAGCATGTACAGCTTCCCGTCCTGGATCGTGAATTCGATGTCCTGGACGTCCTTGAAGTGCTTCTCGAGGATCGAGCGCACCCTGAGGAGCTCCGCATAGGACTTGGGCATCTGGTCCTTAAGCTTGAGGACCGGCTCGGGCGTGCGCACCCCGGCGACCACGTCCTCGCCCTGGGCGTTGATCAGGAACTCGCCGTAGAACTCGTTCGTGCCGTTGGCCGGGTTGCGCGTGAACGCGACTCCGGAGCCCGACGTGTCGCCGGTGTTTCCGTAGACCATGGCCTGCACGTTGACGGCGGTGCCCCACTCGGTGGGAATGTTGTACTTGCGGCGGTAGACGATCGCGCGGTCGTTCATCCAGGAGCCGAAGACGGCGCCGGCGGCGCCGCGCAGCTGGTCCCACGGGTCGTTCGGGAACACCTTGCCCGAGCGCTCGAGGACGAGGGCCTTGAAGCGGACGACGAGCTCCTGCTGGTCGGCGGCCGTGAGTTTCGAGTCCTCGATGTTCGTGTGGTACTTCTCGTGCTTGTAGCCCTCGATCACGGTCTCGAACGGCTCATGGTCCTCGCCCTCCTTCTTCTGGACCCCGAGGACGACGTCCCCGTACATCTGGATGAAGCGGCGGTAGCAGTCCCAGGCGAAGCGCTCGTTCTTGGTGGCGGCGGCCAGGGAAAGGACCGTCTGGTCGTTTAGGCCCAGGTTGAGGATCGTGTCCATCATGCCGGGCATCGAGTCGCGGGCGCCGGAGCGCACGGAGACAAGGAGCGGGAAGCCGACGGAATCGCCGAACTTGTAGCCCATGATCTTCTCGACGTTCTTCATGCCGGCTTCCATCTCGGCCTGGAGGGACTTCGGGTAGGTGCGGCGGTTGGCGTAGAAGTAGGTGCAGACCTCGGTAGTGATCGTGAAACCCGCGGGCACCGGCAGGCCGATGCGGGTCATTTCCGCCAGGTTCGCTCCCTTGCCTCCGAGGAGGGGCTTCATCCCGCCGTTCCCGTCGGCCTTCCCCGCGCCCCACGTGTAGACGTATTTCGGAGCCTTTAGGGAGGCTGATTTCCTGGGCGAAGCCGCGAGCTTAGCGCGGGCCTTCTTGGACTTGGATTTTGCAGGCATGGGGGTGGTGATATATTTAAAAAACGCACGGTATACGCCGTGCACGAAAGGGTGATTTCAAGGCGTCACACCGTGGCCTGTCAATCGTTCACCTCATTCTGAGAAAAAGGTCGCCTCCCGCGGGATGCCATTCCAACACTCAAAACCGTGCTCCCCGAAGCCGACCTACGCATCAAGCTGCAAGTCTTTGAAGGACCGCTCGACCTGCTGCTCTTCCTCATACGCAAGAACGAGATTGATATCTACGACATACCGATAGAGTCGGTGACAAAACAGTACGTCGCGGTGCTCCGTTCGATGCAGCAGCTCGACCTTGAAGTAGCAGGGGAGTTTTTCGTCATGGCAGCTTCGCTAATGGAGATAAAGAGCCGGATGCTCCTGCCCAAGGGCCAGCATGCCGTGGACCCCAACGCCGAGGGGGAGGACGAGATGGACCCGCGCTGGGAGCTCGTCCACCAGCTGCTCCAGTACAAGAAGTTCAAGGATGCGTCCCTGCGCCTGTCGGAGATGGCGCGCCTGCAGCGCGACCTGATGGAGCGCCAGCTCTCGCACCGCCCCGCGGATTCCCTCGACCGGCCGCTAAGGGGGGTCAACCGGATCGAGCTTTGGAACACCTTCAACCTGGTCCTTAGGCGGCTTGCCGAGAAGCTCGTCGTTGGCGAGATCCACGACGAGGTCGTGACCGTGGCCGACCAGATGGAGTGGCTGCTCGAGAGGATGCGCACGGAGAAGACCTTCGTCTTCTCCCGGCTGTTCGACACGGCGGTCTCCCTGAGGCGGCTCGTCGCCACCTTCCTTGCGGTGCTCGAGCTCACCCGCCTGCGCAAGATGCGCCTGCGGCAGAACGATGCGTTCACGGACATCGTCTGCGAGGCGACCCCGGACGAAAACCCGCTTGAATCCGCGGCCGACGTGGCCACGGTGGAATTGTGACCAAGAAGAAACCGACTCGTAGGCCCGCCGCCCTGCTTGGGCTTGGCCTGGACAATGACGACGGGCACAAGCGCGTGACGACCGGCGAGCAGTTTGCCATCTTTGGGGGGTCCGCAGAGACCCACGAGCGCATGACCGAGACCGTGGTAAAGACTTTCGAGGTCCTCAAGAAGCGCGGAAAGCACCTGGGCGAGATCCGCCCTGTGGAGCTGGCGGACATCATCAAGAAGTCGTCGCCGCGGTGACGCCCGCATTTGCAATTGGCCGCCTTCGCTGCATCATTTGACTCCCAACACCATGTCCGACAAGATCACCGCCCTCACCACCGACACCTTCAAGAACGCCGTCGCCACGTCCGCCACGCCCCTGCTCGTTGATTTCTGGGCGCCCTGGTGCGGGCCCTGCAAGGCCATCGCCCCGGTGCTCGACGAACTGGCCTCCGAATTCGACGGCAAGATCTCGATCGCCAAGGTGAACATCGACGAGAACGAGGCGATCGCGGCCGAGTACGGGATTCGCGCCATCCCCACGATGCTGATCTTCAAGGGCGGCCGGGTGATCGAGCAGATCGTGGGACTCCTGCCGAAGGCGGCGCTGAAGACAAAGCTCGCGGCCCAGCTTTGAGGCCGCCCGGTTCTCAGAGGAGAACGCCCGCTGCGAACAGACCCGCGTAGAGCGCGGTCAGCTTGGCCGTGTCCCCCAGGAGGGCTACGAGGTCGGCCGGGGATGCCCCCGGCACCAGGCGGCGCAGGTGCATCCATGCCAGGGGCGCAAGGGCGACGGGCAATAGGCACCATGCCCGGTAGCCCGTGGCCCAGAAGACGAAGGGAACGGCCAGGGCGACCACAAGGCAGGCTGCAAACTGGATCCTTGCCGCGCGCTTTCCAAACCGCACCACGAGGGTTCGCTTGCGCGCCGCGGCGTCCGTCTCGGCGTCCCGGTAGTTGTTAACCAGTAGAATGTTGGCCGACAAGGCACCCATGGCGGCGCCGGCGAGCACCGAGTGGAGCGAGAGGGGGCCGGCCTGCACAAAGTACGTCGCGCAGACGGCGACTAGCCCGAAGAAGATGAAGACAAAGAGATCGCCGAAGCCGTGGTAGCCGAGCGGCCAGGGTCCGCCCGTGTACGCCACCCCGCAGGCAATGCTGCCAAGCCCGATGGCGAGCATCCAGGGTCCGCCCCAGTGGATGAGGCCCAGCCCCGCCAGGAACGCCGCGGCGAACACGCCGACCATCGCAGCCCGCATCGCCCCTGGGGTGACGAGGCCCGAGGCCACCGCCCTCCTTGGCCCGACGCGCGTCTCGTTGTCCGCCCCGTGGACAAAGTCATAGTAGTCATTCGCAAAGTTGGTCCCGATCTGCACGAGGACGGCGAAGGCGAGGCAGAGGCCGGCTGCCGCGGGAAGAGGGCGGTGGTCGTGCATCGCGAGCGCCGTGCCCACGACGACGGGCGAAACGGCGGCGGGTAGCGTGCGCATGCGCATCGCGGAGATCCAGACCCGCCATGCGGGCGGCGTGTCGGCGGCGCCGGTCACCTGATTGAGAATCCCTGGAACTGGGGCTCCCTGGCGCCCGAGACGCGTTCCACCTTCCTCACGTAGCCGTGCATCCTCTCCTCAAGCGCAGCGAGGAACGCCTCGACCTGGTCGCGGGCCCCTTCGGCCTCCAAATGCACCCTGCCGTCCGCCAGGTTGCGCACGAAGCCCGACACCTCGAATTCCTTCGCCACCTGCAATGCCGAGTACCGGAATCCGACGCCCTGGACGCGGCCCGTGAAGTAGGCGACTTCGTGGTGGATCTCCGGCATGGGATGGGAAGCCTACGCAGCGCCGGGCCGGCCGTTCAACCATCAAACTCTTGGGGGCGTTGGGGGTAGGCAACCGGGGAGGATTTTATTTGCCTAGGCCAGCAAACTGGGCGACGGTCGGCACCAACAGATGAGCGATTTCGATTCTGACAACCTCTCGGAGAACGAGTGGGAAGAGAACGGGGATCTAGCCTGGAACGAATTTGATTGGGAGGTCTACCTTCGCGAGCAGGAGAGCGCCATCCAGCGCTACCTGGGCTTCTACGAATCCCTGAAGCCCGGTCCGGAGAGGATCGACGAGGTCGCGGACAAGATGGGGTGGGACCGCACCGAGGCGGAGGAGCCGGACGAGCGCGAGATCCCCGACAAGGTGCTGTTCTCGGACGAGATCTACACCCTCCAGAAGAACCCCGTTTACATCGCCACCAAGGCGCTCTTCCTGAGCCTGCGCCGCTCGTGGGAGGTGACCGCATCGGTGCCCGGGAGGATTCCCCAGCCCCTGGCGATCTCGTACATTTCGGCCCTCCACCGCTGCGAGGAGCAGGCCGTCATGGCGATCCACGCGCTTGATTTCGGGGATTACGCGATGGCGATCTGCCTATTCAAGAGGGCGCTTTCCGCGCTCAACGAGTGCTTTTCCCATATCGGGTCGGAGGAAGCCGACGCCGTCGAGGCTGTCCGCAAGGTGCGCGACGACATGCGCATGCGCCTCTTCGACTTGCGGGAGATCTGGCTTCGTGTGATCAGCGACTGCCGCGAGGACACCGACCGGCCGACGGACGACGAGGAGTGACCGAAAGGGCGCCAAGGCGCCGCTCGGGGGAATCGCGCATGGCCTAGTCGGCCTTTGGCAAATACGGCCTTGCCCTTGCACTGGCTGGCAGGTTGGCTCTGACCCCTTAATTGGAGGGGTGGCTGAGTGGTCTATAGCGCAGCTTTGCTAAAGCTGTGTAGGAGAAATCCTACCGAGGGTTCGAATCCCTCCCCCTCCGCCACTTCGGAGCAGCAATCAGAACTCCAGCGGGACGCGCACCACAATGCCGCCCAGGATGTCGCCAACCTGGTGGCGTTGGGGGACCGAAGGGGATTTCCGACTGTGGCACTCGATGCAGGCGGCGACGGCCGGGATATCCGGATAGACGGCGGTGAAGTAATGCCGACCGCCCAGCATCTCCTGACCATAGTAATTCTGGGAAGGGTGGCTGGCGATGAAAGCGAGCCCGCGTTGTTCCAATTCGGTCTGCGGGCCGTTTCGCGGGTCGATCGGACTAAGGGAGCGCAGGGCATAGCTGAACTCGGCACCCTTGATTTGAATCGCCTCGGAAGCGCGTCGAAGCAGCTCCTCCGGCAGGGGCCACGCTTCACCCGACTTGCCGCCTGCGGAGAGGTCCGGAGACGATCCGCCCTCTTTCAGGCGCGCGATATACTCGCCACAATACAGCTCCCGGTCCGCCGCGACGACGAAGTGAAGGGCGTCGGCCTGGTCCTGGGGGCTGATAGCCCCGTTGGTGGATGGGGGCGCCGGCGGAGCCTCGCTGGGGTTTGTCGCGGAGGTGCCCCGTGTGGAAAGGACGAAGACAACCAACGCGGCGACAATCGCGACAACAGCCGGCAGCGTGATCCGATTCAGGGGTCTCATGGTTGCGGCGCGGAGGAGGGGACGGGAACAAACCGGCCTTCCTGACAGGTCAGCACGTGGAGCGCGTCTGTGCGGTTGCCGGACTGGTCAAAATGAAGAATACCGGTGACTCCGTCGGTCGGGAGGGCAAGCGGAAATTGGCGATCGCCAGCGCCTTTCTCGGCGCGGCGCAGGGCTTCAATCAGCACTCGCGCCGCATCGTGGGCCGCCGCCGCACTAAAGTCCGGCCTGACGCCATAGCTCCGCCGAAATTGGCCTTCGAACGCCCCCGCCCGCTCGCCAAGATTGGTGTCCGCCCGGTAACCCGTCACCTGTACTCCGGCCGCGGCCGCGCCCGCGGCGACGATGAAGTCCGGCGAATCAAGCGGACTGGGACCGGCAAGAAGACCGAGGTAGCCCGCGGACCTCAACAGGGCGACCAACGCTCCCGCTTGCGAGGGCGGCAGCCAAATTAGCACTCCGGCCGGAGCGGCCGCGACGATCAGGTGAACCTGGGAGGCGAGGCCCGTAGTCGGTCCGCCTGCATCCAGAATCTGGTCCAACTGGGTTGCCGTGGCACGCGCAGCCCTTCCGATGTCGCGGCGGACGGCGCGCCCCGGTCGTCCCGTTGGGACAACGGCCCACCAATGGAGAGCCGAACGATCCGGTCGCCGCGCCGCTGCGAACAGCGCTTCCACCTCCTGATCGGTGCGCGGAACCACGCGTACGTTCCAGGGGACTCCGGCATCCGTGACCGACGAATCTGAGCAGAGGCTGGCCACCGGCACTCGGGTGCGGCCGGAAACCTGGAGAATCAGGTGACTCGCGGCACCGTCGGAAGGCGAAATGATCGCATCAACGTGTTGCTCGGAGACCAGGAACACAGCGTCGTTGCCGGCAGTACCCCACTGGCCGTTTTCGCTCCGTACCTCCAATCCGACCGTTGGTCGGCCGGCATCGTTCGCCTCGGCGACCGCGAGTTGCACGCCTCGGAGGATGCTTGTCGCATCTGCCTCGGACGACGGCGCCACAAGCCCCAGCGTCACCTGGGGCGCACCTGCGCCGCCTGCCAACGGGGCAAGGAGCAGCCAGGCGACCAGGCAGCGCGATCCGATGGGCACGGCCTGATCGGGCTATAGGCCCTGGGCGAGTGAGGGGGAGAATTCCGGCTGCGGCTCGAAAACAGGCTGCCCATGTTCGTACCGCACGATGCGCACGGGCGCGATATTGGAACCGGTGCCGTCGAACCGCATCCAGCCAGTGACACCCTTGTAATAGTCAAGGTTGCACACGAGATCGCGGATGCGCCAGCGGTTCGGACCCGCGCGGCGGATTGCGCTGAGCATTATCTGGGCGCCATCGTAGGCGTAGGCCGCATAGACATCGGGCTCGTGGCCCCAACGGGCCTTAAAGCGGGCAACAAAGGCGACCCAGAGTGGGTCTTTGCGGGCGGGATCGAAGAGGCAGGTGAACATGGTGCCTTCCGCAGCGGCGCCGGCGTTCTTCAGGAAACCGTCCTCCAGAAGGAGGTCGGAGCCAAAGAACTGCGCCTTGACCCCCGCATCTCGGAATTGCTTCATAAAGCGGCCGACGTCGGCCGGCTCGCCGAGAAAGAAGATAGCGTCAGGTTGAGCCTCCTTGATTGCGGCGAGCTGGTACGCGATGTCGGTCTTCCCGGGGCTGAAGAGCAGCTCCTGCACGGCCGGGCAGCCCAGCCGCCGGACGAAATCGTTAAACATGTGTGAGCCGACCCGGGCGAAACGGTCACCGGCGCGAAGGATGGCGATGCGCCGGCAGCCGCACCGGCGTACGATCAGATCCGCCAGCTTCGACTCCTCCTGCCTTTGGTCGGGCAAAACCCGCAGCAGCCAGGGAATCTGCGTCTCGGTCAGCGTCGGGTCCGGGTCCGAGGTGTTGACCATCACAATCTCGGTCTTGAGCGTGACGCGCAACGCGACGTGCGCGTCGGTTCCGTCGATCATACCGAGGTAGCCGAGGACGTTCTCGTCTGCGAGGAGCGCGGCGAGATTCGCCGCACCGCCCCATTGGGCAACGCCCTCGTGCTCGATCAGCTCAAACGGCAGTTCGCCAGGCTGGCGTTCCTGATTCGCCTCCTCGATGGCCTGCATGATGCCGGCCCGCGTGCGCTCGCTCCGGTCCCAGTTCGCGCCGTACTTTGGGGAATCGATCAGACCGATTCGGAGTGATTTCAGATCGGGTGGAGGCGGGTAGTCGCGGCCGGGACCCCGAAACGGCATGCGGGTGACGAAGTAGCGCTCATTCGGCTCGACGTTGCTGAACGGCCAGAACTCCTTCGGCACTCCGCCGAAGATCGGATACTCCTCGCCCGGGGTTCCGTAGATGAAGCGGGAAGATGCCTGGGCGGCCGAAGGAGATCCGGCCGCTGCGGATACCGCAGGAGGAGCTGCGCCGGATTCATCACCCGCGGCGGCAGTGGAAGCAACGCCAACGGGAGTTGCGGCGGCAATGGCCAAAACACATAAACCGGTGATTTTCATGAGAGGCTCCTAGTCAGAGGGCTGGGTTAGGGGACCGACGCAACCGTCGGTGAGGTTGGAGGCTCGGCGAAGATGCCGTGACTCAGGCCGTTGGAGGTGGCAAACCAGGCTTCGTGGTCGTCGGCCCAGATGGCTGTCACAAAGCCATCCGTTAGCGCCGTCGTCATGGCGCGGGTCTCGGGTGCCACCCCGGGCCGATAGGTCCGGACCGCGCCGCGGCCATTCTCATCGACGGTGTAGTTGACCCAGCTGGTGCCGTCGGTCACCGAGGCGCCGCGATCGGTCGCCAACCATGCAACACGGCCATGGGCGAATACCGTGTTGATGAAGTTCGAGAGCAAAGGCGATTTTTCCTGCACCCAGGTCCGCCAGGTGGCCTGCCTGGTGTCGTAGCGCGACAGCCCGAAATAGGATGCCTGCCAAAGAATGCCTTCATCGAACGCGACTCCGGATGTAACGTCGACGACAGGTCCGCTGTCGGCCGTCAACTGGATGTGGAAATCACCATCGGGATCGCGATAGGCCTTGAAGGTGCCAGTGCGCGGATCGTGCTCTACGATCCCGCCGGCCCAGATACCAAGGTAAACGACACCGTCACCCTGGGCTATGGAATAGCACCAGGGCTCGTTCATGACCGTGTTGGTCTGATCGTACAGTTTCCAGCCCTTAGTCTTGAGATCATACGCACCGGTCCCCGCGGCGGTGGCCGTCCAGACTGTGTCACCGATGACCGCCACCCCATAGACGACGTTGTTCGGAAGGCCGCTGTTGGTCTGGGTAAAAACGGTGCACTTTCCCCCACTGAAACGCGTCAATCCCTGCATGGTCGCGAGCCACAGATCGCCGGTGCGGGTGTCCTCGGATATGCACAAAACGGTCGAATGGCTGAGGCCGTCCTTTATCCCGTAGGTGCGGAATCGGCCATCCACCTCGCGCACGCACAGCCCGTTGTTGGTGCCTAGCCACAGTCTGCCATCCTTGGTCTTCAGCACGGAATGCACCTTGTGCGACGGGAGGCCCTCCTTCTCTCCGAAGTTCTCAAACCGCGTAACAACAGGTATCGGAATATTGGGAGTCTCCGCGGGTGATGTCGCAGAACGCGCGGATGCGCCAGCCGGCGACAGAAACGCAAGGATGAATGCAAATTCCGCTACGATGCGAATTGACGGAGTATGTTGGGTTTTCATGTTGGTCACTTAGATTGTTTGGAGATACTCCACTAGGTTGTTCAGCTGCTCCTTGGACCAATAGCTGCTGACGCCGTGCAAGTCGTCCTTCTGATAAATGGTCCAAATCTCCTCCAAAGTTTTCGCCCGGCCGTCGTGCAGATAGGGGGCCATTGCGCCGACCCCGATCAGGTGTGGCGTGTCAAACGTGTCCGACGAGTCGCGTTCCCCCTTTGTGCCGACTGAGGTGCGGAGCCGGTTCGTGAACAGGGGCGGTTGGTGGCAGGTCTGGCACTGGCGCGCCACGGGAATCGGTGTGCCGTCTGTGCGCTTCGTCGCGAAGAAGATCTTGCGGCCGCGCTCCTGCGAGGGGGTGAGCGGCTGGCCGACCCGGCTCCACGGCATTGTGCGCGTCGGCGGGAGGTGCTTGATGAACGTCGCCAATTGGTCCAGTTGCGGCGGAGGGATCTGGTCGGTGCGCATCAAGACCCGCGCAAACCGCGGCCCATCCTGGTACTGCAGCGTTGGGTTCTTCCCGTTCCACTTGAACGGTTCCGTGCCTGCCACGCCGTGCAAGCTTCGGTTGGCCAGAAGGTTGTCGCCGACACCGGCGCCGTCGAAATCGTAGGAGAGCCCATCCATGTGGCCGTCCGGGTGGCACGAGCGGCAGGAGAATTGCCCTTGAAACGTGTAACGAGCGCTCTTGAAAACCCGCTCTCCCATGCGGATCGGGTCGTCGAGCCCACCGTCTCCCAGCACAATCCGTCCGACCGGCTTCAGGCTTGCGGTGTCCACAACGAGCACCCGGTCTTCGAGTCGTTCGGCCACGAACAGGCGGCTTCCGTCCGGGGAAAGCGCCAAATGCTGGGGGTTGCTTCCGGTAGGAATACGGGCGGCGACGTAGTGGTGAGACAACGCCATGTCCTCGATGGCATCGCTGCGCTCCGCTTTGCCGGCTTGCGCCAGCCAAGCGCCCAACCGGTCGAGGTCGAGGACCGTCACCACGTCTGCGCCGCCGGACGCCACGAAGGCCCGCTTGCCGTCTGGGCTGGCAAGGACGCCAGAGGGATCGGAAAAATAGGCATTCGCCTCGTCCAGTGGCACTAGCGTCACGTCACCATTCGTCTCCGAGATCGCCACTCCGGTGGACATGACCCAACCATCCTTCACCTGTGCAATCGGGACCAAATTGCGAACTCGGACGATGGAATTCAGCATCCAACCCCGTGACGCTACAGCGGTGATGCCTTCTGCCAAATGAGCCGAATGAAGCTCTTCACGGTCGATGACGTGCCCGTTGGCAGGGTCGAGGACCGTCACCTCGGAGGCTGGCTGGCTCAGGAGCTGCTCATGGACTGCCAACCGGTTGGCGACGAAAGCGCGGCTGCCGTCGCCGGAAATCGCGGCCGCATATGGCTCGCGACCCGCTGCCGCCCGAATCAACTCTCGCAGTGGTGAGACCGAGAGCACCGAGATGTCGTCGCTCCCGGAGTTGGGGACAATCAACCGTTCCCCGGCCGGCGTCTGGCAAAATGCGATGTCGGTCGGGCCAATGCCCACCGAAACGGCGGCTAGTTCCTTCAGGTCGCGCGTGTCGATGACCGCGACCCTGTCCTGGTTCCGGCAGGCCACAAAGAGTCGTTTGCCCGCCGCGTCGAGCGCCAGGCCGAACGGCCCCCCTGGGACCTTCGCGCGGCGTGTCACCGTGAGCGAGGCCACGTCGGCCTCGGCGACCTCGTCCTTGTCGTCCAAGGCGATGTACAGCGTCTTTCCGTCTGGTGACACCGCGATCCCGCCTGGAGCGTCATGGTGAGGCCGGGGTTTCGCCCACGGCAACGTGTCCAAGCCGGGTTGGTGGCAGTGGACGCAGGAGACAAAGGCGAGGCCGGGCTGGCCCGCTCGAACGCGTTCGTGAGCCAGCATTCCGTAGTACCCGCCGGATGCGGCTCCCGCTCCCAATAGGAGTACGAGCGACTTCGCAAAAAGGATGGTTCGATTCGGGGTCATGGGGCGGATGCGTGGGGTGCAGCCTTTTGGTCGGCGAAGTCCAGATGTGCGGGCCCGTGCATGGTTGCCAACGGGCGAAAGTTTCGAGGCGCATGATTGCGCGGCTCGTGGCAGCCGACGCATGCGCGATTCTCCCCCGGCCGCAGCCATAAGAATGCAGGCTGATGCCGGAGCACATGTCCCTGGGCGTCTAGGGTGTCGAGGCCCAGCGGCACGCCGACGGGAAGCTGTACAATGACGGATCCGTCGGAATCAACGGGCACGGTCCCAATGGTGCGCTGCTGTCCTCCGCCCACCGAAACAAAAACCCGTAGCTCGGCGGCGGGGGCCGGGTTCCCGTCGGCGGCGGGCCCGCTGCTGTCGTTGACGTTGAGACACAGCAGGGTGCCGTAAGTAGCTCCCGGCATGACAGCAGACGTATGTCCGGCGGGCGCCGGCCGAGCTTCGACGGGAGTGGCCTCGATGCTGTTCCATTGAGGATCGTCAAAGAGCGGGACGCCCATTTCGGGGGCTTCCGCCGCGACCCGAAAGACCGCCGCATTGGCCACCATCGAACGCCCGACCCAGCCGCTCGTTTTAAAACAGGCAAGCAGTCCGTCATCAGGCATCGGCTCCACCGAGCGGCAGGTGTCGCTCCGAAATGCGAACAGGTTGCTTCGTGTGGCAAAAGGAGCGGCCGGACTCACGTATTCCGCCCAACCCGCGAATTCATGTTCCTCGTTGCGTGCGGCGAGGAAGGCAATCCGGCCGTCTGCGAGCTCGCGCGGCCGATGGACAATGTCCGCCCCGTCATCCTGGCAGGCATAGGCGGTGACCTCGGTGCCGTCGTTGTTGACCGTGAAAAGGCCGAGATGCCTCGGGGCGTGGCTGTTGTCACGGGCCTGCATGGTCACGAAGAGGATCCGCCCATCGCGCAGGACAGTTTCGGCAACGGCACTTTCCGGACCGAATGAGAGCCGGCCGGGCGCCTGGCCGGGCATCTGCCCGAAGAGAGCGGCCGGCGTCGGGGAGGTCCATAGCTGGCCCGCTGGGGGAACGGGTGAGCTGAAGAGCAGCTCTCCGTGGGCCGCGATGGCGGGGTCCATTGCACCGCCTGGCATCCGGGTCACCGCTTCGGGCTGACCACCACCCGCATTGGCCTTGTAGATCTGCCAGTTTGCGTCGTCCGAGCTCTTGCCGGAGAAATAGACCCAGCGGCCGTCCCAGGAAACGCAGGGACCACCCGCTGCGACCAGCCCGCGGGAAAGCTCGCGAACCGAGTTGGTTTGATATGGCGGTACTAACAAAACCACCCGGCTTCCTGGCGGATACCGGACGTCCAGCACCGTGGCGGATTGGGGGGGCGGCACGTCAACGGGTGTTTCCGTCAGGACCAGGGAGCCTTTCGGTGCTTCGGGGCTGCAACCCGCAAGCTGGAAAGCCGCTACTCCAAGGACAATGGCTATGCGCAGGCTCACCGGGGTAGGGGCTCGGTCACCTTGAGGATCTGATCGACGCGGACGTCGGTCATGTTCTGCACCATGCCGCTGGGCCACTTGATTTGGATCCGCTGCACGATCGATGTCTTGCCAAGTCCGAAGTGGACCCGCGGATCCCCTTGGCTTAGGTAGGCGGAAGGGCAACGGCACTCCTGAAGGTAGGTCTTACCGTCAGCCGTCAGCTCTATCCACGATCCCCAGCCTGCTGGGTTGCTCTTGGTGCCGCGCAGCGACAGCGTGATCCAATGGTTGCCGGAGCTGTCGCGGTTTCGGAGAAGGACCGTCCGATCCCCCATCAGGCCCACCAGCAGATCCATCCGTCCGTCGTTGTCATAGTCCAGGACGACGCTTGGGCGTGCCCGGACCGGCGTTCGGAAATAGGCGCCGCCCTTGTCCACGGCATTGCTGAAGTTACCCTGGCCGTCGTTCTCCAAGAGCAGGCTTTGCCAGCCCACCATCCGGAAGGGATCTCCGTTGGCGATAAAGGCGTCCAGCTTCCCGGCGTTGTCGAAATCGATGAAGTTGGTTCCCCAGCCAACGTATTGCGCCGTCATCGGGCCGAGGCCCGAGGCCATCATCCGATCTTCGCAATCGCCCTGAGCCGAGCCCATGTACAGTGAGCCGTATCCGAGGCGCGAGACCAGAAAGTCCGTGAATCCATCGCCGTTGCAGTCGCCGATGGCGGCGGTCATCGAGCCCGCGGCCTCGCCCAGGGCGTTGAATGCAACGCCCCGACTCATCGCCTCGTCATGAAAATGCCCGTGGCCGTCATTGATGAGAAGGATGTTCGGGGTCGCGTCGTTGCAGATATAGAGGTCCTCATGGCCGTCCCGGTTGTAGTCCAATGCATGCACGGACATGGTCCGATGAGGAGGCAGGGCCCAGATACCCGCCGATTCACTCGCGTTAGTGAAGGTTCCGTCTCCGTTGTTGATAAAGAGCATATCCCGCTCGGGTTTGTAAGACAGAGGGCCCGGATAGCTGTTCGGGTTGTAATAGAGGTGATAGTCCGGATTGAATTTGAGGTAATTGCCGACGTACAAATCCAGCCGGCCGCTGTTGTTCACATCGAGCCATGTGGCGCCGATTCCCGTTCCTCCCACGTTTCCCACTCCGGCCTTGTCGGTCACGTCAGTGAACGTGCCGTCACCGTTGTTGTGGTAGAGGAAGCTTTTGCCGACGCAGACGACATAGAGGTCGGTAAATCCATCCCCGTCGTAGTCTGCCGCTGCGGCCGCCATGGCGTAGCCCGCGCCACCGAGCCCCGCCTTCTCGGTAACGTCCGTAAACGTCCCGTCGCGGTTGTTGCGATACAAGCGGCAGGGCTGACGCTCGGTTCCCGGCTTCTCATGGGTCACCCCTGTGAGCGGGCCCGGATTGGCGAGAAAGACGTCCATGTAGCCGTCGTTATCGAAATCGAGGACCGCGATGCCCGAGCCGTTGGACTCGATGATGTTGGCGATGCGCTCGTCGCAGAACTGCTGGACGAAATCGATCCGCGCCTTGGCAGTCACATCCTCGAACAGGTCGTTGGGGCCGGCGGGTATCGGAGGAGTGACCGAGAAGGATGGAGGCGGCGCAGCCACGGCAGTCGGCTCGTAGGACTTTGGCTTGCACGCCGACAACGTCAGCGCGAGCAGAAGCAGCACAGGGCCTCCGTGGGCCTTAAATCGGGTGTTCCGTTTGGGGTTTTTCATACGCGCAAAATGCGGGCCGCCGCATCAAGCAACAATAGGGCCCCGTGCGCTCCTGATGTTCTGATGGCTCCCAGTAGGGGGACTGATAGCTCGGCCCCGGAGAAGTCTGTCGCTGCGTATTCCGCCCTTTTTGAAACCGACACTAGGTCAGTTATGCAGGACATCGGGGAGTGTCCCTTTAAACCATTGAAATTGAAACTGACAGTTAAGTGTGGCGGATTGCCAAACTCAGGGGTGAATGGCGGAACGTCTGTGGCCGGACATGCCGGGGACCAACTTGCGCGGCCGCTCAATGCTCCCGCGCGACAAGCCTCAGCGTGCTCGGAGTCTCACCGACAAAGTCCGGATTCGCCGTCATCGCGCCAGAGGGCCAACTAACTAGCGCGCGCCGCTGCGGATTTCGCTCTGAGGAGCCAAAGAATCAGGCCGCCGTCGACCGGCTGTAATGGCCCGAACCCGCGCCTCCCTCGGCAGTCTGTGTCGTGCCGTAGGAATACACCTCCGTGACGCGCGCCCCTACCGCCTGTCGGTTGCCCGGGAGCCTCTGCAACACCACGCGCACGGATTGCCGTCCGGCTATGCCCCAGTTGTGGAATGCGAGCGTCGCTTCACCGTCCGGCGAAATCAAGTGAAGTGCGGGAGATTGGCGGAGCGCGGATTTCCGCACTCGGCGAAAATGGGCGGATCGTTTTGCGTTGATATGGATGCGTTGCGGAAGCACCTTTTTACCCCGCGGTGGGGCCATCGGCTCTGTTTAGAAATTGCCCGGCGCTCGCTCTCATCACTCAATTCCCGCTCCCATGGACGACTACATAGAAAGACTCGTCGACCTAATCGATCC
>CAYPXZ010000030.1:0-47347 GCA_964414785.1 uncultured Opitutaceae bacterium
CGCAGCGCAGGTACCGGGTGTTCAAGGAGCAGACCTGGGACGCCCTCCAGGAGCTCAAGGAGATCTTCCACTACCATTTCGTCAACGCCCAGGGGACCCTGCCGGAGGTAGAGAAGAACATCCTCCACGAGCTCGATTACCAGAGCACCCTCGAACTGGACCCAAGGACGGTGGACCGCTTGAGGGGCATACCGGTGGCCAGCGAGATCGTCATCCACGCAAGGCAGGACCTCGTGAAGCGCCTCGACTCGTACGCGCTTGAGCACGAGGCCCTCTTCGCCATGGTGTCCCACTTCATTGAGCGGAAGATCATGCCGATCGTCATCCGCCATGCGATCTCGGGCACGGCGCTCGTCAACACCGAGGACCCGATGCTCGATGACCCGCGCGTGCTCGCCATGCTGATCGATATCTTCTCAGAGCGCGGCTACCACGCCATGGTCGACGTCCACCGCATCGAGGTTCCCGAGAAGGTCGACCTCGCGACCGGCGAGGTGAAGTGCCGCCTGAAGAAGGTCTACCGGATCCAGATCCGGTTCACCGGCTCGGAAATCCGGCGCGGCTGAGGAGGCCTACTCGAATCGGAGCGCCTCGATGGGGTCGAGCGAGGAGGCCTTCCACGCGGGGTAGAGGCCGAACACGATCCCGATAAAGGAGCACACGATGACTCCCGTCAGGGCCCAGCCCCAGGGGAACACGATCGACACTTTCAGGAACATCGCGAGGCCGTCGCCGGCCAGCGTCCCCAGGAAGATGCCCACCAGTCCGCCCGTCACGGACAGGACCACGGACTCAACGAGAAATTGGGTGAGGATGATCACCTTGCGCGCGCCGACCGCTTTCCGGACGCCGATCTCCTTCGTCCGCTCGGTCACGCTGACAAGCATGATGTTCATGATCCCGACCCCCGCGGCGAGGAGCGCGATGGCGCTGATGATGAAGGCACCCGCGCTGATCACGTCCGCAATCTTCGCAAACGCGGCGATCAACGAGTCGTTCGAGTAGAGCTCGAAGTCGTTGCCCTGCTCGGGCCGCAGGCCGCGGACAATCCTCATGACGGCGATCCCCTGGTCCATCGTGGTGTTGTAGGCCGCCTGGGAGGGGGCCTGCGTGGTGATGTTGACCGTGTACCGCTCGGCTCCAAAGTCCATGAGGTAGCGGGAGATCGGGATCATGATGATCTGATCCTCGCTCTGCCCGAACATGGTCCCCTTCGGCGCGAAGGTGCCGATCACCATGTAGGTCCGCCCGTTGGCCTTGATGGTCTTCTCCAGGGGGCTCTCCGAGGGAAAGAGCTTGGAGACAACGTCCTTGCCCAGGATGCAGACAGGGCGGACCAGGTCGACGTCACCCTGCGTGAAATTGCGGCCCGTCTCGATCGAGAACTGGTTGGCCATCAGGAAATACTCGTTGGTTCCCCCAAAGGTGATCCCCGGCGTCGTCTTGTGGCCGTTGGCGGTCGCCTGCACCATGGTCTCGTTGTTGAAGACCTTGAAGCAGACCTGCTCTGTCGTGCCCTTCATGAGCTCGGCGTACCGCTCGGCCTGCTGAAGGGTGATCTTCTTGCGGGCCATGATCTTTTGCCAGTCGGTGCCGCTTCCCGTGATCCCCGTGGGCCACTTTGAGAACTGGAAGGTGTTTGAGCCGAGGAAGCTCAGGCCGGTCTCGATCGACCCGCGAAGCGCCGAGACCGCGGTCATGACTCCGATGACGGAGAACACCCCGATCGTGATCCCGGACATCGTCAGGAACGATCGGAGCTTGTTGACGCCCAGGGCCCCGAAGGCCATCCGCATGATTTCACTCATAGCGGAGCGCGACGACGGGATCCAGGCGCGAGGCGCCGAGAGCCGGGACAAAGCCGGAGATGATACCGGTGGCGATCGCGACGAACATCGAGGTCGCGACTAGTCCCACCGAGAACTCCAGCGGGAAGTTGGGCATGGCCGTCTTCACCGCCAGGCAGAGGCCGTAGGTGACGCCGAGGCCGACCACGCCGCCCACGAAGCAGATGGACACGGCCTCGATCAGGAATTGCAGGAGGATCGTGCGCCGACGGGCGCCGAGCGCCTTGCGCGTCCCGATCTCCTTCGTGCGCTCCCGGACGCTGACGAACGTGATGTTCATGATCCCGATGGCGCCGACGAAGAGCGAGAGGCCGGTGATGAAGAGTCCGGCGAAGGCGATTCCCTGCTTTATCGGGTCGAGCTGCTTCTTGAACCCATCGCCGCCGTTCAGGGAGAAGTTGTCGCGCTCCCCGGGTGCCAGGCCGCGCACGCGCCTCATGGCGCCGGTGAGCTCCTCGCGGGCCTCGTCGAGCCGTTTCTTATCCCTCACCTTGACCTGGATCTCCGTGTTGTCGTCGCGGATGCCGAAGTATTTCCGGTAGGCCCCGAGGGGGAGCATCATCTGGTTGTCCATGCTGAACAGGCCGAGGAACGAACCCTGCTTCACGAGGACGCCGACGACCGTGAAGGGCTGGCCCTGGACGATGACGGTCTGCCCGATCGACGACCGGCCGGGGAACAGCGCCTGGGCCACGTCATAGCCCAGGACGCACACCTGGCGCGCCCCGTCGCTCTCGGTCGCGCTGTAGAGGCGGCCCTCCTGGAAATCCGCCACGAGGAGGCGGCCGAAGTCGGCATTGGCGCCGAAAGTGTAGACCCCGTTTACGCTCTCGCCCCCGGCCTTGACCGTGGACTGCCGTGCGTCGGTGAAGACCGCGAGTTCCAGCTGCGAATTCGCCGTCGCCTCAAAGATCCTGTTCAGGGCGATCGCGTCCGCGGGCTTAAGCGGCGGCCGGTTGACGTAATTCCACCAGTCCTCCACGTCTCCCCAGGGCCACTTCTGGACGTAGAGGATGTCGTCGCCGAGCATCGCCAGGCTCTTGTTGAAGCCGATGTCGATGCCGCGGATCGCCGTCCCCATGAGGGTCACCGCCACGATGCCGATGATGACGCCGAGCGCGGTGAGCGCCGAGCGCATCTTGTTCGCCCGCACCTGCGCCATCGCGATGCGGACGGACTCGGTCAATTCGTAGAGGATTCTGTCCATGGCCGTTGCCTTCCTATTCGGCGGGGCCGTCGCTCTCGATCAGCCCGTCGCGCAGGCGGATGATGCGGCGGGCGTGGCGGGCGACCGACTCCTCGTGCGTCACGACGATCAGCGTGTTGCCCTTCTCGTAGAGCTCCTCGAAGAGGTCCATGATCTCGACGCCCGTCTTCGAATCGAGGTTTCCGGTAGGCTCGTCGGCGAGGATGATCGAGGGGCGGTTGACAAGGGCGCGGGCAATGGCGACGCGCTGGCGCTGGCCGCCCGAGAGTTCGTTGGGCTTGTGGTGGATCCGGTTGCCCAGGCCCACGCTGACGAGGGCGGCCGTCGCCCGCTCGTGGCGCTCGTGCGGCGCCGCGCCGGCGTAGATGAGCGGGAGTTCGACGTTGCGGAGCGCGTCCGAACGCGCGAGCAGGTTGAAGGTCTGGAAGACGAACCCGATCTCACGGTTACGGATGTCGGCAAGCTCGTCGTCCACCATCGAGGCGACGTCCTGCCCGCTGAACTCGTACTTGCCGGCCGTCGGCGTGTCCAGGCAGCCCAGCATGTTCATGAGCGTCGACTTGCCCGACCCCGAGGGCCCCATGATTGCGAGGTACTCGTTTCGGCGTATTTCCAGCGAGACGCCCCTCAGTGCATGGATGGTCTCGTCGCCCATGTGGTAGAGCTTCGTCACCCCCTCGATGGAGATGACCAGCGGCCCCACAGGGCGCAGGACGCGGGATTCGACGGGTGCCGGAGGCGTCATGTTCGGGGTGCGCCTACTTGGCTTCGGGCGTCTCCGGCTTCGGCTTCTCGACCTTTATGGCCGCGCCGTCCTTTAGCATCCGGCTGATCGCGGCGTAGGAGCCGGAGACAACCTCGTCGCCCGCCTTCAGGCCCGACTTGACCTCGATCAGCGAGTTGTCGGCGATGCCGGTCTCGACCTTCACGGCCTTCGCCTTGTCGCCGTTGCGCACGAACACGATTCGCTGGAGCTTCTCGCGGTCCCTGCGGGCGTCCTCCTTCTCGGTGGCCACATCCAGGTCGTTGCCCGAACGCTCGTGGGCCTCCTTGGCCTTCTTCTTCTCAAGCTCGTCCGCGGTGAGGCCGCCCTCGGCCCTGACCGTGACACTCTGGATCGGAACCGCGACCACATCCTTGACGGTCTGGGTTTCGATGTCCGCGGTGGCGCTCATGCCCGGGCGAAGCATCAGGTCCTTGTCCGCGACCCGGATCTTCACGATGAAGTTGGTGACCTGGTCGGAGACCGATCCCGACGCCTGGCCGGAGGAGCCGCTGCCCGAGCCCCCGTTGTTGTCGGCGGAAGCCGCGATCTCGCGGACCGTGCCGTTGAACTTGCGGTCGGGATAGGCGTCGATGCTGATCTTCACCGGATCGCCCACCTTGACGTTCACGATGTCGTTCTCGTTAACCTTCACGCGAACCTCCATCTTGCTCAGGTCGGCCACCCGCATGATCTCGGTCCCCGCGAACGAGGTCGACGCCTGGACCCGCTCGCCCACCTCGGACGAGCGCGAGCTAACGGTTCCGTCCATCGGCGAGTAGATCTCGGTCTTGGAAAGCTGATCCTTGGCCTGCTTGAGGAGGCCCTCGGCCTCGTCCGCCTGCGCCAGGGCGGACTCCCGGTTGGCCTTGGCGCCGTCGTAGGCCGTCTTGTAGCTCAGGTAGTCGAAATCCGAGACTAGCTTCCGGTCGTAGAGGTCCTGGTACTTCTTCAGGTCGGCATCGGCCTTCATGAGCTGCACGAGGCTGTTCACGGCTCCCGAGCGGGCGGCAGCCACCGCTGCGACCTGCTGGTCGACCTGGGCCTGGTAGAAGTCGGGCTTAATCTTGACGATTACCTCGCCCTTCCTGACCGTCGCGCCCTCGCGGAACGGCAGCGCGGTGATCTCGCCGAAGACCTCGGGCGAGATCTTGACCTCGACCTCGGGCTGGACCTTCCCGGTTGCCGTGACGGTCTGGACGATGGTCTTCACAACGGCCTTCTCGGTCGTGACCGAGATGCCGTTGTTGGCGCCGCGCTTTTTGATGATGCCGACGGTTGCGATGGCGACGAGAAGCACGGTAGCGCCTATCAAATACCACTTTAGCTTCGATTTCTTCCGCGGCTTGGCCACGGCGGGAGCAGTCGCGGTTCCGGACGAGAGGGGGGCGGTCATGGAAGTAGCATTCACGGGTAGTTTTGATTACGGGTCAAACGTTCAAGCCGCCAATCCCCGGTTCCCGCCCAAAAAAACAGCGTGGAGGGGTCGTTTCCGGCCCCTCCACGCTAACACAACTAACAACGAGCAAGGGGGGACGAAACAGGAACCCCCGGAAAGGGGAACCCATTTGCGCCCAAAGGTTGCCAAAATGCGTCGAACCGCCGTTTCGACGGGGTCGAACGGCGGGTACGCGTCCAGGCGGAAGGTCGGCATCCCCCCACAACACCCCCCGCAGGGGAAAAGTTACACCAATCTTTGATGAGCGGATTCCCCGAGGGATAGGCGGGTCCCCCCGGGGGGGCCTACCCCTCCTGCCCGGCCCGGGGCCCGATCGCGGCCCACCCTCTCGGGGGCGCCTTCCTCGGAACCGAGATCGGCAGTGCCCTCACGGACGAGACCGGACCGTTCCTGAGGTATTCGGCGATCGAGCGCAGGTCGGAGCCGAGGTAGGAGGGGATCCGAATGACCTCGTCGGACTGCGTGGCGTCGATCACCGACAGGGCCCCGCCGGCGCGGAAGAGCAGGACCGTGTGGCCCAGCCTGCCGATCCGTGTGTTCAGGTAGTAAAGCAGGAGCTGCGGCGAGTCAGCCTCGCCGCCGACGGCCCGCCTTTGGTCAAGGGCCCTCAGGCTGTCGATGAAGCAGACCCTGGGCGGCCGGCGGGACGCCGGCCCCTTGGGGCCGGGCACGTCGTCGACCCACTGCCACGACGAGATTCCGGGCTCGATGTCCCGAAAGAGCGGCCCGGGGTCCGCCTTGTCCCGGTCCAGGGTCCCCAGCGTGCGCGAAAGGCTCTGCGTGCCGTCCTCGTCGGCGTAGAACCAGAGGGCGCCCGAGAACTCGAACACCAGTCCGTATACAATCCTCGGATACATCTGGCCCCTCCACGCCCCCCTCGGGTGGCTGTTGTCGAGGCGGACGACACGCGCCCAGGTGTCGGGGCTGAGCATCGCCCGCGCTGCAAAGGCGTCCGACATGTCCGCGGGGACCGGGGTGACCTTTGCCTGGGCGGCCGCCGCGGCCGCAACGAGTGCCAGGAGGAATTTGAGGGCTCGCATAGCCCTGTAAACCCAAAGAAGGCGCTTCTAGATCCAGTTTTGCGACGGCCCGCCGCAACTATGCGGCAAACCGACCGGCGGACGCGCCGGACGCCTAGTCAACCCTGCCGAGGAGCGCCTTGATGCGGTCCTGATAGCCGCGGCTAAGCCGGAGCTTGGTCCCGTCCTGAAGCACGACGGCATACTCGCCCTCGAACGATGGGCTCAGCTTCCGGAGGCGGTCGGCGTTGACGATCGTCGAGCGGTGGATCCGGATGAACCGCGCCGGGTCGAGACGCTCCTCGAGGGCCGCCATGGTGCCCCGCATCAGGTGCGAGCGGCCCCCGACGTGGAACTTTACGTAGTCGCCCTCCGCCTCAATCCAGTCGATCTCGCTTGTCTTCAGGAAGATGATCTCGCCGGAGGACTTCAGGAGTATCCGGTCCCTGCTCTCGCCCTCGAGGTGCTCGATCAGCCGGGTGAGCCGGGTGTCGACGTTGTCGTTGCGCTTTCGGATGACCAGGTCCCGGGCGCGGCTCAATGCGGCGTTGAACCGCGCGTCGTCGTAGGGCTTGAGCAGGTAGTCCACCGCGTTGAATTCAAAGGCTCTAAGGGCGTACTCGTCGTAGGCCGTGACAAACACGACCACGGGGGCCGCCTCGGGGCCCACCCGGATCAGGGTCTCGAACCCGTCGCAGCCGACCATCTGCACATCGAGAAAGACGAGGTCGGGCCGCAGCCGCTTGATCAGGTCGGCCGCCTCGAGCCCTCCGGTGGCCTCGCCGACGATCTCGATGCCCGACTGGCGCTCCAGGAGGATCCGGATACCCCGCCGGGCCAGAGGCTCGTCGTCGGCAATCAGGGTGCGGATCCGGTTCTCGGTGGCGGCCATTCTCTGGGGGGTCATGGGTGGCAGGGCAGCACGATCTCGACCGAGATTCCGCCGGTCGGGCGGCTTGTAAGGGTCATACTGCTCTCAGTGCCGTACATCCTCGCAAGGCGCTCCCTCGTGTTGGTGAGTCCCGTGCCCTCCACCACGCGGCGGTTCTCCGGGATCCCGGGTCCGTCGTCCCGCACCTCTAGGTGCAGGGATTTCCCCTCGACGTGGCCGAAGACCTCCACCCTTCCGGGGCCGGCCTTGGGCGCGACGCCGTGCAGGATCGCGTTCTCGACGATAGGCTGAAGCAGCAGCCAGGGCACGGGCATGCCGAGGGCCTCCTCCTCCACCGCGACTTCGACGGTGAGGCGGTCTGGGAACCGGGCCTTTTGAATCTCTATGTAGCGATCCAGAAAATCCATTTGCACCCGCAGTGTGGTCTCATCGTTTTGGCTCCCGTCCAGGGACATCCGCAGAAGAGAACCCAGGCGGGCGAGCAAAGTTACAGCCATTTCGTTCTTACCGTCCCTGACCAGGACCGAGACCGTGTTGAGGGTGTTGAACAGAAAATGGGGCCTGAGCTGCTCGCGCAGGGCCTTGAGCTCGGCCTCGATCAGCCGCGACTCCAGCTGAACGGCCCGCAGCTCCTCGTTCTTGAACCGGCGCTGGAGCTCCCCCCCGTAGCCGTAGGCGATCACGCCCCAGTAATACACCATGTCCACCAGGTTGTGGCCGTAGAAGCTCCTGTAGGCCGTTACCCAGAAACCCATGGGATCCGCACCGAAGAAGATGGCGTAGCTCTCGATCCTGCCCAGGTAGAAGGTGGCCATCACCAGGAAGCTCAGGCCGAGGTGGAAGAGGATGCCGCCAGCCCAGCGTCCCGAGCTGAGCGGCACCCGCTCGCGCAGCATGAGGATGAAGGGGGCGAGGCACCCCCACATTGCGGCGCGCACGAACTGCGGGATCGCGATGCCGACGAAGTCCGCCCAGTTCATCTCGGCCCGCATGTTGAAGTAGAGCTCGGTGGAAAGGACCATCCCAAGCGCGGCCCAGCCTGCAGTCGCTGCGGCAATCCTCAGCCATCGATTGTTCATTGATTCGGAACGCTTCATTCCGGCGGCAATCGGCCCGGATCAAGCCGATACCCCCCGTTTTGCGACGAATCGACGAAAAAGCGCGACGGACCGCCGCAATCCTGGGTCCGGTTTCCTGGGGGCCCGCGACTGGCCCAGGGGTCAGCGGTTGCGCTCCCGCTCCGCCCAGAGCGCCGCCCCGACGATCCCGGCCTCGTTCAGGAACTCGGCAGGCACCATCCTCGCCCGCGGCCTCACGTACTTGAAGAACTTGTCGTGCTTTGCGCTCACGCCGCCGCCGATGATGATCAGCTCCGGCCACAGGATGTCCTCGAGGGCGCGGATATAGTGGCCCAGGCGCTCCCCCCATTGCTTCCACGACAGGTCCTTCTTGTGCCTGATCGACGCCGCCACGCGCTTCTCGGCGTCGCGCCCGTCGAGCTGAAGGTGGCCGAGCTCGCAGGGGAAAAGGCAGCCGCGGAAGAAGAGCGCCGATCCCACGCCCGTACCCAGGGTCAGCATGAGCGCCTTTCCCCCGAAGTCCTTGCCCGTGCCGAAGGTCATCTCCGCAAGCCCCGCCGCCGCCGCGTCGTTGGTGAGGGCGACGGGCCGGCCCGTCGCACGGCTGAAGAGCTTGATCCCGTCGCACCCGATGAACTTCTTGTCGAGGTTGGCGGACGTGAGGATCGTTCCCCCGTGGATGACGCCCGGGAAGCCGACGCCGACCGGGCCCCGCCACCGGAAGTGCGCCGCGATCATCCCCGCGGCGTCGGCCATCTCCCCCGGGGAGAGCAGCAGGGGCGTCTCGATCTTGAAGCGCCCGGCCAGGAGGCGGCCGGTGGAGGTGTCGACCGGGGCCCCCTTTATCGCGGAGCCGCCAATGTCGATTCCGAGTACCTTCATGGGCCGGACATAGACAGCCCCGGCCGCCCTTTTCAATGCCGTGTTTCGGGAGCCCGGACTCCCGGGCGAGGCGGCTGTTTTTGGGTCAGTCCCCTTGACGCCGGGCCGGCGTCGCGCTCCTCTTTCCGCAAATGAAGGTCACCTACTACCTCGAGGTTCTTTCGTCTTGGTGCCACTGGGTGGAGCCAGCCTGGGCCGAGCTGAAGGCCCGCTACGCCGGACGCGCGGATTTTGAGTGGCGGATCGCCCTCATGCGCCAGGAGGACTTCCCCGTCTCCCGCGACCAGTGCGACTGGTTCTACCGGCGCAGCGGGGGCACGGTGATGCACTCGCCCTACAAGCTCAACTCGGGCTGGTTCGAGGCGGGCCGCACCGACGCGTTCCAAAACCCGAGCCTCGTGGCCGAGGCCGGCAAGGACTTTGGATTCAGCGACGACAGGATCCGCCTCGCCCTGTCACGGGCCGCGGTCATCGACGGCCGGAAGGTCGGGCGCATGGAGGAGGCGGTCGCCGTGGCGGCGAAGGCATCGGGTATCCCCGCCAGGAAGCTCAGGGCGCGGGCCGAGTCGGCCGCCGTGAAGGCCCGGGTCGAGGGAAGCACCGCCGAGTTCTTCTCGCACCGGATATCGCAGCGCCCGGCGTTTGTCCTGGAGGACGCCATCGGGGACAAGGCCGTCTTCTCGGGACTGGTCCGAATCGAGCCGCTCGCGGCGGCGATCGACGCGATGCTTGCGGACACGGCGGCCTACTCGGCGCACGCCGCACACCACGGCACTGTGCCAAAGGCGTAGCCCTCCCCGCCATGGACTTCACCAATCTGGGGGCGACGGGACTGAAGGTGTCGCGCATCTGCCTAGGGACCATGACCTATGGCAGCAGGAAGTGGCGGCCCTGGGTCCTCGATGAGGAGGAGGCCAGGCCGTTCATCCGGCGCGCGATCGAGCTTGGCATCAACTTCTTCGACACGGCGGACATGTACTCGCTCGGGGCGAGCGAGGAGGTCCTCGGACGCGCGCTCAGGGACTTCGGGCCCGGGCGGGACCGGGTCGTCGTCGCGACGAAGGTCTTCAACGCGATGGGGGACGATCCCAACCAGAGGGGCCTCTCGAGGAAGCACATCCGCCACGCGATCGACGCCAGCTTGAGGCGCCTCGGCACCGACTACGTCGACCTCTACCAGATCCACCGATTCGACCCGGGCACCCCCATCGAGGAGACCATGGAGGCCCTCAACGACCTCGTGAGGGCGGGAAAGGTCCTGCACCTGGGGGCGTCGTCCATGTTCGCCTGGCAGCTCGCGAAGATGCTGCACGCGAGCGAGGCCCGCGGATGGACACCGTTCGTGACCATGCAGAACCACTACAACCTCCTCTATCGCGAGGAGGAGCGAGAGATGGTTCCGTTCTGCGCCGACCGCTCGATAGGACTGCTGCCGTGGAGCCCGCTAGCGCGGGGTCTCCTGGCGCGCGCCCTCGTGGCGTCCACCGTCCGGGCGACGACCGACGAGTACGCACGCAACCTCTACGGCGGCGACCTGTCCGATGCCGACCGCGCGATCCACGCAGCGGTCCAGGGCGTCGCCGCGAAGCGCGGGGTGCCCCCTGCGCAGGTCGCCCTTGCCTGGCTTTGCCAGAAGCCGGGCGTCGTGGCCCCCATTGTCGGCGCCTCCAAGCCCCACCACCTGGAGGATGCCGTCGCCGCCCTCTCGCTCAGGCTGACCGCGCAGGAGATATCGGCCCTCGAGGCGCCCTACCTCCCGCGCCCCGTGGCCGGACACCAATGAGCCTGCGCCCGCGAATCGCGAGACTGGGCCTTCTTACGGCAGCGCTCGCCGCGTCGGGCGCCCGCGCGTCGACGGGTGTGGTCTACGAGGACGCAAACGGAAACGGGCGCCGCGATCCCGGCGAGGCGGGCCTGGCGGCCGTCGAGGTGTCGAACGGCGTGGACGTGGTGAGGACGGACGCGTCCGGCGGCTTCAGCATCGCCGACCGCCCCGGCTCCCGCGTCTTCGTGATCAAGCCCCGGGGCTGGCGCCCGCCCGCCGACGGGGAGAACCTCCCGCTGTTCTATGCGACCGCCGGAAAGCCGGCCGACTTCCCCCTCCATCGAGCGGACGAGCCCGACGACATGAGGGCCCTCATCCTCACGGATCCGCAGCCCGCCTCCGCGACCGAGGTCGGCTACCTTTCCAGGGGGTTCGCGGAACGGCTCGGCCCAAGGGCCGACCTCGCGTTCGGAGTCACCCTCGGCGACGTCGTCTACGACAGGCCCGACCTTTTCGGGCCCGTGAACACCGTCCTCTCCCGTGTCGGGATCCCCTGGTACAACCTCCCCGGCAACCACGACCTCGCCCTGGGCACTCCGGACGAGGCGGCCGCGATAGCCCCGTTTGAGGCGGCCTACGCGGTGTCGACGTACGCCTTCCACGCCGGCCCCTCCCTCTTCGTCGCGTTGGACGACGTGCGGCCCCTCGGCGGACCCCGCTACATCGGCGGGCTCCGCGACGACCAGTTCCAGTTCCTCGGAAACCTTCTCGGGGGAACGCCGGCGGGCGAGTGGGTCGTGATCATGGTGCACATCCCGCTGTTCCCGCCCGACCCGTCGGGGGTCGAGGGTTTCCGGCCGGCCGACCGCACCCGCCTGTTCGGGCTCCTCGCGGGACGCAGCAAGGTCCTCATCCTCTCGGGCCACACCCACTACCAGCGCCACGTGATGCACGGGCGCGGCGACGGCTGGAGCGGGGCCGAGCCCCTCCACGAATACAACGTGGCGGCCGCCAGCGGCGGATTCTGGGGAGGCCCCGCGGGCGCTGACGGAGTCCCCGTCTCCACGATGTGGGACGGGACGCCGCCGGGCTACGCAATCCTCGGGTTCAAGGGCGGGGGCGTGTCCCTCGACTACCTTCCCGCACGGCTTCCGCCCGACTTCCAGATCGCGCTGCACGCCCCCGACGTCGTCGCACCCAGGCAGGGCTTCGTCTCGTTCTACGCCAACGTGTTCAACGGCCACGACGGCTGGGTGGTCGAGTCCCGCGTCGACGACCGCGCCTGGAATCCGGTCCGCAGGATCCTCGGCTGGGACCCCTCCTACGCAGCCGAGTTCCTGGCCCAGGACACGGCTGCGCGCCCGCCCCGCGGTCCGCGCCTGCCCGATCCGGCTGTCTGCTACCATCTCTGGCGCGGGATGCTGCCGGCGGACCTGCCCCTCGGCCGGCATGTGCTGCAGGTCCGCGCCACGGACACCGAGGGGCATGTGTACTCGGCACAGAAGTCCCTTGAGATTGCCAGCCCCTGAGGGGGGCCCGGCCGCCCCGCGCGGCCGGCGCCTGGCCAGTACATGATTTTGCGTACGAAAACACGATGACGGCCCCTAGATTTCCATTTTCATCGCCCGTGCCGTCTTCGCCGTCACTCCATCCCTGCGCGTCATAGCCGGTTGTGCCATCCTGTGGACCGCGTCCCGGGAAGGCCCGACACGGGCGTTCGCCGCGGCCGGCTGGCCGCTGGAAACCGAGGGGATGCCTCCGATGCATGTCTTCACCGCGCGGGACACGGGGATCGAGACCATGGCCTGGTCGGCTGCGCAGGATCCGACCGGGACCCTCTACTTCGGGTGCGACACCGTCATCTCGTTCGACGGCGATCGCTGGCGCCCGAAGGCGATGGACCCCACCTACCTCGTCCGGGGCCTGGACGTCGGGCCGAACGGCAGGATCTGGGCCGGGGGTGTGAACCAGATTGGCTGGTTCGACACGGGAACCCGTGGCGAGCCCGCATACCACTCCCTCATGGGCCGCCTGCCAGCGGGCGCCGCCGAACTGGGCGACATCTGGAGGGTGTACGCCCAGGGTGACGAGGGCGCGGTGTTCGTGGCGCGCGAAAGGGTCCTTCAGTGGGACGGCAGGGCCTTCAGGACGTGGGACTACCCGGGGACGCACCTGGTGTGGTCGACGCGAACGGCAAAGGGCATCTACGTGCACTATCCCCCGGTCGGGCTCCTCAAGCTCGGCGCCGGGGACCCCACGCTGGTCGTCCCGGCCCAGTCGCTCGGGCCTGCGGAGGTGCGCTGGCTTGACGACACCGGCAGTGACTGGCTCCTGCTGACGGCCCGCGGGTTCAGCGCCCTGCAATCGGGAATCTGCACGCCTCTTGACACCCAGGCCTCGGCGTTCGCGCGCGCCAACACGCCGACCTCGGTGGCACGGCTTGAGGACGGCGTCCTGGCCGTCGGGACGCTCCAGGGAGGGATAGGCCTCGTCGACAGGGAAGGGTCCCTCCTGCGTGTCTTCGATGTGAAGTCGGGCCTCCCGTCGAACCAGGTCTACTCGCTCTTTGTCGACCGGGCGGGGGCGCTCTGGGACATGGGCCCGGCGAGCATCGTGCGCCTCGCCATGGGGGCCGACTGCTCCTCGTACGGTGCCCGGAGCGGATACCCACCGGGAGGAATCAGCTCCCTTGCGCGCTCCGGGGATTCCCTCCTTGGCGTCTCGCACAGCGACATACTGCGCCTTTCACCCGATCCGGACTCGGGCGGCGCCGGCCGCTTCGTGCCGCTCGGGATCAAGAGCAGCCGGTTCTACAGCCTTCTCTCGACTCCGGCGGGGCTCGCGGTGGGGCATTTCCACGGGCTCGGACTTCTGTCTGGCGGCGGCATGAGGCCGGTCGTGGGCCCCCGCGACGTCGTGTTTCGATTGAGCCCGTCCGTGTCGGCACCCGGCAGGCTCCTCGCCTCCCTTTACGAAAGCGTCCTCTCGGTCGACCCGGACTCCGGGGCCTCGCGCATCGTCGCCGACGCGCTGCCCGACTACGGCGACACGGTCGTCGATGAGCCCTCGGGACGCGTGTGGATAGGGACCCCATCCAGGGGCCTCTTTGTTTCAGGGGCCGCCGGCACGAAGGCGGAACCCGCCGGGCCGCGCTTTGGCCCCTTCCCCGCGGTCGGGCCGGCGCTTGTCGCCAGGGCCGGCCCGAACGTTGTCGTGCTCGCGAACGGCTGCGCATTCGCCATGGAAGCCGGCGGCGACCGGTTCCGGCAGGTCGCGGGCCTTCCCTCGGGAAGCCCCCTCGCCATCTCGAACGCCGACAGCAGCGGGGCCGTGTGGGCGGCGCTCGCCCCGGGCCCGGGCGGCCGCACGCCGGTCCTCGGTAGGATAGCCCCAGGGGAGGCCGGGGCCACATGGATCCCGCAGTCGTTCGAGGGGATATCCGGAATCGGCTCCCTAGTCGGCCTGCAGGTCGTTCGCTCGGCGGACCACGACGAGCTCTGGATCGAGGGAACGGAGTCGCTGCTGCGCGCGGGGCCCAAGGCCCTGGCGGCGTGTCCACCCCCTCCCAGGCCCCAGATCCGGGCGTGGCTGAGAACCGGGGAGCGGCTGGGAGGGACTCCGGCGGACGGCGCCCTACCGTACTCAACCCAGGGGATTCACATCGAGTGCAGCTCCCTTGATTTCGGGATGAGGGAATCGGAGCGGTTCCAGATGATGCTCGGCGGCGCCGAGGCCCAGTGGTCGTCCCCCGGGGACTCCTCCGAGAGGGACATCTCGGGCCTTAGGGAGGGGGACTATGACTTCAAGGCGAGGCTCGTGAGCGACTCCGGCGTGGCGGGCGAGGCGGCCGAGCTGCATTTTTCGATCGCGCCTCCATGGTGGAGGACGTCGCTTTCGCGCGCGGGCTTCGGCGCCTTCGCTCTGCTCGGGATTCTCGCGCTGCTCAGGCTGCGCACCGGTGCGCTCAGGCGAAGGGCTGAGCTCCTGGAGAGGCTGGTCCGACGAAGGACGCAGGAACTGGAGAGGGCGAACGCGGCGAAGAGCGAGTTCGTGGCCAACATGAGCCACGAGATCCGCAACCCGATGGGCGGCATCCTCTCGTCCGCCCGCGAACTGTCGCGCGCCCCGCTGGATCCCGAGCGCCGGCAGGCCGTCGCGACCCTGCAGAGCTGCGCCACGTTCCTCGCCTCGCTCGTCGAGGACGTGCTCGACTTCGCCGCAGTCGAGGCAGGGTCCTACAAGGTCTCGCGGGCGCCTCTTAGCCCGCGCGACGTCCTTGGCAACGTGGTCCAGATGCTCCAGGCCAAGGCCGACGGCGCAAGCCTGGGCCTGACCGTCGATCCCTCCCTTCCCGCCAGGGTCATGGGCGACGCCGCCCGCATCCAGCAGGTCCTGGTCAACTTCACGGTGAACGCCCTCAAGTTCGGCGGCAGGACGATCGTGCTCTCCGCGAGGGCGCAGGGCGGCCAGCTCGAGTTCGCGGTTTCCGACGACGGCGACGGCATCCCCCGCGACGAGCAGAAGAACCTTTTTGTCCGGTTCTCCCGGCTGAAGGCCGCGCGCAACTCCGCCGTGCCGGGGACAGGCCTCGGGCTCGCCGTCAGCCGCGTGCTGGCGGAGCGGATGGGGGGATCGGTCGGCTTCACCACCGCCGCGGGGCGCGGATCGGTCTTCTTCCTCAGGATTCCCCTTGTCGACGCGGCCCGCGACGGCAACAAGGCACCGCCGAACGTCCTCGGGGCCCGGGCCCTTGTCGTCGAGGACATCAAGTACAACGCCCGGGCCCTAGGCTCCATGCTCACCGAAAATGGATTCGAGGTCGACTTCGCGGAGGACGGCAAGGCGGCCCTCGCCCTCCTCTCGTCCGTCCCCTACCGGGTCGTCTTCCTCGACTGCGACATCCCGCGCATCGACGGGCTCGAGGTGGCACGCCTCCACCGTTCATCGGAGCGGCCGGGGGCGCGTACCCTCATCGTCGCGACGACGGCCTATTCTTCGCCAGGTGACCACGGGAGATGCATCGCGGCAGGCATGGACGCCTGCATGGCGAAGCCGATCACTCCCGAAAGGCTGATCGAGGTCCTTTCGGAGCTCGCGGGACCGGAAATCCGCCCGGACGCGGGTTCGGCGGGCCTCGACCTGCGCCTGATCCTGAGGCCCTCGGACGGATCGCCCGAGGGAAGGGACCGCGCACTCGCCAGCTACGTCGCGGCGCTCGACGAGGCCATGGATGGCGCAGCCGGCCCCCACCCGATTCCCTCGCGCCCAACGGTCTCATCCGCCGCGCACCGGGTGCTCTCGCTGGCCCGCTTGGTGGGCGCCCAGGACCTGGCGCGCACCGCGGCCGACATCCAGGACTACGCCGGGGTCTACACCGACTCGGAGCTGGCAGCGGAGATCGGCAAGTTGCGGCGACAGGCCTCCGATGTCAGGTCGACCCTGGCCCGCGGACTGGGCAACCCTCCCCTTAATCCGCCTTGGGCTTCTTGAACTCCTTGTGCTCCTTTTTCTCGAAGTCCTGAATGTCGTTGAACAGGGCGACGGCCTCGTCGTTGCGGCCGGCGGCGAGGGCATCCACGAGCTTGGCGAGCCTGTCCTGAAGCTCCTTGATGCCGGCCCTGAAGTCATCGACGAACTTGGCGCGCTGGCTTTCCGGGAGGTCCATCGCCTTCGCCGGGGTGAATTCGACCGCCTCCCTCGCCGCCTTCTGCATGGAGGCTAGGAGCTCGAGCGACGAGGCGTTCTGCGCCGGGTCGGCGATCTGCTTCTTCAGCTTCCTGACGGCCTTGCCCATCGTGTCCATCCGGGTCTCAAGGTCGGTCTTCTTCTCGTCGGAGGCCGCGCCCTTGGGAGTCGACGGGGGCACGGGCACGGGGAGAGAATCGGCGCGCGAGAGGACGGGCGCCACAACGGAGAAGGCAAGGAGCCAGGCCAGGGAACGGGAAATCTTCATGGTTGTGCGGGTGGTGTTTTTCGGAGGGATGGGGGTGAGGATCATCGGCCAGACGCACGCGACGGCAAATCGTTTCTGGATTCCGGGCGCCGCTTCCTGGGTGCACCCAGGCTCAGGTCGTGAATGAGGATGGCGGCGGCTGCGGAAACGTTGAGGGACTCCACAAGTCCGCTGCCCGGGATCGTCACAAGCCGCGTGCAGGCCGCCTCAACCGACGGCGAAAGGCCATGCTCCTCATTCCCAAGGACCAGGGCCCAGGGCGCGTCGCGCTTGCCGTGCGGCGCCCCGGCGGCGCCTCCACGGGTCGCGGCGCCGACCACGTCGAAGCCCGCGGCCGCGAGGGCGCGCAGGAATGTGGGTATGGAGGGGGTGACGCAGATCTCGACCGCGTCCATTCCCCCCTCCGCGACACGGTAGGCAGCGGCGCCCGGACGCGCCGACGAGGCCTCGCCTGAGATCACGATCCTTGGCACGCCGAAATACGCGGCCGTGCGAACGATGGCCCCCAGGTTGTGCGCGTTTCCGATCCGGTCGAGCACGACGAGGTTCTCGTTGCGCTGGCTCCAGACAGCGGCGTCGCCCGGCGTGGGGGCGGGCGGCGGTGTGTCCTCGACAACCGCGACGATCCCGCCGTGGTGCACCGTGTCGGCGATCTTCTCGAGCTCCGACGGCTCCACGCAGCGGTAGACCTTTTTTGCGGCGGCAAGGGCGCTGCACATCGCCCCGACCTTCTTCGACCTCGGCAGGTCGAAGAAGAGCCTGACGATGGACGATGGGTCGCGCTGGTAGCGGGCGCGGACCGCCGCGAGGCCGCAGATGGTGATTTCGCTGTCCTTCATGGTTTGAGGCTCCCCATCACGGTAAGCTCCTCACGGTCGTGGTAAAGGTGAACAATCCTGACCCCGGCCCCATGCAGCATGAACGGCGAGCCCTCGGAGCGAAGGCTAGCCAGCAGGGCGATCGGGTCCACCCGGCCGAATTTCAGGTTCACGACGAAGCGCCTGCACCACCGCCCCGCGAGCCACGGCCGGACAATCGACTCCACCACCTTCTGGGGGTCCTCGAGCATGTCGCTAAAGAGCCAGTCGTACACGGCATTCTTGCCGGGACTGAATCCAAACGCGTCGTCGCAGCGATGGTCGATCAGCGGGTGGCCGAGCGCCCCTCCCTTCATGGGGCCGTTGTCGACCGCGACCACGTGCGCCCCGCGCTTCGCGGCGCTGTAGCTCCATCCCCCCGGCGCGGCGCCCAGGTCGCAGACGGTCTCGCCGGGCGCCGGCTCCGCGCCGATTATCCCGTAGGACTCCTCGACCTTAAGGTACGAGCGCGACGGCGCCGCGTCGTCGTCCGCCATCCTGCATGGGCCGTTCATGTGCGCCGAGCGGGCGACATGCGCCTTTCCAAAATCCGTGAACCAGACAAAGAGGCCGCGCGCCGGCCCCAGTCGGGGGCGCTCGCTCGAGGCGAGCCGTGCGACCCTCCCAAGCTTTCTCCTTAGGAGCTCCCGGAAGGCGGCCTCGACGGAGGCGACCCTCCTGCCCAGGCCGGTGATTTCCGGGCCGCCGCCAAACACGCATGGCCAGCGCTCCTCGATCCGCTCGCCCCTCAGCGTCTCGGCAAACCGATCCATGATTCCCTGAGCGAGCTCATTGACGCCCTGTCCCAATACGGGAACAGGCGACTCGAGGAGCATGTGCGCAAACGCCGCGCCGCCCAGCCGCGCCACGAGACCTTCCTCGCTGGCGGCGGTGCCCTGCCCGGCGATCACCCAGCCCGGGCCACTCTCGCCGGCTGCAAGCCCGAGGCCCGCGACTTCACGCGCAAGGAGTCCCTCGTACCCTGATTGGCAGACCACGAGGGCCCCGGTGGATGGCATGTCGGCGGAGCTAATCCGAGGAGAGGATCCCGTTCAAAGCAAAAGGTCCGCCGGAAGCACGCCGTGGCCCTGCATGATATGCGCCACCGAGATCCGGCTTCCCTCCAGCGAATATCCCCCCTGGAAGGGGTTCTCGGCTAGGAAGAGGGGGGTATCGAGGTCGGCGTAGCCGAATCCCCCGAGGCCTGCGGCGAAGCAGGCCGAAGTGGACATCGCCAGGACGGATTCGACATTTCCCCCGATCATCAGACCCAGCCCCTCTTCCCGCGCCGCTCCCACAACATCGAGCGCCCCCGAGACTCCGTCCTTCATCAGCTTGATGTTGACGACCTGCGCGGCGCCGCGGCGTGCCACCTTGCGAACATCGGCGGCGGTGGCGACGCTCTCGTCGGCGGCGATGGTCCAGCCCGTCTCGGCCCCAAGGGCCCGCATGCCGTCAAGGTCGTCCTTCGAAAGCCACTGCTCCAGGAGGAGCGGCCGGATCCCCAGCGTCCGAAGGCCCGCCGCCAGCTCGGAGGCACCCTCACGCCCCAGACCCGCGTTCCCGTCCAGGATGAGGGGGGATCCCGGGGCCGCCTCGAGGATTGCAGCCATGCGGGCGAGGTCGGCTGCAACACCCCCTGCCCCTCCCACCTTGGCCTTGATGATCCTTATCCCCCTCCCGACGATGGCCTTCGCGGCCTGCGCGGCCTCCCCGGGGGTCCCCGTCGTTATTGTCATGTCGGTCTCGAGCTCGGTGCCGGCCCCGCCAAAGTGGCGCCAGAGCGAGACGCCCCGGCTGCGCGAGGCGGCGTCGAGGAGGGCCGTCTCCAACGCGCATAGCGCCGCCCCGCAGGCCGGCGGCGACGATGCCCTGAACTCGGTCCCGATTCCCTTCCAGTCCTCGGCGTCGCGCCCCTCCAGCCAATTCGCGGCCCGGGCCAGGAGGTCGAGCGTTCCGGCCTGCGTCTCCCCGTTGAAGGCGGGAAAGGGCGCGGCCTCTCCCCGGCCGACCGTCCCGTCGGCCAGCTCCACCGTTACGAGTGCATTGGCCGCGAGCGCGAGGGTGCCCCGGGAGATCCCGAACGGTGCGAGGAGCGGGATGTCCATCGGGGCGACCCGCACCCTACGGATCGAGGTCGGATGGAGCGCGGGGGCCATGCGGTTAAAGTCTTCCCCGCAGGGGATGAATTGCAAACCGCCAAGTCGCGGGTCTAGCAATGGGTCCACATGCGCGTCCTGATTGCGTTCGACAAGTTCAAGGACTCGATCGGCGCCGCCAAGGCGTGCGAGATCGCGGCCTCGGCCGTGGCCGCCGAGCGGCCGCAGTGGCAGGTCGACCGGTGCCCGCTCACGGACGGCGGCGAGGGATTCATGGACATCCTGACGCGCGCCGCCGGGGGCGCCGAGGTCCCCAAGGCGGCCACGGGCCCGAGGGGGGGCACGATCCCCGCGTCCTTCGGCATGGTATCAATGGACAGGATACCCGATGCCGCGCGCCTGCGGCTTGGCCCGGCCGCGGCCGGTCCCGGCGGCACGGTCGCCATCGTCGAGATGGCCGCAGCTAGCGGGCTCGCCCTGCTGGAGCCCGGCATGCGCGATCCGTGGCGGGCGTCCTCCGTCGGCACGGGCGAGCTCATCCGGGCCGCGGCCAATGCCGGGGCGCGGGCCATCCTGCTCGGCGTCGGCGGCAGCGCGACCCATGACCTGGGGCTCGGGGCCCTGGGCGCACTCGGGGTGCGATTCGAGGGGTCTTCCGGGAAGGCGCTTTTCCCCCTCGTCCCCGCGGACTGGAAGTCGCTGCGGCGGATCGAGGGCACCGTGGCAGCAGGCCTCCCTCCCCTGCTCATCGCCTGCGACGTCGACAATCCGCTCCTCGGCCCGCGCGGCGCCCTGGCCGTCTACGGAAGACAGAAGGGCCTGGATCCGGCCGACTACGCCGGCCTCGAGGCCGAGACCGGCAGGATCGCGGCGCTCGTGTGCGGGCATTTCAGTCGTCCGGCGGAACTTGTTTCGGTTCCCGGCACCGGGGCTGCGGGCGGAATCGCTTTCGGCCTCATGGCGGCGGCGGGCGCGTCCCTTCTGCCCGGCTTCGACCTTGTCTCCTCCTGGCTCGACCTTGACGCGCGCCTGGCGGAAGCGGACGTGGTCATGACCGGGGAGGGTCGCTTCGACGACTCGTCCCTGAGCGGGAAGGGACCCGGCACCGTCGCCCGCCGCGCCCTTTCCCAGGGCAAGCAGGTCCATGTCTTTGCCGGGGAGGTCTCGCTGTCCCAATCCGTGGCAGGCCTCCACACCCATCCCGTCACGCCGCCGGGCACGGCGCTGGCAATAGCTCTCTCCCGAGCACCGGAGTTTCTCGGCGACGCCGTGCGCCGCGCCCTCTCCCGTCGATGAAACGTCTCGACCAAGCTCCGCCGGCTGATGATATTTTTTCGATGCTCAGTTTCCTCCCCCGTTCGGTCCGGCGCACCCTCTCAAGCGTTGCGCCCCTCCTGGGATTGATCGGGTGCACGACGACCCCTCCAAAGCCCGCCCCGGAAGCGGTGGCAAAGGTGGCCGCGCCCGCCCCGCAGGCGGCTCCCAAGATTCCCTTCGACCCGGCCCACCCGGTCATGCTCGGAATCGATGTTCTTGAGGCGGATGGATTTGCGATCCTAAAGGGCAAGTCCATCGGACTCCTTACCCACGCCGCAGGGGTGAACATGCATGGCGTCAGCACGATCGACGTCCTGCGCCGCGCGCCGGGCGTTCACCTGACGGCGCTCTACGCCGCGGAGAACGGCCTCTACGGCGACCGCCCCAGCGGAATCAACTACCCCGACCATCTCGATCCCAGGACCGGGCTCATGGTCCACTCGCTCTACAACGGGATAAGCTACAACGGGGTCATCGACCGGCCGACGAAGGCCCAGCTCAAGGGGATCGACGCCGTCGTCATAGACCTCCAGGACATCGGCGCGCGAAGCTACACGTTCGTGAGCGCAATGAAGATGTGCATGGAGGGCTGCTTTGAGAACGGCGTAGAGGTGATCGTCCTGGATCGGCCCAATCCGCTTGGCGGACAGAAGGTCGACGGTCCTCCGCTCGATCCGCAGTGGGTGAGCTACGTCGGGGAGTTCCGGGTTCCCTACGTGCACGGGCTTACGATCGGCGAGCTCGCCAAAATGGCCAAGGAGGCCCCCGACATCATGAAGATCCCAGAGGCCAGGCGCCTCGCCGGCAGGCTCACGGTGGTCCCCATGCGCGGATGGCACCGGAGCATGCGGTGGCCCGACACGGGGCTCACGTGGGTGAAAACATCGCCCTACATCCCCGACTACCCCGCCGTCGAGGGCTACCCCATGACGGGACTCGGCTGCCAGATCGGCGGCTTCACGAACGGCATTGGCAGCGCCTACCCCTTCCGCGGGATCACCTATCACGGGGTGCGTATCGATGCCCTTGAAAAGGAGCTGCGCGCCCTGAGGATCCCGGGAATCGATTACCGGAGGGTCAGCGTCCCCAATGCAAAGACGGGACAGCCCGGGCTCGGGCTGTACGTGGAGATCACCGATTGGGACCTGTGGAGGCCCACGGAGCTAAGCCTCCAGATGATGAGGCTCGCCTGCAAGTACGACGCCCACAACCCGTTTGCGACGGCGCAGAAGAAGGACATCAACCTGTTCATGAAGGTCATGGGCTCGACCTCGCTCTTCAACGACCTGGTCGCCCACGGGGCGAAGACCGACGTGGAAGCGTACGAGCGCGACTGGCAGTCGAGGAACGCCATCTACCAGCAGCAGAGCCGCCGGTTCTGGCTCTACTACTGAGTCCCCGGGAGGACGGAATTCCCCGCGGGAGCGCCCACAAAAAAATCGCCATGGGGGCCCGGCCCGCCAAGGATTGCAAGCCCACCGCCCAGCCGGCCATTCCAGGAAATGAAGCCCAATCGAAATAAGACCCGCTTTCGCGTCGCAGTCGTCGGAACTGGTGCCATCGGCGCCGACCACATAGCCAGCTTCAAGCTGCACCCCGCGGCGACGGTCGTGGCGATCGCCGAGGTCTCGCCCGAGCGGGGTCGCGAGGCGGCGGCGCGTTTCGGTGTCCCCGAGGTCGTGACCGACTACCGGAAGCTGCTCGCGCGGGATGACATCGACGTCATATCGGTGGCGGTGCCGAACTACCTCCACGCATCGGTCGCCCTAGATGCGCTCAGGGCGGGCAAGCACGTCATGCTCGACAAGCCGATGGCGACCAACGCCCGCGACGCGGCAAAGTTGGTCCAGGAGGCCAAGAAGCGGGGCGTCCTTTTCATGGTCGGGCAGAATTTCAGGTTCAACTCGGACACCCAGACCGCCCGGCAGATCGTCGAGCGGGGTACGCTTGGCGAAGTCTACCATGCAAAGACCTCCTGGAGGCGCAGGGCCGGGATCCCGAGGATCGGCTCCTGGTTCACGCAGAAGCGGTTCGCCGGCGGCGGGTGCACCTACGACATCGGCGTGCACGCCCTCGACCGCTGCCTGTACCTCATGGGCGAGTTCGACGCGGCCGCGGTGAGCGGGCAGACATTCGCCAAATTCGGCCCGCGCGGCCTTGGAAACGGCGGATGGGGCCGCAGCGAGATCGACCCCAAGGCCCGTTTCGACGTGGACGACCTCTCTATCGCGCTCATCAAGCTCAGGAGCGGAAGGACGGTGCTGCTCGAGGCCTCCTGGGCGGCCCACGGGCCGCACACCGACGTCAACGCGACCGAGCTCTTCGGCACCGAGGCTGGCCTCAGCCTGCCGCCGATCCAGCTCTTCAAGCAGACCAAGGGCGGCTACATGACGGAGGCCGTGGACCTGCTGCCCCCCAAGGTGAACACGAACAGGATGGTCCATTTCATCGACTGCCTGCTCGGCAAGGCGAAGCCCTTCGTCGCACCCGCGGAGTCGCTCGCGGTCCAGAAGATCCTAGACGCCATCTACCTGTCGGCGGCGTCCGGAAGGGAGATACGGATCAAATGAGCGCCAAGGCTCCCTCATCCGCCAAGGCCCGCACGCCCGTCGCCCTGCAGCTATGGTCGGTCCGCGAGGACGTGAAACGCGATTTCGCGGCGGCGGTCGCCGAGGTGGCCGAGATCGGCTACAGCGGCGTGGAGCTCGCCGGCTACGGCAACCTCGACGCAAAGGGGGCGAAGGCGGCCTTGGACGCGGCGGGGCTCAAGGTCGCGGGGATGCATGTGAGCTACGCGAGCCTCAAGAACGACACCCAGTCCGTGATCGGGGACGCCCTGGCGCTCGGGGCGCGCAACGTGGCGTGCTCTTGGTGGCCTCCCGCCCACTTTGTCTCCGCGGCGGCGTGCGAGCGAATCGGCGAACAGCTTGGCGAGGTCGGCCGGGCGCTGCGCCCGTTCGGGATCCGTCTCGGCTTCCACAACCACGACAGCGAGTTCAGGATCTTCGACGGCCGACCGGCCATGGAGTGGATCCTCGGCGCAGCCGAACCGCGGAACCTGTTCGCGGAGGTCGACGTGTACTGGGCCCAGTTCGCCGGGTACTCCCCGGCGAAGTTCATCCTCGACCAAGGTGCACGGGTGCCGCTCATCCACCTGAAGGACAAGATGGAGCTGGGCCAGGGCCCGGTCGGCTTCGCCGAGATCTTCACCGCGGCCGACCAGGTCGGTGCGGCCGAATGGTTCATCGTGGAGCAGGAGGAGTACAGCCATGCGCCAATGAAGTCCGTGCGCCTCTGCTTCGAGCAGATGCGGGCATGGGGCCGGGCTTGAATTTGCCCCAGAACAAAAGTTAAACAGAATAGGATCACCACCATGCCCCGCCCCGTCACCCTCTTCACCGGCCAATGGGCCGACATGCCCCTTGAGACGCTTGCGCCCCTCGTAAAGAAGATGGGCTACGACGGCGTCGAGCTCGCCTGCTGGGGGGACCACTTCGAGGTAGACAAGGCCCTCTCGACCAAGCGCTACGTGCAGGAGAAGTGGGACCTCCTTCGGGCGCACGGCCTCTCGTGCCAGGCCGTGTCGACCCACCTGGTCGGCCAGGCCGTGTGCGACCTCATCGACGACCGCCACCGGTCGATCCTCCCTCCGGACGTCTGGGGCGACGGCAAGCCCGAGGGCGTCCGCCGCCGTGCGGCGAAGAAGATGATCGCCACGGCGAAGGCAGCCCGGAAGTTCTTCGACGCCCGCCCGGGCGCCAGGGCGCCTGGGGCGTTTCCCGCCGTGGTCAACGGATTCACGGGTTCGTCGATCTGGCACTCCCTCTACGCCTTCCCCCCCACTTCGCAGGAGTACTGGGAGAAGGGCTTCCAGGATTTCGCGGCCCGCTTTGGACCCATCCTCGAGGAGTTCGAGGCATGCGACGTCAACTTCGGACTCGAGGTCCACCCGACCGAGATCGCCTTCGACACGGCAAGCGCGCACCGCGCCGTGGAGGCCGTCAAGGGCCACAGACGATTCGGGTTCAACTACGATCCCTCCCACCTTGGCTACCAGGGCGTCGACTACGTCGGGTTCATCCGCGCCTTCGGAAAGCGCATCTACCACGTGCACATGAAGGACGTGTGGTGGGGCCACGGCGACGGCTCCGCAGGCGTCTTCGGCGGTCACACGAATTTCGGCGACCCCCGCCGCTACTGGGATTTCCGGTCGCTCGGCCATGGGGACATCAATTTCGAGGAGATCATCGTTGCGCTCAACGACGTCGGTTACCGTGGCCCGCTCTCCGTCGAGTGGGAGGACATCCGCATGGACCGAGTCCATGGCGCCACGGAGGCCGCCGCATTCGTCCGAAAGGTCGACTTTCCCCCGAGCGCGCTCGCATTCGACGCAGCGTTCGACAAGAAGAACCAGTGACCAGGGCCCGACGAGGCACGGCACAAATCCCCTAGAAACACCATGCGCAGAAAACTTCGTTTTGGGATGATCGGCGGAGGCCGCGGCGCCTTCATAGGCGCGGTGCACCGGGTGGCGGCCATAATGGATGGCCACGCTGAGCTGGTGGCCGGCGCCTTCTCAAGCGACGCCGTCCGCTCGAAGCTCTCGGGCGCGGACCTTCTCCTGGACCACACCAGGGTCTATGGCTCCTACCGCGAGATGGCCGAGGCCGAGGCGGCGATGCCGAAGGAGAAGCGCCTGGACTTCGTGGCGATCGTGACGCCGAACCACCAGCATTTCGAGGTGGCAAGCCTCTTCCTGAAGGCGGGTTTCAACGTCGTCTGCGACAAGCCGGTCACGTTTGACATGGCCCAGGCCAAGAAGCTGCGGGCAATCGTGAACCGCACGAAGAAGGTCTTTGTCCTGACCCACAACTATACGGGTAACGCGATGGTGAAGCAGGCCCGGGAGTTCGTGCGCGACGGCACCCTCGGAAAGATCCGGAAGATCGTGGTCGAGTACCCGCAGGGCTGGCTTGCCGACGCCGTCGAGCGCACGGGACAGAAGCAGGCATCGTGGCGCACCGATCCGAAGCGCTGCGGCGTCGCCGGCTGCATGGGCGACCTCGGCACGCACGCGGACAACCTTGCGCGCTACATAACCGGACTTGAGACCGAGGAGTTGTGCGCCGACCTGACGACCTTCGTGAAGGGCCGACGCCTGGACGACGACGGCAACGTCCTGGTGCGCTACAAGGGCGGCGCGAAGGGGATTCTTCACGCCTCACAGATCTGCGTCGGCGACGAGAACAACCTCAATATCCGGGTCTACGGGACGCTGGCCTCCCTGGAGTGGCACCAGGAGCACCCCAACGAGCTCGCCGTCAAGTTCGTCGACAAGCCCCGGCAGATATGGCGCCGGGGCAACAGCTACATTGGTGACGAGGCCAAGCGTTTCACGCGGCTGCCCTTTGGCCACCAGGAGGCCTACCTCGAGGCGTTCGCCAACATCTACCGCGAGGCGTTCCGCGCCATCATTGCGGAGGTGGAGGGGCGCCCGATCCCGCGAAAACTCGATTACCCGACAGTCGATGACGGCATCAAGGGCATGGCCTTCATAGACGCCGTGGTTAAGAGCAGCCGCCTAGGCGCCCGCTGGGTGAAGCCGGCATCACCCTAGGCCCCCGCCGATTTGCCGGGGGAGGCCCTCGGGCCCGCGCCCGCTCACATGCGGCAGATCAGCAGCTCCCGCTCGTAGATCATCTCCTTCGGGAGACGGTCGTGGAGGTCGAGGAAGAGCTCCTCGTGGCTCATGACCTCGGAACGCCATGACACCCGGTTGAACGACTGGAGCTCGTCAAACCGCTCGCGCGGGAACGTGATTCCGGTCCAGTCGATGTCCTCATACCGGGGCATCCACCCAATCGGCGTCTCCTTGGCGAGGCTCTTTCCCCTCGCGCGGTCCACGATCCACTTGAGGATCCTCATGTTCTCGCTGAATCCCGGCCACATGAACTTCCCGTCCTCGTCCTTGCGAAACCAGTTCACGTGGAATATCCGGGGCGTCTCGCTCAGGCTTTTCTGCATCAGGATCCAGTGCCCGAAATAGTCCCCCATGTGGTAGCCGCAGAACGGCAGCATGGCCATCGGGTCCCGGCGGACCTTGCCGATGGTGCCCGCGGCGGCGGCGGTCATTTCCGATCCCATTGTCGCTCCCAGGTAAACACCGGAACTCCAGTTGAAGGCCTGGTAGACAAGCGGGATCGTGCTGGCACGCCTCCCTCCGAAGACGATGGCGCTGATCGGGACGCCGTCGGGCCTCTCCCAGTCGGGGTCGATCGTCGGGCACTGGGACGCGGGAGCAGTGAACCGGGCGTTCGGGTGCGCCGCCGGCCGGCCGCATCCAGGCGTCCATTCCTTGCCCTGCCAGTCGGTGAGGCGCGCCGGGGGCGTGTCCGTCATCCCCTCCCACCAGACCCCGCCCTCGGGCGTGAGGGCCACGTTCGTGAAGATGGTGTTCCTCGAGAGGGCCGCCATGGCGTTGGGGTTTGTCTTGGCCGATGTCCCCGGCGCCACGCCGAAGAATCCCGCCTCGGGATTGATCGCCCTCAGGCGGCCGTCGGCGTCGGGCTTGAGCCACGCAATGTCGTCACCGAGCGTCCACACCTTCCATCCCTGGTCGGTGAACGACTTGGGCGGCACCAGCATCGCGAAGTTGGTCTTTCCGCAGGCACTCGGGAACGCCGCGCTCACGTAGGTCTTCTCCCCCTGCGGGTTCTCGACCGCGAGGATCAGCATGTGCTCCGCCATCCACCCCTCGTCGCGGGCAATGTTGGAGGCGATCCGAAGCGCGAAGCATTTCTTGCCCAGGAGCGCGTTGCCTCCGTAGCCCGAGCCGTAGCTCCAGATCTCGCGGCTTTCCGGGAAATGGACGATGTACTTGTCCGGGTTGCACGGCCACGGAACATCCTTCTCCCCCTTCTTCAGGGGCGCGCCGACGGAGTGCATGCAGGGGACGACGCGCTTCTCCGCCTTGTCGATCTCCTTGAACACGGGGACGCCGATCCTCGACATGATGCGCATGTTCGCGACCACGTAGGGCGAGTCCGTAAGCTGGACGCCGATCTGAGCCATCGGCGAACCGACCGGGCCCATGCTGAAGGCCAGGACGTACATCGTGCGGCCGCGCATGCTGCCGCTGAAGACCTCCCTGAGCTTGCGCCGCATGTCGAAGGGGTTGACCCAGTTGTTCGTCGGGCCCGCGCCGTCGCGCGAGTTTGAGCAGATGAAGGTCCGGTCCTCGACGCGGGCGACGTCACCCGGATTGCTGCGCGCGTAGAAGCAGCCCGGCCACATTTCCTGGTTCAGCTCGATGAAGGTCCCGTTGGAGACCATCAGCCTGCAAAGGTCGTCGTATTCCTCCTTCGAGCCGTCCACCCAGTGCAGGGAGTCCGGTTTGCATAGCTCCGACATCTTTTCGACCCAGCGGAGTAGGTGCTCGTTCTTGCTAAGAGGTGTCGCGGGATTGCGTTTGTTCATAGTAGTCCCGTGGAGGACCGCCGAGATTGCATTACGCGGTGCAGGCAACGCAAGGTTCGGGCCCGTGCGGAATGCAGGCTGGCTACGGTTTCACCTCTTCTAATAAGCGGTATTTCAAGAGGGGCGCGACGGCGCCGCGAATACGGCAATGCGTTCACACAGACCCGCCTGCGAACGGCTCGGTACCGGTGGAATTTGACCGCACGCGGAAAAAGGGTACCTAGGACGTGTGCCGACGTCGAACCAGGATGGGGGAAAGCCGCGCCATGTCCTTCAGGAAATCGCCCGCCGTGCGATGCTCGACCGCGGCCTTGCACCCGACTTTTCGCCCGCCGCCGTGGTCGAGCTCGCGGCGATCGGCGCGGCCCCGTTGAGGCGGCCCCCATCGGCGCGCGATCTGCGCGGGCTCCTCTGGTGCTCCATTGACAATGATGACTCGCGCGACCTGGACCAGCTCTCGGTGGCGCAGTCCCTGCCGGACGGCTCCTCGAAGGTCCTCGTCGCGATCGCCGACGTCGACAGCCTTGTGAGGAAGGGAACGGCCATCGACGAGCACGCCCGCACCAACACCACATCCGTCTACACAGCCGGAGGCATTTTCCCGATGCTCCCCGAGAAGCTGTCGACGGACCTCACCTCGCTCGGGTACGGAGTCGAGCGGCTCGCATGCATCATCGAGATGGTGTTCGACAAGGACGGCGCCCTCAAGGGATCGGACGTCTACACGGCGGTCGTGACGAACAAGGCGAAGCTGGCCTACAACTCCGTGGCCGCGTGGCTCGAGGGCACGGGCCCGATCCCCGCCGCCGTGGAGGCGGTCCCCGGCCTCGGCGACAACATCACGCTCCAGCACCGAGTCGCCGATCAGCTCCGGGCTCTGCGCCACATGCGCGGCGCGCTCTCCCTTGAGACGCTCCAGGCGAGGCCCGTCTTCAACGGGGACGTCCTGACCGACCTGCTCCCCGACCAGAGCAACTCGGCGAAGAGCCTGATCGAGGAATTGATGGTCGCCGCAAACGGCGTGACGGCCCGCTTCCTCGGCGCGCACAACCTCCCTTCAATCCGCCGGGTCGTGCGCACCCCGGCGAAGTGGGACCGGATCGTCGAGCTCGCGGCGACGCACGGCTCCAGCCTTCCCTCCCAGCCGGACGGGCGGGCGCTCGAGCAGTTCCTGGTCGCGGCGCGAAAGGCCGACCCGGCGTACTTCCCGGACCTGTCGCTTTGCGTTATAAAGCTTCTGGGCCGCGGCGAATACGTCGTCGAGTTCCCCGGAGGAACCGTGGCGGGGCACTTCGGCCTCGCCGTCGCGGATTACGCCCACTCGACCGCCCCCAACCGCCGCTATCCCGACCTGCTGGTCCAGCGCCTGCTCAAGGCCGCGCTCGCATCCGCGAAGCTTCCCTATGGGAACGACGAGCTCATGGCCCTTGCGCGGCACTGCACGGAGATGGAGGACGAGGCCAAGAAGGTCGAGAGGCAGGTGGTCAAGTCGGCTGCCGCCATCCTGCTCTCGAAGAGGATCGGGGAGAAGTTCGCGGCGACGGTCACGGGGGCTTCGGACAAGGGGACGTGGATTCGCTTGTTCCGACCCCCGGTGGAGGGGAAGCTCGTCAAGGGGTTCGAGCGCAGGCAGGTCGGCGACCGCCTGACCGCCCAGCTCGTGTTCACGGATGTCGAGCGCGGGTATATCGACTTTGTCGCCGTGTGACCAGGCGGGTCAGTGCAACAGCCATCCCTGGGCGAGGAATACGACCCCAACCAGCCCGAAACCCAGGCTGACGTACCAGAAGAAACGCCTGCTCGTTAGCGCCGCGATGGCGCCTATGGCGATGGCGATCTGGAAAAGCGTGACCCCGCGCGCGAAGACCACGTGGCGCCTCAGGTGCTCCTCCGCCGCGCGCTCCCTCTCGTTGGCCTCGGCTGCGATATCATCCTGCTCCTTCTTGTAGTCCGCCATCTTTTGCCGGTCCTTTGCAGCCACCGGCTTTCCCTCGGCCTCGAGAAGTTCCAGCTTCGATCCCAGGACCGCGGCCTTGATGCCCTTCGCCTGGTAGTAGGCCCACTTGTCGGAGCTTCGGATCTGCTCGATCATGGCCTCGTTGGAATGGTGGCCCGCCAGCAGCGAGCACACCGCCGCGAGGCCGGCGAGCAGGGCCGAGCTGAGCGCGACGCCCATCGTCCACGGGGCCTTGCTGTGCGCGGCGTGATGCTCCATCTCCTCGTGCAAATGTTCAGTGGGTACCTCGGGATCCTCCATAAGGGCCCCTAGGAAGCGCGACTCGGCGGTATCGCCAAGCAAAAAAAGGGGGGCACCCCGGCAGGAGTGCGCACCCCGTTACCGCAGGAAAAGGGGCGCCGGGCCACGCTCTCGCGCGGCCCGGCGTCCGGGCTGCCTCGGGACGGCGGGAGCCGGCCCGGGGTCGATGTCAGAAGCGATAGCTGACCCCAGCGCTCCAGCCGAAGTCATTCGTGCTGTGCTGGTCGAGATTCGCGCTGAGCGACGCGCTCCACTGCCGCGTGAACCGGTAGGTTGCCTTGACGCCATAGTCCATGACGTGGTCCGGAATGCTGGTCAGCGGCAGTTCGTGGTTGTAGAACTTCGGCTCGCCCTGGAACTCGATGTACGGGGTCAGGGCCAGGTTCTTGAGCACCTGGAACTCCACGCCGCCGGTCAGCGTGTAGGCGGCCGACTTGCGCGACACGCCGCCTGCGTTCTGCCAGGCCCATCCCGCGTCAGCGGTGACGAAGGGCTTTCCCCAGCTCTCCATCATGAAGCCCGTGACGCCAAGCAGCGCCTCGTTCCGCCTGTCGTGGTACCCGTTGGCGGAACCCGAAAGGTAGTCGTACGTGAAATTCGCGTCCATGCCCCAGATGCCCTGCTTGAAGACGGCACCGTTCGACACGAATCCGTAGTCGCGCAGATCCTTCGGAATTCCTCCCAGGCGCTCGGTGCCAAAGCTCAGCGTCGAGTAATTGACGCCGATCAGGCCCGGACCTGGATCGATGACCGCCGCGTCCGCCTGCGCGCTTGTCGCATTCTGGGCGAAAGCGGGAATGGCCATGCCAAGGGCGAGCACGGAAATGAGGGTTGGTTTCAGTAGGTTTGTTTTCTTCATTGTATCTTTTTTTTGGATATACCTGGAGGCCCCATGGACTCCGGGTCCTTTGTTGGACCCCATTCTTTGGAAAAGTTCCCTCACCCCCGCGGGCTCCGCTCAGGCGCCGCCCACGTCACCTTTCGGAGCCGCATGCGTCTTACCACGTTAATGAGCATCCAGGGCACTTGCGGAACGCCCCGAGCGGACCTATATTGGCCCGAGGCGCCCATGGGGCCACGGCGCGCAGCGCGGAAAATCAGCCGGAACAGAGGCGATCCGCAGCGTGTCACAGGTGCAGGCGCAGTCGTCAGCGAAAAAATCCAAATACCATGAACACACGAACCCGAGGCGCATTGGCGGGAACCGCGGTGGTGGTGGCGCTTTTGGCCGCCCTGGCCACGCCCTCCGGCCTTTTCGCGCAGAATCCGCCTGCGGCCGCTGATAACCAGATATCCGGCGCTCCCCCGTCGTCCGCCTACGTTTGGATGTCGGGGCATTGGACATCGGAGGGGGGGCAATGGACCTGGGTGGCTGCCCACTGGGAGCTACCTCCCGCCCGGAGCGCAGTCTGGGTCGCGGGCCATTGGGCCCCGGACGCAGGAAAGTGGGTCTGGGTGAACGGCGCATGGAATATCTCGGAGGCTCCCCAGTCGCAGGCCTCTCCCCCGCAGCCGCCGGCCCCTGGCGCCACGCCGGCGGGCGTTCCCATGCCGATGCCGTCGACTCCCGCACCGATGGTGGAGGGCGGTTACGGTCCGGGCGGAATCCCTCGCGTTATCGACCAGGGTGCCGTCACCACGGACTATGGCCCGATGGATTACGGCGCCGAGGAGCCGGGCTACTACTGGGCAGGTGACCCCTATTGGGGCGGCGACGCGATGCTCTGGGGATACCCGGGAGCATACTTTGGACTCGGCTGGGGCCCGGCGTTCTATTACGGCGGGAATTACGGCTGGCGGGGTCACGGCGGTTACCCGAGGGGAGGCCGCGGGGGTTATCCGAGCCGCACGGGTTACCCGGGGCACGCGGGATACTCCGGACATGCCGGCGGCCGCACGGGGACCGTTCAAGGCGGCAGCCACGGCGGCAACCACACGCGTTAGGCCCGGGGCTACTTCTCAGGGACGACCCCGAGCGACTTCACCTCGCCCACGTCAACGCGGCCGACGGGCAGCGTCTTGCGGACAAGCCCCTGGCTGTCCCGCCCGAAGAACTGGGACCCGTAGCGCACCATGGCGGGGAGCACCTTGGTGAAGTCGGTTCCCCGCTCGCGGACGCTCATTCGGGTCACCCAGAGAAGCTTGTGCTTCTTGTGCTTCCACAGCTCCTGAAAATCGTAGGCCATAAGGACCACGAGGTAGCGGTTCTCCTCGATTTCCCCGATCAGGTCGGCGCGCCTCAGCCGGAATGCCGTCATCTCCTGGCCCGCCGTCGCCGCAAGTTCGCCGTCATAGCCCAGAAGCGCCGCGTTCTGCCCGTCAATCTGGTCGCGCAAGTTGTTCTCGGCCGCGGCCGCGGCCATGGCGCCGGTATAGGCGTTCTGTCTTGCGGCCGCGGCGGCGGCGTTGGTCTTCGCCCCGCCGGGCGCCACATGGCTGTTGCCCGCCGGGACCACCGGCGGAGGCGGGGTGCCGGGTTGGCTTGACTGGAGGTTCTCGTAGGTGGTGGATCCCGACGAATTCTCGGTTCCGCTGGTCTTCCCCCAGTAGACCATGATCAGCATCTTCGTCTCATTGGGGTCGCGTCCGTCGGCTGGGATGTACTCCATGTCGGCCAGCGGCGCCGCGATGACCTTCGCCAGCTCCATGAAGGAGAGGGTGTCGACCGAGTCGTCGCGCATCGGGCCGGCGAGGTGGCCGCCCTCTCCGAAGGTGTAGGTCTCCGGCTGGAAGGATCCGTCCGGCAGCTTGGCGCGCACGTAATCGTCGCTCACCTGCGAGTAAACCGCGGTGAGCACGTCCTCGTCCGCCCTTGCCCCGGGGGCAACCACGGCGCATGCCGTCGCGGCCAGGACGAACCGTCCCAGCCGATGCGCGCCATCAAGCGGTTTCATTGCAGGTCTCAATGAATTCGAAGCCCGCGATGTACAACACCCATGTGCAGCCCATCCCTTCACCCCACCCCCAAAGGCCGCGTTGGAAATCGCCTTTTCCCAGACGATCCCCATTCCTTTGGGCCGTGAACAAGCTCTGCATTTTCGTCGGCACGCTGGTCGGGGGCTACGTCGGGGGGTTCCTGGGCTCCAGCTTCGGCATCATGACCGAGATCGTCACGAGCGGCATCGGGAGCTTGGTGGGCGTCTACCTGGGCTGGAAGCTTGCGCAGAGGATTGAACGCTAGGGCGGGGCGGCGTCCCAGGGTGCCTTGGTGGTCGGCTCCACGTGGACCGTGACGTCGCTCACCCGCAGCCGCGAGGCAAGGAGCGTGTCCTTGACCGCATGCGCGATCCCGTGCCCGTCCCGAACGCTCATGTCTCCCGGGACGCGGATCTGGATGTCCACGAGGTAGCTCAGGCCGCTCTTTCGGACGCGGCACTTGTCGAGGCTCGAGACACCCGGAACGCGGGCGGCCAGGGACCTGACCTCGTTCTCCAGCTTTGCGGGGACCGCCATGTCCATCACCTCGTTGAGCGCCTTCTGGAATATTTTCGTTCCGTTGAACGCGATCACCGCGGACGCCGCGAGGGCCGCCCACCCGTCCGCGGCCCCGTAGGCGGGCCCCCCGACGACGGCAATCGATATCCCTATGAAGGCGGCGGTGGACGAGATCGCGTCCGAGAGATGGTGCCACGCCTCGGCGCCGAGCGCGGTGCTGTCGGTGTCGCGCCCGACCGCATCAAGCCGACGCGAGAACACGACCTTGGTCGCGATCACGGCGGCCAGGATGAGGAGCGTCCACCAGTGGGGTTGACGCTGCGGGTTCTGGATCTCGGCGACCGAGTGCCACGCCACCCCGATACCCGCGCCGAGGACCAAGACCGACGTCATGAGGCCGGAGACCGCCTCCGCCTTCCCGTGGCCGTAGGGGTGATTGGCGTCGGGGGGCTGCGCCGCCCACCTGAACCCCGCCCAGATCAGAATCGAGATGGCGATGTCGCAAAGGGACTCGATCCCGTCGGCGACGAGCGCGTAGGCGCTGCCGAGGGTCCCCCCCGTGATCTTTATGACCGCGAGGACCGCGTTGAGCGCCATGCCGCGCGCTATTAGCGCGGCACCTCTCTTCGCACGTTCGATGATCGCGGCGTGATGCGCGGGGATGTTCATTGCTCCTGGGACGCTTGGGTGGCGCGCGGAAAATCACAACACCGCGCCGTTGACCCTGGCTCGGCGCGCCCCATGATTCAGCCTCGCGATGGCACGCACGAGCTCCATGCCTCACGACCCCGTAAAGCAGTTTTCGGTGTTCGCCGAGAACCGGGTCGGACGTCTCTATGACCTGACGTCCCTCCTGAAGGAGAACAACGTCCACATAATGGCCATCACGGTTCTCGACACGACCGACAGTTCGATCATCAGGCTTGTCGTGGACGACCCAGGGAAGACACGGGAGCTTCTGGTAAACAATGACTTACCCTATGGGGAGTGCAGCATCCTTGCGGTCGAGATCGGGGATGAATCCGAGCTCAAGGACGTTCTGGCAGCGCTCCTGGAGGCTGAGATCAACACGAACTATATCTACAGCTTCATAAAGAGGCCCGCGGAGCGCGCCGCCCTGGCGATCAGTGCGGAGGACCCGGAGACCGCCGCGCAGGCCCTGGGAAAGCGGGGATTCAAGGTCCTTCAGCAAAGCGACATTTCGCGTTAGTAGACGGAAGCGGGTCGGCAAGGGTCTCCAACTTATCGCGGCGCCATTCCCTCGGGGCATCATGGAACCCGTCGTGGAAATGGGCTGCCAAGTCCTGACAGCTGGGACGATCTGGGCCCCGGCCCCGTCATTCCGCCACCTGCCCGGGCCCTTCGGCATCGAGCTCGTAGATCCCGGTCATGTACCCGCTCTCGAACATCGCGCAGACCTTGAACGTCCCCTTGAACGATATCGGCACGTCCTGGGTGATGGGGACCCCCTTCGGAACCCTTACGATAACCCAGTCATTCATGTTCGGCACCGTGCCGTAGCAGCACGCCATCTGGTTCGCCATCAGCAGGAATTCGACGGCCCTGCCGTTGTCGAGCTTCGTGGGGAGCATGAAGCCCGTGACGACGGCCTTCCTCCCGCTCCAGCCCTTGACGGCGGCCGGGATCTGCTCCTCGCCCGTCGGGGGCGCCGCCTTCGGGTTCCCCAGCGGGTCGTATTCCGGAGCGATGAACTTGAAGCTGGAGAGCAGGTCGAAGCCGAGCTTGAGGTAGCCCCCCTCCTCCTGCGGCGCCGGGATCTGCGCCTGCGCCGGCGCGCCGGCCAGGACCGCCAGCGGAATCGCCACGAGTGCAATGAAGAGAAGCCTCACCCGGACATGCTACCACAAGAGCCGATTCCGTCAAAGTGCCGTTTGGAATGGCGGGGCTGCGCGCACCGCAATCCTAGGAGATCGGCGCAAGATTCTCCGCAACGGGAAGCCGGTAGGCCTTGATGGCGGGGATGATCCCTCCGAGGGCGCACAACACCACGAGGCCTGCCGGCGCAAGGAGGAGCACGGGATGCAGCTCCGCCAGCGAGAGGACGACGCCCGTCTGCGCCCGGATCACCCGGGCGACCGCGGCGAAGAGGACGATGTAGACCCCGAAGCCCGCCAGGGCCCCGAGGGCCCCGATGCACGCGGACTCCGCCACGACGGCGCCGAAGACGAGGCGCCGGCGGGCGCCGAGCGCCCTGAGGATCGCGATGTCGCGTTTGCGCGCGTTCATCGAGTTGTAGATGCTCGCAAGGACGGACGCCGCGGCCACAAGGGCCACGAGGTAGGCGACCAGGGCCAGCACCCGGTCGAACCAGCTGATCTTGTCGAAGAGCTCCGCCAGGATGGCGCCGACCGGGTAGGCAAGCGTCAGGCGGTTTCCCTGCTTGTTGATCATGATGTCCAGCATGAATCCCGCCGTGGGCGAATGGAGCTTTAGGAGCACGGCGCTGATGTCGGTGGCCGCCCTCGGGTCGTGCCCGCTCATCGTCTGCACGCCCTTGATCGGGATCAGGATGACCCTGTCGAGCGGCGTGCCCGTCGGCTCGAGGATCCCGACGATCGTGAAGAGCTCCGCGTGCTGGGCGCTGGGGTCGTATGCGAGCCCGTGGAACGGATGGAACGTGTCCCCCACCCTGAGCCCGAGCCTGACGGCCGCAAAGCTCCCCACGACGGCCTCCCTGGCCTCGGGCGAGAATGCGCGGCCTCCGGGCACGAACTCGTACCGCCTGCCCGGGGCGAACTCCACGTCCGTGAACATCGCCGGAATCGTCCCGACGATCCGGTATCCCCTCAGGTTGTCCCCGACAGCGATCGGGATCGCGGTCTTCACCGCGGGGTGCCTGCGGATGAACTCATAGTCCTGCCACCCCAGGTTGCCGGGCGACGCCTCCAGGTGAAAGATGGAGTTCAGCACAAGCTGGAGCTTGGACCCGCGGGCGCCGAGGACCGCGTCGAAGGCCGTCGTCGTCCGCAGGAACGACTTCTGGGCCTGCGCCTTCACCATCCAGACGCTCATCAGGAGGCCGCCCGCGAGTGCAAGGCTTCCCGCGGTGACCAGCGTCGAGAAGGCGTGCTGCCTGAGGCTCCGGTAGACTATGAGGAGCAGCGTCACGGCGAATGAACGGGCGCCGCGGCGTTCAGGGACGCGAAGTCCTCGACGCTCCCGAAGTTGGCGAGGACATCCTCGTCATGGCTGACAAGCAGGAGCGCCGCCCCGTTCTCGCGGCAGGCCTCGCGGATGAGGGCGAGCGCCTCGCGCGAGTTGCGGCGGTCGAGGTTCCCGGTGGGCTCGTCGGCGAGGACCAGGGCCGGACGGTTGGCCAGGGCGCGGGCGACGGCAACGCGCTGCTGCTGGCCGGTCGAAAGCTGCCTTGGGAAGTGCTCCAGGCGGCTCTCGAGGCCCACCCGAACAAGGAGCTCCCGGGCATGCCTGAAGTCGGCCCCCGCCGGCGAAAAGCTCATGCCAAGGACGACGTTCTCCATCACCGTGTATCCCTGGAGCAGGTTGAACGTCTGGAAGATGTACCCGAGCTTGGCGGCCCTGAGCCGGTCCCTGGCCGGCTCGGCGAGCGACACCATGTCGGCCCCGTCGATCTCAATGCGCCCCGAATCCGCGGCGAGGATCCCGGCCACCAGGTTCAGGAAGGTGGTCTTGCCGCATCCGCTCTCGCCGCGCAGGGCGCGCTCCGCGCCCGCGGCGAGCGAGAACCTCCCGATCCGGACCACCTCCACGCGGGCCCCATCGGGCCCGCAATACGACTTACAAAGGTCTTTCACCTCGAGCATGACGGCATCAACATGGGTTGACGCGCGCCAATGCCAAACGTTTTGCGCCCCGGGGCGGATCTCGGCGAGGGGTTGCATCCGCAGGCGATCTGGCCACTATCGGACCCATTCCATGCCGTATGCCGCGTATGAGTTCGTGATCTTCGGGCTCCTGATCGTCGCCAACGGTCTGATGACGGCTGCGGAGACCGCGGTCGTCTCGGCGCGCAAGCAGAAGCTCCTGAGGATGGCCGAGTCGGGGAGCCGGGGAGCGGGCAAGGCGCTGATCATCGCCGAGCATCCCGGGAGGTTCCTGGGCCTCGTGCAGTTCTGGCTGACCCTCACCTGCGTGATCGCGGGCGTGACCCTCGTAGCACCCGCGGCGGCGGAGTTCGGCACCTGGTTCTCCAAATGGCCCGCGATCGCGCCCTGGGCCGAGACGATCGGGCTCGTGGCGGGCACCCTCGGGATCAGCTCCGTCATGCTCCTCTTCGGCGAGCTCCTCCCCAAGAGGATCGTCCTGGCGAACCCGGAGCGCGCCGCGGCGATCCTGGGGCCCGCCATGCGGGCCTTCGCGCGCGTTGTGAGCCCGTGCTCCGCGATGCTCGGCCTGGCGAGCGAGGGAATGGCCTCCGCCATGGGGTTCCACCTGAGGCCGGTGTCTGAGACGGTGGGCGATGACGACGTGCGCGCGCTTGTCGAGCGCGGCCTCCACGCGGGCGTGATCAAGCGGGCCAAGAAGGAGATGGTCGAGGGGGTGCTCTCCCTCGACAAGCTGCTGGTCACGGCGATCATGACCCCCCGCGCAAAGATCGTCTTCCTCAACATCGACGACAACGAGGAGACCAACTGGAGGAAGATCGTCACCGGCGGGCACTCGTACTTTCCCGTGTACCAGAAGAACCGGGACCAGGTGGTCGGCATGGTCTCGGTTAAGGCGCTCTGGGCCAATTCCGCGATCGGCCTTCCCACGGCGCTAAAGAACCTCCTCGTGCCCCCCTTGATTGCGCCGGAGTCGATGACGGTCCTTCAGCTTCTCGAGCAGTTCAAGAAGACCGGCCGGCACACCGCCGTCGTCTCCGACGAGTTCGGGGCGGTCCAGGGGCTTGTCACGGTGATCGACGTCTTCGAGGCGATCGTCGGGGACCTTCCCGAGCCCGGGCATCGCAACCAGTCCAAGGCGAAGCGCCGGGACGACGGCTCATGGCTGGTCGACGCGACGCTTCCCATCGCCGAGTTCAAGACCCTCCTCGGGATCAAGGACCCGCTCCCCAACGAGTCCGAGGCCGAATACCGGACCGCGGGAGGGTTCGCGGTGACCCAGTTCGGGAGGATCCCTGCCGTCGGCGACCGGTTCGAGTGGTCGGGCTGGCAGTTCGAGGTGGCGCAGATGGACCGCCGCAGGGTGGACTCGCTGGTAGTCGCAAGCGCGACGCCCCAGGTCCCCGCCCCGAAGCAGGGCGAGTGACCGCCCCGTGCGAATAACTTGTCGGCAAACGGGCATTGCATTTGAGTCGGCCGCCACCGACGTTTCGCGCATGGCGGACTCATGCAAGATGCCTTCACCGGACAGCCGACCCTCATCCGCGGCCCCGCCCTCCCGGACGCGGCAGGGCGAGCCGCTATTCAAGACGATCACGAGCGACGACTGGAAGCGCTCGCTCGCCTTGGCGAGGCGGCAGCCCAATGCGATCTCAGAGCAGATTCGGACCGCGATCTCGTCCTCCTCGCGGAAGACGAAGTAATCCTGCTTGAGGGCGCCGGCGCCCAGTGGGCGGCCCTCGGCGAGGCGATCCGCGCGTTCCGCTCCCTCCTGCCCCTTCGCCGGCTCGCCGACTTCGGATTCTCGGACCAGGACGAGAGTCCCCTCGAGGAGTCGAACAGCGCCCTTCAAAGGATTGGCGTCGGCGTCGAGGCATGGGCCTTCGAGTCGCAGGCCGAAGGCTCGGTCTACAAGTTCTACCTCCCCCGCGAGGAGAAGCGCATCGGCAGCGCGTTCGGCTTCGAGCGCGGCGACGAGACGCTCCTCCTGGCCAGGGCGGGACTGGGGGACTACCGCGCGCTCCTGGAGAAGCTCCTGATCATCCAGCTCCTCGGCGGCATGGCGACCGAGGTCGTCGCGATGACGCCGGAGGGCATCCTGGTTGCAAAGCAGACCCTCGGGGCGCCGATGCCCCAGGGGGACGACATGTCGGGCGACCTCCCCGGGTGCCTGATCGAGATCCCGTCCCGTTTCCTCAGGGCGGACCGCGACCATCCCCGCCTCCTCTTCGTCAGGGGAAGCCCCTTCCTTGTCGCCGACCTCCACGCCCGCAACTTCGTGCGGTCGGTCGACGGCGCACTGCGGGTGATCGACCTCGTGGCCGGCCCATGGCCGTCCGGCGCCGAACTTGGGGACCCCTTGATCGCGGGTTGGCTGGAGCGTGTCCGGGCCGATCCCTCGGCCACCGCGCTGCCCGACGCCCCCGACGCGGAACTCTGAGACGGAGCGTTAGCCCTTCTGGTCCGCAACCACCTTGAGCACGTCCTCGGCCTGCTTGGACGTCTTCGCCTTGTAGTCGGCCCAGACGATCTTCCCTCCCTTGATTAGGAAGGCCTCCCGGCTTGCGAAGTGTCCCATCATGGGGACGTCCTTAACCGCGACCCCGAACGCATTCACAATGGTCTGGTCCGGATCCGCCATGAGCGTGAACGGAAAATGGTACTTATCCTTGAACGCCTTTTGTGCGTCCGCGTGGTCGAGGCTGACCCCGATCACGGTGACCCCGTTTTTCGTCAGGTCCTCATAGGCGTCGCGCAGCGAGCAGCCCTGGGCCGTGCAGCCGGGAGTATCGGCCTTGGGGAAGAAGTAAACCAGCGTATAGGCCTGCTTGGCATAGACATCGCCAAGATTCAGCTTCTGGCCGGTTTCGGTGATTCCGGTGACTTCGGGGGCCTTGTCGCCCACTTTGAGCTCGGCTTTTGCGGTGTTGGACATGGCGAGGGTTACGGGGAGGATGAGGAGGGCGAGGATCCGGGTTTTCATCGGGCCGGCAACCTGATCCGGAAGGGCCTTTATTGCAAGCTGGCGCAGCCGGTTGGAAATCGTCTGAATGGAGGCCCCTTTTCCGGAACCTTTTGCAACGCCTGTGAGACTAAAAATGCTCCTCCGGGAGCCCCCGCTACCCGGCATTGCATTTGTGCGCTTTCTCTGTAAGCAGCATTACCTTCATGCCATTCCTATCGTCCCCTAGAAGCCGGCTGTCCGACGTCCAATTTGCAGGCCTGGCGCTTCTAGTGTCCCTGGGCGCAGCTTTCAGTGCTCGCGCCGCCACCCTTCCCAATGACGGCTTCGATCCAAACGCGAACGGGATCGTCAATTCCGTCGTTCTCCAGCCTGATGGTAAGATCCTAATGGGAGGATACTTTACGCAGCTGAACCCCTTTGGGAAGGGACTGACGGGAAGCGCCTACATCGCGAGGCTTAACCCCGATGGATCGGTTGACACGGGTTTCAGCCCCGCAGCCAACGGCGTGGTCCGCGTCGTGGCCCTGCAGCCGAATGGCCAAATCATCGTCGGCGGCCAGTTTACGACCATTCGGCCGACCGGTGGCGCAGCTCCTATCGCGCGCAATTATGTCGCTCGCCTGAACGCCGACGGGACCCTCGACACGTCCTTCAACCCGAACACCAACGGAGTCGTCTATGCCGTGGCCTACCAGCCGAACGGCCAGGTGATCATCGGCGGATCGTTCACGACGGTCCAGCCGGCGGGCGCCTCGTCGCCGATCACGCGCAACCACGTCGCCAGGTTCAATGTCGACGGCTCCCTCGACACGACCTTCGACCCCAACACAGACCGCGCCGTCCTCTCGGTCGCGGTTGAGGTCGACGGCAAGGTCATCGTCGGCGGAGGCTTCACCACGGTGCAGCCCAACGGCGCAAGCGCGACGACCGCGCGCAGCTGCGCGGCGCGCTTCAACCCGGACGGATCCCTCGACACCGGGTACGACCCCGAGCCCAACGGCAGCGTCAGCACGATCCTCGTGCTGCCGAGCGGGAAGGCCATCCTCGCCGGCGGGTTCACAGCGTTCTTGCCCAACGGGGCCACCACCGCCACGCAGGCCGACTTCCTCGCCAGGATCAACACCGACGGCACGCTGGACACGACCTACATCATCAACCCGCTCGCGAGCGTCTCGGCCGTCGCGCTCCAGCCCGACGGGCGCCTCGTCGTAGGCGGCACCTTCCTGCAGGTCTACCCGGCGAACAACCTCGCCGCCTCGGCGGCGCCCTACGTCGCAAGGATCAACCCCGACGGCTCCGTTGACGGCGGCTTCATCCCCAACCCCAACCAGGCGGTCAGCGCCATCGCGGTGCAGCCCGACGGCAACATCGTCCTCGGCGGGTACTTCACCAGCTTCCAATCCGCGGACACCAGTTCGCCCGTCGCCCGCAACTATATCGCCCGGGTGACCACGTACGGGATCCTCGACCAGACGCTATCGCCCGACACGACCGGAACCATCTTCGCCTCGGCTAACCTCCCGAATGGCCAGGTCCTCGTCGCCGGTTCGTTCCTGAGCATCGGCGGAGTGACCCAGAGCTACCTCGCCAGGTTGAATGCCGACGGATCGCTCGACCGCTCGTTTGCCCCGACAATCGGGGGCAACGTCCAGGCCCTCGCCGTCCAGTCCGACGGGAAGATCATCATCGGGGGCGGCTTCACGCTGGTCGACGGCTTCGCCCGCGGCTACGTGGCCCGGCTGAACCCCGACGGGACCCTCGACGGCGCCTTCAACCCCAACGTGAACTCGAACGTCCTCGCGATCGGCCTCCAGTCGAACGGGCAGGTCGTGCTGGGCGGCCAGTTCTCGGCCATCTCCCCCAACGGCTCCGTGAACCAGTACACGATAAGCGCCCTGGCCCGGGTCAATGCCGACGGCACCCTCGACGTCACCTTCAACCCCTCCCCCTCAGGGTCCGTGTACTCGATCGCCATCCTTTCGGACGGCAGGATCATCGTCGGCGGCTCGTTCACGTCCATTTCGGGCGTGACCCGCGGATACGTCGGACGGCTCCTGGCAAGCGGGGTGATCGACACGGCCCAGTTCGATCCCGAGCCGAACGGCTCGGTGTACGCGATCGCCGTCCAGCCGGACGGCAAGGTTATCCTCGGCGGCGCCTTCTCGGGCGTCCTCCCCCAGACCGGCAAGATCGGCGGCACGCCCACGCTCTACACGGACGCGGGCGGGCACACGGTCACGGTCCCGCAGGCCGGCTACAGCGCCGCCTTCGGGATCCAGGCCAACCACCTGGTGCGGGTCAATACCGACGGGACCATGGACTTCAGCTTCCTGCCCGATCCGAGCGCCGACGTCCTGGCTCTCGGCCTCCAGTCCGACGGGAGCGTCATTGTGGCGGGCGTCCTTACGTCCTTCGCCCCCAACGGCGCCCTCACCGGGACCGTGCGCAACTACGTCGGCCGCGTCAGCGCCACCGGCGCCCTTGATTCCGGGTTCAATCCCAACGCGAATGGCCTGGTCAACACGGTCAGCGTGCTGCCGAGCGGCCACATCCTGATCGGAGGCGCCTTCACGACGCTCCAGCCCAACGGCGCGCCCGCAATCAGCTACGCCAACCACATCGCCATCCTCAGCCCCGACGGCACGATAGACCCCTCGTTCACGTCCGGGCTGTCGCCCTCGCCCAGCGGCCAGGTGAACACGATCGTCCAGATGCCGAACGGCCAGTTCATCGCCGGCGGGTCCTTCGTCCCCATCGGCGGAAACCAGTCGTCGAACCTCGCCCGCTTCAACCCCGACGGCACCCCGGACAACGGCTACTACGCGAACATCGACGGCCCGGTCAATGCGATCTCGGTCCTTCCGACCGGGGCGACCACCCTCACGCCGACGAGCGCCGGCGTGTGGCTCGAGGGGAACAGCTTCGTGCGGCACGTCTACACCCAGCTGGGCAATGGCGAGGTCGTCGCCGTGGCCCAACAGGCAGACGGCAAGGTCATCGTTGCGGGCCAGTTCAGCGCATTCGGGAATTTCGCCTCGTCGGAGAACCTGGTCCGCCTGAACCTCGACGGGACCGTCGACACCGCCTTCCTGGCGACGACGAACGGGCTCGTGAGCACCGTCCTCGTGCAGCCCGACGGGAAGATCCTCATCGGCGGCAATTTCACGTCGGTCAACGGCGTCGCCAACGCCTACCTCGCCCGGCTCAACCCGGACGGGACCCTCGACACAAAGTTCGCCCCCCAGCCCAACCTCGAGGTGATCGGGCTGGCTCTCCAATCCGACGGGAAGATCATCGCCTGCGGCGACTTCACGTTCCTGGCATTCGGCTCGTCCACCGCGCTGCAGGTCAACTACGTCGCGAGGCTCAACACCGACGGCACGGTCGACACCACCTTCAAGCCCAGCCCGAACGGCCCGGTCTACTCGGTTGCGGTGCTCTCCACGGGGAAGATCATGATCGCCGGTTCCTTCCCGTCGCTCACGCCGAACCTCGGCTCGACGACCGACTACATCCAGAACATCGCGAGGATCAATGCGGACGGCACCGTCGACACGACCTACTACCCGGACCCCAACGGACCCGTGGACGCCCTCGTCGTCCAGCCCAACGGCCAGATTCTGGTCGCCGGGACCTTCTCGTCATTCTCGCAGAACCCCAACCTCTCCGGCACGCAGCTGGGTGCCGCGGGGTACATCACCCCGAGCGCCGCGGTCAGCCGCAACTACATCGCCCGTGTGAACACCGACGGGACGATCGACAGCACCTTCAATCCGAACCCGAACGGCTCCCTGACCTCCCTCGCCCTCCTGCCGAACGGCCAGGTCTACTTCGGCGGCAATTTCAGCCTGATCCAGCCTAACTACTCCGGGTACCCGGTATCCCGCTCGAACGTGGCCCGGGTCAATTCGGACGGCTCCATCGACTCGTCCTTCGATCCCTCGCTCAACAGCACCGTCAACACCATCGAGCCCCTGGCGGACGGATCCGTATTCGTGGGCGGCAGCTTCACGTCCGTCCAGGTGGGCGGCGCCTTCCTCGTCGGAGGCAGCTTCGCCCACGTCGCGGGAAACCCCGACGCGAACCTCGCCCTGCTCAACTCGGACGGCACCTTCAATTCCACGTTCAGCACCAACCCGAACGGCCCCATCAACGCGATCGCAACGCAGGCCGACGGCAAGGTGCTCCTCGGGGGGGCGTTCACCGCCGCCGCGGGACAGCCCAGGGCCAACCTCGCCAGGATCGGCGCGGACGGCTCGCTCGACGCGTCGTTCAGCGCGGACACCAACGCCACAGTAAACGCGGTGCTGGTCCAGCCTGACAGCAGGATCCTCGTTGGCGGAGCGTTCACCCGCATCGGCGGCCAGGGGGTCACGTACCTCGCCCGCCTGGGGCCCTCCGGCACCCCCGACCCGGCGTTCGCGCCCTCGATCAACGGCGCCGTCGATTCCATCGTCCAGCAGCCGAACGGCAAGACCGTCGTCGCGGGCGCCTTCACGAGCGTCGGCGGCCAGCCCATGGGCGGGATCGCCCGCCTGAACGCCGACGGCACGCTCGACTCCACCTTCAACCCGAATGCAAACGGTGCGGTCCAGGCCGTCTCGCTGCAGGTAGACGGCACCTTCTACATCGGGGGGTCGTTCACGACCGTGGGCGGCCAGTCCGTCGCAAACGTCGCGCACATCCTCTCCAACGGCACGGTCGACACCTCCTTCAACCCGAGCCCCAACAACACCGTCAACACTGTGTCCGTCCAGACCGACGGAAAGCTGGTCATCGGCGGAAAGTTCACGACCGCGGGCGGCCTCTCGCGGGTCCTCCTTGCCAGGTTCGCGACCGCTACGCCGGTGAGCCAGACGCTCTCGGTGAGCTCGGACCAGTCCACCGTTTCGTGGACGCGCACCGGCAGCGCGCCGGCGCTCTCATCGGTCACCTTCGCCGAGTCCACGGACGGGACGCATTGGACGAACTTCGGGCAGGCCTCCACGACCGACGGAATCACATGGCAGATCTCCGGCATCCCCGCCGCCGGGACGAGCCTCTTCGAGGTGCGCGCCACGGGCGTCAGCCTCTCCTCCCAGTACAGCTCGGCGGGCCTTGTGCAGTCGATCTATACGATCGACGCGCTCGCGTCCCCCTACATCAACTCGAACTCGGCCGTGACGTCCGCTGCCGGCGCGTCGTTCGCCTTCACCGTGACCGCAACGGCGTCCCCGACCCTCTTCGTCGCCACGGGGCTCCCGCCGGGGCTCAGCATCAATTCGTCGACCGGCATCATCACCGGGACGCCGACCACGCCGGGCACCTACACCGTCGGCCTCAAGGTCTCCAACGCCGGCGGCATCGCCACGTCCACCTTGACGATCACGATCGCGCCTGCGGGAAGCGGATCCGGCACGTCCACCGCCAACACTGCCGACCGCCTCCTCAACCTGTCGTCGCGCGCCGACCTGCCCGGCAGCCAGGTCCTGATCGCCGGGTTTGTCATCTCCGGCACAAGCTCCAAGACCGTCCTCATCCGAGCGGTCGGACCCGGGCTCGGCTCGTTTGGGGTCAACGGCATCATGGCCACCCCCGAGCTCCAGCTCATCTCGTCCTCGGGCGCCCTGATCAGCCAGAACAACGGCTGGGCCTCGAGCAGCAGCCTCTCCGCGGTCTTCACCCAGGTGGGCGCATTCGCGCTTCCCTCGGCCAGCCTCGACGCGGCCATGGTCGCGACCCTGGCGCCGGGCAGCTACACGGTCCACGTCTTCGACCCCACGGCCGCAGGCGGAGTCGTGCTGGCCGAGATCTACGACGCAAGCGGGACGCCCCTTTCGACGTCGCCGCGCCTCGTGAACATTTCGGCCCGCGGGGCCGTGAGCCAGGGTGAGGGCGCCCTGATCGGGGGCTTCGTGATATCGGGCTCCTCGAACAAGGCCGTCCTTATCCGCGGCGTGGGCCCCGGCCTCGCAGCATTCGGGGTGACCGACTCCATCAGCGACCCCGTCCTGAAGGTCTTTGACCAGAACGACAACCTGGTGGCGCAGAACTCAGCCTGGGCGACCCAGACCGCGGCGAGCCCCTACCAGTACGCGGTGCCGGCCTCGGGGATCACCTCGGCAGATTCCAGCGTGGGCGCCTTCGCGCTCTCCTCGGCGAGCGACACGGCTGTGATCGCGGACCTGCCCCCGGGCTCGTACACGTTCCAGATCACGAGCGCCAGCAACGCCTCCGGCGAGGCGCTGGGCGAAGTCTACGAGCTGCCCTGA
>CAYPXZ010000031.1:0-46850 GCA_964414785.1 uncultured Opitutaceae bacterium
CTGCTCCTGGAGCTTGCACTCGCCCGCCTGGTCGCAGATCGGGCAGTCCAGCGGATGGTTGATAAGCAGGAATTCCATCACGCCCTCGCGGCACTCCTTGACGATCGGGGTCGTCGTGCGGATGTGCAGGCCGGGCGAGGCGCTCGTCGCGCATGCGATCGCCGGGCGGGGCCCCCAGTTGATCCGCTGCTTGCCCGACGCCGGGTCGATGACGGGCGCCTTGGTCGCGGGATCGACGGCAGGCATTCCCATCTCGACGAGGCACATGCGGCAGTTGCCCACGACCGAAAGCTTGGAGTGGTAGCAGTAGTGGGGCACGTCCACGCCGACGCGCCGCGCGGCCTCGATGATGTTCGTGCCCTTCGGGACGGCGATCTCCTTGCCGTCGATGTTGACGGTGATCAGGTCGGGTTTGGCGGGCTGTATCATCGGACTGCTTGAGAGGGTTCTTTTGAGGGGGCGGCCTAGACGAGTTCGGGGACGCCGTCCGCACGCGGGGCCTTCTTGGCCTCGGGGTACGCCTTGAACTCGTCGCCGAACTTGGCGATGAAACTCTGGGTGGGCCACGCGCAGGCCTCCCCGAATGCGCAGATCGTCCTGCCGGCGATCTGGTCCGCAACGCTCTTCAGGAGCGCCCCGTCCTCGGGCCTCGCATCGCCGTGGACCATGCGCCCGGTGATCTTCTTCATCCAGAGGGACCCCTCGCGGCATGGGGTGCACTGGCCGCAGCTCTCGTGGGAGTAGAACGCGTTGATGTTGGCGAGCGCCTCGACCATGCTGACCGAGTCGTCCATCACGATCACCCCGCCCGAGCCTCCCATGGAGCCGATCATCTGCAGGGAATCGAAGTCCATCGGGAGGTCCTCGAGCGCCCAGTCATAGTCGATCATCTCGGCGCCCACCTTGCGCTTGCCCTTGTAGCGTTCGCCGAACCTGAGCACCTTCGCGGACGATCCGCCGGGAATAACGGCCTTGAACTTGCGCCCCGGCAGCGGACCGCCGCACACCTCGTTGAGCAGCTGGCCCATGGTGATCTTGCCGACCTCGAACTCGTAGTAGCCGGGGCGCTGCACGTGGCCCGAGACGCACAGGATGCGCGTCCCGGTGTTGTTCGGGGTCCCGATCTTCGAGAAGGCCTCGCCCCCCCGCTCGGCGATGTGCTTCACGTGGCAGAGCGTCTCGACGTTGTTGACGATCGTGGGGCACTGGTAGAGCCCCAGGACGGCCGGGAAGTAGGGTGGCTTGATCCTCGGGTAGGGCCTCTTGCCCTCGAGCGACTCGATCAGGCCCGTCTCCTCGCCGCATATGTAGGCGCCCGCGCCACGGTGGACGTAGATCTCGCAGCCGTACCCGCTCCCCAGGATGTTGGGTCCGACGAAATTGGCCGCCCGCGCCTCCGCGATCGCCTTCTCGAGAATCCGCGCGCCCTCCGGGAATTCCCCGCGGATGTAGATGTACGCCCGCTCCACCTTGTTCGCGAAGCAAGTGATCATGATCCCCTCGATCAGCTGGTGGGGGTCGTTGTGGATGATGTAGCGGTCCTTGAACGTCCCGGGCTCGGACTCGTCGGCGTTCACGATCAGGTAGATCGGCTTGCCGCTCTTGCGGTCAAGGAGCGTCCACTTCACCCCGCAGGGGAACCCCGCGCCACCCCTTCCCCTCAGGCCCGACTTCTTCACCTCGTCGACCAGCTCCTCGGGCTTCCTCAGCACGGACTTCCTCAAGACCTCGTACCCGCCGTTGCGCAGGTAGCACGCCAGGTCGTTCGTGTAGCCGGCCTCGTCGATGTGCTTGAACACCAGCCGGAATTGTTCGGGTGCGGGCATCGTGTTTAGCGGGTTCCCGCGGCCGACTTGGCCTCGGCCTTGATCTTCTCGGAGAGCTCCCTGGCCTTCGCGACATCCACCTTCTCGTGGAGCGCGTCGTCGATCATGACGACCGGCGCCGTGCCGCAGCTGGCGAGGCACTCGACGAATTCGACCGTCACCTCGCCGTCGGAAGAAACCTCCCCCAAGCCGGTGCCGAACTGCCTCTGGAACTCCGAGCACGTGCGGTAGCCCCCCATGATGGCGCAGGAAAGCGTCCGGCACACCTTGATGTGCCTGCGCCCGATCGGCTTCTGCCTGAACATCGGGTAGAAGGTCACGAGCTCGTAGACGTTGATCGGCTGGAGCTCGAGCCTCGCGGCTATCCATTCGACGGCCTCGTTGGAGACGAGGCCCTGGTCCTCCTGCACCAGGTGCAGGATCGGCAGGGCCGCGCTGCGCTTCACCGGGTAGTGGGTGACGACCTCGTCGATCTTCCTGAGGGTTTCGGGTCGAAGGTTCATCATCGGTCGCACTCGCCCATCACGAAGTCGAACGAGCCCAGGATGGAGACCACGTCGGACACCATCGCCCCGACGCACACCTTGGGCAGGATCGAGAGGTTGCAAAACGACGGGGCCCGGATCTTCAGGCGCCACGGGACGCCGCCCCCCTTCGAGACGATGTAGAAGCCGAGCGCGCCCTTCGGGTTCTCGGCCTCGAAGTAGACCTCGCCGGCGGGCATCTGCGGTCCCTCGGTGACGATCATGAAGTTCTGGATCAGCTCCTCCATCGAGGTGAGCACCTTCTCCTTGGGCGGGGCGAAGATCCGCCGGGCGTCCTCGGCGTACCATTTTCCGCCGGGCAGCTTGGCGATCGCCTGCTTGATGATCCGGACAGACTGGCGCATCTCCTCCCCGCGGACCAGGTAGCGGTCATAGGCGTCCCCCTTCGAGCCGACCGCCACGTCGAAGTCGTACTGCTCGTAGCCGCTGTAGGGCTTGTCCTTCCTCAGGTCGAGCGGCACGCCGCTTGCCCGAAGGTTTGGCCCGGTAAGGCCGTAGGCGACCGCGTCCTCCTTGGAGATGACGCCGATGCCCTGGGTGCGGTCCGTGAAGATCTTGTTGCGCGTCAAGAGGCTCAGGATCTCCTCGAGCAGCGGCAGGAACTGGTCGCAGAAGGCGTCCACCCGGCCCGCCCAGCCCTCGGGCAGGTCGCGCGCCACGCCGCCGATGCGCGCATAGCTTGTCGTGAACCGCGCCCCGGTGAGCTCCTCGAAGAGCTTGTAGAGCTTCTCGCGCTCCGTAAAGGAGTACAGGAAGACCGTCCACGCACCCACGTCGATCCCGAAGGCCCCCAGGCCCATCATGTGGGCCGAGATCCGGGCCATCTCCGCCGTGATGACGCGGATCGCCTGGCACCTCGGGGGGACCTCGAGCTTGGCGAGCTTCTCGACGGCGATCGCGTAGGCCATGTTGTTGGCGAGCGGCGCCAGGTAGTCCAGCCGGTCCGTGTAGGGCACGAACTGGTTATAGGTCATGTTCTCCGCGATCTTCTCGTCGCCGCGGTGAAGGTAGCCCACGACGGGGTCGGCCTTCGTCACGATCTCCCCGTCGAGCTCGAGCTGAAGCCTGAGGACGCCGTGTGTCGACGGATGCGAGGGCCCCATCGAGATGGACATCTTCTCGGTCTCAAACTCCCCCTTTGGGTCCCTTGAGGCCGAGTCCGGAAATGAGTGTTCGACGGGCATGGGGGTCCTGGGGATCAGGCTCCGGGTTTGGGGCGGCGCTCGTTCCAGCTCTCGTCCTTCGCCCGGGGCTCGGCCTCGGTCATGTTGATCTGGCCCGGGGCCGCCACGAACGGGCCGCCCGCCATCGGCGCGGCGATCGCGTTCGTCTTGGTCTCGGCGACCACCTCCAAGTCCGGCAGGTCCGTGTCGACGCCCGACAGCGGAAAGTCCTTCCTGAGCGGGAAATGCGGGTATCCGTCCCACATCAGGATCCGGCGCAGGTCCGGGTGCCCCGCAAAGCGGATCCCGAACATGTCGAAGGCCTCGCGCTCGTGCCAGTCGGCCCCGCGCCAGATCGCGGTGGCGCTCGGCACCTCGGGGGAGGCGTCCACGGGGCAGTCCGACGCGACCCGGACGTACTCGTGGCCCGTCGTCGAAAGGACGTGGTAGACGACCGTGAAGCGGGGGCTCGCCCCCACCCCCCAGTCGACGCCGGAAATGTCGGAGAGCATGTCGAATCCGTGGTCGGCCTTGAGCGACCCGAGAACCGCCAGCAGGTCCGGCGCAGGCACGTTGATCGCCGGCTGGTCCAGGCTGGCGCGATCGGACACGCCGGCCCACCGGCCCTTGAGCGCTGCAATGGCGTCTAATGCTTTGGGCATCAGGCGGTATTGAGTTTGCTAAAGGAGCGCTCTCGCTTGACCTTTTCCTGGAGCTTTACCAAGGCGTCGAGCAGCGCTTCCGGCCGGGGCGGGCAGCCGCTCACATAGACATCCACGGGGAGGATCCGATCCACACCCTGGAGGACCGCATAGCTGCGGTACATCCCCCCGGTGCTCGCGCAGGCGCCCATGGCAATCACCCACTTGGGCTCGGCCATCTGGTCGTAGATGCGCCGCACCGCCGAGGACATCTTGTAGGTGACGGTCCCCGAGACGATCATGCAGTCCGACTGCTTGGGGGAGAACCGCATCACCTCCGCGCCGAACCTTGCAATGTCGAACCTGCTGGCGGCCACCGCCATGAGTTCGATGGCGCAGCAGGCCAGCCCCATCGGCATCGGCCACATCGAATTGCTGCGAATCCAATTTATGACCGCATCGGCTCGGGTGACGATGACGTCACCCTCGATCTTGCTGTCATAGGTCAGTTCGTTGTTGGCAGAGACCATGTAGGAATTTGGGCAAAAACCACCCCACCGTACCGGCCCCACAATGCCGCGCAAGAAGGTTTTCTCTCAGGCGCCGATTAACGCGAATTAAGGACCCAGATACACGAATCCGCGACCGATAAAGGCCCAAATTTCGCGATGGCCAAGACCCGGTTCTCCCCCGGGGATAACGTGACGCCAGCCCAACGGAATACATGCTCCCCCCGAGGGTCCGTCTGCACCCCAAGATCGGCCCCGTTGACCCGGAGCGAGACCTCGGGGGCGTTCGAGTAGACCTTGACCTCGGTCGCCGCCTTCGTCCGCTCGGTGAACCTGCTGCTCGCAACATGGACGACGGGCGCGGCGCTCCAGTTGGCCTTGTAGTAATAGAATGCGTCCTTCCTCACCTTTCGGTCGTAGGTCACCAGTCCCTTGTCGTTGCGGCCGGGATGGTCGCCCTCATTCCGCCCGTCCGATGCGAAGTCGTGGAGGCACCAGATGAACTTGCACCAGACGTACGGGCGGGTCCTGAGCGCCTCCCAGTAGGCCTCGTGGACAAGGTTCTGGTACTCCTCCGGGTGAAAGGGTCCCCGGGGTTCCGGGGCGGCGGCGTTCTCGGCATGCTGGGAAATGCTGGCGCCCGCCCCGAATTCGCTCATCCCGAAGCGGCCCCCAGGGTGGTCGGCGCGCGTCCTGTCGAGCCAAGCAGCGAAATCCTCGAGCTTGCCGCTGTACCAGCCGAAGTACCGGTTGAAGGCCACGACGTCGGTTCTCCAATTCTTCGGGTCCGCGTTCTCGCCGTTGGAGGCATAGGTGGAGAGCCTTCCGGGATCCTCCTCGTGCACCACGGGATTGAGCGCGATCACAAGGGGGTCCGAGTACGGGCCGTAGGTCTCGTTGCCCACCCCCCAGAAGCAGATCGACGGGTGGTTGAAATTCTGGCGGATCATCTCGCGAAGCTGCTGCTTGGCGTTCTCGGTGTAGGAGGGGTCGCCAAGGACCTTCTGCCATGACGGGATCTCGGCCCAGGCGACAAGGCCCTCCCGGTCGCAGCGCTCGTACCAGGACTGCGACTGCTGATAGTGCGACACCCTCACGGCCGTCGCGCCCGATTCCATCATGAGATCGAAGTCCACCTTCTCCTCCTCGTCGGTGATGGCCCATCCCTTGTCCGGCCAGTCCTGGTGCCGGTTGAACCCGTGGAGGTCCAGGTAGCGCCCGTTCAGGAGGAAGCCCCTGTCCGGGTCGACCGCAAAGGACCTCAATCCAAGCGGCTCCTCGACCGCGTCCGAAAGGCCCCCCTTGGCGCCGTTCGCCGCCATAGGCCGCAGCTCGACGCGAACTGAATACAGGTAGGGGTCGGCCCTCGCGTTCCAAAGGTGCGGGCGAGCCATCGCAAGCGGCTTCACCACCTCGTCAGAGCCGTTCGGCACCAGGTGCACCCTGAAGCTTGCGTCGGCGCCGGTCACCGCGGAGCCCGCCGAGTCGAGGACGGCGATGCGGACGTCGACCTCGCGGGGGACCGGGCTGTGGTTCTCGAGTTCCGCCCGGACAATGATCCGCGCCGAGCTCTCGCTCACGTCGTGCTGCTCGACGAAAACCCCCGGTGATGCGAGGTCCATCGCCGAAACCTGGACCGGATCGGTCGCCAGGAGCCAGGCGTCCCGATACAGCCCGCCGAAGAGCGTGAAATCCGACGCCGCGGGCGGAAAGCCGAGGTCGGAGTTGTCCACCCGGACTGCGATCAGGTTGTCGGCCCCGGCGTGCAGCGCATCCGTGGCGTCAAACCGGAACCGGGCAAACCCTCCCTTATGGTTGCCGAGATGGACTCCGTTCACATAGACGTCGGCCATCAGGCTCGCGCCGTCAAACTGCAGATAGAGACGCCTCCCCTTGAATGACGGGTCGAGCGCAAGGTGGCGGCGGTACCACCCCGCCCCGCGGCGGTAGTTGTTGCCGCCATCCTGCCCGTCGAGGCCGTTCCACGTGTGGGGAAGGTCAACGGGCTGCCATGCCTTTTCATCGATCGCCAGGTCCTGTCCATGGGAGTCGTCGGCCGCCAGGAATCGCCAGCCGTGGTCGATATTTATGAGCTGGCGGCCGTCGCCCGAAGGGGCGGCGTGGACGACCAGGCGCAGGGCGATGAAGGCGGCAGTAGCACCTGTTCTTAGGCTGAAAACGCTCATGGGATCGGATCCACGATGAAGCGGCGGACCTGTAACAACCGCAACAGCGTTGTGGCGCAGAGCCTTCGCTTCGCGGTCTCGTCGAGAAGCTCGCTTGACTCGGGCTTTGCCGGGACCTTCAAATCGGTTGGCTTCTTCGCAAGACGACCGGAACTTCGATCCGGGCTCTACCAGCCGGCATTCCCCGCATTCGGAGCTCTAATCAGATCATAATGATAAATACGATTTCGGCCATGCTCGTGGCTGTCGGGTTCTTGCTCGTCCTACACTCGCAGTCATCGCGCGACACTTGGCATTACATCGCGCGGATCAATCCCACCCTCCGAGAATGGGTGGCGCGGCTACTCTCCAGCCCCGCCCCGCGGTCCGTAGCCGACAAATGGGACAAGATCCTTGTACTGGCGGGCGCCCTGCTTGTGGGATCATTCATCCTGACCTACAAGCTTTGGGCCTACTTCGGCCTCGGCACGACGTCGGACATTTATAGCGACGCCCAGTTGGCTACGTCATGGCTAGGGGGCCCCTTTCTCCATGATAATTATTTCGGAAACGTACTCAGCACGCACACGTACCTTTTTCTTCCGCTCCTTGCGGTATTCGTCGCCCCCCTAGGGCCGATGGGGTTGCTCGTGGCCCTGAGCTTGTCTGCTGCCGCAGGCTTTGTTGCGGGATTTAAGATACTCCGACTCCTCGGGGTGCATAAGACTGCCGCGTGGACAGTTGCCATGGTCCTTTTCGCCGCGCCGCTTTCATTTCATTTCTATGCGGACGATCCGTACGGATTCCACGTCGAACTGCTAGCGCCGCCAATGTTGCTTTGGCTCGTCTACTTCGCCCTAAAACGCAGCTGGCTTGGGACCATGCTGATGACTGTCGCCGTGATAAGCATCAAAGAGGATGCGCCCTTGATCGTAGCGGTAGCATGCGCAATGATTGTCGCCGAGGACCTGGTGCGTTCCTTCGGCTCGCGCGAGAGACCCGTATCCCCTGTCAACTGGCAGGCCTTGACCTCGATGCTTTGCGCTTTGGCGGCGGTGCCGGCGTTACTCTTCGTCCTCAAGCTAAATCCCGCAAAGGGATTTTCACCCGGGAGTTTTGCCCGACTCAAGCCCCTCGGCAATTCTGAGGTTTCTGGGATTTCAACGTTGCTGGATTATCTATCTGCGAACCTCGGCACTTGGCTCTCGTCATACCAGGTCGCAAGCTGGCGCTCGCTCGTCCTTCCCGCCACTTTCGGCCTTGTTATTCTTCGACCCCACCTGGTCCTCATGGGGGCGCCATTAACGGTGGTCTCGTGGCTCATGCAGGACGATCCCCTGTGGCCTCCGCGCATTTACGGATCGTTTGCGTTTCTCCAAGTCGTCTTGCTCCTGGGGTTCTCAACGGCTTGGGCCCTATTTGAGTTCGCCATGAAGAAAGGGAGCGGCGGGCGGGTGGCGGCAGTGATCCTCCTTGCTGCGCTCTCCACCGGGGTCGGCTACGGTTACAGGCTCCAATTCTCCACGGTGCCCGACGCCGGAGAGGTGTACAGGATGAGCCCCAAGGTGCATTATTCGCCTGAGGACCGTGCCCGAGCGGACGCCTTGTACTCCATATATATACGGGAACGGCACGCTGGCGAACCGGTCGCCGCGTCCCCCTACCTCTTCAGGTACGCCAGCTACCGAGACCTTTATTGGATCTACCGGCAGACCGTTGAGCCGGTCTGGATATTGGCCGACGAACCCTATCAAGCAGACGCCTCCAAGTACGCGCTAAGGGGGCGCGACGGGAGATTCTACCTTTACAGGAAGAAATGACGAAGAAGATTCAGTTCTGGTTGGGCTTGGCCGCCATCATCGCCGGTTGCTTCCTGTATGCCGCGAACCATGGGCGCCGCGCATTGGATCCAACATTGATCAACGTGCCGGATTGGAAATCGCTGCCAAAGAGCCCACCTGGCACGGTTGCCGTAGATGCGCAGCATACGGGAACGCTTTGGTTCGATGGTAAGGACTGGCGGCTGGTGGCCGGATCTTGCGGCGATATCTTCGAGATACGGCTGAAGGTGACGCCCGAGAGACACTTCGTCGAAGGGAGAATCGAGCCCTTGCTGACGACCGGCGCAAAAGAGGCAGCCAACCTTGTCTGCCTTGTCACCCACGCCAATGGTGATTTACAGATTGGCGCCGACATCTGGGGGCTCGAAATGAAGACAGGGCCGGTGTTCAGGGATGCCGGAGGGCAATTCTTTCTCAACCTGTCGATCGACGGCGTTAACAACCGAATTCGAGCGACGGTGGATGGCATCGATGGCGTGGTCTACGAATCTGGCAGGAAGCCCTGGTCTATCGGGGGAGTGCCATGGTTCGTCGGTTACAATCCATTCGGCGGCTCGTACGTATCGGAGAAATTCTCCGGCGCGATTGCGATAGAACCGAGGATTCCTCTATCGGATCTCGGCGGAATGATGGCGGGCTCCGCCTATCTTCGAGTTCTGTTTTCTCCGGCCGGAACTGGGCATGGTCAACCCCTCCTCACAACGGGAACAAACGGCCGCGCCGATTTCTTTTACGTCGTTGTCATGGACCCCACCCACCTTCGTTTCGGTTTCGATCACTGGGGCGCGCGAGGCTCAACCAGTCCGGCGATCGAGTTTGATCCGCGCGTCCCGCATCTAATCGTCGTGAATTCTGGCAGTCTTGGTGCCCTGAAGGGCTCCGCCGAGGCTACCGACTCATCATATGAGGTAACAATGGATGGCCGGGAGGTCTTAAGAGGAAGCGCCTCCTTCTTTCCCGCCTCCGCGCGGGAAATATTCATAGGATCAGACCCGGTTGGGGGTTCTTTGTCCGAACGCGATTTCATCGGCAAGATCGTGGAGAAGGGCATCTCCTACTGACAGGGAACAAGCGTCCCAGGGATAGCGGCCCCCAAGGTCCAATCTCGGCTGATTCCTTCCCAAAGAGATAATTCTTGATGTGGTTGGCCAACTCTGCGCTCGTAATCCCCCGCCGATTTGTCTGGGGCGGGAAACCCTACCGACCCGGTCCTACGTCAGTAACTCGTTCTTTTCCAGGTAGGGTTTGCATCAGCGAGATGTTGCCGCATCATGTTGGGCTGCGACGATGTTCCTGTAGGTCCTTGAACGGCCTTAGGCGGCAATGGATGGCGCCTGAGGACGGTCGGAACCGCCACGGCATATCTCGTTGACATATAATTTCTAAGGAGAGGTGGCAGAGTGGTCGAATGTGCATGATTGGAAATCATGTGTAGGCGAAAGTCTACCGAGGGTTCGAATCCCTCCCTCTCCGCCATTTTAATGGTTTACCGCATCGCCAGAAAGAGAGGATGTGACGTGTTGTTCTCACAGTTTCTTGCTGCGAGCCGCATTCACCTTGGAGTGTCGGAATTTAGGAGATTGTGAATCGGCGGCCCGCCCCTGAATTAGCCAAGTCGCATTCTGCTAAAACACCCGCCTCCGCCAAAGCTCAAACGGCGCCTCGACAAGCTGGTTTAGGTACTTCGCTCCGATCAGCGCCATGACAATGGCAAGAGACCAAACCGCAGTGAACCATTCCGACGTGTAGGGAATCCAGCGCTCAGCCAGATTAAAGAACGGCGACATCAGGGGCACATGTATCAGGTAGAGAGAATATGAAACGCCACCGGCCCAGATCATCGGACGCATTATCGGCATCTTCGCCAGTCGATCGTCCCAAGTGTAGGCGAGAGCAAGAATCCAGGCGGTGCCTATAGCGGTCAGTCGCTCGAGCGCCCAGTAGGTGGGCCATATGGTTGCAATAGCCAACATAGCGACAAGGACCGCGTAGCCACTCGCCCGCGATCCGCGCCGTGCGGCCCACCAAGCCGCCATTCCCGCAAAGAAATCCGGCCACAGCGCAAGAACGCGCCACGGAGCGGACCCGCCATGCGCCGTCCATGGGAAGAGGCACATGAGGCAGCCGAGAATGAAAAGCACCCTAAATTTTACGACACGCCGCGTTGCCGCCATCAGAGCAATTGTCGCACAGAGATAGAACCCCAATTCATAAACGAGTGTCCAACTTACTTCGAGAAATGAGCCACGACCCATGTACGTGTCCAGTAATAAGATAGAGCCAAGCCAACCCTGCCAACCCTCTGGGGTGCATCCGGAAAGATGTGCCGAATTGAAGGGCACAGCGGCCAAGCGAATCGCCACCAACACAGCAAGCGCGGCCCAATAGGTGGGGAAGATTCGCAGTAACCTCTCAATTGCGAAATGAAAGCCGGACTCATTTACTCGGAATCCCCTGGCGATTCGTTCCGCAATACACCAACCGCTGATCGCAAAGAACACTTCAACACCCAGCCACCCCCATCCACCGACTGCCCGCACGGGCTTCAGCACCTCAGGCAACCCGGCTATCGGGAAGCAATTGATGCTGTGAAAAAATAGAACCCAAAGGCATGCCGCGCCCCTTCCAGCTTCAAGAAGGCGATAACGGCCCCCACCGCCTAGCGTAGGGGCGATAGCGCCCGTCGAAGCAGGGATAGCCGTGCTTCCGATGGGTCCGACGTTATCTTCACACGGTTGAGGCGCCGACATTGAGACGACCCAGACGCAACGACCTGCATCTGGGAAATCGGCGACTATGAGCCGATGATATATGATTCGTCGAATCATTCCTCGTACGATCAAATCCTTGCTCGAACGCCGGCCGTATGTCCCATCCCTTCAAGGTCAGTGCGATCGGTGAGTTCAATGGCCCAAATGGCGGATATCCCAAGAACGGCATTCCGGACACCGCAGTCCACCAAGACGGCCGTGAGGGCTCACCGGGCCGGCGTTGGCAATGGCGCGCCACTTCCCTTCAGGAATCCCGCGGCGCAGTTTGTCCGCTCCACCGTCGTCAAAACTGCGCTTGGCTCAGGATTACTCGTCATGCACGGCGAAGATTGCGCGTTGGCAGTAAATCGGCCGCCGTATTCTGTGACGTAGCCCCGCTCGTGCTTAGGCTGCCATCGACTCGTGCACCTTAACCGGCCCGATACTTTCAATTACGACCCCAAGGTTTGGCTCCATCGTTGGAAAATCGACCCGTTCGGTCAGGGTCTTCTGAAACTGCTATAATTCTGACTTCCACTGATTTCGTTCGGTTAGGTGTAGAAGCGATCCATTCACGACTATCTTAAATCCACTTCCCTCGCACATCGCAGTCGAGTTCAACCAATCTCCGTCCAAATAGTCGTGCTCATCCGAATACCGACGACCCTTGATCCATATCTTGAGGGGTCCGAACGACATTGATGGTTCGTCGTTCATCATGGTGGCTCAAATTGGTCTTTCTCCAATTTGGACGCAATCGGAGAAACGCCATTAACCGTTCGCATCTTCTGGGTACGACATCGACGAGTCCCCTACCCTCACCTTCATCCATTTCCGTGATGATGAGATTTTGTACCTCAGATTGTAGTATATACTCGGCAATGTGCGGTTTTGATTGGAACGGTCCGTAGATTGAGCTGAGTGACAATGTGACCAAGAACGACGGGTGATCGACGTGGATTCGTGATCACGTGGTCTGAAGACGACTCGAGGTGCTGTCCAAACCAACCGTGTTTGCTCTGTCCTCCATTTCATCAGACCCAACGGAGCGATCACTGAACCACACCAACCCTCCCCGTAAGAACTGAAGTCCCAACAGCTTTAACCAGTCGATTACCATCGATTGGAGATCATGTGTAGGCGAAAGTCTACCGAGGGTTCGAATCCCTCCCTCTCCGCCAAATTGACGGCATGATTTAGGTAACCCCTGCCTGCCGTGCCCGTGGAGGTTCCTACGGCAAGGCACCCCCACTTCCCCGTGACCATGGTTATTTGGCGCCACCCGACGCGACCGAATCACCCCTTCTACCCCCCCACCCGCAACTGGGACACGTGTGCCTAAAGGCCGGAATCCGTTGGCCATCCGTTGCGCATTTCTTTGCTAAGTTTGCGCATTTCTTCAGTTGTGCGCAAACGGCGCCTTCATTAATACTCTTTCATACCCCAGATAATCAGGACTTAAGTGACAGAGAATTGCTTTATACCCAGGTAGGTAATGCTTGCCGATTCAGTTAGTTAGGAACTTCAGCACACTACCCTGTCCGTACCGATCCCCTTGCTGAGTAAACCCAAACCTAAAATGACACTACACAAACTACGCGCACTGCTTGCCATGTCACTCGTGGCGACGCTTTTGGCTCAGCCTAGGGCTCGCGCCCAGGCCGTCGCACCTGCAACCACCACCAATCCGACGGCAGCCGTCGAGTCGGTTGTCCAGCTTCCGGCGTTCGAAATCCTATCCGAAAAAGATAGTGACTACGTTGGGACGTCTTCGCTGAGTTCGACCCGCATCGCCGTCGACCTCTCGGAGCTTTCGCAGTCGGTGAAGGTTTTGAACAACTCATTCCTCCAGGCCATCAACCCGACGATGATGAGCGACATGCTCGACTATGTCGGCGGCGGCCAGAACGGGGCGCTCAACTGGACCCCTGGACGCATGAACATCCGCGGCTTCACCGGGGACGCCGACTACAACGACGGATTCGCGCCAACGGAGGGATCGACGGTCGACTCAATCCTCTTTGACCGCTTCGAGATCATTAAGGGCCCCTCGACGATCTTTCTCGCCGCAGACGGCAGCCCGGGCGGCATCGTGAACAAGATCACAAAGAGCCCCCTCGCGACGCCGGACACCACCTTCTCGATACAGACGGGGCTTTTCGAGGGCAACCACCTGGGCCTGGACACCACCGGCCCACTGACCAAGGACAAGAAGCTCCTGTACCGAATCGTGGCGGGGGAATCCTACTACGACGGCTACTACAAGAACGTGTACATGCATCGCTTCACGCTGATGCCATCCCTCTCGTATCAGTTCTCCAAGGACACGAAACTCGAACTCAAGGCGGAGCTGGTCCAGACAAACTGGCCTTCGTACAACGGGCTCCCCGTCGATCCCAGGACCGGAAAGATGTTCGACCTGCCCTACGACACCTCCCAGGACGAAAACGCACCCTACAACTGGCGGCACGATGATGTGCGCCGCATGTGGGGATCGTTCAATACGCGCTTCAACGATTACCTGGCCCTTAGTGTGCGCGGCATGAACGCGTTTGACCGGGCGGACCGGTTCGAGTCGATCACCGCGCCTTGGAACGAGGGATCCCGAACCTGGGCCTCGGCGGCCGTCGCGCCCGGGACCTATACGGGCGGGCCCATCCCGCGGTCCGTGACCAATGACGACGCTCACAACATCTACCGGGACCTCCAGGCGGACCTGAACTTCAACTACTTCTCCAAGAACTTCAGTGAGCTGTTCCTCTTGGGAGCGGAGGACCGCGACGCCCCCAACCGCACGGTGACCTACAGCGGCCACGACACCACATCGCCGTGGTACCCCTATGCCCCGGGCACAACGCCGATCATTACGACCAGCACGATCCCGAGCGCCTACACCGAGACGCAGTCGCTGTTCCAGCGCATCTACGCCATGGAGACGCTCAAGCTGTTCGACGACCGGCTCATCCTGACCTACGGCGCAGACAGGGCCAAGGTCTTCGGATCTAACTTCAACTATCTCACCGGGGCGGCTTCGAGCTTCGTTCCGTACACCCTCTACAAGAACCTGATCCAATGGGGCGCCGTTATAAAGGTCCTCCCTGGCATCAGCCTCTTCACCGGGTACAACCAGAATTTCGCCGCCAACGGCGTCGGCACCTTCAACGGGGCGAAGAACGTCGCGCTTCCCGCAAAGGTCGGCGAGCAGCACGAGGTCGGCGTCAAGATGGACTTCCTGAATCACGCCGTCACCGCGAACATCTCGTACTTCGACATCAACCAGAAGAACAACACAGTGCCCTCGTTCCCCCTTGATCCCGCCAATCCGAACATACTGATCCCGGGTGTCATCTCGCGGGGCTTCGACGGTGACTTCACCTGGAAGGTGAACAGGAGCCTATACCTGCTAGCCTCATTCGCCAATTACAGTGCGAAGTCGATCCTCGGGCCCGCAGTCAACGGACTCTTCGTGCAACCGGGCACGGGCCATGTTGCGTACGGATCCATACCGGTTGATAACACGGCCGAGCAGACGGAGAGCCTGTATGCCCTGTATGATTTCGGAGCGTTCGGCCCCATGAAGAATGTCTCGATCGGCATCGGTGAGAACTTCCAGAGCAAGCGCGCGGTCACCGATGGACCCAACCAGGTGTTCTGGGGATACGTCCCGGGGCGAACCCTCGTCGACGCATCCATCAACTACAAGTACAGCCGGCAGATCAAGTACACCATCACGATAGACAACCTCCTGAACAAGAAGTACATCTACTCCGTCCGAAGCGAGAACGTTCAGGTGCCGGGAACACCCTTCAACATCAAGTTTGCGATCAGCTACTCGCTGTAAGCGGCTTCTATCCCCAAGGACGAGGCGGGTCCGAAAGGACCCGCCTCTTTTTCTAGGAAACGAACTCCGTTTCGCTGTGTAAGTCCATCGCAGTCCTAAGCGGTGATTCGGGGAATCCATTTGCGCAGAACAGGAGAGACGCACCAAAATACAAAGGAATGCGCAAGTCCGCCCCAAGAAAGGTCGCGATCCTCTATCCGACCTCCATCCCATGGATCGCGCTCTGCGTAGAGGGGATCAGGCAATTCGCGCGTGAGCAAGGGGGCTGGCACCTTTTCAGCAGCCCGCCTTCGGTGCACGGCACGGGAGAATCGGCGCTCTCGCTTCGCTCAATGCGGGGGTGGAAAGGGGACGCAATCATCGTGATTTCGGATGACGAGGATGAGCTGCGCTATGCGCGTAGGATAAGGATTCCGGTCGTCAACCTTGGGGGCGGCTCGTCAAAGACTTTCGGCGTGCCGCGGGTCATGGTGAACCACTACAAGGCCGGGCGCCTGGCGGCCGACCACCTGCTTAGCTGCGGGTTGAGGAACCTCGCATTCTTCGGCTGGCGCGACCTCTGGTATTCGGGCCAGCGCCAATTGGGCTTCACCGAAAGGGCACGTGAAGCCGGCGTCGAGTGCAGGTCGCTGCTGCGGTCATCGCGAGACGAGTCCAATGAGAACTGGGCCGGTAGAATTGCCAGCCTGGCGAGGTGGCTTGCCTCCCTTCCCCTGCCAACGGGCATATTTGCCGCGCATGACTACCGTGCCCAGTTCCTGATCGAGGCCTGCCAGGAGGTGGGGTTGCGTATCCCTGCCGACATCGCTGTCGTGGGAATGGACAACAACGAAGCGGTGTGTGAGCACACCTTCCCGACGCTCAGCAGCGTGTCCCGCAATTCACGAAGGGTCGGATGGGAGGCCGCATCCCTTCTCGACCGGATAATGGCAGGCGAGGAGCCGCCGGATGAGAACATGCTTTTAGAACCCGACGGCGTGGTCGCCCGCCAGTCCACGGCCATGCAATACTGCGAGAATCCCCTGGTGCAACGCGCCCTCGACTTCATGCGCGAGCATCTGGGGGAGCAGTTCAACATATCGACCGTGGCGGAGCACGCAGGCGTATCGAAAAGGACCCTCGAGACACGCTTCCGCGAGACCCTTTCCAGCACGCCACACGGATTCCTCACCAAGCTGCGAGTGGACCGCGCTGAATCCATGCTCCTGATGCCGCAGAAACGAACCATAGACCAGATTGCAGCCGATTGCGGCTTCGGGACCGCCACGGCATTCTATGCGGCTTTTAGGCGCCAGACGGGACAATCGCCGGCGAGTTTTCGCCGGGAGACCAGCCGAGCCCTCCTGGAAAGAGGAACACCGGAAAAGGCACTCAACTCACTTACTTCTCACCGGATTTCGACGCGCCGAGCGGCGGTGAGGACTTCGAGCTGAATTGCGGGTCGGGTGCCGCAAGGGTGGCGCCTATGGAATCCGCGGTCCACAGAGGCGCCGGGATGGGCTCAATGGGCAGGTGGCAGGGGCGCGGCACGCTTCTTCAGAAAGACTGCGGCGTAGTTTGTCTCCTCTACCGTGGCCGAGACCGTGCTTGGCTCGGGATTGCTCATCATGCTCGGTGATGTTTGCGCGTTGGTGGCAAATCGGCCCCCGTACTGGGTGACGTACCCCCCGCTCGTGCTCAGGCTGCCATTGACGGGGTTTACCGAATCCATCGCGACCACGACGTCCTTCGTCCCCGCCGAAGCGAATCCACTGAGAACCACGTCTGCCCCGACTGCCTGCGCCTGCGCGCGCAATGCAGCGGAATAATCGCCGGACTCCGCCAGGAATATTGCCTGCCCGACAACGACGTAGCCTCCGCGCTCGTAACTCTTCGTCTCCGCGACGAGGTCGCCCAGGGCCACGGGCACGATCTGTGTGGCACCTGAAAAGGGAAGGGCGCTGACCGCGCGATCCGGGACCAAAGTGGCCTTGTAGGCGCTTGCATACGGATTGTGCTGGCAGGAAGAAAGCAACAACAGGAAGGAGATGATGATGAACGTGCGCCTCATGATACGAAAAGGGTTTTGGCTCGGGCAGAAAAACAACCTAGATTCATGGCCCCTTTGCGGTCAAATTCGGCACTAACCCCCAGTGGTGCCGATTTTCTGGAGGAGTCTTCCCGTTGTCGCCTGCCGAATCATTACGGCCAACGGGCGCCTCCTCTGGGCCGTCACCGCGGCCACGGTGTTATCTTTCCGTCGGGATCGAACCGGAGGCGTGCGCCCCTCGGATAGGTTCGGCCGTCGCGCACCAAGTCCTCGCTAAGGACGCAGCTCTTCAGCCTGCCGTTCTCATGGAGCTTAATCGTCTCCTCAAAGATCCCCGCCCTGCAGGGCACACCCTGAATCCGGGTGTCGCTGCAGAGGAAGAACTGCTTCAGCGCGCCATCCGGATAGAATGCCGTCTGGACGCCTTTCGGCCCTCCGCTCCCGCGGCACAGATATCCCTGCACCTCGAAGTTCCTCGGGAATGCGCACACCGTCACCACGCCGTCCTTGTTCTGGAAAACCCACGTGTCGGCGGGAATCTTCAAACGTCCCAGGTCTATTTCACGGAACGCCGTGAATCCGACCGGGACTCCGCTCGCCAGGAGGTGGACCCAGCCCTGTTTGCACGGACGCCCCCCGATGACCGTGTCCTCCCTGAGCTCGCCGATGAGCAGGCCGTTGCCCTCCCGTCTCACTTTGTTGAATGCCACGCCCTCCTCGGTCACATCGTAGTGCCATGGGAAGCAGCCGCAAAGGACCAGCGCGGTCGCTTGAAGCAGAACAAGCGAAAGCCATTTGGGCTTCGGGGTTCTCATGTCTCCCTGTGGGAAGCCGATGGTACCGCGCGGCCCGGAGGGAGGGAACCGCCGTGTTTGGGATAGCGACACTAACACCTTCTCTAATTGGGCGTATCAAACGCCCAATCAACGGCCCTTGAAGGCCGCGCGGAGGCCTCATTCCCAAATGGGGGGATGGGCCGCACCATCGCCGGGCTTGGCCGGACTAGAGGTTCTTCGAGAGGAATGCCTCGATGTGCTGATAGAGCTCAATCCGGTGCTCCAAATGGCGAACACCGTACGACTCATCGAGGAACGACATGGTCTCTACGGCCACATTGTTCCTTCCCACGGCGGAGGCCAGATCCTTGGTCTGGCTGATCAGCTCCGGGTTGTCATACTCACCCCACACGAGGAACAGCGCCGAGTGGATCTGGGCGGCGTGGGGCAGCGGCGACATCGCTTCGAACTTCTCCGGGTTCTTGCTCGGGTTGCCCAGCTTGTAGAGGTAACGGGAGTAGGTCGGGTCCGTGAACTGGAGGTACTTGTCCTCGGTGATGTATTTTCCCCAGTCGTAGAATGAGGACACGGAAAGGGCGCATTTGTAGAGGCCCGGCTCAAAGGCAGCTCCGGCGACGGCAAGGTATCCGCCGAATTCGCTCCCCATGATCGCCACCCGGCTGCGGTCGACGAGCCCCATATCGATCGCCTTTTTGGTGGCCCTGGCCACGTCGTCGGACATTCCCCTGAAATTCCAGTTCTCGGACTCCGGGTACATCCATGTATAGCCGGACGACCCGCGGAAATTGGGCTGCAGGACCGCATAGCCGCGGCTTGCGAGGAACTGGACTTCGGGATCAAAGCCCCACACCCATCGATTGTTCGAGGCGGAGTGCGGGATCACGACAACCGGGGGCGGGTTCTTCTTGGACGCCCCGGCCGGAAGCGTGAGATAGGCGTCCATCTGCCTTCCCTCTGCCGTCGTGTACTTGATGATGCCCATGGGGCGCATGCGCTTCGGGTCGATCCACGGCTCGGAGTTCTTTATGAGCCCGCTCTTGTGCTTCTCGAGATCCACCCAGCTGTAGACGACCGGCTGGCGGTCCGATCCGCTGCTGATGAGCAGGATCTTCCCCGAGTCATCCATACCGAGGATGCGCACAACCTGCTCGGGGAACAGCTTGTCGGCGGCCGCCTGGAGGTTGCGGTAGGGTTCGGTGAACCAGACGACATGGGGGGCCGCCCGGTTGTAGATTGCGCCCACAATGTTGTGCGATGCCGGATCGCGGAACAGCCACCCGGCAAAGTCATAGCCCTTGTCCTGGAGAATAACCTCCTTGGCCTGGCCCGACTGCGCATCCATGAACTCCAGCGGGCGGGGCGCCATTCCGTCACGTTCGCCGATGACGACAATGTCGCCGGGCTCGTCGCCCGAGTCGACCAAGTCTACCTTGTCGAGGTCCTGCGGGCATTTCACCCAGTTCTCGCCGGAAAGCTTGCTCAACGAGAGAACGCCGTCCTCCTGGGTGACGCCAAAGCCGAGTTTCCCAAGCTTGTCCGGGAGGAAGAACGTGTTGAAACCGTGGTCCGTCTTGAGCTCGGGATAGCGCGTGACCAGGGCTCCCTTGTTTACGACGTTGACCAGCTCGGGATGGTCGTAACGAAGGCTGTCCCCCTTCAGGTTCACTAGCGCCTGGGTCCGGTCCTCCGGTGTGTTGCTTAAGATCTCGACCGAGGTCCCGGGGGCCAGAACGGTTACCGGAACACCGATTGAGAGCTTGCCCGCCTCGCTGACGACCCAGAGGTATCCTCCCCCGCTCTTGCCCGCGCTGACCGTGTAGGTCAGCCGGTTCGAATCAAGCCACTCAAAAAACGCGATATCGCGGTCGCCGGGGGGTGCGCTGACGCCGTCCAACGTTTGGGCTGTTAGGTCATAGGTGAACAGGCTGATATGGTCGTCGTCGCCCGCGGCGAGCGCCCCGATCTGCGTCCCCGTGTGGTTGAGCTGGACGGACTGAAAAAGGGGCGGCCGCACAAAGTCGACGATCGGGATCTGCACATTCTGGGGGACCGGCTCCAATCGCTTCAGGTCAGCGAATTCCGTGGCCCGCAATGCGGGCGACGCCAGCAGCAGCATCGAGGCGCCGAGGCAGGTATTGATCGTTAATTTAATGGGCACGTCTATTTTGGGGGCCATGGGATAATTTTGGGGGAATCAGGTGAGCTTGTTCTCCTTGGAAGGGCAGGCAAGATACGATTGCCCGCGCAAGCCTGTTGGCAGGACTCCCATCCAATGGTGAGGGCGGTCCCCCATGGAACCCGCCCTTCACCAAGCGCCGCGCCCCCATGGAGCCTCAGCGATGCCCGGTAACCAGTTCGTCGGCCAGCGCGGGCACCTGGTACACGTCGCGAAGCGCCTCGAGGATCCCCGCGCTGTGCACGCTGAGCGCGCGCATGTCGGGGCCGAAGAAGAAGTCCGCCGACAGCGACTGGAGGTTACCGTCAAAGATGATCCCTACAAACTCGCCCGCCGCATTGACCGTGGGGCTGCCCGAGTTGCCGCCGATGATGTCGGCCGTGCTCACGAAATTATAGGGGGTGTCCGTCTTGACGGCGGCCCGCCTGTCGATCCAGCGCCCAGGAAGGTCGAAGGGGACCTTGTTGTGGTGCTCGGAGGCGCGCTCGTAGAGGCCCCCAATCGTTGTGTGCGCCGGAATCTGTTTTCCATTCTCCTCATAGCCAAGGACCTGACCATAGGACAGACGCAGGGTGAACGTGGCGTCCGGATACGTGGCCGATCCGTAGACGGCGAAGCGCGCCCTGTCCATCGTGGCCTGCGCCTGCTGCTTCTCCTCGCCCAGGGTTTCGGCCACCTTGCGCAGCGCACGGGACTCGCCGTCAATCAAGCGCGCGACCTCGATCATCGGGTCCTTAGCGGCGGCGACCGCGGCCGCACCTCCATCATAGAGGCTCCTCCGGAAGGCGAGGTCGCGGACCTTTGTCCCGAGGACAAGCTCGGCGGCGCGCGCGCGGGGCGACTTGCCCGCGAGGACATTCTGGACGAGCGGGTCGCCGTAGCCGAGGTGGTCGACCATGAACTCTAGCGAATCCCCAAGCGTTAGTATCTCCATGTCGCTGTAGACCGGCTTGTCGGAAAAGAGCTGCTGCTCAAAGGACGCGCGGTGGGATTCGGAGTATTCCTGCAGGCGCTCCCCGTTCTGCTTGACACGCTCGTCCCCGGCGCGAAGCAGGCTTCTCGCGAATGTGAAGGATTCCGAGTCAAAGCCGCGCGCGTTCTCCAGCATGCGCAGACGCCATTCGATGCTTCGGATCGCCTTTTGTGCCTGCGCGATGCGCTCGAACGCCCCGAGGGCATCCTTGCCGTCGGGCCTGTCAGCCAGGAGTTTCTTGAACGCGTTTTCGGCCTCGACCTTCGCCGCCATGAAGGCGGGGTCCCGGATCTCGTCGAGCTCGCCGTCGCGAACCTTGCGCGAGTTCTGGTAGGAGAAGAGGTCATCCCTGGAGCGCCGCTCATTCTCCTCGCTGCGCGCCCCCCAGTTGCTCAGCAGCACCTCGCGGCGCTTGAGGAGCTCGAGGATGTACGGATACTGGCTGTCGCGAAGGTATTCGATCTCGGGCACGGTGAGCAGGCGGCTCGTGTTTCCGGGATGGCCGGATACAAAGACGAGGTCGCCGTCCCCCGCACCCTTCTCCGACCACTTGAGGAAGTGGGCCGGCTTAACCGGCACGCCGTTCTCGTAGACGCGGAAGAAGCAGACATCCAGGTCGAAGCGGGGGTACTCGAAGTTGTCCGGGTCGCCGCCATAGAATGCGGCCTGCTGTTCCGGGGCGAACACGAGGCGGATGTCGGTGTAGCGCTTGTACCGGTAGAGATGGTAGGCGCCGCCGCGCCACAGGGTCACGACGTCGCTGCGAAGACCGGTCTTCTCCGTGGATTCCTTCTCGATCTGCGCCGTGACCTTGCGGCGTGCCAGCATGGCGTCCCCCAAGCTGGCGGACGGGGGCACCGCGGCGTTGACCCGGGCGGTCACGTCCTCGATCGACTGCAGGACGTTGAGCTCCAGGTCGACGCACTTGATCTCGTCCGCCTGGGACTTCGCATAGAAGCCGTCGCGCACGTAATTCCTCTCCTGCGAGCTGAATTTCTGGAGGGAATCCAGGCCGACATGGTGGTTCGTGATGACGAGCCCGTCGCCGCTCACAAAGGAGCCCGAGCCGCCGCTGTTGAAGCGGACGGAGGACTTCATGATGTGCTCAAGCCAGGGGTCCGTGACCTCGAACCCGTACTTGGCCTTGATCTGGTCGCGCGGGGGCGCAGAAAAGAGCCACATGCCCTCGTCGGCACGGGAAGGTGATCCAAGGCCGGCGAGTGCGGCCATGATGAGGAGTAAGCGCAGTTTCACGTCTTTTTCGGGTTTGATTTTTTGGGGGATCGTGCCGGGAACTCCTTCCTTAGCCTAGCGGAAACATTCGCGGGGAGCGTTGGCAACGGCAAGCGGCCAAGGGGCCTAACGCGCGCGCCGTCCGGGCCAGGTCCCAGGACGCTCCCAGAAGGCATCCCTGCGCCCGCCATAGTAGGCCTCAAGGACCTGGTCCATGGCGAGCGATGTCCGCCTTGCGGACGTTCCAGTGCTCGGGCAATCCGCCAACCCAAGGAGATTGTCCACAACGCTTTGGATGAAGGGCTGGGCCACGTGCTGGGGAAACGGCACGTCGACATCGCGGGCGCCTGCCGAGGTCGTCAGCCTCAGCGGACGCTGGGAATACATGGGGAATGCTATCTCGCCGTCAGTGCCCGAGATACGCATTAGGTCGTCTTCCACCTCGCTCGCAAAATTGAATACCATCGAGCCCAAGGCCCCCCCGGGGGCCCGGAAGGTGAGGGCAACCGTATCCTCGACATCATAATCCGAGGCGACGTTGGCCGCCTTTCCCACCACATCGCCAAGCGGACCCAGGTAGAAATCGAGGATGTCCAGGGCGTGCGAGCCCACATCCAGGAAGTGTCCAGCCCCTGCGACCGCTGCGTTGACCCGCCATGGATTGCCCCTGCGGTGGTGGGGCACCGCCATGCGGTACGTTGCCCCCGTAACCCGCCCGATCGCTCCGGCCTTGAGCAGCTCCGCGACCTTGGCAAAGGACGGCATGCTCCGCTTGTAGTAGGCCACATACAAGGGGAGGTTCGCGTGTTCGAATGCCTCGATCATGCGGTCGCACTCGGCGGCGTTGCGCGCCATCGGCTTCTCGACCAGGGCCGGCTTGCCCGCCGCCGCCGCCGCCAGGGCATAATCGCAGTGGGTATCCGGGGGCGTCGCCACATAGACCGCGTCGACCTCGGGATCGGCGATGAGCGCGCCTGCGTCGTCGTAGGAGCGCGCCACGCCGTGGCGCCTGGCATAGTCCGCCGCCAGGGTGCCGTTGCGGCGCATGACAGCAACCAGCTGCGAGCGCTCCGCCTTACGGAAACCAGGTCCGCTTTTCACCTCGGTGACGTCGCCGCAACCGATTATTCCCCAGCGGACGGCCTTGCGGCCCTTGAAGTGGTTCGAGACAGGCATGGGGTGGTGTAGGCTTCGCCCCCGCCGAGGCGGGGCGCGTGATGCGAAACTCGGTGCGGGGCTCAGTGCAACTCCTGGATCCTGATTCGTCGGTACTCCATCTGGCCGTGGTCGCTTTCCAGGCCGATGGGACCGGTCGTCGGCACCGGCATCGCGTCCATGATGACCTCGCCGTTGCACGTGGCGTGGGCGAGCCCTCCCCTGACGGTCACCTCGATCTCGTTCCAGTCGAGGGGCCGGTAGTGGGCAAGGGTCGAGAACGGCCCGGCAATGATGAAGTCACGGCACTGAAGCTGGGGCTCACGCACGAAGACTCCGCTGTCCGCATTGGGGCTTGCCCGGAATTCCAGCCTAAGGACGAAGTCCCGGGGGTACTCCCGGGTGGTCCAAAGCTTCTTGTAGTCCTGGCCCCTGCGGGAGACGGTCACGACCAGCCGTCCGTTCCTGGCCACATACCGGCCGTCGTCGGTGGCCAGCTTCCCCCCCAGATTCTCGCCTCCCTGATAGTGCCAGCCGTCCAGGTCGCGGCCGTTGAACAGGCTCGAGAAGCCATGCTCGGCCGCGAAATCATCCGGCCACGCCGGGACAAGTCCCACCGTCTCCAGGATGGGCCTTAGTGCGGAGGCCCACTTGGCGTAGCCGACGATGTCGGGGTGTAGCAGGTCGGGCATCTCCACCTCCTTCGCGTCGCGGTGTACGTTCGCAAAGAGCGACCAGGTGTCGAGGACGGTGACCTGCGGCTCGTCGACAACCGCCTTCAGGTAGAGCTCATTGAGCTTCCCGATCTTCTCGGCCGGTCTCGACTTTGTCTCCGAGCTCGGGAACACCTCGCAAAGCACGACCGGCATGGCCGGGTTGTGAGCCCGGAGTAGGTCGATGATCAGCTTCAGGTTGCCCGCGATCACCTCCGGCTCGGCCTTCTCCTCGATGTCGTTCGTCCCAATCAGCAGGACGACTCCGCTCGGGTTGAGCGAGATCACGTCCTCCTGGAGCCGGATCAGCACGCCGCGGCTCGTGTCGCCGCTGATCCCCCGGTTCGCGATCTTAATCCCCGGGAAGCTGCTGCCGACGTCCCCCCACCCCTGTGTTATCGAGTCGCCGAGAAACACCAGGGCCCGCTGGTCCTGCTGCACCTGGTGGGACCAGGTCGTCCTGCGCTCCTGCCAGAGGTGCCTGAACCAGTCCGCGCGCCTTATTGGCCCGGAGCCGGGCAGGCCGTCATCCGTCGCGGGTATCTGGAGGTGGTTGAAGGGCAGGTCGGCCGGGGCCGCGGCATCGGCGCCGCGCGAAGCGGGCGAGCCGAGGAAAAGCGCCAGCATCCCGGCGACGAGAATCGGTCCTCTGTTCTTGAAGGGGTTCGCGGTCATGGGGTCCCATGATCCTGGGTGTTCCCAAGATGAAAGAAAACCAGAATGTGGCCGCGGACCAGAGGGACTAGGACGAAGCCCCCGCGAGCTTCGACGCCACGAACCGCTTCACGTCACCCACCGTCTTGAACGGGCGGAGCTCCTCGTTGTCTATCGAGACCTGGAGGACCTCCTCGGCCACAAAGACAATCTCGAGCATGGTTAGGGAGTCGATCTCAAGGTCCTCGGCCAGTCGCACATTGTCATCCGAGGCGTTGAGTTTCGCCCTGGCATCCGGCTCGATGTGGTGCTCGATCAGCCCGTGGATGATCGCCGGGACCCATTTGACGTTGCCCGTCCTTCGGAATTCGCGGGCCGCCTCGCGCGTCGGCGCCGAGCATCGCTTCAAGGCGTCTCTAAGGCGGACGTCCTCGTCGGACTCGCCCGCGCCCTCCTGCGCCAGAGTGGCCAGCTGGGCTCCGGGGTGGTGGTCGGTTGCTTGTCTCATAATACGTTCATGGGCATAGACTCCAGCCGAGGGATTCGGTTCGGCGATAGGCTCGGAAAATTCGCAGCAATTGCTCCCTGTCATGACTGCCGTGTAGCAGGGGCCGTTCCCCGCGCTGGATTTTGGACGAAATTTTGACGAATTGCTGGCGTCCATGACGGGATGACGGTCGGGGTGTCGAAAGGTTTCGCTGAGGCATCGGGGCTACCGATGACCTCCACTTCCCATGACAGCCGACCGCCCAAAACCCTCTACCCGGTCAACCCTGAGGGTCAGAACGTGACGGTCATGGAAAGGGAGTAGACGCGGCCACGCCAGTCCCCGTAGGACTGAACGCCCGTAGGGTCCTCCGCGTACCGCGGCGGGGCCGCCCCGAATACGTTGTCCACCCTCACCTGGCCGCGGAGCCCATAGTGGGTGCTCTTCCAGGGCAGCCAGCGTCCCAGGTCACCCTGAACGTACGCGTCGAACTGCGAATAGGGGTCGACATGGTCGGTGCCCTGGAGGGCCCATTCCGACTGGGGAAGGCGGCGGGAGTGGAAGTAGTGGCCGTCCAGGCCGAACCCATACGCATGGTTGCTCCAGCCCACCCCGTAGTTCATGCGCAGCTTCAGGACGGGCACCGTCCCGTCCGGCGCACGCAGCTCGTCCACGGGCGGCAACGTGGGGATCACCTCGAGGTCGTAGCGCTGGAAGTCAATCAGCCGGCAGTACGCCTCAAACGATCCCCCCAGGCACCGGTTCCACGTGTAGTCGAGGGACGTGGTCCACTCGTAGGAGTGGCGCCAGGCCAGGTTGAAATTGCCCGTGTAGACCGAGGTGACCGGCCCCACGCCAAACGGGTCCCCCGGCGCGGCGGCCGAGCGGATGACCCGGCCCGGGAATACCGACGCCAGGTTCACGACGTCCTGGGTTTGCAGGTAGACCTGCTCGCCGGAGGTCACCGTGTTGACGAACTCGACCGAGGCGCGCAGGTGGTGGACCTTGCCCCGCTCGAAAATGACGCCCGCCGTCTGGGTGACCGAGGCCTCGGGCGAGAGGTTGGCGTTGATGGCGTCGCTCGACTGGACCGTCTCCGTCTGGTTCCCGCGCTCGGGATCGTGGATGATGGTGGGGACCACCAGGCCTGCGCCGCCCGGGCTGATCCCGGCCGCCTGCAGCCTGCTAAAGACCGGCGAAAGGAACCGGTTGGAGGTGGCGAAGGTGCTGCGCAGGGAGAGCCCCCCACCGAAGTCGATCTTGACGGCCCCTGTCGGGGCGAAGTTGGACTCGTGCGCCAGGGTCGACGCGGTGTAGCGCCCGGCGACGTCGGTCTCGACGGCGTGGATCCAGGTCGGGAGCCACCGGGCGGGCACCAGGGGAGCCTGCAGCTCCCCGAAGGTGCTCAGCCTCTGCAGCGAGCGGCCGACCCAGGTGTCGGCCGGCGCCTCCAGCGAGCCGTCGCCGTAGCGCAGGGCGTCGACGTAGTTGCCCAGGCTCTGGTAGCGGTAGTCGCCCCCGAATACGACCGTGCTGGTCCCCGTGGGAAGGCGCAGGAACGAGTTGGCGATCCGCAGGGAGGAGTCGAATGTGTCGTAGTTCCCGACCGTCACGAACTTCCCCTCGGATCCGTAGAAGATGACCGCCTGGTTGTAGAATTCCTTTGGGGGCCCGGAAACCCGCGTGTCGCGAAGCGGGTTGTAGAGCCCCTGGTCGACCAGCTGCTGCCAGCGCGTGTCGTCCACGCCCTGGATGCCGCGGTAGCGGGTGAGGCTGTGCCCGTACTGCGCGTCGATCGTCACCTCCCAGTCGTCCGGCAGCTTGGCAAGCAGGCCGAAGACGGCGGAGTAATGGTCGATGTGGGCCTCGTCGTAGTTCTCGCCGAGCGCCGGCGTGGTCTCCAGGAGCGCCACGTTGACGTCCTGGTGGAACGGGTTGAACGGGGAGGAGCCCGGGAGCGCGAGGTTGCCCGAAAAGACGCTGTAGCCGGTGTTGTTCACGGTGTGGCCCGCGCTCGCGTCGACCCCCACTTGGAGCCACGGGAAGAGGTCGTAGGTGGCCGACCCGAAGAACGAGCCGCTGCGCTCCCTGCGGCCGTAGGGATAGCCGAGGCTGTAGGGCGATTCCGCGAGCCCCCCGCCGGGCGGCACGAACAGGGCGAGGCTCTGCAGGCCCTCCCGTCCCGAAAAGGCGCCAGTGCCGCCGGACCCGTCCGCGCCGGGCGCGACCGAGGTGAAGGACGGCGTGCCGGGCCCAAAGAGGGGCGATTGGTTGGCGCTGCTCACGTTCGGGGTTGCGCGGTAGAGCGAGCTTTCCGGGGTCGGGTAGCCCTTCAGGCTCTCCTGGAGGAAGCCGAGCTCCGACTCCGTCGGCGGCGTGACCTGGGTGAACGTGGCGTTGAAGCGCACGTGGAGCTTCCCGCCGAGGAGGGTCTCGCCGTGCATGAGCGAGACCGTCGACTGGGGCGCGTCGAAGTTCGCGAGCGCGTTGGTGTAGGTCGTCGTGAGCTCGGTCGTGTTCGCGTCGGGCCGAAGCACGATGTTGATCACCCCTCCCACGGGACTGCCGCTGTAGATGGCCGAGGCCGAGACCGGAAGCACCTCGATCCGCTCGATGAGATTGAGGGGGATCACGTTCACGTCGGCCTGCGGCGGGTCCGAAGTCGACGAGCTTCCCGGGAGGGCCGTCACGATCTCCGGAAGCCTGCGGCCGTCGACGAGGACTATCGTGGCGTCGGCCTTGTAGCCCCGCATGTTGAGGTTGTCGCTGCCCGAGACGAAGCTGCTGGCGCCGCCGCTTCGCTCCGGCGGGAGCTTCGTCGCGTCGCTGTCCAGGATCTCGCGCTGGAGGAATTCGTTCACGTCGACGACCCCGCTGCGCGCGATCTGCTCGCGCGTGAAAACCGTGTAGTCGAGCGGACCGTTCTCGGAGCGGGGCTGGTCCACGTCGCCGATGGCCGTGCGCGGCATGGGGCCGGACTCCACCCTGTCCAGGGGCCCGTATGAGGCGGACCTCGCCTCGACCACGAACGGCTCGAGCTTGGAGGGGTCGCTGGCCGCGCTCATCGTGAGGTCCCCGAGCGTGAGGGAGAGCCCCGCGGTCACCCGGACGTCCGGCACCTCCAGGGGCTGGAAACCCGCCGCGACGGCGGCCAGCTCGAAGCTCCCCGCCGGCACCGTCGGAAACTCGAACACTCCGGAGGCGTCCGTCACCGCGGAGAGCCCCAGCGACGAAAAGGCCACGAGGATCCCGCGGGCAGGGCCGCCGTCCTCCGTGACCAGCCTTCCCTTGACCGAGCCCCTCTGGTCGAGCGCCGTCACGACAAACCTCCCCCTGCCCTTCGCCTTTGCCGTGAAGCCGGTGCCGCTCAGCAGGCGGCTGAGCGCCTCCTCGGGCTCAAGCCGACCCGCCACCGCGGCCGACCTCGCCTGGTGGAGCTCGTCGAAGGAGAACAGGAGCTCGACCCTGGCCTGGCGGCAGAACGCCATCAACGCCCCGTCGGCCGGCTGGGCGGGAAGATTGAAGTCTACCGGCTCGGCCAGGACCGTTGAAGGAATCGCGGCGGCGAGACCCAACAGCAGGAAACTTAGGATGACTCGGAGGGCGCTTGGGTGAAAGGGATGGGTGCGGGTCAACTGAAACTGCGTGGCTCAGGGCTCCGCGAGCAGGCGGACCCGAACGGCGCCCGAAGGGTCGCGGTCGGCGTGAACCTTCTTGACCTGTTCGACCTGCGCAAGGAACCCGTCGAGGTCGTCGAGGCTGAACCGCCCCCCGACCCGCAGGACCCCGGCGCCCGGGGTGGCCGTGATCTTGATCCCGTGGTAGTGCCCGAACCGAGCGAGCGCCTCCGAGAGGCTCATGCGCTCGCAGACGATCTTGCCCTGGCGCCACGCTAGCGCGTCCTCCAGGTCCGACGGTGACAGGTTGCTCAGGGACACGCCGCCCTCGGCGGCCGAAAGCCTCTCGCCCGGGTGCAGAAGCACGGGGCCCGACGAGGAGTCGGCGCCGGCGCGCACCTGCACGGATCCCTCGACCACGGTCACGTCGAGCTTTGAGGACGCCTCGGTGAGCACGTTGAACATCGTGCCCGTAACCTGGACCGAGCCCGCGGGGGTTTCGACAATGAAAGGACGGGACTTGTCCTTGCTCACGACAAAGAACGCCTCGCCGTTGGCGAGCCGCACACGCCGCTCCGCCCTGCCGTTCTCGACAAAGACGCTCGTGTTCGCGTTGAGCTCGACACGGGTGCCGTCGGCCAGCGTGAAGGACTGCCTCTGGCCGGCGGGCGCCGAGATCGTCTCGGGTGCGGCGCCCCTGCCTTCCATCCAGAAGACGCCGATCGCCAGGGCCGCGGCCGCGAGGCCCGCCGTGGCGAGCTTCCAGGGACTGAACCCGCGAAAGGCGGTCTGCCTCTCCTCGCGCACCTCTATCGACCCCGTCGCCACCAGCTCGGGCACGAGCCGGTCGAGCCTTTCGGACAGGCGGCAGAAGAGCGCGAGGGCCTCCTTGCGCACCGGATCGCCCGCGAGCCACGACTCGAGTTCGGCGCGTTCCGAAGCGGCGAGCGTGGCGCCCTCCAGCCGGGCCGCCCAAAGCGACGCCTGGTCCTCGGTCTCGGAATCAAAGTTCTTACGGGTCGGGTTCATGAATCGAATCTCCCCTCCAAAGCGGTTCGCAGGAGCCTGAGGGCCCGTGCATGTTGTTTCTCTACCGTGCTGACCGCGATTGACAGGCGGTCGGCTATTTCCCGATGCGAGAGCTGCTCGATCTTGCACATGAGCAGCACCGCGCGGCATCCCTCGGGCAATTGGGCGATGGCCTCCTCCAGGAGGTCCAGCTCCTGGCGGGTGATGACCTGTTGCTCGACTCCCGGCTCCCCCGACGCCGACATCTCGGGGATGAAGGCGTCTCGGGAAACCGGGGAAATGCTGCGATGCTTGAGGCGGTTGATCGCAAGGCGCCTCGCCGCGGTGTAGAGGAGGGCTGCCGGCCGCCTCGCGGATTGGCTGCTGATTGTCGGGTAGACCCGCACGTAGGCGTCGTGCGCGACATCCTGCGCCTCGCTCGAGTTGCCAAGAAGCCGTGTAAGATAGCGCCTCAGCGGGACCAGCGTGGAGCGATACAGCAGGGAAAACTCCCTCTGGCCTATGGGCTCGTCAGGCATGGGTGCCGAGAATGCTGTGATTGGAAGGGACGAATTGGGTTTCACACCTGCCCAATATGACAGGCGGGCGCACCAATTCCTCTATCCGCTCAAGCAGATTTGGGTTTCCGGAGCGCACAGAGGGCCAAAGATTTCGATTCCGGTCGCAACATGGTGAGGCAATGAAATTTATGGAAGCCGAGCCGAAGGTCAAATTCGCTCCTTGGGCCGGCTTTGCGGTATTACCACGGGCGAAAGTTGGGGTTGCGGCGCCTTATGGGGTCCATGGCCCCCCACGGGCGCGGATTCGCTATATATAATATAGCCCATTGCCGCGATTCGTATTGTCCCGTTTTATAATAAGGCCCATTCGTTGCGGTCCTTATGAGCGACCAACCGCTGCGCGCCGACTGCCTGCGCCGCGTCGCATTCCTTCTCGGGATGATTGTCGCCCCGTCGCTGTCCCTTCGCGCGGACGACGCCGGCCGCCCGGCAGGGTTCCCTCCGCTCCCCAACAGGCAGCCGCTCACGGTGGGGGCGTTCACGGACGCCTATCCCTATTCCTACCTTGAGCCCGACGGCCACCTGGCCGGCTTCGCCGTCGACCTGCTTGACGCCGTGGCGCGGGCCGTGGGCCTGAGGATCGAGAGGGTTTCGGGTCCCGCGGAGGAGATTAGGCCGCGCTTCCAGCGGGGCGAATTCGCAATGCTCCAATACCACGGGATCCCGACCGCGAGCGTTGACTACGGCGAATTCAGCGTGCCCACGATGACCTTCCAGGGAAGCATCTACGTGCGCGCTGGCGGGCCGGTCAGGAACATTGGGGACCTCAATGGCAGGATTTTCGGCGTCGTCGGGACGACGGGACTTGGCCAACGCCTCCTGCGCGACAAGGGGGTCGGTGCGCAGATCGTCCAGGTCGCCTCGCAGGAGGCCATGCTCGAGAAGCTCACGAAGGGCGACATTGACGGCTGCTTCCTCTCGCAGCTCACGGAGCTGGCCCTCGCCCGGAGGCTTCAGCTGAGCAACATCTCAAAGCTTGGCGGGCCGTACAGCGGATATGAGATCCGCCAGGGTTTCGCCGTCCACCGGGGCGACTCGGAGCTCCTGGCCCGCCTGAACGAGGGTCTGGCGATCGTCCACCAGTCGGGGGAGTACGATAGGATCTACCGCAAGAACTTCAGCGGGTATGGCTCCTACCTGCTCACCACCGACGAGGTCGAGCTGTACGCCTCGGTCGTGCTGGCGCTCGGATTCGCCTTCGCGCTCTGGGGGTATTTCCGCCAGAGCAAGCTCAGGAGGGCCCTGTCGATCCAGGCCTCGAAGCTGGCGGAGCAGGGAGCGCTCCTCAAGGCCCTCTACGACAACATCCCCGTGGCGATGACCGTCATCGACGCAACCGCGGGGCCCCTGCGCGTGCTCTCGATGAACCGGCAGGCGTGCAGGCTCTACTCCGTCGAGTTCATCGAGCCCGGCGGGACGCTTGAATCCCTGCCCGTGTCCGACGAGATCAGGCGCCACTTGGCCGAGGCCGCGTGCCCGCCCCCCGGCGTCCCGTTGCCCGTCGGCCCGCATGAGACCGTGCTCAAGGCCGGCAGGAGGATTCTGGAGGTCACCTCGGTTCCCTTGGCCGCCCCCGGCGCAGGGGATGCATCGAGGACCTGCGTCTTTGTCGAGGACATCACCGAGCGAAGGAAGCAGGAGGCTGAGATCGTCAGGTCGCGCAAGCTCCGGGCGGTCGGCGAGCTCGTGGGGGGAATCGCCCACGAGTTCAACAACCTGTTGACGCCCGTCATGCTGAAGGCCGGCGAGATCCAGCTCGCCCGCCCGGCGGACGAGGAGCTGCAGCGGGAGGTCGAGGTGATCACCAAGGCTGTGCAGAGGACGGCCGAGCTGACGCGCAGGCTCCTGACATTCGGACGCAAGGCCGAGCATAGCCGGGAGGCCGTGCTGGTCGCGGAGACCGCGGCGAGCTGCTTTGACCTTCTCAAGAATACCGTCGATAGGCGCATCCGATGGGAGTACCTGATCCCGGCCGACCTCCCGCCGCTCTACATCAATGCGACGGACTTGAACCAGATTCTCATGAACCTTCTCCTGAACGCGCGCGACGCGCTGATGGAGAGGATCGGGGGTAGGCACCCGGCCGACTGGGCGCCCACGGTCACGCTCGAGGCGAAGCAGCTGCCCGCCGGGACCCTCGAGGCCCCGGCGGCTCCCGAGGGCAAGGAGCTCATGGGCTGGCAGCTCATCACGGTCCGGGACAACGGCCTTGGGATGCCCCAGGACGTGGTGGAGCGGATCTTCGAGCCGTTCTTCACGACAAAGGACGTCGGCAAGGGAACGGGACTTGGGTTGGCGACCGTGTGGCACCTGACCCATGACGCCGGGGGCCAGATCAAGGTGGAGTCCACCCCGGGCAGCGGCAGCGCATTCCAGATCTACCTGCCCGTCTGGCCGGCGACAATGAAGCCTGCACCCGAGGCGATCACGCCTGCGGCCCCCAAGGCGACCAGCATCCTCCTCGTGGAGGACGAAACCCTTGTCGCCCAGTCCGTCCTGCAACTTCTCGGCAAGCAGGGCCACCGGGTGCGCCATTTTGAGAACGGCGCGGAGGCGTGGAGCCACCTTGAGACCAGCCTGACCTCCTATGCCCTGCTCATCATCGACGTCAACCTGCCGGGGATGAGCGGCGTCGACATCGTGGCGCGCGCACGCGAGCGCGACTTCAGGGGCCGGATATTCATGATGAGCGGGCGCTTCACGCCCACCGACATGAGCACCCTCACCCGCCTGAGGATCGACGGCTCGATCGCCAAGCCCTTCAACGGGCCCCATTTCCTGGCAGCCGTGCAGGCATGCCTGGCCGGGGGCGACGCCTAACGGCGCCCCTCCTGCAGCGGCCGGCCATCCTTGACGCGGTGTCGGGTGTGGTTACCTGTATCCTTCCACCATGTCGGCCGACCTTTCCGATCTGTACCAGAACGTCATCCTCGACCACAACCGCCGGCCGAGGAACCGGGGCCGGATACCCACCGCCAACCGCTCGGCCCACGGCGACAACCCGTCGTGCGGCGACCAGTGCGACGTCTACCTGCGGCTTGATGGCGACAGGATTGCCGAGATCTCCTTTGACGGGTCGGGGTGCGCGATATCCCAGGCGAGCGCCTCGCTGATGACAACCCAGCTCAAGGGGAAGACGGCCTCCGAGGCCGAGGGCCTCTACAAGAAGTTCCACGAGATCGTGACCACCGGCAAGGAGCCCGAGGACATGAGCGACCTTGGGGCCTTTGCGGGCGTCCACGCCTTCCCTGCGCGGATCAAGTGCGCCACGCTTTCTTGGCATGCCGCCCTGAACGCGCTGCACGGCGATCCGGCGCCCGCAACGACGGAGAGCCACAAGGATTGAGCCCGACCCCCGCAGCCTGGGAGCGCATCCGCGACCAGTTCCCCATCCTGGACCAGAAGGTCAACGGGCATCCGCTCGTCTACCTCGACAACGCCGCGACCACCCAAAAGCCGATCGCGGTCGTTAGCGCCCTGGACCGTTTCTACGCCAGGGACAATTCAAACGTCCACCGCGGCCTTCATGCGCTGTCGATGCGCTCGACCGACCTCTACGAGGGGGCGCGATCGCGTGTGAAGACCTTCATCAATGCCCGGGAGCCGGAGGAGATCATCTTCACGCGCGGGACGACGGAATCCATAAACCTTGTCGCTGCGAGCTGGGGACCAGCGAACCTTAAGAAGGGGGATGTCATCCTCCTCACGGAGATGGAGCACCACAGCAATCTGGTTCCCTGGCAGCTCGCGGCCCAGCGCACCGGTGCTACCCTTCGGTACCTCCCGGTCACAGGAGACGAGGGGCTGCTCGACCTCTCGGCGCTCGACCGCCTTCTAACGCCCGAGGTCAAGCTGTTCGCATTCACCCATGTCTCGAACACGCTCGGGACGATTAACCCGGTCGCGGAACTCTGCGCCCGCGCCCGCAAGCTGGGCATCGTGACCGTCATCGACGCGGCGCAGTCCATCGGGCACATGCCGGTCGACGTCCAGGCGATCGGGTGCGACTTCCTGGCCTTCTCCGGCCACAAGATGGCCAGCGTCACGGGCATCGGGGCCCTCTACGGCCGCCGGGCGCTGCTCGACGCGATGCCCCCCTGGCAGGGAGGGGGCGGCATGATCTCGAGCGTCGACTTCCTGGAGAGCCGCTGGAAGCCCTCGCCGGAGCGTTTCGAGGCGGGCACCCCGAATTTCGGCGACGCCGTCGCCCTGGGGGCCTCGTGCGACTTCCTCGACCTGCTGGGGCGCGACGAGATCCGCCGGCACGACGGAGACCTTGCCCGGGAGGCCCGCGACCGCCTGGCCGAGCTCCCCGGCATCCGCATCATTGGCCCGAAGGGCGAGCGGGGCGGACTCGTGAGCTTCGCGTTCTCGGGCGTCCATGCACACGACGTCGTCACGTTCGCGGACGAGGACGGCATCGCGCTGCGCGGCGGCCACCACTGCAACCAGCCCCTCATGAAGAGGCTCGGCCTCACGAGCACCGTCCGGGCAAGCTTCTACGTCTACAACGAGCGCCGCGAGATCGACGCGCTTGTCGCGTCGATGCGCCGCACGATCAAGTTCTTCGGTCCGCTCGACTGACGCGGCCTAGGCCGCGATCCACGCCATCGTCTTCTCGGCGAGGCGGTCAAATGCCCTGACGCAGAGCTCGAGATGCTCCTCGAGCGTGTCCTCAATCTTGTTGTGGCTGATGCCTCGAAGGCTCTGCACGAACATCATGACGGTCGGGACGCCGGCCCTCGCCACCTCGGCGGCATCATGCAGGGGCCCGGATGGCAGGCGGTGGGTTGTGCCGCAGGTCTCGCGGATCGACGCCTCGCACAGACCGATCAGGTGCTCGTTGAAGGGCATCGGATCGATCTGCCAGAGGCGGTCCCAGGCCACGGACACGTCGCCCTCGAGGGCGAAATGCGACGAGGCCTCCCGGGCCTCGGAGAGCATTCGGCCGAGCGCCACCGGGTCCAGGTGGCGCTGGTCTAGCGTTATCCGGCATTCCTCGACGACGCTCGTCACGATCCCGGGCTTGGTCGTGCAGGAGCCTATCGTGCAGACCCCGCCGTTTCGCTCCGCGATCCGGTAGATCTCGGGGCTCATCCTGGCCGCGGCGAGGAAGGCGTCCCTGCGCCGGTTCATGGGTGTGCTGCCGGAATGGGCCGCCTGGCCGGTGAACGTGATCGCGTGCCTCTCGACTCCAAACGTCCCGAGCACGACGCCGAGCGGCAGCCCAAGGTCGAGGAGCACCGGCCCCTGCTCGATGTGGAGCTCGATGTAGGCAGCCGCCTTTTCAAGCTCCCCGCCGCAGCTCTTGACGTTCTCAAAATCGACGCCGACCGCCTTCAAGGCCTCAGGAAGCCCGATGCCGTCCCTGTCCCGAAGGCCCCTGGCCTCCTCCATATCGAGCGAACCCGAGCACGCGGATGATCCAAAGAGGCTCTTCCCGAACCTCGCCCCCTCCTCGTCCGCCCAGTCGACGAGCCTCACTGTCACCGGGGGCTTTCCGCCATACTGGGCGCTGATGCGCCGCAGGATCTCGAGGCCGGACAGGACGTTGAGGCACCCGTCGAGCCAGCCGCCATTCGGGACGGAGTCCATGTGGCCGCCGATGACGAGCGACCTGGCGCTGCGGCCCTTGAGCGTCGACCACAGGTTGCCCGCCTCGTCGACGCGGGTCTCGACAGGCAGCTCCGCGAGCTTCGCCTTGAGCCACGACCTCGTCTCGACCCAGGTCTTGGTGAACGCAATGCGCTGGGCCCCGTCATGGTTTGACGTAAGACGGCGGAGCTCCTTGAGCTCCTCGATCGTGCGCCGCGGGTCTACTTGCGCGTTCATCCAGTTTATGCGGACCTGCCGCAAGGTGGCGCAATTGCTGCTTGGAAACGAGCGAATTATGGGCGAGATTGACCACGGAGACGAACACCGATGCCGACTCTAGCGACCACCGTCGACGGGCTTAGGCTCCCCAACCCATTCGTGATTGGGTCAGGTCCCCCGGGTACAAACCTGAGTGTGATCAACCGCGCCTTTCGCGAGGGATGGGGGGCGGTGATCGCGAAGACCATCAGCCTCGACTCGTCGAAGGTGGTGAACGTGACCCCCCGCTATGCGAAGCTGCACTCCGGGGAGGGCAAGGAGGTCATCGGCTGGGAGAACATCGAGCTGATCAGCGACCGTCCCTTCAACATCTGGATCGACGAGTTCAAGAAGTGCAAGGACACCAATCCCGACGGGGTCCTTATCGCCTCGATCATGGAGGAATACCGCAAGGACGCATGGATCGAGATCGTCGAGCGGTGCCAGGCTGCGGGCGTGGATGCCTTTGAGCTCAATTTCTCGTGCCCCCACGGCCTGCCCGAGCGCAAGATGGGAGCCGCGATGGGACAGGATCCCGATGTCCTGGCGGAGGTGTGCGGCTGGGTCATGAGCGCCGCGAAGCGGCCAGTCTGGGCGAAGATGACGCCGAACATCACGCACATCGAGGAGCCCAGCCGGGCGGCCCTGAAGGCGGGCTGCCAGGGGCTGAGCGCGATTAACACGATTCGCAGCGTCATGGGGGTGAACCTCGACACGCTAAGGCCCGAACCCTCGGTCGAGGGCTGGACCACACCCGGGGGATACTCGTCGAAGGCCGTGAGGCCGATCGCCCTTCGCATGGTGATGGAGATCGCGACGATGATCCGGAAGGAGTTTCCAGGGCGCAGCCTCTCCGGCCTCGGGGGCGTGGAGAGCGGCAACGACGCCGCGCAGTTCATCCTCCTCGGGGCCGACACCGTGCAGGTCTGCACCGGAGTCATGAAGTTCGGCTACGAGTGCGTCAGGCCCATGTGCCAGGAGCTGCTGGCCTTCATGGAGAAGCACCGGTTCGAAACCCTGGCGGACTTCAAGGGAAAGAGCCTCGACTACTTCACGACGCACGCCGACCTCGTGCGCCGCCAATCCGAGCGGAAGGCCGCCCAGAAGGCGGGGCCGAAGAAGATCGTCAGGTCGGACGGGGAATGGAGCGGCGACGAGTTCGTCAAGCAATCCGACGCCCTCTCGAGGGACTAGCCGCACGGCTAAGATGATCCGACCGGCAGAAAAGGAGGATGCGCCGGAGATCGCCGCTATCTACCGGCCATTCTGCGAGGACTCATGCGTCTCCTTTGAGACCCAGGCGCCGGACGCCGACGAGATCGCCTCACGGATCGAGAAGATCAGTCGGCGGTTCCCCTGGCTCGTCGAGGAGCTAGACGGCCGCGTGGCGGGCTACGCCTACGCTTCCCCGCACCGCGAGCGCGCCGCCTACCGCTGGGTCGTCGAGGTGACGATCTACATCCACGACCTCTACCGCGGCAGGGGCGTCGGGCGGTCCCTCTATGCGGAGCTCTTCGACAGGCTCCGCGGGCAGGGCCTTTTCAAGGCGTACGCCGGCATCCTGGTCCCCAACCCGGCCAGCCAGGCCTTCCACGAGGCCCTGGGGTTCAGGCCCGTAGGCGTCTACAGGAAGATCGGATACAAGCTCGGGGCCTGGAGGGACGTGGGATGGTGGGAGCTCGCACTCCGGCCCGAGATCGATTCTCCTCCTGAGCCAACGGATCCCGCCCGAATGTCCGAAACCCACAAATGAAGATGGCAAGCCTCATCCCCTGCCCTTTCCTTATCGGGGGCGAATGGGCCCAGCCCAAGCTCGCCGGCACGCCGGTCTACAACCCCTCGACGGGCGACGTGATCTCCGAGTGCCCCGTCGGCGGCGCCCCCGAGGTCAACGCCGCAGTCGAGGCGGCCGAGGCGGCCTTCCCTGCCTGGCGGGACACGCCCGCCATCGAGCGGGCGCGCTTCCTCTTCAGGTACCGGCACCTGGTCGAGGAGAACTTTGACCGGCTCTGCGCGAGCGTGTCCCTCGAGCACGGAAAGACCCTGGTCGAGGCACGCGGGAGCCTCTACCGCGGCATCGAGAACATCGAGTACGCCTGCGGGGCGCCGACGCTCCTTTTTGGCAACACACTCGAGAACATGGCCCGCAACGTCGACTGCGAGACGACGCTCCAGGCACTTGGGGTCTGCGTCGGGATAACGCCCTTCAACTTCCCGGCCATGGTCCCCCTCTGGATGTTCCCGCTCGCCATCGCGTGCGGCAACACGTTCGTCCTGAAGCCGAGCGAGAAGGTCCCGCTGACGGCGGTGCTACTCGCGGAGCTCCTCGCGAAGGCGGGAGTCCCCAAGGGCGTCGTGAACATCGTGCACGGCGGCCGCGAGTGCGTCGACGCGCTCCTCGCCCATCCCAAGGTCCGGGCAGTCTCCTTCGTGGGCTCCTCGCCCGTGGCGAAGTACATCTACGACACTGCGACCCGTAACGGGAAGCGCGTCCAGGCGAACGGCGGCGCAAAGAACTACATCGTCATCATGCCCGACGCCGACATTCCCCGCTCGGTCGAGGCCCTCACCACCGCGGCCTTCGGCTGCGCCGGAGAGAGGTGCATGGCGGGATCGACCGCGATCGCCGTCGGAAAGGCCGGCGACGCGATGCTCCCGCAGCTTGTCGACGCCGCGCGCTCCATCAAAATCGGCCGCACCGACACGCCCATGTCTCAGCCCGACATGGGTCCCCTGATCACGAAGGCCCACCGCGACCGCGTCCACCAGCTGGTCGACAGCGGCGAGAGGGAGGGGGCCAAGGTGGCGTGCGACGGCCGGGAAATCAGGGTTGCGGACGCGCCGAACGGATTCTACCTCGGGGCCACGGTCGTGGACAACGTTCGCGACTCGATGACGATCGCGCGCGAGGAGGTCTTCGGCCCGGTCCTCAATGTGATGCGGATGGAGGACCTCGACAACGCCATCGAGATGGCCAACCGGTCGGCCTATGGCAACGGTGCGTCGATCTTCACCTCGTCGGGCGCGGCGGCCCGCACGTTCAAGCACCGGGTCAAGGCGGGTATGGTCGGCATCAACGTCGGCGTCCCGGCGACCATGGCAATGTTCCCCTTCACGGGATGGGATGCCTCGTTCTACGGCGACCTCCACATCCAGGGCCGCGAGGCGGTGCAGTTCTACACCCAGCAGAAGACGACGACGACGCGCTGGTTCGGCGGCACGGTTGACGACGTCTGGAGGAAGTGACCCCGCAATGCCCCTGCTCATAAAGAACGGCGAGATCGTGACGGCGGACTCGAGGGCCCGCGCGGACATCCTGTGCGAGGGCGAGACGATCACCCGCATCGCTCGCGGGATCGAGCCTCCGCCGGGCACCGAGGTGATCGATGCCGCGGGCAAGTACGTCTTCCCGGGTTTCATAGACCCCCACGTCCACATAACCCTGCCCTTCATGGGCACGTTCGCCAAGGACACCTACGAGACCGGGAGCAAGGCCGCACTGGTAGGGGGCACGACAACCCTGATCGAGATGTGCTGCCCCGCCCGCTCCGACGACACCCTGGGCGCGTTCGAGCACTGGCTGGCGCAGGCCGAGGGCAGGTCCGCCTGCGACTTCACGTTCCACATGGGCGCCACGCGTTACGACGGCGCGGCCGACGCGCAGCTTCGCGAGATCGTCCGGCGCGGGATAAGCTCGTTCAAGATCTTCCTCGCCTACAAGGGCGCCTTCGGGATCGACGACACGGAGCTGTACCGCACGCTCAAGCTCGCCCGCGAGCTCGGGGTCATCGTGACGGCCCACTGCGAGAACGAGACCCTCGTGTTCGAGAGGCAGAAGGAGCTCATCGCGGCGGGCAAGACCGAGCCCGGCCGCCACTACGACAGCCGGCCGCCCGAGGTCGAGGCGGAGGGCGTGCACCACCTGATGACGTTCGCCGAGCTCACCGGCGCGCACACCTACATCGTCCACCTGAGCTGCCGGGAGGCGCTCGACCAGGCCCTGGCCGCGCGCCGCCGCGGCGTCAACGTCACCGTGGAGACGCTCATCCAGTACCTCGTGCTCGACAAGACCTGGGCCGAGAGACCGGGATTCGAGGGGGCCAAGTACGTGATGTCGCCCCCCCTGCGGGACGCGGCCAACCAGCCTGTGCTATGGAACGCGCTTCGGGACGGACTTGTGCAGACGGTGGCCACCGACCACGCCCCCTTCGACTTCGAGGGGCAGAAGCGGATGGGAGCGTCCGACTTCACGAAGATACCCAACGGGATACCCTCGCTCGAGGAGCGGATCAACCTGCTCCACACTTTCGGGGTGAAGACGGGCCGGATCGATCTCCACACGCTGGTGAACGTCGCGAGCACCCAGGTCGCGAAGACCTTCGACCTGTTCCCGCGCAAGGGCACGATCCAGCCCGGGGCCGACGCGGACCTCGTCGTCTACGACCCGGAGCACAAGGATGTCATCTCGGCCAAGACCCAGCACATGAACGTCGACTACAGCGCGTTTGAGGGCTGGAAGACCGAGGGGCGGCCCAGCGCCGTCACGGTTCGCGGCAAGGTCGCCGTCAGGGACGGGGTCTTCGTCGGCGACCCGGCAAGGGGACAGTTTCTAAAGAGAACCCCTAGCCGGGCCTGACACAGGAGGCGGGGGTCAGCGGACGACCACCTTGATGTCCCCGCCGCTCGAGCGCAGCTTGAGCAGGGGGCCGCCGCCGTTGACCTCGCCGGCCAGGTCGCTCTTGCCCATCCCGCCGTGGTCAATCGTGATCGTGACGCCGGACGCGTCGACCTCGCCGCCGCTCGTCGAGGCGTCCAGGTGGAAGCCCACGCCCTTGCCGACGATAGCCTTCACCTGGCCTCCCGAGGTGGAGAGCTTGCAATCGCCCTTCAGCGCCCCCGAGAAGCCCGCCCTCACGTCGCCGCCGCTCGTCTCGGCCACCAGCGTGTTCTCCACGGACTCGACCTTGATGTCGCCGCCCGAGGTCTTCAGGGATGCCGGACCGACCACGCGTTCGGCCGATACGTTGCCCCCGGATGTGGAGAGCCTGACGGACCCGCGCCCCTCGTTCAGGACTACGTTTCCGCCCGAGGTTGTGGCGTCCACCTCGCCCCCGATGGAATCAAGCTTGATGTCCCCCCCAGAGGTGTGGGCGCGGACCGCACCCTCGAGGTTGCCGACAACCACGTCGCCCCCTGAGGTCTTCAGGTCGACCGATGCGCTCGACGGGACCGTGACGACGAAGTCGACTTCGACGGGGTTGCCCCCGAAATGGAACCCCATCGTGCTCTCGTACGAGGACGTCGCCTCGACCGTGTTGCCCGACTGCTCAATCTTGAGGTCGAGCTTTTTGAGGACCTCGTCGGCCTCGGCTTCCGAGCCGGCGCGGATGCGCTCCTTCGCGACAACCTTTACGACGGGATCGTTGGACGACGACACGTGGATGTCGCCCCCCGAGGTTGAAACCTTGAGCTGGACCCCAGGCTGAACCTGGAAGGTCTTTTCGACGCTGCGCTCAATCTTTGCGGATGCGGTTGCGGTGAAGACGGCAAGGGCTCCGGCGATGGCAAGGATGCGATTCATTGTGGGCATAGTTAGGGGTCGTTGGGGTAATAACACGCGAACGGTTCATAAAGTTACACCTGTCGACCAGAGCAGGACCGACAGATCGGTCGTCCACCGGTTCCGATCGGGACTCCAGAGCCTGAGATCCAGGCCACGCCTCGCTCAGTCATCTCCGATTTATGTAAGATTCTTTAATGCAATATGTACCAGAATTAAGATGGCCCAAGAGTTTCTAGGGGCGCCCCGCGGGCCGCGGCCGCGTGCAACGACGCAAGGCGGCGCTTGCCAAGGATTTGTTGCTGGAGCCGCCCTGGGTCACCGATACTGTCTCCGGAGCAACATTTCTCCATGGCCAAGGCATTCTCAGAACTCTCAGAGGCGGAAATCCTGGCGCTGGCCATCTCCATGGAGGAGGAGGACGGACGCATCTATGGTGACATGGCGGACCGGTTGCATGGGACGTACCCCTCGACTGCGGAGTCGTTGACTCGGATGCAGCAGGAGGAGTCGGTCCACCGGCAGCGCCTGATCGACCTGTACCGCTCTCGCTTTGGCGAACACATTCCCCAGGTCCACCGGGCCGATGTTAAGGGACTCGTAAGGCAGAAGCCGGTGTGGCTGATGAACACGCTCACGGTGGCTCAGGTGCGCCGCCAAATCGGCGTAATGGAACTCGGGTCGCGCCGGTTTTACGAGGCCTCCGCGTCCCGGACCGCGGACGCGGGGACCCGGAAGCTCCTCGGCGACCTTGCAGTCGCCGAGGCGGAGCATTCGGCACTCGCCGAGAGGCTCGAAAAGGAGCAGATCGCGTCGGGCGCCCGGGCGATCGAGGACGAGAGCCAGCGCAGGATGTTCGTGCTGCAGATCGTCCAGCCCGGCCTGGCCGGACTCATGGACGGCTCGGTATCGACGCTCGCGCCGCTCTTCGCGGCCGCGTTCGCGACCCACAGCAGCCGCGACGCCCTCCTGGTGGGGCTCGCCTCCTCGGTGGGCGCAGGCATCAGCATGGGCTTTGCCGAGGCCCTCTCCGACGACGGGGCGATAAGCGGCCGCGGGCATCCCCTGCTCAGGGGCTTCATCTGCGGCCTGATGACCGCGGCGGGCGGCCTCGGCCACACCCTCCCCTTCCTGCTCGGCGACTTCCACGCCGCGTTCACGGTGGCGGTCGCCGTCGTCGCCGTGGAGCTCCTCATCATCTCGTGGATCCGCCACCACTTCATGGACACGCCGTTCCTCGCCGCCGCATTCCAGGTGATCGTAGGGGGCGTTCTGGTCTTCATCGCGGGGATGCTGATAGGTTCCTCCTGAAGGTGATCGAGAGCCCCCTAGAGAATCCCGACCTGGCGCCCGTGCCCGCGGGGCGGCGCACCTGGAGGATGGGCAGCTATGCGGCTCTCTGGATCTCCATGTCGGCCTGCGTGCCCACGTACATGCTGGCCTCGTCGCTTGTCGGCGGGGGGATGAGCTGGTGGGAGGCGGTCCTGACGATCTTCCTCGGCAATGCGATCGTCCTCGTGCCGATCCTGCTCAACGCGCACGCGGGGACGCGCTACGGTATCCCCTTCCCCGTCCTGTGCCGCGCCTCCTTCGGGACCCTCGGGGCGAACATCCCCGCCCTCCTTCGAGCCTTTGTGGCGTGCGGCTGGTTCGGGATCCAGGTCTGGATCGGGGGCGAGGCCATCCACAAGATCCTCGGCATCTTCGTCCCTTCCCTGGCCTACGCAGCGACCGGGCCCCTGGGCGTGACACTGCCGCAGTTCGCGTGCTTCATGGCCTTCTGGTGCGTCAACATGTGGGTCGTCTACCGGGGGATCGACTCGATCCGACTCCTCCTGCAGATCAAGGCGCCGCTCCTGATCACGCTCGGGGTAATCTTCCTCGTCTGGGCGTACCGGGCCGCGGGCGGCTTCGGGCCGATGCTCTCCCAGCCGTCGGCGTTCGACCCCGGCCAGCCCAAGGCCGGCCAGTTCCTCTCGTTCTTCGTCCCGGGGCTGACCGGCATGATCGGCTTCTGGGCCACGCTCTCCCTAAATATACCCGACTTCTCCCGCTACGCGGCCTCCCAGAGAGACCAGGTCGTCGGCCAGGCGCTAGGCCTTCCGCTCGCCATGGCGTTCTACTCCTTCATCGGCGTCGCCGTGACCTCCGCTACCGTCGTGATATTCGGCCACACAATCTGGGACCCGCTCGAGGTGCTCGTCCAGTTCCGCAACCCCGCCGTCCTCATCGTCGCGATGCTGGCCCTCTGCGTGGCCACCCTGGCGACGAACATCGCCGCGAATGTGGTGTCGCCCGCGAACGACTTCGCCCACCTCGCCCCGAGGAGGATCTCGTTCCGCATCGGGGGCCTTATCACCGGCATCATCGGGGTCGTCATGATGCCCTGGAAGCTTGTGGCCGACCCGACGGGGTACATCTTCACGTGGCTCGTGGCCTACAGCGCGCTCCTGGGGCCCGTGGGGGGCATCATGATCGCCGACTACTTCGCCTACCGGCACAAGCAGCTCGACGTCGCCGCCCTCTACGACCCCAACGGCCGCTACCGGTACACAGGGGGATGGAGCGTCGTCGCGATCGCGTCCTTCCTGCTCGGGGCGCTTCCCAACCTGCCCGGATTCCTAGGCCAGGTCGGCCTTGTCAGCCCGGCGCTCGTCCCCCACGTCTTCGCCCAGATCTACAGCTTCGCGTGGTTTGCCGGCTTCGGAATAGCATTTGTCGCGTACCTCATTCTTCGCAAACTGGCGCCAAACTCATAAACCATGAAACCCATTCCCCTTCCCCCATGCGGGCACGTCCCGCAGCCCTATAACGGACCCTCGGCGGATGAGGTGCTGGCCCTTCGCAAGGAATTCCTGAGCCCCGCGATCTTCCACTACTACAAGAAGCCGATCATGATCGTCGAGGGGAAGGCCCAGTGGCTCTTCGACGAGAAGGGCCGCCGCTACCTGGACGGGATCGGCGGGATCGTGACCGTGAGCTGCGGCCACTGCCACCCCCACATCGTCGCCGCTGCAAACCGGCAGAACGAGACCCTGCAGCACACGACGACGATCTACCTGCACCCCAACATCGCCCTCTACGCCAAGGAGCTCGCCGCGCGGATGCCCGGCGAGCTGAAGGTCGTCTACCTCGTCAACTCGGGCTCGGAGGCCAACGACCTGGCGCTGCTCATGGCGCGCGCGTACACGGGCTGCTACGACATGATCGCGCTGCGCAACGGCTACCACGGCGGAAGCCAGTCGACCATGGGCCTCACCTCCCACCATACGTGGAAGTTCAACGTCCCCCACGGATTCGGAGTGCAGCATTCGGTGCTTCCCGACCTCTACCGCGGCCCCTTCGGGGCCGACGACCCCGAGGCCGGCCGCAAGTACGCCGACGACGTGAAGAGCCTGATCCAGTTCGGCAGCTCCGGGAAGCTCGCCGGCTACATCGCCGAGTCCATCCAGGGTGTCGGCGGGACCGTGGTCTACCCCGAGGGCTACCTCAAGCACGCCTACGCCCATGTCCGCGCCGCCGGAGGCCTCTGCATTGCAGACGAGGTACAGACCGGCTTCGGCAGGACGGGAACCCACTTCTGGGGATTTGAGACCCAGGGGGTCGTCCCGGACATCGTCACCATGGCCAAGGGGATAGGCAATGGGTGCGCCCTGGGGGCCGTCGTCACGACCCCGAAGATCGCGCAGGCCCTGGCGACGCGCATCCACTTCAACACGTTCGGGGGCAACCCTGTGGCGTGCGCCCAGGCGCGCGCCGTCCTTGAGGTGATCGAACGCGAGGGCCTTCAGGCCAACTCGCTCAAGGTCGGCGCCCACCTCAAGTCGGGCTTCGAGAAATTGGCCAAGAAGCATTCGCTGATCGGCGACATCCGGGGGCTCGGCCTCATGCTCGGCGTCGAGCTCGTCAAGGACCGCAAGACCAAGGAGCCTGCGAAGGAGGAATGCGCGGCCGTGTTCGAGGCCTGCAAGGACATGGGGCTGCTGATCGGCAAGGGCGGCCTGTGGGGCAACACCCTCAGGATCAAGCCGCCGATGATCTTCTCGGCGTCCGACGCCGACTTCATGCTGGCGGTCCTCGACCGGGCCCTCGCCGGGGCCTAGGGGACCTTCAGGTCCATCCCTATCTTGAGCGGCGTCTTCTCGCTCGGGAGGACGTCGCGGTTGGCGGCGTAGAGGTCGCGCCACTTGGAGCGGCTCCCGTAATACTTCAGGGCGAGGCTAAAGAGCGTGTCGCCCCGCGCCACGGTGTGGTGGCGGACCCCGGGGGACGCCGCGGCCCTGGCCGGCTTCGTGGGCGTGGCCTCCTGCGGGGCCTCGGCGATGGCCGACGAGGTGCCCGGGTCCGCCGGCGCAAGCGAGATCGGCGAGTCGGAGGATTCCTTCGCAGGGGGCTGCGTCTCCGAGGTCGGCTGGGGCGCCGGGATGGCGGCAATGTCGATAGCGCTCGAGTGGACGACCGGCACGGGCACCCCCGCCCGCAGGGCCGCGTTCTCGGTCTTGAGCTCGTCGTTCTCGCGCTGGAGCCGCTCAAGCTGCGCCTCGACGCCCATGTGCTCGGTCTGGCTCTCGAGGGGCTGCCCCGGGAGGGCCCGCGCGAACTCGCGCTTCGCCGCGTCAATCAGGCCCCTGACATAGACGGCCTGCTTCGAATTAGGCTCCAATTCGAGGTACTTCCGGAAGTGGTAGATCGCGAAGATCGGGTCCTTGATGTGGTTCAGGTAGATCAGGCCG
>CAYPXZ010000032.1:0-46057 GCA_964414785.1 uncultured Opitutaceae bacterium
CGAGATCTGGCAGACCGAGCGCGGCACCACCTTCGGGTACCAGAACCTGGTCGTCGACATGCGGTCCTTCGCCATCATGGGGGAGAACGGCTTCCCCACGGTGTTCGACGCGACGCACAGCGTGCAGCTGCCCGGAGCCGCCGGGGGCAAGAGCGGCGGCCAGCGGGAATTCGTCCCTCCGCTGGCGAAGGCGGCGCTCGCCGCCGGCGCCGACGGCCTCTTCATCGAGACCCATCCCTCGCCGGAGCAGGCGCTCAGCGACGGACCCAACATGATTCCGCTGTCCGAGCTCGAGGGGCTGCTCGCTGGGTGCATCGCGGTATGGAAGGCCGTGCGCTCGGGCGCGGCGGCCTGATGCCAGTCATGTGCCATCCGGCTGCGGGGTTGACCCAATTCCCCGGCGCCGCCACGATCGGGGCAATAAAACCCTGATGGAAACATTTCTGATCGACGTTCCCATGCCTTCGATGGGCGCGACGGTGAACGAGCTTACCGTCGTCAGCCTGAAGACCAAATCCGGGGCCACCGTGTCCAAGGGCCAGAAGATCGCCGAACTTGAAAGCGACAAGTCGATCTTCGAGTTCGAGTCCCCCTGCGAGGGGACGATACGGGCAATCCACATCCAGCCGGGCGAGGTCAGGCCCTCGGGGACGGTCTTCCTGCAGATCGAAACTTCCGACGCGAGCCTGCAGCACCTGAAGAGCAAGTCCGGCCCCGGGGCGTCCGCGGCGGCACAGACCGCGCAGCCGAAGGGCGCCGCGATATGGACTCCGAGGGCGACCAAGCTTGCGCAGGAGGCGGGCCTGGACCCGGCCAAGATGACCGACATCGAGGCGACCGGGCCGGGCGGCCGCGTTTCGGGCGACGACGTCACCCACTACATAGAGAAGCGCCGTAAATGACTTCGCCGCAGACTCCCGCCGCCGAGACCGTGTGCATAGCAGGTGTCGGGTTCGCCGTTCCGAAGAACGTCCGGGCGAACAGCGAGATCCTGAAGGCCTTCCCCAACCGCACGGAGGATGAGATCGTCAGGCTGACGGGGATCAAGGAGCGCAGGTACGCGGACGATGACGAGAGTGCGACCTCGCTCGCCGCCGTCGCCGTGGAGCACGCGCTCATCCAGGCGTCCCTGCCGGTGACTGCGATCGACACGATCATCATGGCGACGATCATCCCGGACCAGCCGGTGCCGTCGGCAGCGAGCGCGCTCGCAGCCCAGCTTGGAGTCCCCAGGGTCACCGCCTTCGACCTGAACGCCGCCTGCTCGGGATGGCTCTACGCGCTTGAGGTGGGCCGCTCGCTCATCCTCGGGGGTTCCGCCCGAAACGTGGTCGTGGTGACGGCCGAACTCCTCTCGCGGATCACGAACCCCCTCGACCACGAGACGGCCTTCCTCTTCGGGGACGGCGCCGGTGCGGCGATCCTCACCCGGTCCCCGGGCGGCCACCGCCTCCACCGCATGGGCCTGTCGGGCGACGCCGGCCAGTTCACCGCGATCCAGCGCAAGGGCGGCGGTGCCCGGATCCCGTGGCCGGACGCCAAGGGCGACCTCCACCACTTTTACATCCAGATGGACGGTGTCGCGGTCTTCAAGCACGCGGTCATAGGCTTTGCCGAGCAGATCGAGGAGACGCTCGCCCGGGAGCGGCTAAAGCCCGAGGACATCGCCTGGGTCGTCCCGCACCAGGCCAACGCGCGCATCCTTAAGGCTGTCAGCAAGCGGGTCGGCATCCCGTACGAGAAATTCGTGATGACGATCGCCAAGTACGGCAACACGAGCGGTGCCAGCGTCTCCATGGCGCTCGGCTGGGCGGCCGAGGAGGGGATATTCACCGAGGGGGACCGCATCATCTTCTGCAGCGTGGGAGCCGGGCTAACCTTTGCCGGCGGCCTTCTGGTCTGGTAGTCAGGCTGAAAGCTCGTAGCTGAGGACGGAGAGCGCGTACACGGCGGCCGTCTCGCACCGCAGGACCAGGGGGCCGAGGGTGATGGGCTCGAACCCATGCGTCCGCGACAAGCCCATCTCCGCCTGCGTGAAGTCCCCCTCTGGGCCAATGAGCCACAGGACGTTGACGGGCGCTCGCCCCTGCGAGGCGCGGAACTGGGCGAGCACCGACTTGAGCGACTTGGCGCCGGGCTGCAGGCTCGCGATCAGCTTCAGGTCGTAGCCCTTGGCAGCCTCGATGAACGCGGAGGCCGCGGTCACTGGCGCGATCTCTGGCAGCCAGGGATTTCCGCACTGCTTTGCGGCCTCAAGCGCCGCCGTCTGCCATTTCCCGATCTTCCTGTCGGAGCGCTCGGAATCCAGGTGGACCTGCGTTCGCTCGCTCTCGAGAGGGACGATGACGGACACCCCGATCTCCGTGGCCTTGCGGACGATGGAATCCATCGCTCCCCCGAGCGGCAGCGCCTGACCGAGCGTGATCCTCCACGGGATCGGCCTCGCCTTCTGCGCGAAGCGGACCTTCAGGCGGGCGGCCCGCTTGTCCGCATCCACGAGCTCGCAGATCCATTCGGCCCCGCGGCCGTCGAAGGCGACGACCGTCGCCCCGGGGCCGGCCCGGTTCACTGCGACTAGGTGGTGCGACTCCTCCTGGGAAAGAGTGATCTCGCTGGGATCGGCGACGGAGGACAGGCAGTGGACTCGGAAGTCGGGCATCTGCAAAGTGGAGATGGGAGCCCCAGGGCATGTCAACGGCGGCCGCATTCTCCACTGAGGACTTGCCTCCCGTGACTCCTTTCAATCCGATTGGGAACCCGTTGCCCGGGTGGCGGAATTGGCAGACGCAGCAGACTCAAAATCTGCCGACGAAAGTCGTGTGGGTTCGATCCCCACCCTGGGCACCACTAATTTGAGCGAAGCAGGGGGGTGGGGTTGTGGTTAAACTTTCACAGCGGGTCTGGTGGGAGGCCGCGACCCAGGTGACTTAGCCTCCTAAACGGTGCTTGACGGCATATGGTACCGAGGTATGATGGTACCATGATAACAATTCAACGAGTCCAAACCGGTGTCCGCGTCGAAAAGCAGCTGCTCAAAGTCATGAAGGGCCTTGCCGAGTATCATGACATAACCCTTGGCGACCTCATCGAGGGCATCGTGCTTCACGCATTTGAAGGAAAGGCACCGTTTAGTCAGAAATCCCTCCAGAAGATAGCCGAGCTACGCAAGATCTATGGCCTAAAACTGGTCGCAAAGGATTCCCATAACCTCGTCGAAGAAAGCCGCATCAATGAGAAGGAGGGCCCATCGTAAACCTCGCGTGCCGGCAACCATCGCGCGGGTCGTGATCGCGGTTGCGCTCACTGTCCCAACGTTTTATTCCGCCGTTTACTCTGTTGCCATCTAGGAGCGGGTCATTGCTTCGACGGAAATTCTAGGGGCAGCACTCCCAGCATTGCCGGATGTTTGGCGCGTCGGCGCTTGCGTGCTCTTGGCGGTATTCCGGCATGGTCGACTGTTGACTCGAGACCCAGTGGTCAAAATCGACCTTCCCTCCGCTTCCTCGCAGAAACCCCACGTCCTAGCTGCCTGGGGGCGACGTGGGGCAGCCTCCCCGAGAATGCACCTCTTCGAATGCTACTTAACGATAAGGTTGTTGCTAACGTCGGTGACACCACCGACCGAGGCGGCGTCTCTGCCCGCGGCACTCTTCTGGTTAGAGTTGTCAACGAACCCGCTTAGCTGAACGACACCCCTCATAGTCTCGACTTTGATTTCGAACGACTTAACGAGGTCGTCCCTGAGCAACGCGGTTTTCACCTTCGTTGTTATCCCCGTATCATCGACATACTGGCCAGTGCTATCGTGTGTGCGCGTCGCTTCGCATCCGCTGGAGAATCCGAAGAGGATCAGGGCGACCGTGAATGCGGCGAGCGCCGCAAGTTTTTTGGAATTGGTGAATGACATTATAGTGGTGATTGATTTGGTTGCGGCTCGATTCGAGGTTCGGAGCTTCGGCTACTGACCAAGGACTTTCTTGATCTCTCCGATCTTCTTCTGCACGTGGCCGTCGCGCTTTTCGGAGGCCCCTGCTGCCTGGAGCTTCGTGCTCGAAAGAACCCGGCCTGTACCTTCCTTCACCGCGCCGGAGGCGATCTTGGCATTGCCCTGCAGCTTGTCAGTGCCGCTCGATTTTGTATCTACGTCGTAGGTCTTCATAGTTTTCGTTTCTTTAAGGATGTATTTCTTTTCGCTTAATTAAAACTTTTAGCCGTTGGATTTTTGGCCGCCGAAGGCAGAAATGGCCTGCATCCAGCTACTCACGCTCGCGCCTTTTTCTTTATTAGACGGCTCGTTCGGCGGTCATTTCTTGGCTCGAAACCCGCCCATGAGGAAAATGATGAGGCATATCAGCAGTATGAGCCCGACGCCTCCTCCGCCGATGGCCGGCCCTCCGAAGTAGAAACCGCCACCCCCGAACAACAGAAGCAGGACGATAATGAGGAGAATCATGTTCATTTGAGAAGGGTATCACCGTTCCTTAGCGCCACCTATGGGGTCTTACCCTCCTTCACGCCCGGCATTTCGAGCTGATTGATCACGCCAATCCTGGCAGATTATAATTCCAGCCCTTGAACAGATCGAGGGGAACGGGGCCGGCCATGGCGCCCAGTCCACTTGTTGCTTTCGGTACCGATCTCTTCCGCCATTTGGCCTCTAGAATAGAAAATAGGCGAGCGCGTGTCCTGTTAAAATTGACGGCTGGAATACGCCGACGATGCGTCCCGAACCTATCTCCTATATCCCGATGTATTGAACCAGGTGCACGGCGTCTTCTCTTTTCTTCGAATGGGGCCCCTAGCTTTCATTTGGCCCTCCCGCATCCATTGCGGCATGATTTGGAACCCTAACGGAAGCTTAGCCGACGCATGCAGTCCTAACCCATCCGAGCATTTCTCGCCTCAGGCCGGCCGTGTGGCAGAACTGCGCCATGCGGCCTCGGCATGCTTGCCGTAGTCTTCGAATGCATTGCGCAGGCCGCCCAACACCTCGGAGCTGGTTTCAAGCAAGGCTTGAAACTGCGGTTCGGGCGCACGCTCGATGTCCTTATGCAAATGGTCGATCAAATCAGTGATTTCCTTCTGCAGATGCGCTGAGTGAACCATGGGGTCGGAAGAAGATTCGTCGGCAGTTGTTTTCATAAAAAAAAGTTAAGGAGAGCTGTCGGTCGCCTTTTGCTCATGCCGGAAAATCGGAGCAACCTTATCCACTGGTGTGAATAGGTTGCCCGAGTTTCCGCGAATTTAAGTGGAGGCGACGGAAGCGTGCTCGTCGATTGCCACGGCGTCGGCATTCACTTTGCCCGCAATCTTGATCAGCTTCTTGTTGGTTTCACCCTCCTCATCGAGAGTTTCCTGAAGAAGATCTACGACCTTGTCCTCTCCCAATGCCTTCGCAAACGCCCGAGCGGTGCCGTAGGCCGCGATTTCATAGTGCTCAACTCGGACGGCCGCCCCGATCAGGTTGGCGTCTCGAACTGCTGCCGGTCCTTCCATCTCGATGGCTTCTCCGCCCTCAGCTACCAAGCCTAGCATCGCCTGGCAGGTCTTGTCGGTCGCGGGAGAGCCGAGGATTTTGAAAGCTTGAGTGAGTCGTTCAACGTGAACGCGGGTTTGGGCAAGATGGCCCGTAAATCCTGCCTCGAGATCTGCGTTTGAGGCCGCTTTAGCCATCTTGGGCAACGCCTTTACCAATTGCCTTTCGGCAAAAAGAAGGTCCGCAAGTTCGTCGATGAGCAGCGCACGGAGGTTTGGAATGGAAGCCATTTTAGATAAGTGATTCGAGGATTTTGCTGTAACAATTTATGTTCGCGAACGTAGGTTCGTGACGGCGGCATCCTACCGCGCGGATCCCGCGCGGGCCATGGGGTAATACCCGAATTGATGTGGATGGTGCGCTGCATCGCGCCCCGGGGCATCATTTCTATAACACCACGTGTGAATTCTCGCCGTCGCTCGCTCGTGTAATGTGGATATCTCAGCTGGTACTCTCCGGTTCGGGTTAGACCCCATACCGTGGGAAAGCCGCCTGCCGTAGTGTGGGGGCGATGGAACGCACCGCCGGCACAGTTTGATACGGGTCACTTTTGGCCAAATGGAAATCAAGGAATGTGACCGATTACAGGCCTCAGCAGTGGCGTGCGTTCCAAGCCGTCCTTCGGAGATTCGAACATTGGGACCCTCGCAGCAAAAAATTCGCGCACTAAAAACCGACTAAAATGCCTCTTCTCATGAAAAATTATAACGCAGGATTCGAACGTCATCACGGCACGAAGACTTACATCAATATCATTCCAATCGCCGCATTCCTGCTCTTAGGAGCGGGTCTAAGTGAGATTGAGGCACAGGACTCATCGAGCTCCACGTCATCTTCCAGTACCGCGACATCGGTCGAGTCGGCGACATTGTCCCACGGTGACAAGAAATTCGTCAAAAAAGTCGCGCGGGCGAGCACCAACGAGGTGGCGCTCTCGCGGCTGGCAGAAAGCCATGCGTCGATTCCCGCGGTCAAATCATTCGCCAATATGATGATCACGGACCACACCCAGGCGAACGCTGACCTATCGTCGCTCGCAAAGGCCAAGGGAATCGACGTGAACAAGCAGGTCTCCGAAGGAAACACGGATAACGTCTCCAGCCTTTCATCCAAGTCCGGTGCCGATTTTGATAAAGCCTACGCCAAGCTGATGGTAAGTGCCCACACGGGGGCCGTTGAGCTTTTCAAAGACGAAGTAGCCACTGGCAAGGACCCTGACGTTGTGGCCTTTGCGAAAAAGTATGTCGACACCCTGAGCATGCATCTAGAACACGCAAAATCTCTCGAGAAGGCGGCTAATCCATAGAAGTCGCGCGCCATTGCAACGTGTCGCCAAATGAAATCCGGCACAATCGATCATGCCGTGCGAGGATTGCGGGCGGGCGAGCAGTGAGGGACGTTCATCGCAGCATCCTCCGCAACAATCACTACAACCCGCAAATGGGAGCCTGATTTCGGTGCGCATACTGTGAGCGGCCGATTTCAAAGCCCCAAAATAGTGCGATGGCAAAACTAACGGCACGCGTCAGAAATAGTCTACCCGAACGCAGCTTTGCGCTTAAGGGACGGAGGTATCCGATCGAGGACAAAGTCCACGCTCGAAATGCGCTCGCGCGCGTATCTCAGGATGGCACACCGAAGGAGAAGCAAGAGGTGCGACGAAAAATCAACCGGCTGTACCCGGAGTTACGGCAAAAAGTCTAAGCCCACGAAGAACCGGCGTTGAACGCATAATCCGTGAGGCGAGCGTGGGATCCCCGGAAACGGTCAGGACCACCACAGAGGCGTAGTTCAATCCAAACATAGAAGACCATGGCCACAGCACCATCTTTTCTCCGATCGCTTGAAGGCCGGCGTGCGCTCGTCACCGGCGCCAGTTCGGGCATCGGCGAGGCGATCGCCAATCGTTTAGCCGCAGCGGGCGCGAAGGTGATCATCGTTTATCGGTCGCACGCGGCCGCAGCCAAGAAGACGGTCGCAAACATCAATGGAACGGGGGGCGAGGCCATTGCTATCCACGCGGACATGGCGAGCGAGCGCGATATCAAGTCGTTATTCGTGCAGGTTCGAAAGGCAATCGGCCCGCTCGATATTCTGGTCAACAGCGCGGGCGTTGAAGACAGGCGTGCCTTCCTGACTATGCCGGTGAAGGACTGGGATCAGGTGATGAATGTCAATCTGCGCGCTGTCTTCCTTTGCTCGCAGCTGGCGGCGCAGAGCATGGTGAAGAGAAAACGGGGAGTGATCATTAACATTTCCTCCGTGCATGCGTTCCTGCCGTGGGTCGGGTATTCCCACTATTGCGCCTCGAAGGGCGGCCTGGAGATGTTGATGAAAACGATGGCGCTCGAACTTGCCGGCAGAGGTGTACGAATCAACAACGTCGCGCCTGGCGCGATCTCCACGCCGATCAACAGTTCGTGGCTCCACGATGCTGCGAAAGTCCGGCGGGAGCTCAAGCGAATCCCCCTGCACCGGATCGGCCGCCCCGAGGAGGTTGCAAGTGCGGTGCGTTTTTTGGCGAGCGACGAAGCTAGTTATGTGACGGGCACCACCCTCATCATCGATGGGGGAAGGACCTTGTAGGCGAGTTTTCCCGAGGGACCTACCGTGATCGATATCACGGTGTGACCAACTGTGAAGCCAACGCCTTCGGCGCACCGGGAATCGAGCCGCGGTGGCGATCCAGCGCCAAGAACGGCGTCGGCACGCCGAGTGGATTCCGCTGCCTAAGGGGGGCCGGCCGGGGTTCCGGAATCCTTTGTGACCGTGGCCAGGAAATCGCCCATGGCGCAATGGCGGGTCGAAAGCACAAGGCCCGAGAACGCGGCGCCGGTCGTCGAGCCGCCAATCGGATTTGTCCCGGAATAGACCTGCGTATCCAACGCGTCGTACCCGGTCCAGGGGGCGTCGAGCACCTTTCTCCCGTCAAAGAACACCTCGATTGTCGAGCGAAGGTGCTCGCGCACGGCGGGCGCCACCGAGCCCCATTCCGGGCTGTCCTCGGCGGGAAGGAAGGCCGCGCTTGATACAACCACCGTGTGCACCATTTCCTCCTGGAGCTTGAAGCTTTTGCCCTGCTTCAAGCCGATATCCCAATGGTCCACGCCAAATTGGACCTGGCCCCCGGGGAGATAGCGGACAAAAACAATGTCCCCGCGTCCGGTCACCCCAGAGACGACGATAGGCTCCGGGACGCCTGACGAAATGGGGGCAAAGCGAAGGGTGACCTCGATAGGCCCCTTACCGGGCAGGGTGGCGGGGTTGGGCATCGGCGGCTCGATGTGTTCGGGCACAAGGCTCCCCGAGAAAATCTCGCTGGCGGAGCCAAGCCCCGGATTGTAGCCAAATAAGTTCTGATAGGGATGCGTTGGGTGGGTCGGACGCCAATCGGCGACCAACCAACGGCCGTCGAACTTGAGACGCAGGCCCAGTTTGGCGGCGGGTGTGGCTCCCTCGGCTGCCTCCAGGCTTCCCAAGCCGATGTCGAGCACGTGCTCAACCGCGGGATCATAGGTGACCTCGGGTGACTCGACTCCCCCGAATTGGGTCGAGTCGTGTCCGAATCGCGCTCTTCCCGGTCCCAGGAAGGTCACGTAGATCATGTCGACGGCCTGAACCGAGCCGGTTGAGAGAAGGGGTTCACTATGGGCATATTCGAACCGGGGAAACCTGAGCCTGAGCCTGACGGGCCCCGTCCAGCCCGTCTCCCGAATCTCGGACTCCGTGGGGAGGGGCATCCGGGTCACCTTCTCGAGCGTGCCGGAAAACGGCACGAATCCCATCCCGTCTGCAGGCGGAGGGCAAAAACGCACGCTCCACGGGTCCGCCGGATAGAAGTTTGAGTTTCCATTGAGGACGGTCTGTCCGTCCAGGGTCACCAGGACTCGCCGATGCATGGCGTCCAACACATCCTGCTTCCAGTTCCGGAACCTGGGATGCGTATCCGGCGGATAGAAGGAGCCGAGATCGGCCACCATCTTTCGATGACCGCCCGGCACTGCGTCAAACGGGGGTCCGTACAGCGGGGCGTTTCCCATGTGCACAAATCCAAGGCGCAGGTGGCCTTGGTCGACCCCCTCGGCAAACAGGTTGTCGTTCCCTATGCCTGTCGAGATGAGTGGTTCCCGCGATCCGGAAGGGAGGGACGAGAACGAAATATCCAGCACCGCCGGCCCCTTAAGGCCGCCTGATAGCGACTGCGCCGCCGCCGCGGGCCAGTTGAGGGCCTGGGCCACGATGCGCTTCTGCGCCGCGTTGGGAGACCGGTCGAGAGCGAGCAAGGACAGCTTCGCGATCGACACCGCGGCCATGGAAACCAGGGCGACGGAGGCGAGGAGCCTGGCTCCCCGCGGCCACCGGGAACCGGTGCCGAAATACGCGATCGCGGCGAACAATGCCGCCAGCAGGAACTCGGGGAGGAAGTCGACGTTGTAGCGGTCCACGCCGATCGGAAGGATGCAGAGGCCGAACAGGTGGATCGCCCCGGCGGCCGCGGTGCAAAAGGCCACGCACAGCCAGCGCGGGTCGGCCCTGAGGCGCCGTTCAAGAAGGCTCGCGGGCAGGAGCGCCGACAGCGCGGATATGGGGCACCAGCTCAGGAAGCCGATGAACAGCCCGATCGGCACCACGAACGGGAAATAGGCAAAATAGAACGCATCCGTGAGCGAGTAGACGCGAAGGTTCGGGAGAATCAGCCGCGGGTTCCAAACCTGTATGAATCGATTGTCGCTGCCCGTGAACTGGTACCTGAATCCAAACTCCGAGATGGAACCGAACCGCGCGTGGTTGTACCAGGCGAGGCCAGCGCCGACGATGGCCGCGGGGATGAGTGCCGCAGCGACCAAAGCGAGACGGCCCCGCGTCACCCAGCCACCGGACTCGCGCGCCAGAAGGAACGCGAGGGGGATGCCCAGGAGCGGAAGGCTCAGCACATAGTGGGGGCGGCTCCCGACGGACAGGCCCCATGCGAGGCTTGCGAGGGCGAGCCACTTGGTTGCCGAGGAGGACCGGTGCGCCGACAGGGATCTCTCAATGGAGACCATCGCGGCCATCAGGCAGGCGAACGCGCAGAGGATGGGGACCGTGTAAAAGTTTGTGTTCTGGCAGTCGACGAATGCGTAGTTTGCAAAACCCCAGACGACGATGCCCAGGGCCTGCCAGCCAGCGCCCGGCGGGCTGGCCTGCAGGGCCATGAGCCTGCGCAGCAGCCAGAGGCCGGCCATCACACCCGCAAAGGCGAACACGACACCCGCCGATCCCTCCGTCGGAAATCGCCCCGTCAGCAGCCTAACCGGCCCAAAGTATAGGATGACCGGAGAAACGCCGAAGTAGAGGTAGTAGTGCCCGTGAAAGTACGTCGCGTCGTGCATCCGAGGGATGCCTTGGTAGCTGAGCCACGGGTTCGCGAGCAGGGCGAGTCTCGGGTCCGGCTCGACCTTGAGATTCAGCTGGCCGGACATGAGGGCGTCGGTGAGCAGCCCGTAGTAGCCGCTCGGCTCCTTGCTCGGCCGGAATCCACCGTTTTCCGTGAAGGCCCAGAGATAGCCCGCAAGGACCAAAATGAAGGCGATTAGGATGGGGACCCTGTTCGGCGGGGCCGTGACCTCGGGTGTCTTGGGCATCTAGTAGCGGTTTACAGAAACGCCAACCCGTTGACGCACACGAGCAAAAAGGCTTCGTCAGGAGCCCGCGCGGCCCGGGCATGGCGCGTCAATACTCAAAGACACTGGTGCTTGTAACGCCCACCCTGCAATAGCCGGTCCCTTTGTATTCCCGCCAACGCAGGGCCCGGTTCTTGTGTTTCACCTGGGGGTAGCGCCACGAGTCGTCGAGAATGATGATCCCCCCCTTCCTTACATGGTCCTCGGCGCGCCAGAAACACGTGTCCCGTACCTGATCGGACCACTCCCGGCCGTCTATGACGATGACATCAAAAGTCTTCCCCGAAAGGGAAAGAAGGTAGTCGCTGGTGGCGAACGCCTCGGTCATCCAAAAATCAAACGGCTTGTGAAGGACTGAGACGCCGCTAAGGCCTCGTTCCCGTGCGGCCCTTGAAACCCGCTGGGTCCATTCAATGTCATCCTCGACGCTGATGATGCTTCGCGTCCTCGATCCGATGAAGAGGGTGGAGCCGCCCGAGCCGTACTCAAAGGCCTCCCAATCGGGCTTGAGCCGGGCTTCCACGTTCTTGACGGCACCAAAACTCCACCATGGTACCCCCAGTTCGAGAGGCGACTTGGAGTTGAATGCGCCAAACCGGCAATAGTCGGGCAGGTCCTGGGGACGGCGGGCCAAATACCAGAATACCCGGAGGATCCTCCACCAGTCCCTGTACTGCCGTTGGGGTTGATCCATCCCTAGAGGGAAACAATCCGGCGCGTTTCACGTCAACGGCCGATAACGGGTTCGGCCGGATTCCGATGTCCCTGGAGGGAGCTGCAGGGACACCTGATTGTGGCGGGCGCCTAACCTCGGATTATTCAGATGTTTCGCGGTTTCTTAACCGTCGCGCGTGTGGCGGAGGGTCGGGTGCTGGGTCATGATCCCCTTCGATGAAAATCCATTTCGTCCTGTTCTGCGCCCTCGCCGGATCCCTTGGAGCCCAGACTCCGGATCCGATTCCAGCGGTCTCCATCGGGCACCTCGATCACATGAGCGCCTTCCCGTCTCATTTCGTCTCGGCACGGAGTGTCGATGTCTGGCTTCCTCCGGGCTACGATGGGAAGATCCGGTGCCCTGTCATCTACATGCACGACGGGCAGATGGTCTTCGATGCGCGGATAACATGGAACAAGAAGTCGTGGAACATGCCCGAGACGGTCTCGGACTTGATAAGGAGGGGTAAGATCCCCGAAACCATCGTCGTTGGAATATGGTCGATCGGGCAGACGCGCCAAAGCGAGTATTTCCCCGAGAAGGTGCTGCCGCTTGTGCCCAAGGAACCCCGCGACAAATTCATACGGGTCGACCTCGCCGGAGGGCCCCAGGCGGACAACTACCTCCGATTCATCGTCGAGGAGCTCAAGCCTGCAATCGACGCCAAGTACGCGACCCTGCCGGACAGGGATCACACGATCACGATGGGCGCAAGCATGGGGGGAATCATCTCCCTATACGCGATCTGCGAGTATCCGAATGTCTTTGGCGGGGCCGCCTGCATGTCGACCGGCTGGATTGCCACGTTCCCCAAGAACGCGACCTTTCCCCTCGCCACGTTCAACTACCTCCAGGGCCACCTGCCCGACCCCAAGACGCACAGGATCTATTTTGACCTTGGAACCGCCACGATCGACACCCTGTTCACCGAGTCCCAGGCCTTTGCCGACCTGGTTGTGCGCGACAGGGGCTATTCCGACAGCAACTTCATGAGCCGGGTCTTTCCCGGCGATGACCACTCGGAAACCTCCTGGGCGAGGCGGGTGGCGATTCCATTGGAATTTCTGGACGGCGCCCCTGGCGGCTCCGCCAAGGTCCAAGGTCCCTGAAGTGACCGGCTAACGGGCCGGCAGGTTTGGGAAAAAGGGCGATCTGCAAGACGCCGCGCGGGCCGGCCCGGCTCATGGAACCGCATAGACCTCGATGAGGGCGACTCCTGCTGAGCCTGCGGAGTCGGCCTCGGCCGTATAGCCTCCTGGGGGCAGCGTGATGAGGATCGCGGAATCCCCGCTGTTGGGATCCGGCCAGACAAACGCGCCGACGCGGGCCGCCGCGGCCATCACCTGGGGGTCGCCCGCCCATTTCAGGTTGGAGGCGATAAGGCTGCCCTTCGAGTCGTAGAGGTGGACCTGCGGATTGGATATGGTCGCGGTGACACCCAGGGGCGTCAGGGCAGGCCCTGAGGCGCGGATGAGGAGCGTCTGCCCGGTTGATCCCGCGATCGTGAACCCCGCGATCATGACGTTGGCGCCCACCGCAGTGAGTGCCCGCGACGAGATATTGAGCAGCCTGGTACTCGGGATTCCGGGGTCGTCGTCGTAGAGTTCCGCAAGGACGACGCCCGTCTCGGCGTCCGTGGGTTCAACCTGCGCGGTGTAGGCGCCGGCGGGAAGCGAGACCTTGACCGCGGAATCCGCGGAACCCTGAGGCAGCGCAAAGGCGCCAAGCAAGGAGAAGTCGGCCGCCGTCGCGTCAACGGGGGTCAGGGCTCCGAGCCACGGGGCGGTCGTGGGGAGGGTGGGCGCCTTCTGCCACCCGGTGTTCGCGGTGATCCGGTTCGCGGGCGTTGCAGCGTCGTAGAGCGCCAAGGTCGGCTTCTGAATGGCCTCGGACACCCCGAAATTGGCGAGGCTTGGGCCGACGCCGCGGATGACGAGCGTTTTGGAGCCCGTGCCGCCGATGACAAAACCCGCAATCAGGACGCCATTGCCGACCGCGTCGGGGGTCGTGTTTAGGAACGCCCGGGTGGAGAGGTTGGTGATCCGGCCCGGGTCCGTGGTGCTGACCACCGTGAGGCTTGCCGGCGTGCTCGTGGTGCTTCCCGATGAGTTCGTGGCCACGCATGCGTAGGCTCCGGCGTTGGCCGGGGTCACACCGCTTATGACCAGGGTCGGACCGGATGCCCCCGACACTCCATTCCCGTCGGAAAGCGCGGTCCCATTGTGCTCCCATTGGTAGGTGGGAGCAGGCACGCCTGTCGCCGCGGCGCTGAAGACGACCGTCGACCCGGCGTTCACGGTCTGCGGCTGGGGTTCACGGGTTATGGACGGAATTGCGGCAACGGGAATTCCGTCGATTATGGTGACCGTACCCGCGGCGTCATTGTTAAGGGCGTACACCCTGTGGGTCACGGGGTTCAGGGCGAGGACCGAGGGGAATGCGCCCACTGGGATGTTTGTGAGCAATCCCGTCGCGGCGTCGATCGCCACGACCGTGCCGGTAGCCGTGACGCTTGCCACAAAGACCGTGTTTGTCGCCTCGTCCACGGCGATCGGTCCCAGGATAGGGAGCCCCACCGGGATCACCGATTCTTCCGCGGTCTTGCCGTCGATTACGGCCACCTCGGTGCCGTCGCTGAAATAGGCCTTGTGGGTCACGGTGTTGACTGCGACCGAGGTCCCCCCGCCGCTGAGGGCGTCATCTCCTCCCTCGTTCTTGAATGCAGAGTCGATGGAGACCAAGTCCCCTCCCCCCTGGTTGGCCACCCACAGCTGATTCGTCACGGGGTCCACGGCCATCTGGTTCGGGAATTTCCCGAGCTCGGCCTCATGGATTACGGCGTTGACAGGCTCGATGAGGTAAACGGTCGGCGTGCCGACCGTGTAGAGGTTGTTCGACGCGGCGATTGCGAAGATGTAGTTCTTGTCGGCGTCGACCAGGACGCCTGACGGGTTGAATCCCGCAAAGATATTCTGCGTTACGGTGTTCGTGTTGCCGTCGATCTCCGAAATGGTTCCGTCGAGGTTGTTGTTAACGACGTAGATCTTGTTCGTCTTCGGGTTTACCGAGACGGATTTGGGGTTAATGCCTACCGGAATGGTCGTGGTGGCATTGGTGGCCCCGTCGATCACGGTCACGGTGTTGCTCGCTCCGTTGGCGACGTAGATCTTGTTGGTCACCATATTGACGTCGATACCGTAGGGAAAGGAGCCGACCGGTACTGCCGTCGTCGCATTCGTCACTCCGTCGATCACCGTCACCTGGCCCTTCGCGATGTAGCTTGTGACGTAGATCTTGTTGGTGACCGAGTTCACGGCGGCGGCCACGGGAAGGGGGGCCGCGGTGACTGTAGCGACAACGGTCTGCGCACCGGCGGTCAGCCCGGACACCGCCCCGAGGGCGAGGACTGCGCACCTAGCAAGGGCTGTGGCGATTGAGGGCCAACGCCGAGGATGCGGCCGGACCTGCGCCGCCGGACTGCCCGGCGACTGCGGGACTCCGGCGAAACTCATGGCGGGTTCGGAAAGCAGAGGGGTTGGCGTAGTCATGTTTCTGGAACTTGAAGCGGGCTTTCGGAATGGCAGTCCCGCGGGGCCAAAGCCAGGCGGGGACTCCTGGGGAGGGAATGGGGTGATTCAGCCCCCAATTCGCATGATCCGTGCCATCGGCCGCCTTCATGCGGAATACATTGCATGATAATGGATAACAACCGGGGTGGGGCGCCACGCCTTTTCGGGGCCCCGGGGATTGGTTGCACGCATGCGAATCCGGGCGGCGCATGGGTTCCCAAATGGTTCAATCGAACCAGGGGTATCGTGAATGCGCCATCCGGTGGGCTATTGAAAGAAGGCCACCACCGTCGCCGTTCCCGAGAATTCGGCGATGCGGACCCGCTCGGTCGCAGGGTCGTAGGCGCCCCCTTCAACCCGGGCCGCCTTCAGGCCCATCGGGTGGGGCAGTCGGATCTCCACCGTGCGCGGGCCGTGGTCCGAGGCGCACGTGATCCGGGCCTCGATGCGATCGGGCTTACCCTTCGACTCGACCCTTAGCGACAGCGGCCCGAAATACGACGCCACGTTGCCGAGCTCGATCGTCCTGCCCTCCCGCAGGTAGTCCCTCGGGATTCCGGGGAGAAGTTCCAGGGTATCCCCGTGCTCCATGTAGAGCATCCACCGGGTCTGCATGAGGAACCAGGCCTCCTCATGGGTCTTGTGGGGGCTCTGCTTGAAATAGTGCTCCCAGAACGTGTAGGTCTCCCGGTCCGCAAGGCTCGCCACGGTCCCGTAGTAGTCCTTCAGGAAGGGCTTCACCTCGCCGCGGCTCAGGTGGATCCAGTCGTGCCTGCTGTAGTAGGGCTGGCTGAAGGCCACGTTGCGGCTGGTCATCAGCTCGTTGTGGAACCCGAGCAGGAAGGTCGTCATGGGCTCGGACGGGTCGAGCACCTCCTGGAAGGCGAGGTAGAGGGGGCCGAGGAGGGAGTCCCTCACGGCCACCGAGCCGTGCGTGAACCAGCTGCCGCCCTCCGCGTGGAGCAGGAGCGCCCCGCGGGCCTCGACCCAGGGGGGGAGGGTGGGCACCCATGTCCCGTCGCCAAGGGGGACGACCGGAGCGCGGGCCATCGCCTCAGAAGCGGCGCGCCGGATGTCCTCCCTCATGGCGTCAGCCTCCTTCCTCCACCTTGCGGATTCCGCGGGATCGACCCGGGCCAGCATCTCGGCGACGCGGCTCATCCCCAGGTAATGGTACCCGTTCAGCATGAACGAGCGGAACGGGTCCTCGGGGTCCGCGGTCTTGCCCTCGAGCAGCCCGAAGCCCCTGCCGCGAAGGTCCTCGCGCAGATTCCTCTGGCGCCAGTCCTGGATGTACCGGCAGGCCTTGACCAGCTTCGGCTCGATCTGGCGCACCCAGGCGTCGTCGCGCGTGTAGCGGTAGTGCTCCCCCATGCTCCACAGGGCCGTGCCGGTCTCGAGCATGTAGCCGGAGAAGTTCTGCATGAACCCCGACTCGTGCTGCTTGTCGAGGAAGTAGCCGAGCGCGCGCCTCGCCTCGTCGTGCCAGCCCATCGAGTCCATGAACTGGATGATGGGGGAGCTCTCCGAGCCGATGGGGCCGTAGATCCCGATCGTGGGGGCCAGGGTGCCTCCAGGCTCAAGGCCGTACGTCACGAGGTCCAGGTGCAGGAGCCCCGCCTGGACCATCTCCTGGATGCGCGGCTCGGGAAGGCGGACCGTGGCGGCCGCGCCGAGCTTCGCCCGCCAGAACGCGCGGACCTCTTCGTGGCGCGCGTCGAAATCCTGGGAGGCGAGCCGCGCCGCCCGCTCCGCTGTGACCGGCTGGTGGGGCAGGATGAACTCGAACACCGCGGATTGCCCCGGCTCAAGGAGGACCGAGACCTCCTCCTGTGCGAGCGGCTTGCCGTCGAGCCGCGACACGCAGAACACGCGCCCGGAGGACGTGTAGCGGGTAAAGCCCGTCTGCCCGTCGTGGGCCCACGCCTTGCCGTTCGTGTCCGCCGGGTAGGCATTCTTGAAGAAGGCATATCGCGGGGCCGCGGACGTGTTCATGGCGACCGCCCGGAAATAGAGGACCGTCTCCTCCGGCCGGTTGAGCTCGTGCTCGGCGACGAGGCCGAACGCGCGGTCCTGCTCGGGCGAGGTCATCTCCCCGAGACTAAAGTGATCGGCGACGGCGTAGGGCGTCCCCCGCAATGTGTCCGCCCGGAGGGGGCTCGCCTCGAGCGTGGCAAAGGTCGTTACCGAATACGTGACGCTCTCGTCCACCAGCGTGCCGTGGAGGATGGGAAGGCAGCCGTCCTCAAGCCGGCGCGTGATGTCATCGCGCGCCCCCCATCCCCGCCCCAGCAGAAAGCCGTATTGGACGGGCTTGTCCTGGTTCTCCGCAAGGGCGACCTCGACCCCGTGGTTCCGCGGCTGCACCCAGTCCAACCGCTCGCCCACGCCGAAGATGCGGATGTCCCTGCTCAGCCCGAGCCAGGTCTGGCACTGCATGCTTCGGACATCCGCGGCGGCCGAGTCGAAGCTTTCCTCCGGGGCATCCTCGATCTGCGCCAGCTTGGACTTTAGCCCGCGGCCCCGGATATCCGCTGCGATCTGCCCGTAGGACCGCGGGTCTCCGGCCTCGGTGACCGCGACGCCGTAGGCGGGTATGAAGATGGGGAAACGCCGGTCGACGTCATTCAGGAAGAACGTGAACGGGTGGGCTGACCCGGTGACCGACACAAGGGTCGTGCGGCTGCCGTAGGGGGAGGGGTCACCGTCCAGGTTGAGCGTCACACGCCCCGACGCTCCGCCGGGGCATTCGAATCGGGTCTCCCCCTTCACCCCGTTGACCCCGAGAAGCGTTCCGCGCTCAACCGCGATCGCCCCGGCGCCGCCCGCGTCGGAAAAGACGATCGCCACGTCCAGAGGGCGGGCGGCCGCGGGTCCCGCGAGAAGCCCGAGCATCACCAGCCATGCCCGGGGCCAGACCGGCTCCGACCTGATGGGGCGCCTCGGTTTCATTTATTCCCGCTACGGATACCCCAAGGCCTATGCAAACCTTTCCCGGAAACGCTTGGATCCGCGACGTGCCGGCATTCCGGGCCTAGCGCTCGAGCCTCCGGCGGCGCCAAAGGCTCGGCGCCATGCCGAACTCGGCCTTGAAGGCCGACGACAGGTGGAACGCGGAGCTGAACCCGAGCCTGTCGGCGACATGCTTGAGGGACTCGTCGCTCGCGCCAAGAAGGCGCTGCGCGCGCTGCATGCGAAGCCGCAGCAGGTATTGCCGGGGCGAGAGGCCCGTGCGCGCGCGGAACTCCCTGCGGAAGTACGAGTACGCGACGCCGAGAGACCGGGCGAGTTCCGGCATCGAGGTTGGGGCGGTGTCGGCCTCCTCCATGATCCGTCTTGCCTGATCGACCGCGGCCACGATGGAGCGCGCAGGGTTTCGGCCGTGCCGCGAGGCGTGAAGGAGCGCCAACGCCCCAAGGGCATGCGCTGCAAGCTCGGGAGCGTCCCCTGCAGGCTGGGTGGAGATGAGGCCGTGGATGGACGCTATCCGGGCCTCGAGTTCCAGCCGACGCGAGACGGGTATGACCGGATCGTCAGGGCCGAAGACCTTTTCACCGAGCATCCCGTCGAGCAGGGCGCCGCCTATCTCGACCCATTGCTCGACCCATCCCGTGTCCGTATCCGGGCGGTAGCGGTGCCACGTCCCAGGGAAGAGCAGGAGGGCCGTTCCGGCCTCGACGCGAACCCGGCCGGTCGCCTTCGCCTCGAATTCTCCTGCGCCCTGAGCAAGGTAGACGATCTGGAAGGATCCCAGGACGCGGCCGCGCTCCCAGGTGAAGTTGTGGTCCAGGGGGTGCCCGGACGGCGGATAGGCCCGGCGGGGCAGGGCGGTGAATCGGCCGCCCCCGGTGACAACCGCCCCCCAGCTGTCGGCCCCGGGAGTCGCGACAAGGTAGCGGAAGAAGTCAGGCGAGGCGCGCACGGTGAGGCTCAAAATCTGTATCCTTATGGTCAGTTTGTCGATTCCCAAGCCCCAGTGCATAAGGTAGCATCACGCACCCCTCAGGCTGCGTACATAATCAATATCTGTATCGACCTGCGCCCCTCGCCCCCTTCCGACCATGCCCACCTACCGCCACGTCAACTACGGCTGGGACGACGCCAAGGCCTCGTCCCTGGATCCCGTCAGCCTCCTCGTCTATCGCTCAAACCTGCTCGGCAGCGACCAGCGCGTCACCAACACCGGGGGCGGCAACACGTCGTCGAAGGTCACGGAGAAGGACCCCCTCACCGGGCAGCCGGCGGAGGTGCTGTGGGTCAAGGGCTCCGGCGGCGACCTGCGCACCAGCGGGCGCGAGAATTTCGCGTCCCTCTACCAGGCACGGCTCCTCGACCTCCAGAAGGTCTACGGCGCCCGCACCGACAAGGGCCTCAAGTCGAAGGCCGAGGACGACATGGTGGGGATGCTGCCGCACACGACCTTCAACCTGAACCCGCGGGCGGCGTCCATCGACACGCCCCTGCACTCGTTCCTGCGCGGCCTGCACGTCGACCACATGCACCCGAACGCGGTCATCGCCATCGCTGCGACGGCCAACTGCGAGAAGCTCACGCAGGAGATCTTCGGAGGCCGGATGGCCTACGTGCCCTGGATGCGCCCGGGCTTCGAACTGGGCCTCGCGATGCAGGAGATCAACCGGGGCGACCCGAAATTGCGGGCGATCATGATGGGCCAGCACGGGTTCATCTCGTGGGCCGACGACCAGAAGCAGTGCTACACCGACACGCTCGGCTTCATCGAGCAGGCCGCCGCGTTCATCGAGGCGAGATACCAGTCCAAGGGCGGCGACGCGAAGGCCTTCGGAGGCCCGAAGCACCGGGCGCTGGACCCCGACGGGCGCCGGCGCGTCCTTGCCGCGGTCCTTCCCTGGCTAAGGGGTAGGGTCTCGGGCGAAAAAAGGCTCGTCGCGACCGTCCAGGACGACGAGGGGATCCTCCGCTTCGTCAACTCAGGCGACGCGGCTCGGCTCGCCGAGCTCGGCACCAGCTGCCCCGACCATTTCCTGCGCACGAAGATCAAGCCCCTTTACGTGGACTGGGACCCGAAGGCGGACGACATCGCCGGCCTGAAGGCGGTGCTCACCGCCGGGATCGCGGCCTACCGCAGGGACTACGCGGCCTACTACGAGCGGTGCAGGCATGCCGACTCCCCCGCGATGAGGGACCCCAACCCCACGGTGGTCCTCATCCCCGGCGTCGGCATGGTCGCCTGGGGAAAGGACAAGTCCGAGAGCCGCGTCACCGCCGAATTCTACAACTGCGCCGTCGAGGTCATGCGCGGGGCGGAGGCCATCGACCGCTACATCGCGCTCCCGCAGCAGGAGGCGTTCGACATCGAGTACTGGCGGCTCGAGGAGGCGAAGCTTCGGCGGATGCCGGCCGAGAAGGAGCTCGCCCGCCAGGTGGCGATCGTCGTCGGCGCCGGGTCGGGGATCGGCCGGGAGACCGCCCTGCGGCTCGCAAGGGAGGGGGCGCACGTCGCCTGCGTCGACCTGAACGAGGCGTCGGCCAGGGCGACAGCGTCCGAGATCACGGCCAAGTACGGGCTGGGGATCGGCGTCGCAGGGACCGGGATTTCCCGCTGCGGCCCCGCGGTCGCGCTCACCGCCAACGTGACCGACCGGGCCAGCATCCGCAGGATGCTCGACGACGTCGCCATGGCCTACGGCGGCTTCGACCACATCTGCGTGACGGCGGGCATCTTCGTCCCGAGCGACACGGGAGGGCACATCCCCGACGACGCGTGGGCGACCACCTATGCTATCAACGTGACCGGCAGCTACCTCGTGGGGGACGAGGCGCGCAAGACCTGGGAGGAGCAGGGGCTTAGCGGAAGCCTGGTCCTGACGACCTCGGCCAACGCCGCCGTCGCCAAGAGGGGGTCCGTCGCCTACGACACGTCGAAGGCGGCGGCGAACCACCTCGTTCGCGAGCTTGCGATCGAGCTTGCACCGCTCGTGCGGGTGAACGGCGTCGCCCCGGCGACCGTCGTCCAGGGCTCCTCCATGTTCCCGCGGGACCGGGTCGTCGGCTCGCTCGCGAAGTACAAGATCGCGTACCGGGAGGACGAGCCGACCGAGTCGCTGGTATCCAAGCTGGCGCGGTTCTACGCCGATCGGACGCTCACCAAGTCCCCGATCACGCCGGCCGACCAGGCGGAGGCCTATTTCCTGCTCGTCTCCGGGAGGCTCTCGAAGACCACGGGCCAGATCATCACGGTGGACGGGGGCCTCCACGAGGCCTTCCTTCGCTGACCATGAGGACGGTGCACTGCGCTGCAGTCGACATCGGCGCGACAAGCGGCCGGGTCATCGTGGGAGCGTGGCGCGACCGCCGCCTCACGACGACCGAGGTCCACCGGTTTCCGAACCAGTTCAGGCCGCTCGGCGGGCACGACTACTGGGATCTTCCCACGCTCTGGGGCGAGGTGCGGGCGGGCCTGATCAAGGCCCGCGAGCGCTTCCCCGGGCTCGCCTCCGTCGGCGTCGACACGTGGGCGGTCGACTATGCGCTTGTCGATTCCCGCGGGCGCCTGGTGCACCCGGCCCACGCCTACCGCGACGGCCGCACGAAGGCGCTCTCGGCCGAGCTCGGACGCCGGGGCATCGGGCAGGTCTACGCGCTCACAGGGATCCCGAACTACCCCTACAACACGAGCCTGCAGCTCCAGGAAACGCTCCGGGCGTGCCCCGAGATGTCCGACGTGGCTGCGCGGTGCCTGTTCATACCCGACTACTTCAACTTCCTCCTCTCGGGCCGGATGGAGAACGAGCTGTCGGTCTGCAGCCACTCGCAGCTGATCGATGTCCACGGCCGCGACTGGTCGGGTGAGGCGCTGGCCTACTTCGGGATCCCGCGCAACTGGTTCAGCAAGCCCGCGCTCTCGCCGCTGGTGTTAGGGCCCGTCAAGGGGATTCCGGGTCTGGAGCGCGTGAAGGCGGTCCTCGTGCCCGGCCACGACACGGCGTGCGCCTTCACCGCGATGCCCGCGGAGGCGGACGGGTCGGACCTCTACCTGAGCTCGGGCACGTGGTCCCTCCTCGGGTTCGAGAGCCCCGAGCCGGTCGTCGGCCCCGGGGCGCTGGCGGCGCGCGTTTCCAACGAGCGCATGGGGGATGGGACGTATCGCCCGCTCAAGAGCTGCCTCGGGCTCTGGCTCCTGGAGCAGACGCTCGCCTCGTTCGCATCGCGCCCGGGCAATGCGGCCCAGTGGAGGAGCCTTGTCGCCGCAGCGGCGCGGGCTCCAAGGCCCGGGGTCCTTATCGACGTCACGGACGCCGCGCTCTTCAACCCGCCCAACATGCGCGCTGCGATCGACGACCAGCTGAGGGGAAGGTCCGTGAAGCCTCCGCGCGAGCTTGCCGGCTACGTGCGCCTCATCTGCGACTCGCTCGGGCGCGGCCACGCCGACGCCGTCGGCACGTTTGAGAAGCTCGCGGGCAGAAGGTTCCGGCGGATACTGGTTGTCGGCGGGGGATCCAGAAACCGCCTCCTTTGCCAGGCGACCGCGGATGCCTCGGGCCTTCCGGTCGCCTCCCTGTCCCTGGAGGGCGCCGCGGTCGGCAACATCGCGAGCCAGCTGATCGCCCTCGGGGCGGTCAGGGACCTGGCGACCTTCCGTCGCCATATCGCTTCCGGCCTAAGGCGGATCCTTTACCAACCCCATCCCTGACATGCCCACGTCAAAGCAGATCTCCGCCGCGTACCGGCACGCCCGCCAAGCCTACCGCGCCTTCGGCGTCGACACGGAGTCGGCGCTCAAGAGGGCCCGCTCCATCCCCGTCTCGCTGCATTGCTGGCAGGCCGACGACGTGCGCGGCCTCGAGACGCCGAGGGACGGCCTCGACTCGGGCGGCATCATGGCGACGGGGGGCTATCCCGGCCGCGCCCGCGACGGCGACGAGATGCGCGCGGACCTGGACACCGTGCTTGGGCTCCTCCCCGGCAGGCAGCGCCTCAACCTGCACGCCTTCTACGCCGAGACGGGGCGCAGGACCGTGGAGCGGGACGGCCTCCGGCCCGAGCATTTCTCCCGGTGGCTGGCCTGGGCGAAGTCCCGCAGGGTGGGCCTCGACTTCAACCCCACGTACTTCGCGCACCCGATGGCGGTCTCGGGATTCACGCTGTCGCACGCCGACAAGGCCGTCCGTAGGTTCTGGGTCGACCACGGCCGCGCGTCGCGGCGCATCGCGCAGCACTTCGCAAGGGAGCTTGGCAAGCCGTCGGTCATCAACCATTGGGTGCCGGACGGCACAAAGGACGCCCCGGCCGACCGCTGGGGCCCGAGGGAGAGGCTGAGGGACTCCTACGACGCCATCCTGCGGGACACGTCGGTCGACCCCCGCCTCTGCATCGACGCCGTGGAGGGCAAGCTCTTCGGCCTCGGGAGCGAGGCCTACGTCGTGGGTTCGCAGGAATTCTGCCTGTCCTACGCCCAGAAGCGCGGGCTCGTTCCCTGCCTCGACCTGGGGCACTACCACCCGACCGAGTCCGTCGCGGACAAGGTGTCCGCGCTCATGCTCTTCCACCCGCGGATCCTCCTGCACACGAGCAGGCCCGTCAGGTGGGACAGCGACCACGTGGTCATCCTGGACGACGCGGTGCGCGACCTCTTCCTTGAGATCGCGCGAGGCGACGCCTGGGACCGCGTGTTCGTGGCCCTGGATTTCTTTGACGCCTCGATCAACCGGATAGCAGCCTACGTCATCGGGGCCCGGGCGACGCGGCAGGCCATCCTCCTCGGGATGCTCGATCCGGCGGCCCGCCTGCGGGCGGCCGAGAACGCGGGCCGGGGCCACGAGCGCCTCGCCCTCATGGAGCATGCGAAGGCGCTCCCCTGGGGCGCGGTGTGGGACGAGCTGTGCGAGCGGGACGGCGTCCCCGCCGGCTCCGACTGGCTCAGGGAGGTCTCCCGGTACGAGCGAGCCGTGCTTTCCCGCCGCGCCTAGGCCGGGCGGCGCTTGACACCCAAAGCCCCGGCTTTCCCCTTCACCCAACCCCAAAACCAGGCGCCGGTAAATCCCCCATGACCCCAAACCCCTTTCTCGGCGTCTTCTTCCACTGGCTGGGCGGCCTCGCCTCGGGGTCATTCTACGTGCCCTACCGGGGCGTCCGAAAGTGGTCATGGGAGACCTACTGGCTGGTCGGCGGGTTCTTCTCCTGGATCATCTGCCCGTGGACCCTGGCGTCGCTCCTGACAAGCGACCTGTTCGGGGTCCTAAGCCGCCAGTCCGCGGGCACGCTCTGGTGGACCTACTTCTTCGGCGCCCTCTGGGGTTTCGGAGGGCTCACCTTCGGCCTGACGATGCGCTACCTGGGAATGTCCCTGGGGATGGGTGTCGCCCTGGGGTACTGCGCCGCGTTCGGCACGCTCCTGCCGCCCATCTTCAAGTCGATCAGCCCCTCGGTGCCCGTTCCGGAGACCCTCGCGCAGATCGCCTCGACCCTGCCCGGCCAGATCACGCTGGCCGGGGTGGGGGTCTGCCTCGTGGGCATCGCCATCGCGGCCTACGCCGGGTTGACCAAGGAGCGGGAGATGCCGGCCGAGGAGAAGCGAAAGGTGATCAAGGAGTTCAACTTCTCGAAGGGCGTCATCGTCGCCACGTTCTCGGGCGTCATGAGCGCGTGCTTCGCCTTCGGCCTGACGGCCGGCAACCCGATCGGGCGCGCCTCGCTCGCAGCGGGCACGAGCGTGATCTGGACCGGCCTGCCGAAGCTCGTGATCGTGCTGCTCGGGGGCTTCACCACGAATTTCATCTGGTGCGCGATCCTCAATGTCCGCAACCGGACCGGCTACCAGTACCTGGCGGCGCGCGTGCGCCCCGAGCACGGCGGCCTTGCCGCATCCGGCGGGGAGCACGGGGCCGGCAACGCGTTGGCGGGGGCCGCGCAGCCGGACCTCTCAGTCCCCGTCCTACGGAACTATCTCTTCTCGGCGCTCGCGGGCACGACGTGGTACTTCCAGTTCTTCTTCTACACGATGGGCGAGACCCAGATGGGAAAATTCAGCTTCGCCTCGTGGACCCTCCACATGGCGAGCATCATCATCTTCTCCACGATGTGGGGCTGGATCCTCCACGAGTGGAAGGGCTCCAGCAGGAAAGCCCACCTGCTGATCGCAGGCGGAATTGGGACCCTGATCCTCTCGACTATCGTCATCGGCTTTGGAACCTACCTGAAGGTGGGGGCGGCCGGGCACTGACCCCGAGATCCCGGCCATGGCGGACAAGGCAATGGGAAGGGCGAGGCGGATCCACCCCTATGCCTGGCTCTGGGAACCTCTGGAGACGGAGCCTTCCTTCCTGCTTCGCTCGATGTTCGGGGCGAAGGCAGCCTACCTGGACGGCCGGATTGCCCTCTGCTTCACGGCCGGCGAGGAACCCTGGCACGGCGTCCTCGTGTGCACGGAGCGCGAGCACCACGCGGCGCTCCTCGCCGAATTTCCCTCCCTGGTCCCGCACCCGATCCTGCCGAAGTGGCTCTACCTCTCGGACTCGATGGACGCGTTTGAAGGCGTGGCCGAGCGCCTCGTCTCGGCGGCAAGGAGGCGCGACCCGCGAATCGGCGTCCTTCCCCGGCCAAGGGCCCCGCGCAGGCGCCGGGGCGAATAGGGCGGTCCGCAGGATCTTGCGTCGCTTACGAGCGTTGCGCCCCGTCGTGCACCGGTTCAGTTCCACGCGCCAAGACCATGATTCGCCCTGAGATCGCGCTTCGCCAGTGGAGAGACGGCGACCTGCCAAGGTTCCAGGAGATGAACGCCGACCCGGAGGTCATGAGGTTTTTCCCCAAGCTCCTGAGCCCGGACGAGTCGGCCGGAATGCTCGACCGCCTGCGGGGGCAGATCGAGGCTAGGGGGTGGGGACTCTGGGCGGTCGAGGTCGACGGCCTCCTCGCGGGGTTCACCGGGCTCTCGCAGCCCACCTTTGCCGCCCACTTCACGCCGTGCGTGGAGATCGGGTGGCGCTTCCGGAAGGAATATTGGGGGAGGGGCATCGCCTACGGGGCGGCGCTCCAGGCGGAGTCCTTTGGGTACCAGACGTTGGGGCTTGCAGAACTCGTCTCGTTCACGGCCGCGATAAACCTGCGGTCGAGGCGCCTCATGGAGAGGCTTGGATTCACAAGGGATCCCCGGGACGACTTCGAGCACCCCTCGCTCGAGGCGGGCCACCGCCTTAGGGGCCATGTCCTCTACCGCAAGTGCCGCGGCGGCGGGTAGCCTTGCGCTGCGCAATGTTCGCTCGCAATTGCGCACCCTAGGGGCAGCATGGGCATCGATTCGACGACGAAAGGAGGACGATGAGGCTGCTGCTCACAATGGTTCTTTGGGGGATCCTGGCGGTCCTCTGCTGGCCGCTGGCGATCTTGGTCCTCCTTCTCTGGCCCATCCTCTGGGTGATCTCGATCCCGTTGCGCGCCGCAGGGGCGGCGGCTAACGCGCTCCTCGCTCTTGTGAGGGCGCTCCTCCTCCTGCCGGCAAGGATCCTCGGCCACCGGGAGGCGGGGACCTGACCTGCGACGGCGGGCCCCCGGCCCGCCTTGCGACACATGCACTCGTCCCTCGGGCACACCACCCACCGTCCCTGGCCCCTGCCCGATGAGGAATGGACCTGGAAGCAGTCGTGGCTTCACCTCGCCTTCATCCACTACCCGATCGACGCCAATGCGGTCCAGGCTCGAATCCCCACGAACCTGAGGGTCCAGGAGTTCGACGGGACGGCGTGGGTGGGGATCGTCCCGTTCCTCATGTGCGACGTGAGGCGCGGCAACCTTCCGAGCTTCTCCACCCTCGGCGCGTTTCCCGAGGTCAACCTGAGGACCTACGTCGAATGCAACGGCCGGCCGGGCGTCTGGTTCTTCAGCCTGGATGCCGACAGCTGGCCGGTCGTGCTCGGCGGGAGGGTCCTCTACGGCGCCCCCTATTTCAAGGCCAGCATGTCGCACACCCTTGAGGGGGCGGGATTTAGGATTGAAAGCGTCCGGGCAAGGGACGGGACCTGCTTCAGGGCGACCTGCCTCCCGGTGGGGCCGGCCTTCCGCTCCCGGCCGGGCAGCTTCGAGCACTGGATGGCCGAGCGCTATTGCCTGTACTCGCGCGTGCGCGGAGCCACCATCTGCACCGATGTCCATCATCGCCCCTGGCCCCTTCAGGCCGCCGACATCCAGGTCCACCAGTCCGATCTCATGGCGGCCGAGGGGCTGATGGCCGGCGAGGGCGCGCCGCGATGCCATTTCTCATCCGGAGTCGAGGTGGTCTCCTATGCGCCTTACCGGACCGACAAGTTCCTCGAGCAGGCGCTGCTACCCATCACGGGCCAGGCGGGCCACGCCTCATTGCACGCCGCGCAGCGGCCAGCACCGGTAGCATGGGCTAACGATGAACCGCGCGCTCGAACTGCATAGGTCGAAACTGGCCGCGGTGGTCGCCAGCCGGGAATCGGTCATCCTGAAGCTCAGGCCGGCCCATGTGCTCGAGAGCAACGGGCTGTGCGGCGTCGATCAGGGGCGGGCCGTGGCCCAGGACATCGACGTCACGTTCGGGGGGGCGCGCCTTGTCAGGCGCCAGGGCCCGCTGCCCGACGCAATAGGGGAGGCGGCGCTTCTCCTGGCCGACAAGGCGCAGCCGCACCCGCTGCGTCTGCCCCTGCGGTTCAAGGGTGTCATCGAACTCCGCCTTAGGACCGCGGGCGGCGGGGAGGTGCTTCTGGTGGCCGGCTGGGCCGAATCGACCCTGGTCGGCTCCGCCTCGCCCGTCGGGGAGGTCTGACCGGGGTCGGGTGCGGCGCCCGTGCTGAGTTGCGGTTTACCGGGAGAGCCCCCATCGTCCTCCCGGTAAGGAAACATGCCCGCCACAGACTCCATGCAGACGCACGGCCCGGGATCCCTGCCGCCCGGCTCCACGAGGGAAGCGATGCGCGACGCCGTCCGCTACTGGGAGCGCGGGCGCCTCGGCTACAACCTGGTCCTCGCCGCCGTCGTCCTCGCCTGGATCGCCATCACGTGGCCCCATTTCCGTCCGGCCCTTACGGCGAAGTCGGGACTTTTGCTCCTCGTCCTGGCGGCTATGGCGAACGCGTGCTACTGCGCGGCGTACCCCGTGGACCTTGCGATGCAGGCCTCGGCGCTGCGCGGGGCCTGGAAGCGCTGGCGCATCGCGCTGTGGTGCGCGGGAACCCTCCTCGCGGTCGTGCTCGCCTGCTACTGGATCGCCGATGAGATCTACCCGTCGGTGTCCTGACCGCGTGCACCTGGGTCCACTATGTGCCCGTTCATGGGCCGGCACGATTCCTCCCCCCGCATGCCCTGCGTCACCCAGATCCTGATCGCCGAATCCCCGGAGGCCCCGATGAGGCGGCTGCCCGAAGTGCGCGCGGTCCCAGGCAAGGGCCTCGAGGGTGACCGGTATTTCGAGGGCAGGGGGACCTTCTCGCCCCAGCCGCAGAGGCCCGACTTCGAACTGACCTTCATAGAGGGCGAGAAGGTGGATGCCTTCGCGAGGGAGTCCGGCCTTGCGTTCACCGCGCTCCACGCGCGGCGCAACCTGGTGACCGAGGGTGTCGACCTGAACGCCCTTGTCGGAAAGGAATTCAGCGTGGGTGAGGTCCGCATACGGGGTGTCCGCCTCTGCGAACCCTGCTCGTACCTTGCAAAGACCAGCTTTCCCGAGACCCTGAAGGGCCTCGTTCACAAGGGCGGCCTGCGAGCCCAGATCCTGACCGGCGGCGTCATCCGGGCGGGGGACCGGGTCAGCGTGGAGTAGGGCGGATCCCCCTGGATATGGAGGTCCCCGCATGACCCGAAGCGACCCGACCCCGGGCGATGTCGCGTCCTGCGCGCCGGTGGTCGAGACCGCGCGGCTCGTCCTGCGACGCCTCTCGACGGCGGACGCGGACTTCATCCTGGCGCTCCTCAACGAGCCCTCCTTCATCCGCTACATAGGCGACAGGGGGGTCCGGACCCGGGACGCCGCGTGCGCGTACATCTCCGACCGGCTGGCCTCGAGCTATGGCGTGCACGGATTCGGCCTGTACCGCGTCGAATTGAAGCCCGAAGGGATCCCTATCGGGATCTGCGGCTTCGTGAAGCGGGACGTCCTGGAGCACGCGGACATCGGGTTTGCGTTCCTCGAGTCCTTTTGGTCGAGGGGCTTCGCCCATGAGTCGGCCGCGGCCGTCCTCGAATACGGAAGGGACGTCCTGCGGTTCCGCAGGATCCTCGGGATCACGACCCAGGACAACGGGAGCTCGACCCGGCTCCTTGAGAAGCTGGGCCTCCAGTTCGAGAGGTTGGTTCGGCTGCCGGGCCTCGAGGACCCGCGCAGGCTCTTCTCGCTTTCATTCGACCGGTCCGAAGGGGCCTGACCGGGGACGATGACGACGGACGCAGGCCTGCCACCCCTTCCCAGCGGCTACGAGGCGCGCATGCCCCGCCACGCTGAGCCCGACCAGCTTCAGCCGGTGGGCCCCGATTCCTCCGGCCGCGCGGCGTTCCTGGCCCCGGCCGCGGCGCTTGCCTGGGCGTCCATGAGGGACGCCGCCGCAAGGGACGGCGTCGAACTCCTCCTGGTCTCCGCATTCAGGAGCATCGAGCGCCAGGGGGCGATCATCGCCGCGAAGGTGGCCTCCGGAAAATCCCTGGACGAGATCCTGCGCGTCAGCGCCTACCCTGGATTCAGCGAGCACCACTCGGGCCTTGCGGTCGATGTCGGTGCGCCGGGCTGCGAGGACCTGACGGAGCGCTTCGAGGGCACGGCGCAGTTCGCATGGCTCGTCGGGAACGCGGGGAGGTTCGGGTTCGCCCTGACCTACCCGAGGGGCAACCGGTTTGGGATAGCCTATGAGCCCTGGCACTGGCGCCATGGGGGACCCGCCTCGCCGGTTGACCCGAAGAATAAGGCACAATCGCTTTGATGCCGCGCTCCGTTCCTGCCACACATGGCGCAGGTCGGACCGCCCAAAACAACAATGTACGAGAAGAACGGAGAAAAGCTTCTAACCTGGCCGCGGTTTGCAAGGCGGATGGCCCTCTCGCTCGGGCTGACCCTCGCGGTCGTGTCCGTGGCGCTTTCGATCGGCATCCTCGGCTACCACGGCATTGCCGGGCTCCCATGGGTGGACTCGATCCTCAACGCCTCAATGATCCTGACCGGCATGGGGCCGGTGGACCCGATGAAGGACACCGCTGCGAAGCTGTTCGCCTCCGCGTACGCCATCTTCAGCGGCGTCGTGTTCCTGTCGGCGATCGGGATCGTGCTGTCACCCATCTTCCACCGGATCATCCACGCGTTCCACATCGACGACGACACCTGATCGGCGGCCCTTGCGCATGCGGGGCACGACGGGAGGCCACAACCATGAAGAAGGTCAACACGGCAGACATCCCCGAGGAAACCTGGACATCACCCAAGGGAAAGTTCGCGATGAGCGACCGAAATGTCTCGATCGCGCTGGGGCGCGAGCCCGACTCGACGGACCTCCTCAAGAGGCACCCCTTCGACGTGGAGATCTGCCGCGTGCCCGCGGGGAGGGTGGCGTGCCCCCACCACTCGCACAGCGCCCAGTGGGAGTTCTACCACGTGATCTCCGGCACGGGGGTCGTCAGGCACAAGGACGGCCTTACGCCGGTCGAGGCGGGGGACGCGTTCATCTTCGCGCCGGGCGAGGCGCACCAGCTCATGAGCGACGCCGACTGCGACCTCGTGCTCTACCTCGTGGCGGACAACCCGAGCGGGGACACGTGCTTTTACCCGGACAGCAACAAGTGGCTTGTCCGCTCGCCGGTTAGGGCGATCCTTCGCTCGGAGCCGCTTGAATACCTCGACGGCGAGGAGTGAGGGGTTCGCAGCGCGCCAGCCGCGGGGCGGGGAGCGCGGTTGACAGGTTTTGCGCCCGCGAGTTCTGTTTGCGGGATGCGCCGCGCCGGGCGTAATTTCAACCCGGCGCCCTCGGCACCCCGTCGGTCCCCAAGAATCCCTACCCCCGAATGGTCCTCGCAGTCCTCAGCGCACCGATCCTTGCCCTCGCCTCTGGTTTCCTTGGCGCGGCGGTGGCGGCGGCGGCGGTGATCGTCACAAGAAGGCGGCCTCCGCGGCCCGCGCCCCAGACGCCCGCGCCGCCGGCCGTCGACGCCGATACCGCCGCGAAGCTGGAATCCTACAAGCTCGTCCTTGACACGCTCGATCGGTCAAACGTCCTGCTGTGGTGGGGCAAGGTCACCAAGGTGGACGGCGGCTTTGCCTGGGACATCAGGACACCCCCGCAGCTCAGGGAGAACCCGATCTACCGGCTCGCGGCCCTGGTCGACAAGGGGTGGCTCTGGAATAACGACCAATCCCCGGACCATGAGCAGATGGACAGGACCTCGGAGAAGGCACTCCTTGGGGGGGCGAGCGGCTACCAGCACGAATTCCGGATCCGGGGCACCGACGGACTTCACTGGCTGCGGGAGGAGGTCGTCATCAGGCCCCTGGGGCCCGGCGAGTGGAACCTTGCGGGCGTCCTGATCGACGACACGAAGCGGCAAGAGGCCGAGGAGGCCCGCCGATCGACCGAGGGCCAGCTGGACCAGATTCTGAAGGGGGCGGATTGCCTGCTCTTTCAGGCCATCGTCACCGGGGACCCCCACTCGGGGATCAAGTGGCGGATGTTCATCCCGCCGTCCGTCCTCTATAAGAAGATATTCGGGGAGGACTCCGTCCCGGCGACCGATTGGCTGTGGACCCGGCCCATGGTCCCGGAATGGGAGGAGATAACAAAATGCTCGCGCAGGGCCCTTCGGGAGGGGAGGACCGACTACGAGCAGGAGTACCATGTCATCGGCAAGGACGGCACGTTCATGCTCCACGAGCACGTCGCGATCAAGCAGCTGGAGCCCGGGAAGTGGAGCCTGGTGGGGGTGATCGTCGACATCACGGCCAGGCGCGAGGCCGAGCTCGCCCTCGCTGCCGAGAAGGAGCGCCTTGCCGTCACGCTCGGGAGCATGAGCGAGGGGGTGACCACGATAGACGCGCACGGCCGCGTCCTCTTCATGAACCGGGCCGCGTTGGAGATGGTGCAGTGGAACGCCCCGGACGTCGTGGGACAGGATGTCCGAAACATCTGCGTCCTGCTCGGGGCCACGAGCGGCAAGGAGATCCTCCTCCCGGTGAAGGACGTCCTGGAGGGCGGCATGCAGGCCGAGATCCCGCCCCAGACGCTCATGAAGGGGAGAACCGACCGGATGAGGCTCGTGGAGGGCAGGCTCGTTCCCCTTTCCAATGTTTCGAGCAAGAGGGTCGGCGCCGTTCTCGTGTTCCGCGACATCACGGAGCGGCACCGGATGGAGGAGAAGCTCCAGAACGCGGCCAAGATGGAGTCCGTTGGGATCCTGGCGGGAGGGATCGCGCACGACTTCAACAACATCCTGACGGCGATCCTGAGCAACCTGAGCCTGCTCCAGCTCGACTTCGACGGCAAACCCGACCAGACGGGGCTCCTGGACGAGGCCATCGTCGCCACGAAGCGCGCGGGCGAGCTCACGCTCCAATTGCTCACGTTCGCAAAGGGGGGCGACCCCGTCCGCACCGCGGTCCACCTGCCCGAGGTCCTCAGGGAGGCGACGACCTTCTCACAGAGGGGATCGGGCGTGAAGAGCGAGTTCGACATCCCGGCCGACCTCTGGACTGCGGACGTGGACAAGGCCCAAATCAGCCAGGTCATCCAGAACCTCGTCATCAACGCCACCCAGGCGATGCCCAACGGCGGCATCATCCGGATCTCGGCCGCCAACGAGAGTATCCCCGCCGGGGCCCACTCCGTCCTCGCCGAGGGAGACTTCGTCCGAATCGCCGTCGCCGACACCGGTGCCGGCATCGCCCCCGATCACCTGGGGAAGATATTCGACCCCTATTTCACGACTAAGCTCCACGGGCACGGGCTCGGCCTGGCGACCGTGTTCTCCATCGTAAAGAGGCACCAGGGCCACATCGAGGTGGGCTCGGTGGTGGGCCGGGGGACGACCTTCACCTTCTGGCTGCCTGCAGCGAAGGCCGCCCAGGCGGCGCGCCCCGAGCCCCGCGGGATCCCCGCCTCGGCAAGCCAGGGCAGGGTGCTCTTCATGGACGACGAGGAGCCCATAAGGAGGATGGCCGAGCGCCTCATGAGGCGCATGGGGTATGATTTCGAGGCGGTCGTCGACGGCGGCGCTGCGATTGAGCGGTACCGCAGCGCCAAGGAGGAGGGGCACCCCTTTGACCTGGTCGTGATGGACCTGACGATCCCAGGCGCCATGGGGGGCAAGGAGGCCATCTCAATCCTCCGGAAATACGACCCCGCGGTCAGGGCCATCGTCTCGAGCGGCTATTCGAGCGACTTGGCGATGTCGGACTTCCGAAAGCACGGGTTTCGCGGGATGGTCGCGAAGCCCTACGACATCTCCGAGCTCTCCAAGGTCATCAAGAGTGTGATGGCCGAGGTCGACTGACCGAGCAACCCCGGCCGCGGCCGCACGGATCACGATGAACACACCGAGCCGCGACGAATCCAATCCCGCGGCGCCGGAACTCACCCGGCGCAGGTTCATCCTCCTCTCGGCCGTGGGACTGCCGGCGGGGATGCTCGCCCTCAAACCAGCGGGCCTCCTCGCCGCCGAAACCGGCGCCGCTCCGGCCGGTGTCGCCGGGGTACCGTGGCACCAGCGCCTGCGCCGGGTCGGCCAGGTCAACTTCAACGAGCGCGACCCGGTGGAACTCGACGTCGAGCAGTGGGCGGATTATTGGGCCGGCCTCGGGGTCGACGCCGTGCTCGTGAGCGTCACCGGAATCCTGGCGTTCTATCCGACGCGGGTCCCTTTTCACAGGAGGAGCCGGTACCTGGGCGACAAGGACCTCTTCGGCGCCTGCGTGGCCGCGGCGAAGAAGCGAAGCATCCGCGTCATCGCGCGCCTGAGCCCTGACCTGCAGTGGGAGGACGCCCTGGGTCCCCATCCCGAATGGTTCATGCGCGACGCCGCCGGCAGGTTCCACCCGCACGAGGAGGAGCCGCGGCTCTACAGGACCTGCACGTTCTCAAGCTACTTCACGGAGCACATCCCGGCCATCATGCGCGAGGTCCAGTCGAACTACGACGTGGACGGGCTCTTCACCAACGCCTGGCCCCCCATGGACGGGATGCCGGTCTGCCACTGCGAGCAGTGCCGAAGGCTCCCGGACCCCAAGTCCGCCGACTACTGGCAGCAGTTCACCGAGCGCACGGTGGCCCTCTGGAAGCTCTACGACTCGATCGCCAAGGAGAAGAAGCCGGACAACCCCTTCCTCGGCAACATGAGCGCGGGCATCCGCGCCACGCCGAAGCTCATGCGCCTTGCGCAGGTGTGCCAGTGGTACAACTGCGACAACCAGGGACGGGGCGGCGAGGCGATCCCGATCTGGGGGGCGTCGCAGCAGGGCAGAGTTGCGACCGCGATAATGAAGGGGCGCACCGTGACCAACGTGACCGGCTCCTATGCGACGGGCGGCGGGACCCGGTGGCGCAACACAGCGAAGTCCGCCGCCGAGGTGGTGATCTGGTTGGACCAGACCGTGGCGAGCGGGATGAAGCCCTGGTACCACTGGGTCGGCGGCCAGGGCGGACTCGGCGAGGACAGGAGGTGGCAGGAGATCGGGCGGCGGTACATGCAGTGGCATTCCCGGCACGAGGCCCATTTCACCCAGAGGAAGAGCATCGCGAATATCGGCGTCGTCATGGGACAGGCCTCGCACCTCTTCTACACGCCTCCCGGCGAGGGTCCCATGGGAGAGTTTGTAAACGGGCTCTACTATGCCCTGCTGGAGGGCAGGTTCCTGTTCGACTTCGTCCATGAGGAGGACCTCGGCCCCGACACCCTCGCGAAATACTCGGCGCTCCTCCTGCCCAACATCGCGTGGCTCGGAGACCGCCCGTGCGCGCAGCTTCGGGACTACGCCGCCGCGGGGGGCTCGGTCATGGCCTCGTTCGAGACCGCGATGTTCGACGATGCCGGGCGCCGCCGCCCGAACCCCGGCCTCGCGGACCTCTTCGGTATCGAGTCGGTGGGGATCGTGGCCCCGCCGAACGGGAACGGATTCTACGCCCGGATCGACCGCCCGCACGAGATCCTGCGCGGCTTCGAGGGCACCCATTGGCTTCCCGGGGGCGCCTACCGCCTTCCCGTGAAGGCGCAGGGGGATCCCGTCCTTTCCGCCATTCCGGCCTACACGGCCTATCCCCCCGAGCTGTCGTACTCGCCGGACGGGAAGACTGACGGCCCGGCCATGGTGGTGCGCGAGAAGGGTGCCTCCCGCCTCGTCTACTTCTCCGGCGACATCGAGCGCGCGTCGTGGCGGTCCGGGGACACCGACCTGGGCCAGCTTCTGCGCAATGGCGTCTCGTGGCTCACCCGCGGCCGACAGCCCGTCACGATCCAGGGGAAGGGCGTGGTCGAGTGCTTCGCGTGGGAGACCGAACCCGGATTCGCCATCCATGTCCTCAACTACACCAACCCCAACATGCACCGCGGCTGGCTGCGCGAGAACTTTCCCATCGGGCCGCAGGTTGTGCGCATGGAGGTCCCAGGCGGCCGAAGGGTGAGGCGGGTGGAACTCCTTCGCGCCGAGCACGACATCGCCTTCAGCCAGGAGGGCGGGTCCGTAACGTTCACGATTCCGGAGGTCGTCGACTGCGAGATCGCTGCGCTCCACGTGTAAGAGCAGGTGCGGTGCTGCGTCCCCAAGGAAGAGGCCGATCGACAGCGGCTTCACGCGCAATTGCACCCGAGATGCGGGCTTCCCCGCGAACTAGCGGGCTCCATATCCCCCGTACCCAATGGTGCTCATAGGGATACTGAAAGGGCGGTACGCCTGTCCGGAGGTCGGACAGGCTGGGGTGTGACCCCCGTATACCAATTAGGTGCTCTTATGGGTGCCATCAGTTTCTTGCTTACGAAGTCGAACAGTGGCAGCTTCACAGCGGGCCGAGACCGATTTCCCGATATGAAAACGATGCGCCTGCATTCAGCGTTAGGGATCGCACTGGGGAGTGCGGCGTTCCTCGCTGTGCCCCTCCGCTCGTCCGCATTCTCGACCAGCGACCAGGCGACGGCCGTTTCGGCGCGCGCCAGCGAGGATTATGTCCGCGCGAAGCTGACGGACGGGACGCTCAAGCCCGAGTACTATGCGTTCGCGGAGGGCGGCCACTGGACCGGCTCGGTGAGCGACGCGTCCATAGACCACCTGAAGTTCATCGACGTGGCTCGCGCGATCGCAGGGCCCCTGAAGGACCAGAACTATGTCCCGACCCGGGACCCGAAGGACACCAACCTGCTGATCGTCGTCTACTGGGGCAGGACCAAGACTGCGGAGAGCACGAACGAATCCGTTGCGGTGCAGACCATGCAGGACCAGACCGCCGAGACAGCGACCGCACAGAGCGCGCATGCGCAGAAACAGATCTCCCAGGCGGACGCCTTAGGGATGTCCAGCCAGGGGGGGATGCCCTGCGGCCATATCCAGTCGACAATGGACGCCGAGCAGATCACGGGAAAGATTAGCGCCGACAATGCGGCCTCGAGCGCCATGGCCGTCGTTTCGGCAGGGAACAACATGCGCGACCAGATCGATGCGCAGAATGCCCTGATGCTGGGGTTCGACACGGCTTGGAAGGAAACGGCGGGACTGGCGGGTACGCCCATGGCCCACCGGCGCGAGGACCTGATTCTGGAGCTCGAGCAGCAGCGCTACTTCGTCGTCCTCATGGCCTACGACTTCCAGATGATGTGGAGGCAGAAGAAGCACAAGCTCCTCTGGGAAACCCGATTCAGCGTCCCGGAACGGGGCAAGAATTTCGACAAGTACCTGGTGGCGATGACGAGCCGTGCCTCGCAGTATTTTGGACGCAACAGCCGCGGCCTGGAACACCTGGAACTGCCCGAGGGCCGTGTCGAGGTCGGCGATGTGAAGTCCCTCGGCGCACTGCCGTGACGTAGGTCACGCTACCATTGGCGCCGGACCACCTTGCGCCATTTGTTCTTGGGGACCGGCGAAATTGCTTGTCACCCAATTTCGCCGCCACGTAATGGTGCCCTTTCGTCTTTAGACGGCAAGATAGCTCAGTTGGTAGAGCAGAGGACTGAAAATCCTTGTGTCCCCGGTTCGATTCCGGGTCTTGCCACCACTTTTTGGACGCCGCCTTCCCGCCGGAGGCACACGTTCGCAGGACATGCCGACGGCCCGGGCTACCTTGCCAAAGACCAACTCAGTTGGCCTCCACGCTTCGTGCCGCCGCGGGTACAAGCACCTCGATCTCGGTGCCTAGGTGCTCAATGGACCTCAGGCTGAAGGTGCCTCCCACACAGGCCGCTCTCTCGTGCATGCTAAGGAGGCCAAGGCCGCCTTTCCCTGGTTTTCGGGCATCGGCCAGGCCAGTGGGAAAGCCGATTCCATCGTCATTGATCGTCAGCCTAGCCAAAACGCCCTGCCGGCTAAGGCGCACGCAGACCCGGCGGGCCGCCGCATGCTTCTCGATGTTCCTGAGCGCCTCTTGAAGAATGCGGAAGAACGCCAGTTCAACTTCGGCACTAAGGCGCTGCGAGAAATGGGAGTACACGAGCTTCACCTTGACGCCCGTCCGAGTCTCAAACTCTGCCCCGACATCGTTCATCGCGGCCACAAGGCCCAAGTGCTCCAAGACATTGGGGCCCAGGTTGTGCGAGATTCGCTCGACCTCGGCCGCCGTCTCGCTGAGCAGCTCCCGGAGCTTTATGGCCTCGTTCTTCGACGTTCCATCGTGCGGGGAAAGCTTGTCGGCAAGCGCCTGGCTGCGAAAGAGGACGGCACAGATGAGCTGGGTGATGTTGTCGTGAAGCTCGAAGGCGACCCGCCCGCGCTCGACCTCTTGCACCTGCACTACGCGGTGCGTCAACGCCCGTAGCATCTCCTCCGTCCTCCTGGCTTCCGTCATGTCCGTCACCACCATCCCGACCGTGGCGCGGTTTGTTCCGGTCTTGTCCAGCGGGCGGATCGAGATCTGCACGGGCAATTGCGAGCCATCGCCGACGATCAGCTTCACGTAGAGTTTGGCTCCCGCGGCGTCGCCCCGTTTCAGAACCTGCCGCAGGGACTTCCTATCCGCCGTTGAAAGGTAGCGGCGAAATGAACCCCCGATCACCTTTTCCAGGGGGCCCTTGATCATCCTGGCAAAGCACTGGTTCGAATAGAGGATCATCTTGTCGGACGTGAGCGTCAGCGCTCCTTCATTCATCGATTCGATGAGCACCCGGTAGGCATGCTCGGCACCTTGAAGGGTGAAGACCTGCGGCCCCTGCTTGCCTGCGACCACCACTGCGTCCACCTCTCCACCCCGAATGGCTCGAAGCGCCTGGTTCGCCTCGGCCAGACTCACTCGGAGGTTTTCCAACTCTTGGTCTCTGCAGGAGCGGGCAGGGATTCGTTTGCGGGTCGCGCTCACGAGGCGGCCTTGGCAAGTGCCGGTACATCTGGGTCTCCGAACAGAGCGGCTGCGTTCATGAGATTGCCCACAAACCTGCGTATGGGCCGGGGGAATTCCCTTACGAGCGTCGGTGTCGCGACGATCTGGTTGTCACGGGCGAGCTCGGGTTGCTGGTAGACGTCGATCACCTCGAGTTCATATCGGTCCTTCAGGTCCGCCTCGCACAGTTGATACACGTGGCGGAGGGCCTGGCGTGATCGGGTCGTAGCTCCCGCAACGTAGAGCCGAAGGAAATGTTTTCCTTCGGTGCGGTTGCTCATAGCCTTCTCGAAGGCTCGCTTCGCGTGGCTATTCTTCTTTGTTTTCAGCGTAGGGGTAGCCGCCGAGGCTAGCTGGAAGCGCGCAGGTCCAGGCCGACGAGCACGTGCTCTATGTTGGACAAGTTTCCAATGATGGTTCGAACGGGGTTCGGCAGTCTCCGAACGACCGTGGGTGTGGCCAGGATTTGGTCGCCTTTGGCCAACTTTGGGTGCTTCAACAGATCAACCACCGTGATGCGATAGCTGCCCTTCAAGTGGGTTTCGCATACGCTCTTCAAGTTTGAAAACGCCAAGACCGAATTCGGGGTGGAATCCATGACGTAAAGTCTCAACTGCCAAAGCTTTGGAATTCGAGCCCGGGAAGCCAAAGTCTTTCGCTTTACGGGAGCATTCTTCATGGGGTTCCATTGCCGTTGTTGCCATGCCTTGCGCGGACCCGCGTTTGGGCCACAACCTTTGTATCTGCCTGGCGCAGGAGGCCCGAGGCCGCCCGCTCCGTGCCCAGCACGAAGGTGCGCGTGCCGACCTGTTCTGCGATGCGACGCAGTTCCAATGCCTCGCCCTCATAGTCGGATCGCAGGTCGCCGATTTGACGGTCGAGAGCCTTGCGCTTTCGCTCCACCTCGCGCTTGAGCTGTGCGGCCTCCTGCTGACTAGCCAGCAAGGCGGCCTTCTCCAACGAACTCTGCGCTGCGCGCGCCGATCCGGTCAATACGCCGCTGGGACCAATGTAGGCATCAACGACGTCGACTCCCCGGTCTGAAATGAGGAACTCGCGGATCTGGTTCGAATGCGCCATGCCGCGTGCCTTGAGCACATAGAGCACGCGGTTGCGCTCCCCGTTGCCTTCGAAGTCCTGCAGCAGGATCCAGGCATCCATAAGCGACGACATGGACGACTCGCTTTGGGCAAGCGCATGGCCTCCCTGCGTCAGGCTGGTGAAAAGCGTCGTCACCTCCGCGGCCTTAAGGTAGTCGATCAGCCGCGTGATCATCCCCCGGCATTCCGATTCCGTGCCGGCATCCATCAGGCTTGTCACGGGGTCAATGATGACGACATGCGGCTGAAAATTGGCGATCTCCTTGAACATCGTGGCCAAGTGCATTTCCAGACCGTAGAGGGAGGGTCGAGTGGCATGGAAACGCAACAGGTCGCGCTTCACAAGAGGCTCAAGACGCAGACCGATGGAATGCATGTTGCGGATGATCTGGTTTGGCGATTCCTCAAATGAAAAGAAGAGGACCCGCTCGCCGCGCTTGGCTGCCGCCTGGGCGAAGTTAGAGGCGATGATCGTCTTGCCGGTGCCCGAAGTGCCGGTGAGCAGGATGCTGCTTCCGCGAAAGAAACCGCGGCCTCCCAGCATCGCGTCGAGTCGAGCGATGCCGGTGGCGATTCGGTTGGTAGACACCTTGTGATTGAGCGCCAGTGACGTGATGGGCAGCACGCTCAACCCGTCGTCGCCGATCAGGAATGGGAACTCGTTGGTGCCGTGCAACGCGCCGCGATATTTCACCACACGCAGATGGCGGGTCGCGATCTGGTCGTTGACGCGATGGTCAAGCAGGATGACGCAATCGGATACGTATTCCTCCAGGCCGTGACGGGTCAGTTGCTCGCGCCCGCGTTCCGCGGTGATTACAGCGGTTACACCCTTGTCCTTAAGCCAACGAAACAGCCGGCGCAACTCAGCCCTCACGACGGCCTCGTTTCGCAGGCCCGCGAATAGGGCTTCAAGCGTATCCAGCACGACCCGCTTGGCTTTGATTGAATCAATCGCGTAGTTGAGGCGGACAAACAACCCTTCGAGGTCATAGTCGCCGCTCTCCTGGAACTCGCCGGGCTCAATATGAACGTAATCGACAACGATCTTCTTTCGGCGAACAAGGCCGGTCAGGTCAAAGCCGAGAGACGCGACATTGGCCTCTAGCTCTGCCTCGGTTTCCTCGAACGCCATCAACACGCCAGGTTCGTCAAACAGCGTAGCCCCGCGCACGAGGAACTCTGCGGCGAGCAGTGTCTTTCCACATCCGGCTCCGCCGCAGACCAGCGTTGGGCGTCCACGGGGAAGACCTCCACCGGTAATCTCATCAAGACCCCGGATGCCTGTGGGACTCTTGGGTAGAGGAGTCACCTTTGGGGGAGAGATTTTGCCTTTATACTTCATTAGGGAGTATCATTCAGCCCGGGCGGATTAGACAAACAGCATCCTAGCCGAGCTTATGGGGTGTTAGCCTACCTGGACTCCGGTCCACCCGGACAGGTGCGCACCTCTTTTAGGCGATGCACTCAACGGGTCTAGAGCAACGGATACGTACGGACTCAAGACCCGTCCGTGACAGTCCCTATCAGCGCGCTTGCATCGGAATCTCGACTCGGATTGAAGTGCCATTGCCCGGCGAAGACACCACTGAAAATTCGCCCCCAAACATCTCCACGCGCTCGCGCATTCCAGCCAAGCCAAGCCGGTTCTGCCAGCCACTTGTCGAAAGACGGCTAACATCAAAAGATTTTCCGTTATCGGCGACTTCCATGAAGACACCCTTTGGGGTCTTCAAAACGCTCACGTTAACTAGGCTCGCCTGTGCGTGTTTGATGACATTAGTGAGAGCCTCCTGAGCTATACGGTAGAAGACCGTGCGGCGATCGTTATCCAAGGATTCGACGGCCGGGTCTGCTGTAAACCGGATCGTCCGGTTCTTTCGCTTCGGAAGGTTTTCTATGTACGTACGAAGGGTCGGAATAAGCCCAAGGTCGTCCAGCATGGCGGGCCGGAGCTTCCGGGCGAATAAGTGCACGATACGAACAGATTTTTCCACCACGCGACGGAGGGGCTCTATCGCCTTCTTTACCCTCGCGGGATGTGTCGCGGCGACTTTAGCAAAGATCGCCAATTGGACATTGATACCCAGCAAGATCTGGCTGACCTCGTCGTGCAATTCGCGGCTGATCTCCTTCCTCTGAGACTCCTGCACCTCGAGCATCTCGCGAGTCATGTGGCGCAACCGTGTCTCCAGCAAGCGCGACTGGTGCAATAGCTTGCGAAAACGAGCCTCGCTCTTCCTGAGAGATACCTCAGTCGCCTTGCGCCGAACAATCTCCTTTTCAAGTTCTCGGATCGCTGCGGCAAGAACCCCAATATGTTTATGCTCCTTCTCAGCGATTTTGCGCGCCGAAATGTCGGAAACTACGATACGTGACAGTTTCTGGTAAGGTTCGGAGGTTGGCGTCGCGATGCCTGCAATTTCCGCCCAGAATGGTTCGCCCGACTCCTTTAGCATTTCAGCTTCGCAGTATTGCCTGTCACTTCCGGAGGACAAGCGATCGAGAAACTCCTGAAAAACGGGCCGACTCTTGGGTTCCACGAAAAGCTGGAAGCGGCGCCCCGTGAGGCGCGAACGTTCCATCCCGAGCAACACGGCGCCGGCCATATTCAATTCCGCCATCTGGCCCTTCTCATCCAAGGAGAAATATCCCACCGGGGCGAAATCGTAGAGATCCGTATATTTCTCCAGGGTCGCGCTTACGACGGCATTTGCATGATTCAGCTCTTCATTTTGCAGCTCGAGTTCGATCTGATGTACCTGGAGCTCATGGAAAAGTCTCTGGGTGTCATTTCCCGCCTCGGCAGCGCCGTTCTTGCTGCCTTTCTGTCTGAGCTTGCGTTCGGACCGCTCGCGCAGGCTAGGTGGGTCAGAGGACGCCGTCTTCATAGGTTCTTCTTTTTCGCGGCGGCCGTCCCGGCATCACCGATACCCATGGCGGAGGATCCGGCCTTGGAGGTCCTCTTCTCTTGTTCCGCCCCCGGACGCGTAAGCGCCAGGGCCTGACTGGCGGAGTGTTTCTCCAATTCGCGGTGCTTCTCGCGAAGGCTGGCTTCAAGCTTCTTGGCTGTGGTGATGTCTGCGAAAGTGATGACAATGCCATCAATCCGGTTGTCCAACGTGCGGTAGGGCATTATGCGCATCGAGAACCAGCGTCCATCGGATGTACTAACTGACTTCTCGACTATGGCGAGTGTCCGCAGCACCTCATGGGCGTCCGCTTCCATCCCCGGGTAAAGTAATTCCGATGAAAGGTCGGTGATCGGCCTGCCGATATCGCCTGGAATGAGGTTGAATATAGCCTTTGCCTGAATCGTGAAGCGTCGCACACTCAGATCATTGTCAAGGAACACCGTAGCGATGTCCGTGCTATTTAGCAGGTTCTTCATGTCGTTGTTTGACGATGAGAGCTCATCGAGCTTGGACTGAAGTTCCGCGTTAACAGTCTGCAGTTCCTCATTCAGGGACTGCATCTCCTCCTTTGACGTCGTCAGTTCCTCGTTGGTCGATTGCAGTTCTTCGTTGGTGGATTGGAGCTCTTCATTCATCGACTTGAGCTCCTCCTGAGATGTCTGCATCTCCTCGCGGTTGGTCTTGGCCTCGTCGCGAGCAAGACGCAGCTGACGCTCCAAGTGTCCTTGTCGGGCAGTGGGGCCGTGAGGTTTTTCCCCGCTGAGTGTTTCGACCGCATTGGGCGACTCGTTAAAAGCCACAAGGATCATACCGGCGAGCTCCTTGGGTTCCTCCAACGCCTGTACGTGTATATCCACAGCTCGCGCGTCGCGTCCGACTCCGACCCTTAACCCGCGCGTTATGACCGGCTTCCTGGTGCGCGCAACCCTCTGCAATGCGCTGCTAATATCGTATCGCAGACCTTCGCGGGCCATGGCGACAATGTTCCAATTGGCCTTTCCTGCGGCGGGCTCCAGATATTTCCCGGTGTGGCCGCTGATATAGACAATGTCGCCATCCTTGTTCACCAAAGCGGCCGGGGGTGCAAAGCGGGCACGGATCAGCTGGTCGGCAAGGGTCTGGAGGCTCGCGGCGGGCTGGGCAGATGGGTCGGGCAAATTGTAACGGGCCGTTGCGACGGGCGTGAACACGGTCGGATAATTGAACTTGTCATCGTGCAGGATGAATTCACGCCGTCGGAATATCCTCTCCTTTGATGCGATCGGCGTAAATAGGCTGTTGAAACCTCCGATGCTTTCCGAACTGCCAAGGAATAGCAGCCCACCGGGCCTCAGGATGAAATGGAACAGGGGGATCAGGCGTTTTTGCAGCTGGGGTGTCAGGTAGATCAACAGGTTCCGGCAACAGAAGATATCGAGCTTTGTGAATGGCGGATCGGTGATGAGGTTCTGGGGCGCAAAAACCACCATCGACCGGATCTCTTTGTTCACTCGGTAGCCATTGTCCTCCTTCACAAAGAAGCGCCCCAATCGGGTCTTCGAAACGCTTGTGGAAATGCTATCGAGATAAAACCCCTGGCGCGCCTTCGCGATCGCGTCCCTATCAAGATCCGTCGCGTAAAGCTGCAGGGTTAGCTCCTTCCTGGGCCTCAGTTGGCTAAGCGCCTCCTTGAAAATGATCGCCAGCGAATAGGCTTCCTCACCCGACGAACACCCCGCGACCCAGGCCCGAAATACCGATCCGGATGGCCGTTCTGCAAGGAGCGTAAGTAGCGCTTTCCCAGAAAGCTTCTCCCAGGCTCCGGGGTCACGAAAGAAGCTGGTCACGCCGATCAGCAGTTCCTTGAAAAGAATTCCCGCTTCCTGGGGATTTTCCTGCAAATACCGAATATAGGTGGCGATTTTGGTGATTTGGTGGATACCCATTCGGCGTTCAACGCGCCGGTAGAGCGTACTCCGTCGGTAAAGCGTAAAATCGTGCCCGGTATTTGAGCGCAGTAAAATGATCACTTTGTCGAGGGCATTTACCATCTTCTCCTCCAACGGGGCTTCGAGTTTGTCCTTGGGTGGGACATGGCCCATGTGGCCGACGATCTTGCCCTGCAATTCCTCGGCGGAGGCCACAAAGTCTGCCAACCCGGTGTCGATGGCGCTCCGAGGCATCCCGTCAAACCCCGCGGAAGCCGGCTCCTGCACAAGGACCAATCCCGATCTCTCTTTTATCGCCTTAATTCCCAAAGTCCCGTCGCTGCCCATGCCTGACAAGATTACTCCGACAGCGAGGTCCTGTTGGTCCTCGGCGAGGGTTCGAAAAAAGAAATCGATCGGTAGACGAAGGCCTCGTGGCGCTGCCGGATCAAGCAGATGAAGCCTCCCATGGAGTACGGACATGTCCTTGTTTGGGGGTATCACGTAGACGCAGTTGGGTCGCACGATCATCGCATCCTTAACCTGAAGCACCTTGATTGGGGTGATCCGCTGCAGAAGGTCGGGCAGCATGCCCTTGAGAGTCGGATCGAGGTGCTGGATGACGACGAACGCCATTCCTGAATCGGCAGATACATTGCCGAAGAACTTGGTCATTGCCTCCAGTCCCCCCGCTGACGCGCCAATTCCCACAATGGGGAACCGAACCCTGCTTGTTTGCAGGGATACCGGTCGATCCAAGGGGGCCTTGATCGGTATGCGTTTCGCGGGCTTTGAGCGGGCCTGTTTTTTCATAGTCCGTGGTTCAGGCCGACGCACTTAGACTGCACCGGGCTAGGATAGAAGAAAACTCAATAAGCCGTGATCTGTCGAGCGCGACGGCGGTGAAATAGCAATACATGGGGTGTTTACCCCATTGCGGGTGTTTTCGATCGCGGCGCCGAGAACTCGAATGCACTCACCGAGGCGGAATGTCATAATTGTATTCAAAGCCATCCCCGAAACAGATCGAGGTTCTCTTAGACAGGTCAGGCCGACCTTCTTGAAGCTTTGCTGCTCGGTGCTGGGGGCTCGACGAATCCCGCATTGGCGAGGGCGCATACCAATTGACATCCTCCCGGTCTAAGCGGCTTGCGCCGCTTTGGCCGGGATTCCCGTCG
>CAYPXZ010000033.1:0-44036 GCA_964414785.1 uncultured Opitutaceae bacterium
TAGCCATCCATGACATTTCATCTGTAGTTGGCGCAGGCCTTAGCTTCGGCAACGACGCACTCCAGACTGCGATTGCAGTGAAGCTGTCGCGCACGCTGTGGATTGTACCGCTGACCCTCGCAATTGCGTTTCGTCTTAGCAGGCTGAATAGGACCGAGCCCAAAGGCCCTCAAGAGGTGAAGGGATTCATTATCTCCGCGCCCTGGTTCATAGCCTTCTTCTTCATGGCTTCGCTCTTGAGCAGCTATAATTCGACCATTTCTGGATGGGCGCCACATCTCTCCGAAATTGCACGTCGAGGCATGATTCTAGTGCTGTTTTTGATCGGCACCTCGCTTTCCATGCGCTCACTGAGGGCAGTCGGCTGGCGAACGGTGGCGACCGGATTTACCCTATGGCTATTCATCAGCATTGGCTCACTGACCGCTATAACCGTATTGCATCTAAAGCCGTAACGGCCGTTGGCCACTCCGACGGCAACTAGACCTCGCCGGCAAGAAACGTCTTTCGTTGAGTCTGGCACGCAACTGGGCTCCAATTTCTTTCTGATCTTTGTCGCGGTGTCGGCCGCCATTTCAGAAGGGCTCGCGGTATTGGGCGCTTCTTGGGTTCGACCGCATTCTCGTTTTCCCACGGAGAAACTAGTGTCCAAAACGCCCCCTTCCAACCCCGTCCGATTCCATCCGGGTAACTCTAGCGCAAGAGCTTCATAGGAAGGTTCTTAGGCTCATCACCTGAAGGTCGCTGGTTCAGATCCACCCCCTGCACCGATTTTAATCCCTCGTAATCGCAAGGTTGCGTTGGATCTCGTTGCTGGATTCTCACGACCGGACCTCGAACGGCGTCCGTTAAGTGACCAGAAATTCGCTCCCAAACCTCCCGTAAACCATAAGCCCCCTCGGACTCCGCATTTGCGAATGCTGCATAGCAGACGGGCGAACGCGACCCACTTGCCGTTGGAAAGGGTAGCCGTTCGTCCCAGTTCTGTCGCATTTGGTCCCAATAGCTTTTTCTCCCTGGTTGTAGTTGGCATCGTCCCCTTGCTCCCGCCTTGCAACCGCACGCACACGCGAGACTGGAAACGAGCATTTATTACTATGCCGAGGATTCCGATCGAAAATGATCTAGAGAAAAATGACATGCCCCAAATCCGTGCACATAATGATCTGACGGCGTTGGGCGAATGCACAGCCCTTTGCCCCTGAAGAATCTCGCTGATCACGCTTGAGGCCGTACTCTTGCGCAGCTGCCACGGGAATCCACCTTACGAATGAGTCGTACTAGCAAGGCATTCTACCTGGGTCTGGCCAGCCTATCCATCTTCGAGGTCTTGCATGTCTATTTCATCATGCCCATGCCCGGGAGCCAGGCCATCGACAGCCTCGGTGTGGCTTACTTTCTGCACACCTACCGCTGGATATTTAGGATCGCCTCCGTACTTGCGATCGTAGCGGCTACCCGAGGAATCATTCGGTCTGGGAGAAAATGGCTGCCCGCAACTGCCGTTCTAGCGACCCTCGCGGTCGTTTGGGTTTTCAATTTTGAGATGACCGCCGAAAGAATGTTCCGGCAACCGGAGAAACTCTCGCTTAAGGCACGTGGCGAAAACGTGGTGGGCGAGGATAGCATTGTCATCGGAATCGAGCGCAATGGTGAGGCGAGGGCCTACCCGATTCGGTTCTTGGTCTACCACCATCAGGTACAAGATTCGGTTGGTGGAAGGCCCGTGATCGTGACCTACTGCAGCGTATGCCGGACGGGCCGGGTGTATGAGCCGGTGGTCAATGGCAAGCTGGAGAAATTCCGGCTCGTCGGAATGGACCATTTCAATGCCATGTTTGAGGATGCCTCGACTCATAGTTGGTGGCGGCAGGCGACCGGCGAAGCCGCGATCGGTCCGTTGAAGGGAGCTGCGCTGCCCGAGATCGATGCCAGGCAGCTTTCACTGCGCGAATGGTTCAAGCTGCACCCATTTTCCTTGGTGATGCAGCCGGACGACGCGTCGAAGGCCGGCTACGACAAAAAAGGGAAATTCGAGCGAGGAGAGAGCACCGGCCCGCTCACCCGAACCGACTCCGCCTCCTGGAAGGAAAAGTCCTGGGTCGTTGGGATTCAGATCGGATCCGTCAGCAAGGCCTACGACTGGAATCGCCTGAAGGAGCAGCGGGTCATCAACGACCGCGTCGGGAACGTCCCGATTGTACTGGTCCTGGCAGCCGATCGGAGCAGCTTTGCAGCGTTCGAACGCCCGGATGCCGGGGTGATCTTCAAATTCAATGGCGACGTCCTATTGGCCAATGGTCAGTCCTTTGATTTCTCCGGCAGGGATTTGGCGGATTCAAACCGGCATCTGAATGCAGTGAATGCACACCAGGAGTTCTGGCATAGTTGGCGCGAGTTCCACCCCGGGACCCTGCGCGATATCTGAATTCACCGCCAGCGCGACCTCCGGATGGGACCTGGAACCTGGCGAACCTCTACGGATCCAGGCAACCGAGCCGATCTACTTCATATCCGGGACCCCTCCGTGGGAGTGTTGGAGCATTTGGTCTGCCCACGTGATGAAGTATTTCATGTTTGAACGATCCTCGTGCCCACCGTCGTGCTGGCGCCAAGCGAGATGCCCGTCCAGGAGCCCTTTATTCACCGGCGGCATCTTCACGCTGCGGTAGTCCTCCGTCACTCCCAGGTCGCGGGCGCCAAGCAGGCGGTAAACCTCGCCCGCAGCGACCGTGGCCATGTAGCTTCCGTGATGGTCCAGCCAGTGTGCATCCCCTTTTTCGGGGATCCCGTAACTTACGAAGACAGGCCGCGGCGCGCACATTGCGAGGAGTTCGTTCGACTCCACAGGAATGTCATTTGCGGTCTTGCTGCCGAAAGTGGCCTCCGCCGCACCGTATTTCAGGAAGTTTCCCGCCATCCAGTGGTAGCCTCCGCCTCCAGTGAGGTTCTCCACGGACTCGCCATAATTGCGCCGATGAGGCTTCACCCCTCCCTCCCCTGAAGAGCCGATCAGGGCTACGGCGAAACGCTGGTCGAATGCCATCGTCACAAGCGCGGCCTTGCCGTAGCGGGAGACACCCTCGATTCCCACATTTTTTGCATCGACGGACGGATCGGACTCAAGGTAGTCGAGCGCGCGGCTCGCTCCCCAACCCCAGGCCCGCAACGCGCCCCACTGGTCCGGCTTTCTCCGGTTCCCATGGTTAGTTAGGCCTATAATCCCGGCTGTCAGTCCGGCGCCATTGTCCGGCTGAATGCTCGGAGTGTTGAGCGAAACGTAGCCCCAGCCGTCCGCGACCAGTTGCTCCGTTGAAGGGGGATCCGCAGGACCTGCGCGTGGCGGGCCGAACGTCGGCACCGGCTCGTCGGGCATCGTTCCGAACCCAAACATGACGAGCATCGGGACCGGTCCTCGCGCGTCGGCGGGCGCGACGACCGCCATCTTTATATCAACCGAGATCGCCGGATCGGCCGAATTGTCGACGTGCCCGATGACAAGGCGCGCGTGGACCGGCCGGCCGCCCACCGTGGTGTCGAGCGAACGTGCCACGCTCCAGCTCACCGATGGCACTCCTGGCGGAATCCTGCCATAAACCTCCCGCTCAAAATCCTCGACTATTTGCGGGCGCCGCTCACGCCACCACGTGTCGGGCGCCGCGACCTTGCCCCCGCCTGGAAAGGTCAAAGGATCCGGATAATTCGGGCACGGATTGGCCAGGGCCTCGTCGTAGTTCGCCGCATTTGGAACGCCGGGCTTGCCACTCCCGTCCCTGCCGGGCCGAAGCTCCTTGATCCCCAGCTGGGCCATCATGTCGACGTGATCCTGGTCGGTGAGCACGTCGAGCCTGTGGCGTTCCTCCGGTGACAACTGCCACGGCATCAAGGGGGGCGCCGTCTCGGCAACCTCGGCCGCCATGCCGGTCGTCCGGACACCGGCAAGCAAGATCGAGATGCCGGCAAGCCCCAAGATCGACATGAGGTGACGCGGGTTCGACATGGCATTTCGTACTATCGGCCGAAACTCCGAATGCGAGGCCGCGTCCAGTCTTCAATTAGAACCAGAACGCCCCGCGCATGCTCCCCTCCTGTCGCATCGTCTCAGATCCGAATCCTCCGCAGCCTAAGGGCGTTGCAGACGACTGTGACCGAGCTCAGGCTCATCGCGGCTCCGGCGAACATGGGATTGAGCAGCCAGCCCGTCAGCGGATAGAGAGCCCCAGCCGCAACGGGAAGCCCCACGACGTTGTAGGCGAAGGCCCAGAACAGGTTCTGCTTGATATTGAGAAGTGTCGCGCGACTCAGGTGCACCGCCCTCACCAGGGCGGTGAGATCGCCCCTAAGGAGCACAAGGCCCGCACTGTGCATCGCCACGCCTGTTCCGGTACCCAAGGCGATGCCGGCATCGGCCGCCGCGAGTGCCGGGGCATCGTTGATCCCGTCGCCGACGAATGCGACGCGCTCCCCACGGGCGCGAAGCCCGAGGACTATCGCCTGCTTGCGCGCCGGGTTCACAGCCGAGTAATGACCGTCGAGGCCCAGCTCGGCCGAGACGAAAGCAGCGGCGGATTCCCGGTCTCCCGTGACCATCACGATCCGCAGCCCGAGCCGCTGGAGCTCCCTTATCGCCCCCGGAGTGGAGGGCTTAATCTCATCGGCCAGCGCGAGAGTCCCGGCAGCCTCACCATCGCACGTGACCGTGACGAGCGTGTCTCGTGCCTCGGCGTCCGCGGCGATGTCCGCCCTTGCGATCGTCACCCGCTTTCCCGAGACCTCCGCCTTGACGCCCACGCCGGGTTCCGCGATGAAGCCGGTGGCTGTCGGGATCGGCAGATTCCTCTCAATGGCGGCGGCCACAATTGCCCGGGCGAGCGGGTGCTCGCTTTGAGCCTCGGCCGCTGCGGCGAGCGAAAGCACCTCGTTCTCATTGAAACTCCCTGCGGGCGCGATCCTGGCGAGGCGCGGGCGGCCAGCCGTCAGCGTACCCGTCTTGTCGATCAGGATCGTATTAGCGGTAGCCAAGCGCTCGAGCGCTGCGGCGTCCTTGACCAGCACACCGGCCTGGGCGCCCCGGCCGATCGCAGTCACGATCGAAACAGGTGTGGCGAGCCCGAGCGCGCATGGGCAGGCAATGATCAGCACGGCGACTGAATTCAGAAGCGCGAATATGAATCGCGGCTCAGGTCCAAAAAACATCCACGACGCAAAGGTTGCGGCGGCGAAGATGGCGACACCGGGGACAAACCAGGCCGAGACTCGGTCTACGATGCGTGCGATCGGGGGCTCGCTCTCGCGCGCCTGCTCAACGAGGCGGATGATCTGCGCAAGCAGCGTTTCCCTGCCAACTTGCCTCGCAACGAGGACGAACGAACCCGTGGTGTTTAGCGTGCCCGCGCTGACCAGGTCTCCTGCGCTTTTTGTGACCGGCAGGGGTTCGCCCGTGAGCATCGACTCGTCGAGCTCGCTGGCCCCGTCGACAAGGGCGCCATCAACCGGGACATGCTCGCCGGGCCGCACGCGAAGCAGATCCCCTGAATGCACGTCGTCCAAAGGGACATCCTGCTCGCTCCGATCCGCCGCCACGCGGTGGGCGACCTTGGGCGCAAGGTCCATTAGCGCCCTGATGGCTGCGTCCGTGTGCGCATGGGCGCGCTGCTCGAGGATCTGGCCGAGGAGCACTATGGTCGTGATGAACGCAGTGGCCTCGAAATAGAGCGGCACACCGTGGACGGTTCGAAACGCAGCGGGGAAGGAGCCACCAAACAGGACCGCCGCGACGCTATAGAAATAGGCCGCACCCGTGCCCGTCACGGTGAGCGTGAACATGTTGGTGTCGCGATCCCGGAGCGACGTCCACCACCGGCGGATGAAGAAGGAGCCGGACCAGAAGAACACAGGGGTCGTAAGGAGTAGCTGTGCCCAAGCGAGCTCCCGCGCATCCGCCATGTGGAGGAATTGCGGCGCAAACATCGGTCCCATGGCGATCGCCAGCACGGGAACGGTGAGGAGAACGGCAAAATAGAAGCGCGCCCGAAGCACGCGCTCATGGGGCAGCCCCATGTAGACGGGCTCGTCTGGCTGCGATCCTCCCTGCCCCGGCGCCGCCTCGGCGAACCCATCTGGTTTGGACTCTGCGTGCACCGGCAGAGATTCGCCAGGCGGGTCACCGAATGCAAACCGCGGTTCCAACGCCGGCCGGTCCCATGGTTCGGCTTGGCAGGCACGGCGCCCTGCATGTGAGCTAATTGGAGCGAGCGCTCAGGTAACTGCAATTCTTGGCGAGAATTCCGCGGATGGTGCGCCATTGCAGGGTGCTCAGCCTGCACAAAGGAACCCGCGCAAAACGTTGAAATCCGACCCATTTGGCGTCGGTTAAATTTCCACAGCCTCTTTCGGAAGTCGGCCGGGGGCGCCGCCCATTCCGGCAGGCCTTGTTAGGCAACCCTAGGCATGGACGCCCCTTTCTTGAGCCGTGCGAGGCCGGAGAGCCAAATAATTGTAACCTGTTTTATATTCGCTTTTTATAATCTTACAATGGGGTGGGTCCTTACCTCAATGAATCATCTCCCCGAAATCCGGGAATGGACACATTCCTGTGCCCGGCGCGAACGGGTCGGCCAATATCCGGACCTGAAACGTCCGAAAGCGCTAGTGTTAGACTATCTGCGCTGGTAGCTTCCTGCGGGTGATGCCCCTACCCTGCGCCCATGAAAATCGGACCCGAACGGAGCCCTCTCCCTGTCCGGCAGGGAATCCCAAGTTCGGAGGCCGTGGCCGCGCCCAGTTTGCTGACAGCCGTGCGCTAGGCTACGAATGAGCGTCACGCTTCACATCAACCACCTGGCATGCGAGATCGAGCCGGGGGTCTCGCTGTTTGACGGTGCCGAGCGCTTGGGGATTCGCGTTCCGACGTCGTGCGTCAAGCAGGGCAAGTGCCGGGAATGTGTCGTGGAGGTCGTCGAGGGAATGGAGCTCTTATCGGGTCCGGCCGCCGCCGAGGGACACTTGAAGGCGCCCTTCCGGCTTTCTTGCTGCGCGCGAGCCTCCGCACGTGAGGGGATCGTCCGGTGCCACACGATGCGCCGCGGCCAAATGCGGATCGAAAGACACGCCTTCGAGCTTCCCGAGTTGCGCACCCAATGGCCGCTGGATTCCGCCGTTACGCGGGAAGGCGACCGGATACTCCTCGACGGGGTCGAGATCGACCGGGGCCTTGGACCGCTTCACGGCCTCGCGATCGACCTGGGAACGACGACCGTCGTCCTGCGTCTCCTCAACCTCGAGACCGGGGAGGTTGTGGCCGACTCGTCCTTTGAGAATCCCCAGCGTTTTGGAGGGTCCGACATCATGGCGCGGATCCAATTCGACACGGAGGACCGCACGAGGACGCTCCAGCGCACCCTCTCGGGCTACCTGGGAAGGGCCATCGAGGAGTTTCCAGTCGACCCTCTCACGATCTATGAGGTCGTGGTCGCCGGAAATTCGACGATGCGCGACATCTTCTTCCGGCTCTCGGTCTACACGATTGGCCAGAGCCCCTACCAGTCGATCACCGAGCTTGAGGTCGCCTCGGGAACCCGGTCGACGACAAGCCTTAGCGAGCCGGCGCGTCGGCTTGGTCTTCCCGTCCATCCGAAGGCCCGCGCGTACGGCATGCCTATCATCAGCGGGCACGTGGGCGCGGATGCCGCGGCGTGCATGCTGGCCGTCGACATTGCGAACGAGGACCGCGTGATCGCCATCATGGACATTGGCACGAACACCGAACTTGTCGTCGGCAACAGGCACAAGGTGCTCGCCGCGTCGTGCCCGGCGGGCCCGGCGTTCGAGGGCGGCCAGGTGACGTTCGGGATGCCCGGGCTTCCCGGAGCCATCGAGAAGGTCTCAATTGCCGACAATGGGGAATTCCATACCGCAGTCATTGGGGGGGTGACCGCAGAGGGCATCTGCGGATCCGGCCTCATCGACCTTCTTAGCGAGCTGATTCGGACCGGGCGGATGAATGCGCTCGGTAGGTTCGAGGACGGGCGCGGCAGCATGACCATCGACCCCTCTGCGGAGCCCCCGATCACTTTCAGCGAGGGCGACGTCAATGCGCTTGCCCAGGCCAAGGGCGCGAACGTGGCGGGCCTGCAGATCGCGGTCCGCGAATACGGGATCGGGTTCTCCGAGATTGAGGTGTTCTACCTGGCTGGGGGGTTTGGGCGGCACCTGAACCTCGAATCATCGAAGAGGATCGGCCTTATTCCCAACATCGACGCATCCCGCATTCGCCAGATTGGGAACGCCTCGGTGGAGGGCGCCTGTGTCGCGCTCCTCTCCCGCTCAAAACGCAAGGAGCTGGAGAATCTGGTAAAGAGGGTGACCCACTGCCGCCTGGAGACGCATCCCGGGTTCTTCGACTTCTTCGTGGACGGCTGCCAGTTCAAGGCTCTCGACGACCCCATCGGGGCTCCCCAGAAATGAGCCACCCCTTAAACCGCGGTCCAGCGATGCCCGAGACCATGGATTTGCCGTCGATAGTCGACGTGGAGGACTCGGAGTACCTGCGGCTGCTCGGGTACCCCAAGGGACACCTCCCCGGCGAACGGGCGATGGAGCTCCTTTCTTGGGCGAGGGCCCAGTACGCCGAGTGGGGGCGGCCCTTCATTTACCTGCGTAGGGCGCAGGTCGGCGTCGGCGCCAGGACCCTCGTTATCGACGGCGAGGAATTCCGATCGGAGCGCCTCAGGGACCTCCTGGTGGACGCCCGGCACGCCGTCCTTGTGGCCGTGAGCGCGGGAAGCGGCTGCGAGGAAAGAGCGGGCAGTCTCTGGGACGAGTCGAAGCCCGACGAGTACTATTTCCTGGAGGTCCTCGGTTCCGCCGTCGTGGAGCGCCTTGTTGCGTTGGCCAATTCCCGGATCTGCGACCTGGCGGCGCAGGCGGGAGAGATCGCGCTGCCGCACTACAGTCCCGGCTACACGGGATGGGACGTGGCGGACCAACACAGGCTCTTTGAGCTCGTCACCCGCGGAATGTCCCGACCCTTCCCCGAGACCCTCGGGGTCATGCCGAGCGGGATGCTAAGGCCCAGAAAGTCGCTGCTGGCGGTCGTCGGCATCGCCCCGCGGCCCGAGCACGAAGCGCCGATCCATCATCGCACCCCCTGCCAGGGCTGCTCATTCGCCCCCTGCCAGTACCGCCGGGCGCCGTACCTGCCCTCTTCCCCGCCGCTCGCCGGTGCCCAGACTCGCAGCCCGCGCACCCGCTCCTCCAACACCCGCTCGCCGCTCACGCAACCGGCCAACTATACCGTCGGACCAAAGGCTCTTCGGAAATGGGCCACCGAGCGCGTCAGCATCTCGCGCTCGGGCGACGGCTCGGTCGAGGCACGCTTCCGGTTCGACGGCACAACCTGCTCCAACCTCGGGCGTCCCCTCGCCTTCGACTACCTCGTGTCGCTGGCCCCGCCGAGCGAAAGCTACACCATCAGGTCCAGCACTTGCCAGCCTGCCGCGGGCGACCAGGGGTACACGTTCATGTGCGCCTACATCAGCGACGCGGCGGCCCTCATGGAGGCCATCGGCGCCGAGAGGCCGTTGGTCGGCCGGCCCCTGGACGACGTGCTTGCATGGGCACCGACGGTCTCCTCGTCGGGCTGCTACTGCGACGCGAGCAGCCGGACCCACAAATGGGTACTCGCCCTCGAGGCGATTCACTTCACTCTTGCCACTTCCGAATCGGGAAACCCCATTCACCCTGAGTAAGACCCCTTGACCCACGAGATGATCAAGCTCTGCGACATCAACGCCGCGGCCCGTGAAAAGCTGCCCCCGGGGTTCCGGGACAAGTCCGGCATCGGCGTTCATTACGTGGACGCCTACATCGCCCCTATGAACGCCGGACTCCCCGACGGCACGCGGGTCTTGTGCAAGCGCAAGGGTCTGAGGATCACGATCCGCGTGGGCGCGAAGAAGGGCGACGGGCTCATGCGCCGGATTGACGTCGGCCCCGATCCCGTCGCGATGCTGGCCGCCGCCCTCCAGGAGGCCGCAAAGGGCGCCGGCGTGGCGCTCGAGATCTCCGACAACGAGATCCGGATAACCCCGTGATCCAAGTCCGGAGCCCCTTTCCCAACCATACCCGAAACGCACCGCCAAAGGACCCCACGCATGAAACCCGAACAATGGGAGATCTTCAAGAAGGCTGCCCGCCGCGAGAAACTGGACAAGGTGCCCATGGCGCTGATCATCGATAGCCCGTGGATCCCGGGCTACCTCGGCATCAAGCATATGGATTTCTACCTGGATCCCGAGCTGTGGTTCCAGTCCCACCTCAAGATCCACCAGGAATTTCCCGACATCATCTTCGTCCCCTCGTGGTGGATGGAATATGGGATGGCGGCCGAGCCCTCCGCGCTGGGGTCCAAGATCAAGTTCTGGTCGGACAACACACCTAGCGAGTACCACACGCTGTTTCATATCGAGGACATCGAGAAATTCCCCGAATACGAGGTCGAGAACGACGCCTTCATGGCGCTGACGCTGCACCGCATCCGGATGGTGCGTCAGCGCATACTCGACCACGGGTACATCCTCCCCATGGTTACGTCACGCGGCCCCATGTGCACGGCGGGCTTCGTCCGAAGCACCACGGACTTCATGATCGACCTGGTCGAGAAGCCCGAATGGGCGCACAAGCTGCTCGATCTCTGCACGCGCCTGATCATCGACTGGCTCAAGGCCCAGGCAAAGGCCATGGGACCGACCGTTGAGGGCATCTTCATCCTCGACGACATCGTTGGCTTCGTGAACGAGGACCATTACATGGAGTTCTGCCATCCCTACCTTAAGAGGATTTGCGACGCCTTCCCCAAAGACTGGGTCAAGATCTACCACAATGACGCCGAGGTGGATGCGTGCCTCGACCACCTGCCCGACGTCGGTTTCAATGTGCTCAACTGGGGCAAGCAGACCGACATGGCGGAGGTGAAGGCGCGGGTGGGCGACAGGATGTGCCTGATGGGCAACGTGAACCCCCTCGAGGTGGGCGTTCGCGGGACCCCCGAGGAGGTCCGCGTCGCCACGCTCGATGTGCTCGAGAAGAGCGGGGGAGAGGGCGTCATTCTCTCCGTGGGCGGAGGCACAAGCCCCGGGATGCCCCGCGCCAACATCGTCGCCATGCAGTCCGCGCTCGCCGAATACAACGCCAAGCGCGCCTCCCGCTGAGTTCCCCACCTTCCGCCGCCATGCCCGACTACGCCCTAATGAACCAGTGCCTCTACGAGGGCAAAGCCAAGGAGGTTGAGCAGATGACCAAGGACGCCCTCGCCGAGGGGCGGCCGCTCAAGGAAGTCCTTGAGGAGGGCCTCATTGCCGGGATGAGCGTCGTGGGGGAGGACTTCAAGCACAACATCCTCTACGTGCCCGAGGTGCTGATTGCGGCCCGCGCGATGAAAGCGGGCATGGGGGTCCTGAAGCCTCTCATCACTGCCCGCGGCCCCGACGCAAGCTCCGGGGGCAGGCTCCTCATGGGCACGGTCCGGGGCGACCTCCATGACATAGGCAAGAACCTTGTCTGCATGATGGCCGAGGGCGCCGGCTTCCAGGTCAAGGACATCGGCGTCGACCAGAGCGTCGAGAAGTTCATGGCCGCGGCCGAGGAGTTCAAGCCGGACATCATCGGCATGAGCGCGCTGCTCACCACCACGATGACCTACATGAAGGTGGTCATCGACGGGTTCGAGGCCAAGGGCAAGGGCCACATCAAGTTTGCGGTCGGGGGCGCCCCGATCAGCCAGATGTTTGCCGACGAGATAGGCGCCGACGGCTACGGGTCGGATGCGTCGAACGCGGTCGATCTCTTCCACCATTTTATGGGCCGCGGCGACCTGGACACGGCTCCCCGGGCCGCCCCGTCGGCCCCCGCTGCGCCGTCCGGCCCTATGGTGCGGCCGGCCGACGCGGTCTCCAAGTACCAGATCCTGTACTGGCAGGACATCCCCTCGCAGGTTAGGGCGTGGGACGAGCTTGACGAAGTGAAGGTCGGCCTGCCGGCCCGCTTTGCCGAGAAGATCGATTCTGCGGCGCTCAGGCAGGGCCTTGCAGGCGGCGACGCCTACATTGCGCAGCTCAGGTGGGGCGACGAGATGGCGCGCGCCGGGGCGCCCGACGCCGTCGCCGCGGCCGTCGCCAAGGAGATTGAAACGGCGGCCTCCTAGCCGATTTCGCATAGCCAATTCGCCCCAATATGAAAAAGGAACTCCTTCATGAGGTCGCACGCAAACGCCACCTAGTCGGCGACGGCGCCATGGGCACCCAGCTGATGCTCGCCGGCCTTGAGCAGGGCGGCTGCGGCGAGGCGTGGAACCTGACCCATCCGGACCGCGTGCTTGCGATCCAGCGGCGTTACGTCGAGGCGGGGGCCGACTGCATCATAACGAACACGTTCGGCGGAAGCCGCATCATGCTGCGCCGCCATGGCCACGAGTCCGAGTTGGCGGAGATCAACCGCGCGGGGGCCAGGATCGCGCGGGAGGCGTTTGCAGGGCGGGCGGGTTTCGTTCTGGGAGACCTGGGGCCCCTGGGGGCGCTGCTCGAACCCTACGGGGACCTCTCCGCCGAGGACGCCCAAGCCTCCTATGCCGAGCAGGCACGGGCGCTCGTCGACGCGGGAGTCGATGCGATCATAATCGAGACGCAGACCTCTCTCGAGGAAATGGGAGTCGCGATCGACGCCTCCAAGTCGGCCAATGCGCCTTCCATCATCGCCTCCTTCGCCTACGACCTGTCTCTGGACGGGACGTTCTTTAAGACGATGATGGGAGTGTCGCCCGAGCAGGCCGCGGAATTCGTGACAGAGAAGGGGGCCCACATCGTTGCGCTCAACTGCGGGACTGGCATGGACATGCTGGCCGCGGCAAAGGTGGCGCGCCTCTATCGGGCGCACAGCGACCTTCCCATCATGGTGCAGCCGAACGCCGGGCTCCCGGTCCTTGAGAACCTCAAGGCCGTGTACAAGCAGCTGCCGGAGGACATGGCCAAGGCCGTGCCGGAGGCGCTCAAGTCCGGCGTGGCGATCGTCGGCTCATGCTGCGGGAGCACGCCGGACCACACGCGCGCGATCCGGCTCGAGGTCGACTCGTACGGCGGGCCGAAACGATGACGCGCGGGCCCGCGGCCTAGGCAAATCACCCGGCGTCACCGTTGACCCGCGGTTCCGTCGGGTACAACGTGCCTGCGTGGTGAGACCAGCGCCCCTGCCCTCTTGAAACGAATACGCCCGCTTCTTCTCCTCTTTTTCGCCGCCGCAGCCTGCGGCCTGGCGAGGGCCGAACCGTGGGGGCCGGGAATCGCGGGGATATACCTCACGGTTGACGGCGGCGCCCAGGTGAATGTCACCGAGGGACCCGACGGGTCCTACACGGGCAGGATCGTCTGGCTAAGGGACGACAAGAACAGGCTGGACAAGAACAATCCCGATCCCGATCGAAAGGCGGACCGCGTCCTCGGGCTCGTCATCCTGCGCGGGTTCCGCGCGAACAACGAGACGAAGAGGTGGGAGGGTGGCGTGATCTACGACCCGAAGAACGGCAAGTCCTACGACGGCTTCATTTGGCGGGATCCGGAGAATCCGCAGACCCTTTTCCTTAAGGGGTACGTGCTCGGCATCACCTGGCTGGGGCGCTCAACGACGTGGACGGTGGAGAAGAAGGTTCGCGAGTGACGATGAACGTTTAGGGGCGCGAACGCCCACAAATAGGGAACAACGAACCCGATTCGCCAGTCACCGGTAGGAATCCCTGCACCCCGGAAACGCATTGTCGAAAACCCCCAATATCGACCCGCGCTGTTTCCCTCCGGTGGCGGTCATCGCAGAGCACTATGACACGCTGGATTTCTTCTACCGGGACATTTGGGGGGAGCACATCCACCATGGATTATGGTTGCGGGGGACTGAGAGACCGGAGGAAGCCGCCGAGCAGATGAGCCGGCTGGTTCTTGAACGGCTCGATCTGAGGGAGGGGATGAACATCGCGGACGTTGGCTGCGGATACGGCGCCACCGCGAGGCTCGCGGCGGAGAGCCACGGCGTCTCCGTGGTCGGATTCACCGTTTCAAAGGCCCAGAAACGCTACGCCGACCGATGGAGCGTCGCTCGGGGGTCCGTGGAGATTAGAGAGCGGGATTGGATGGGAGCCGGGGTTCCCTCCTCAACATTCGACGCCGTCCTGTCGCTCGAGAGCATCGAACATATGCCTAGCCGTGCCGACTTCTTGTCCAATGTCCGGCGCACCTTGAAACAGGGCGGACGGTTTGTGCTTAGCACCTGGCTTGCGGCCGACAATCCGTCGCCATGGTCCAGCCGCCACCTGCTCGGACCGATCTCCGTGGAGGGCCGCCAGGCCCCGCTGATCACAGCGGGTGCGCTCCAAGGCCTGCTCCAATCCTCAGGTTTTGCCGACGTGCATGTTGAGGATCTTACGCATGGCGTAAGGAGGACGTGGAACGTAGTTATCCAGCGTATGGTGCTGCGGATCATGACGCGGCCCCCGTATTGGCGGATGATGCTGCGCTCGAGAGCGAGAGACCGCATCTTCGCTCTCACATCCTGCCGGATATGGGCGGCATACCGGACCGGAGCGATGCGGTATGCCGTTTTTGTCTGCCGCTGAGGCGCTCTGGGGCATGGCGCCATAGCGTTGTCGGCGCGGCCGGCCCCAAAACGGGAGATGGGCCTACCGGCTACTATTTGTTCGCCGCCTTAGCCGGAGCGTTCTGCGCGACCGGAGCGGCAAAGAGGGGCTTGGACTTCATCAGGCTCTGGTAGAGGCCCCATCCGAGGGGAATCGCGACGATCAGCCACGCCAGGGCGACGAGCCAAGAGGGGCTTTTTTGAGAGGTCTGGGTCATTTGTATAAGCGGGTTTGAGTGTTGAGGCGGGGCACCTGGGCGTTCAGGCACCGGCGCCGTCGTGGTGGTGCTTCGTGTCGACCGCCGTCACCAGGAGGTTGCATACGAGCCCGACTAGGAGGATGCCCGCCATGAGGTACATCGTCGTGTTGTAGGCCTCCACTTTCGGCACGCCGTGCGCCTTCTGGTAGGCCGAGAGGTTGGTGACCAGCTGCGGCCCAAGCACCGCCGCCATCGACCACGAGGTGATCACGCGCCCGTGGATGGCACCGACCTGCATCGTCCCGAAGATGTCCCGGAGGTAGGCGGGGGTCGTGGCGAAACCGCCGCCGTACATGGAGATGATAACGCACGCCACCGCCACGAAGAGCGCCACGCTGTTGATCCGCTGCGTGTACGGAATGAGCAGGTACAGGGAGCAGCCGAGGATGAAGTAGACGCAGAAGGCTCCCTTCCTTCCTATGACGTCGGAGAACGATGACCATACGAAGCGCCCCGCCATGTTGAAGATGCTCAGGAAGCCCACGAAGCCGCCGGCAACCGCGGCGCTGACGCCGAACATGTCCTGGGCCATGGGAGAGGCCTGGGCCAGGACGCCGATCCCGGCCGTGACATTCGTGCATAGCACCATCCAAAGGAGCCAGAACTGGGGCGTCTTCCATGCCACGTCGACAGCCACGTGGGCGGTTGTCACAAGCTTCTTTGCCTGGGTTGCAGGAACGAAGCCTTCCGGCTTCCAACCCTGGGCGGGAACGCGCACGATGAGCGCCCCGAAGTTCATGATGACGAAGTAGAGCCCCGCCATCACGAGGAAAGTCTGGCTCACCCCGACCGAGGCCGACGTCCTGAAGCGCTCCATGAGCACAACGCCGAGCGGCCCCCCCACCATCGCCCCGCTCCCAAACCCCATGATCGCCATGCCGGTTGCCATGCCTGGCCGGTCGGGGAACCACTTCACCAGGGTCGAGACCGGCGCGATGTAGCCGAGCCCGAGGCCTATGCCCCCGACGAGCCCGTAGCCGAGCGTGAGAAGCACTAAACTGTGGGTGCTGACGCCGTAGCTGGAGATCACGAGGCCGCCGCAGAAGAGGCAGGCGCTCGCAAACATGGTCTTTCGCGGGCCGTGTGCCTCGACCCACTTGCCGAAGAAAGCCGCGGAGAGGCCGAGGATGATCAGTCCGAGCGAGTACGTGCAAAGGACGATGGTCGGGACCGACCAGTCGCCCTCGGCCTGTTTGGTGATCCCTATCGCCCGGCTCAAGGGCAGATTGAACACGCTGAATCCGTAGATCTCGCCGATGCACATCTGAACGGCGATGGCCGCGGGCGGAACCAGCCACCGGCTGTAGCCGGGCGGTGCGATGGTGTGCTCTCTATCCAATATCGACAGCATGATTTTTGTGTTGGGGGTTGTTGACTGGACCTTGGGGTTTCCAAATTGCTCCCGCTCCCGGGCCTCCCCGTTTCAGCCCGGTGCGGCCGCCGTGTCGGCGCGAATGGCTGCGATCGCCGCCTCGGTCCTTGCGGCCGGCCTGATCGTTATCCTCACCGACTTGGAGGTCGGGGTGTTGCTGATTTCGGCGACGCTGTCGACTGGGACAAGCACGTTGGCCTCGGGAAAATACGTGGCCGTACACCCGCGCGGGATGTCGAACGGGGCCACCATGAAACCGGGCGCCTCCCGCGTGACGCCATTGAAATGGCTCGCGAGGTCCACCAGCTGGCCCTGCACGACGCCGTGCGCGGCCATGTCCTGGGCGTTCATGAAGACGACCCGGCGCCCGTTGAATATCCCGCGGTAGCGGTCGTCGAGACCGTAGATCGTCGTGTTGAACTGGTCGTGCGTGCGAATGGTCATCATGACGAACTCGCCCGCGCCAACCGGCTCCCTCGGAAGAACGTGCACCGTGAAGACCGCCTTCCCGCCCGGGGTCGCGAACTCGCGCCGGTCGCGCGGCCCGTTCGGAAGGTAGAACGGACCCTTCCTGATGCGCCCGTTGAAGTCCGCAAACCCGGGAACGACCCGCTCGATCCTGTCCCGGATCAGGTCGTAGTTTCCCGCCAGCTCCGCCCAGTCGACGGGCGTCGTCGGGCCCAGGGTGGCCCGGGCAAGGCCGGCCACGATCGCTGGCTCGCTGATCAGGCCACCCGAGGCCGGGGAGAGGCTTCCCCTGGAGGGGTTGATGATCCCCATGCTGTCCTCCACGGTGACGAACTGGTCCCCGGTGGACTGGCGGTCGACCTCGGTCCGCCCGAGGCAGGGAAGGATGAGCGCGGTCGAGCCCGTCACGAGGTGGGAGCGGTTGAGCTTCGTCGCCACGTGCGCCGTGAGCGCGCATCGCCGCAGCGCGGCCGCCGTGAACTCCGTGTCCGGAGTGGCCGAAAGGAAATTGCCGCCCATGCAAAAGAGCACCCTCACCTGCCCCGCATGCATCGCCTTTATCGTGCCCACGACGTCCAGACCGTGCTCCCGCGGCGGCTTGAACGGGAACTCCCTGGCCATGCTGTCCAGGAACCTGGCCGACGGCCTCTCCCAGATGCCCATGGTCCGGTCGCCCTGCACGTTGCTGTGGCCCCTGATCGGGCACGGGCCCGCGCCGGGCCGGCCGATGTTGCCCCCGAGGAGCAGGAAATTGACGATTTCCTGGATGGTGCCGACCGCGTTCCTGTGCTGGGTGAGCCCCATCGCCCAGCAGGCGATGATGGACCGGGACGCCATCGCGATCTCGGCCGCGGCCCGTATCTCCTCCCTGCCCAGCCCGCTCCCGGCTATGATCTCATCCCAGTCGACGGAGCGCAGGTGCGCGGCAAGGCCCTCGTAGCCGCCGGTGAATTCCTCGATGAACCCGCGATCGAGGACGGTGCCCGGATTTCGGTCCTCCGCATCGAGCATCTCCTTCATTATCCCCTGAAAGACCGCCATGTCGCCGTTGATCCGGACCGGCAGCCAGAGGTCGGCCATCGAGGTCCCTTTTCCGAAGAGGAGCTCCGGGATCCGCTGGGGGTTCTTGAACTCCTGGGGATTCTTGAAGCGCTCGAGCCCGAGCTCAGGAAGCGGATTGATGCTTACGATCTTGCATCCTCGGCGCTTCGCCGCCTGGAGGGTCGTGAGCATCCGCGGGTGGTTCGTCCCCGGATTCTGGCCGACGACAAAGATGGCGTCGGCCTTCTCGAAATCGGCAAGGGTCACGCAGCCCTTGCCGATGCCTATCGTCGTGGCAAGGGCGGCGCCGCTCGACTCGTGGCACATGTTTGAGCAGTCGGGCAGGTTGTTGGTGCCGAAGGCGCGGACAAAGAGCTGGTAGAGGAATGCCGCCTCGTTGCTTGTACGGCCCGACGTGTAGAATGAGGCGCCATCGGGCGTCGGCAGCCTAAGGAGCTCTTCCGCGACAAGGCGGAAGGCGTCGTCCCATGGGATCGGCTCATAGTGGGAGGCACCCGGCCTAAGGACCATCGGCTCGGTCAGGCGCCCCTGCTTCCCGAGCCAGTGGTCCGACCGGGCCGCCAGCTCGGCAACGCTGTGACGCCTGAAGAATTCGGGGGTGATGAGCGTCCGGGTGGCCTCGTCCGCAACGGCCTTCGCCCCGTTCTCGCAGAATTCGGCGACGTGGCGGTCGCCGTCGGGTGTTGGCCACGCGCAGCTCTGGCAGTCGAAGCCGTCCTTTTGGTTCACCTGGAGGAGCATTCGGGTCCCGCGGACCAAGCCCATCTCCCCGGCGCTAATGGCAAGGGTGTTCATCACCGCCTCGAGCCCTCCTGCGGAATGGCTCGGCTCGCCAATCCGGACCCCCACCGCGTCGGTCGGGCCCTGGGCAGCCGGCTCCGTCGGGGTTTGCTCGTCTGCAGGCACGGTTTAGGTCGGGGTTAGGGACACCCTCGCTTCGCGGAGCCTTTGGGCGCCCGAGTAGACGTTGATTCGGCCGTCCCTCACGAAACCAAGGAGGGTCGTCCCAAACTGGCGCGCGACCTCGACGGCAAGGCTCGAGGGGGCGCCGACGGCGACAAGGATCGGTATCCCCGCAACGACGGCCTTCTGCACGAGCTCGAAGCTCGCGCGCCCGCTCAGAACAAGGATGTCGTGGGAGAGCGGCATGCGGCTCGCAAGAAACTGGGCCCCGATCACCTTGTCGACCGCGTTGTGGCGCCCCACATCCTCCCTCACACAGATGAGATTTCCCAATGGGTCGAAAAGCGCGGCGCCGTGGAGGCCACCGGTCACATCGAAGACGCGCTGCGCCTGCCGAAGCGCCCCGGGCAGATCCAGCGCCGTCCTTAGATCCACGAGCGGGGCGTCGGCATCCTGGTGGACCCCCCGCTCCATGCGAAGAGCCTCGATCGAGGCCTTTCCGCAAACGCCGCAGCTTGAGGTCGTGTAGAAATGGCGCTCGAGGGACTTCAGGTTGACCTCCACCCCCGGGCGAAGGGAGACCCGGATCGTGTTTGCCTGCCCAGGCAAAGGGGCGATCTCGGAAACCTGGCCCGCCTCGTCCAGGATACCCTCGCCAAAGAGAAAGCCCGCGGCCAGCTCCCGGTCGCTGCCGGGGGTGCGCATCGTCACCGACACGCTCCTTGCCACCCTCAGCCCGCCGCGCCGCTCGTAGTCCACGCTGATCTCGAGGGGCTCTTCCGTTGCGACGCGGTCCTCCAACGCCGTCAATCCGTCGGCATTGGCCCGGACGATGTTCACGGGCGAGGACGAACCCGACGGCCTTGGCCCGTTGGAATTCTGCATAAGCCAAATACTTGAGTTTCGGCGGGGAGGGGTAACTTGGCGCTGGAATCTGCCGATAACGCAGCCCCTGTCAAAGGCCTGTTTCAGATTGCGACCTCTTTTAACACACCGAGGGTGCCTCCCCTTGTAAGGGAGGCCGCCCGGGTCACAACACCGCCGGCACAGAGCGGTGGGACATGGGCCTAGATGCCGGCGCCGGACCCGGTAAACGGCGTCGTTCCCGACCCCCCGCGATGAGCGGGCAAGAGGATGCTAAACGTCGTGCCCTTGCCGGGTGAACTGGCCACCTGAATGACTCCGCCGTGGTCGAGGACGACCCGCTGCACGACCGCAAGGCCCAGGCCCGTTCCGTCTCCCTCGCGCTTGGTCGTGAAGAACGGATCGAAGATGTGGCTCCGGGTGTCCGGATCCATCCCGTGTCCGTTGTCGATGACCTCCAGGCATATGTGCTGGCCGCATGCCAGGCCGGAGCACTCCCGCGCCAGCGCCGCATCGACCTCCACGCGGGTGACCCGCACGGCGAGCCGCCCCCCCGACTCGCGCATCGCGTGCACGGCGTTGAGGCAGAGATTGACGAGCACCTGGTGGATCTGAGTGGCGCTTGCGAACACCATGGCGCCGTCGTCCGGCAGTTCGGCGACGACCTCGATGTTCGCGGGTATGGTGGGCTTCAGGAGCCTAAGCACCTCGTTGGCCACCGCCGAAAGCCTCATCGGGGCCCGTGAGCGCTGCTGCTCGCACCCGTAGTCCAGCACCTGGCGCGTGATCCTCTTTGCCCGGTTGGCGGCCTTCAGGATCTGCTCGAGTGAGTCACGGGCGTCGGGTGCGAGATCGTGAAGCTGAAGGAACCCGGCATGGCCGATGATCCCCGTCAGGATGTTGTTGAAGTCGTGCGCCATGCCCCCGGCCAGCGCCCCGAGGGCCGTGAACTTCTCGGCCCGCGCAAGCTCCGTCTTGAGGCGCTCGCGCTCGGCGGCCGCCTCCTTCTGCTCGGTGACGTCGCGCGCGACGACGACCCGGTGGAGTTTGCCCCCGGCCGTCATGAACTCGCGGCCGGTCGACTCTAGCCAGCGCCACGAGCCGTCGCCGTGCATGTGCCTGCACGTCGCGCGGCCCGAGCGCTGCTCAAACTGCACCCTCACGTTGGCCAGGTCGTCGGGGTGCACCTTCTCGAACAGGTTCGTCCCGATGAGCTCTTTGCTCGAATACCCGAGTATGGCGGTCACGTTCGGGCTCACGTAGAGCACTTCCACATCGGGCGAAAGTTCGACGATGATGTCGCGGGAATTCTCCACGAGAAGCCGGAAGCGTTCGTCCCTGTCGCGCATGGCCCACGTGTCGATCGCCACGGGGGATGGCCTGCTTAGGAACGAGTCCGTTTTTTCGATGCTGGCGTTCATAGTCAAATCTGGTCGTCGCGCTGCGGTTCCGGCACGATCCCGGCCGCAATCCGGGCAAACAGGGGCTGAAGCGCCCCGAGATCGTCCTTGGCCACGAAGTGCGATGCCCCCGCGGTCGCGGCGGCAGCTCGCAGGGCGGGCTCGTCATAGGAGGTGACGATCACGACCTTGGCCGCAGGGCAGACCGAGCACAGGGCCCGGGTCGCCTCAATCCCTCCGAGCCCGGGGAGGCGCAGGTCCATCGTGACGAGGTCAGGGAGGTACTCGCGGGCGACGGACACGGCCTCGGATCCCGACGCGCATTCGCGGACCTCGTCCACGACCAGCGCCGAGATCTGGCGGATCATGGCGCGTACGGCGGAATGGTCGTCTACGATTAGGAGTCTCATCAATGGGTCGTGTCCGGGATAGAATAGCCGAACGGAGCCCCTGTGCCTATTGGCAGCGATGCATATTCTTCGCTAGGGATACCTTGGTATCCGTCTACGTGCCCCTACCTACGTAGAACCTCAGATCGAAGAGCGGTTCTCGAGGGCGAACTGCAGGAGGCTGTGGCTGCCGCGCAGCCCGAGCTTCTGGGAGATGTTGGCGCGATGGGCCTCGACCGTCCGGGGGCTGATGAAGAGCTCGGCCGCAATGTCCCGGCTCGTCTTCTTCTCGGCAATGAGCTTGAGGATGCGCCTCTCGGCCTTGGTCAGGTCATCAAGGCCGGGTTTCTTCTGGGCCAGGGCCTCCGCGCGCCCGCGGCGCCGGACGAGGAAGCCGGATATGGAGGGGCTAAGGTAATGCTCGCCCTTTGCGACGGCAACCAGGCTGGCGAGGATGTCCTGCGTCGCGTTCTCCTTCAGCACGAATCCGAAGACGCCGAGGTCGAGCGCGCGGTCCACAGTCTCCTCCTCCGTGAACATGGTGAGGATGACCACGCGCGTCGGCAGCTTGAGGGACTGCACCTGCCGGGCGACCTCAAGGCCCGAAATCCCGGGCAGGTTTACGTCCAGTACGGCAATGTCGGGCTTGCTCCGCCTGATGAGCGCCAACGCCTCGTCGCCCGTGCCCGCCTCGCCCACCAGCTCGAACTGCCCGTCCGTTTCAACCAGCTGCCTAAGGCCCTGCCGAAACAGCGGGTGGTCGTCTACGATCACAACCTTTGTGGGTCCTGCCATCAACCTGCATATTGCCGGCCGTGGACCCCATGGCGAGCCTTCTACGGGGAAGCCTCGGACAACCCCACGATAAGCTCGATGGAGGAGCCCTGCCCCGGCTGGGATTCGATCCGCAGCGCCCCTTCCAGGATGCGCGCCCGTTCCGCAATGTTCTTAAGGCCAAGTCCGGCGCCGCCCGGCACCGAACCCTCGGGGGTGAAGCCGCAGCCGTTGTCAGATATGAGGAGGCGGATCTGGTGGATGTCCCTTTCCAGGAGGATCTCGACCCGGCTGGCGCGCGAGTGCTTCAGGATGTTGTTCAAGCACTCCTGCACGATCCGGTAGAAGTGGATCGCCGAATCCGGCGTGAAGGCGTCATCGACCTGCTCAAGGCGCCGCTCGAACTGGATCCCCGTGCTGGCCGCCGCCCCCTCGATCATGCTCTCGAGCGCGCGGGTCAGGCCAAGCTGGTCGAGCTGGTAGGGCCTTAGGTCATGCGAGATGTGGCGTACCTCCGCGATCGCCTGCGCGGCGATCTCCTGGATGCTCACGAGCTGCGACCTGAGCTCGGGTGCAAGGCCCTCCCCCGCGAGCGAGAGCTGGGCGCGGTTCTTCACGAGAAGCATGGACTGGCCGAGGCTGTCGTGGAGTTCCCCCGCGATCCGGCTGCGCTCGGCTTCCTGCGCTGCGATCAGCCGGTGCGTGAACTGGTCGCGCGCCCGGGCCTCGCGGGCGAGCGCGCCGGCGCGCTCCTCCTCGGCGCGCTCGGTGTCGGTTATGTCCTGCGCCATCGCCAGGACCGACGCCCGGTCGTGGAGCTCGATGAGCTCGTAGCTGACGAGTACCGTGATCGGGGCGCCGCGAAGCGAGCGGCATCTTACCTTCAAGTTGCGCGCCAGGCCGCCCGAGCGCAGCGCCGCGACCACGACCTTCTGCTCGGAGGGATCGCGCCAGAGCCCTAGCTCAAGGGTCGAGCGGCCGATCGCCTCCTGCAGAGTGCACTCGAAGATGCGCTGGAACGCCTCGTTGGCGTCGACGATCCGGCCGGTCTCCAAGTCGGAGATGATGATCGAAATGGGGCTCGCGTGGAACACCTTTGAGAACTTGGCCTCCGACTCCCGGAGCGCCTGGTCGGCGCGGAGCTGCTCCGTGATGTCGTTTCCCGCGACGACGATCGTCCTGCGGCCCCCGATCTCGACCACCTCGGCGGCGACGTCGAACGAGCGCACCTCTCCGTCGCGCCTCTTGGCCAGGGATCGGAAGCCGCGCGCCGAGCCGTTCGTGCGCAGCAGCTCGAGCAGGCGATCGCGGTCCTTCTGCTCAACCCAGTGCCCCAGCTCCCTTGAGGACCGCCCGATTACCTCGGCACGCGAGTAGCCGAAGAGCCGCTGGAAACTCTCGTTCACGTCGATGTAGAGTCCCGTCTCCATGTCGGAGACCGAGATGGCGTCGGGGCTGAAGCGAAAGACCTTTGAAAACGTCTCCTCCGAGGAGCGGAGCGCCTCCATGGCCCGCGCCCGCTTCTCCTGCTCCACGGCAAGGTGGTTCAGCGCGGAATCCGACTCCTTGAGCGCCTCGCCCAGGCTGCGCAGGAGCTGGCGGGCCACGATGAGGGCCGCCGCAACTCCCACGGCGGCCCCGACAAGGGCCCTCACCCACACCGTCGCGTTGTGATAGTTAAGGATCGATGCGGCCTCGGTGGAGGAAAGGACGACCGGCAGGCGACCTCTCACCCAGCCCCAGGCCACGCAGCCGAAGAGCGAAAACACCGCCACAAGGCAGGTCATTCCCGCCCGGAAGCCGAAGAGCAGCTCGACGGAGGTGACGAGCATGACGACGATGATGAGCCAGCTGGGCCCGATGCCGACCGTCATCCCCGCGATGATGTCGTAGGTAAGGAGGCTAAAGGCGAGCACCCCGTAGCGCACCATGAAGGGAACGCCGCGCAGTATGGCGAAGGCGAGCTGCAGGAGCCCCGAGCCCGCAAGGAACCAGAAGACCGGCTCGTGCATGAGCCGCTGGGGGTACTGGGCGAGGACTAGCGCCGAGGAGACGATGCCCACGGTCGCCGACGCCCAGGAATAGGTGTCCAGGATCCTGTAGCACAGGTGCTGGGGCACGATGGCGTTCACCGCCTGCCAGTCATGCCGCGGCTTGAACCAGCTGCGCGGCGTCCTCGCAGGGGCATCGCCAGCCGGCCCGGGACGGGGCGTCGGGTCGGGGGCATTGCCGGCGGGCGATGACTCGCTGGCGGGCGTCATGATCGAGAGATGGCAGAGGAGGCGCCCCGATGCATCAGAAAACTTCGGCCGCTGGCCGTGGCTTCCCGCCTTTCTCCGAATAATCGGCTTGTGCCACGGCCGGGGAGGGCCCAGACGAACCGGTCAAACGCCGGACCCACGCCTTATGAAATTCAATTCCTTCGCAAAGACCCTCCGCCTTTGGCCCGCACGAATGACCCCGGGCCGTCCGCCGTGCGGCCATCTCCCGCTCGCCCCGAGGAGGGCCACGCTCGTGATCGCGGGCTTCATGGCCCTTGCAAGCTTGCTCCAGGCTCGGGAAACGGCGGTTGAGGTTGCGCCGGGCCTAAGCGGGGCATGGGTCACCCCGGACGCGGGCTGGGACGGCCGCACGGTGGTGCTGATGCACGGGCTGGCCGACGACATGGACGGCGCCGGCGACCTCATGAAGCGACTTGCCTCCATCCTCTCGGCGCAGGGAATCGCGAGCCTAAGGATCAACTTTCGCGGTGAGGGAGACCGAAACCGCACGAAGATAGAGTCGACCTTCACGACGCGCCTCGAGGACGCGGCCTCGGCCCAGTCCTTCATCGCGAGGCAGCCCGGCGTTAAGCCCGGGCACACGGGTCTCCTGGGTTGGAGCTTGGGAGCCTCCACCGCGATCGAGACGGCCGCCCGCGAACCCTCGGCCTGCAGGTCCCTCGTCCTGTGGTCCAGTCCCAGCGGGGACCTCTACATGGGCGTCGCGGGCACCCCTCCCCTCGACAAGGTCGCGGCCCAGGCGGCGAAGGAGGGCACCGGCTCTATCGAGATGAAGGGTTGGAAGACGATTACCCTGACCCACGCTTTCTTCGAGAGCCTGCGGGGATTCAACGCGGACGCAGCCCTGGCGAGGTACCCCGGTGCGTTCCTGTCGGTAAGGGGTTCAAACGACTTCCTTCCGCAGCACGAGGCGGAGTTCCTAAAGGTGGCCAAGGGGCACCCGGCCGAGGCGGTTCTGATCGGCGGCGCCGACCACATTTTCAGCGTCTTTCAGCCGGAGCTAGGGCGCGATGCGCGGGTCATTGAGGTGACTGTGCAGTGGTTCCTGCGGACCCTTTAGGGCCTTCGGCGATTATCGGTGTTGATTGGGAATAGCCCTTCCACCAGCCTGCCCCATGGCTCGTTCAAATTATGAGGACGAAATCATCGTCTCCTGGGTCGAACTGCACCGCGACGCGCGCTACCTGTCCGAGCAGCTCCTCGCCAAGGGCTCCTGGAAGGGCATAATCGCCATCACGCGCGGCGGGTTGGTCCCTGCGGCGCTTGTGGCGCGCGAGCTCGACATCCGCCTGGTGGACACGATCTGCGTCACGAGCTACCTCAAGTCCGAAACCGGAGGGGCCGAGCAGGTCAGGGCCGACGTGAAGGTACTCAAGGGGGTGACGGGCGACGGCGACGGCTACCTGCTGATCGACGACCTGGTGGATTCGGGGAGGACCGCGCAGGTGGTGCGCCAGCTCCTGCCGAAGGCCCATTTCGCAACGCTCTACGCTAAACCCGCGGGAAGGCCGATCGTCGACACCTACGTGAAGGAGTTTAAGCAGAACAAGTGGATCTACTTCCCTTGGGACATCGAGTATAAGTTCGCGACCCCGATCAAGGACGGCGGCCGCACGGCCGCGGGACCGGCCTGAGTCTGGTCACGGGGAAAGATCACAGGACCTTGAGTTCCAGAGCGCGATGCCGGCCGCCGCGCGGTCGCCATGCTCGTAGGAGAGGATGCTGATTGACGCCGTGTCCAGGATGAGCCGCTGGCCGGTCTCCGCCGGTGCGCCGATCCAGCGGGCCGCAAGGACGCGGCCAAAATGGCCGTGCGAGAAGAGGGCGACCGACCCGTCCAATTGGCGGAGCCTCGCGATCACCCGGTCAGCGCGATCCGAGACCTGCCCCGGGGACTCCCCGCCCGGGCATCCGTCCCGAAAGAGGCTCCATGAGGGCCGTGCCCTGAGGATCTCGGCCGTGCTCAGCCCCTCAAAGTCGCCGTAGTCCCACTCTGCCAGGTCGGGGTCGTCTTGGGCGCGCGCTCCAAGCCCAGCGAGCTCGCACGTCCTGCGCGCCCGCTGGCGTGGGCTCGTGAACACGTGCTCCAGGCGAACAAGGGCCAGGCGGCCCGCAATGCCGCGGGCATTGGATTCTCCCTGCTCCGAAAGGGCGATGTCGGAGCGGCCCGTGTGTTTGCCGGAGCGCGACCACTCGGTCTCCCCGTGCCGGATGAAAAGGATCTGCTTGAGCATCGGCCGGCGCTAGGCGGTTGGCAACGGGTGATCCATTTTCCACGCAGGCCGTTAGGGCGTCCCTCGAGCCCGAAACGTCGACACACCGGCCAATTTCTCCCACAGGACACGCTCCTCGGCCGAGGCCGTTTGCGGCACCTGGATCCGGATGACCGCGTAGAGGTCGCCCCGGCTTCCATCCAAGCGGGGAAGGCCGAGCCCGCGCATGCGCAGCTGGCTGCCCGCCGCCGTCTGCGGGGGGACCCGAAGGGTCGTCGCTCCGTCAAGCGCCGGTATCTTCACCTTTACCCCGAGGACCGCCTCCCACGGCGCCAGGTCCAGGTCAAAGTACAGGTCCGGCCCGCTGACGTTGAAGTCGGGATGCCGCGCAAGGCGCACGCGAAGGTAGAGGTCTCCCGCCTGCCCGCCGCCGAATCCGTGGCTACCCTGGCCGGCGAGCCGGATCCGCTGGCCCTCGTAGACCCCCGCGGGGATGCGCACCTGGTAGGTGTCGACCCGATCGTCCTCGCCGTCGCTCCCCGGCCGCCTGAGCGTGACCTTTCGCTTCGACCCCTTGAGCGCCTCCTCGAGGGTCACCATGATGTCCGCCTCGACATCCCGGCCCGCCTGCGAGAATTCCCCGCCGTAGTCGGCCGCCGGGCCCCCCTGCCCGCCGAACGGGCCGCGGCCCGCGCGCCCGCTCCCGAAGAAGGACTCGAAGAAGTCGCTAAAGCCGGTTCCCCCGAATTCAAAGTCGGCGTCGGGCCGACCGCGGCCTCCGGCCCCGGGGCGGAAGCCCCGCTCGCCGGACATGCCGCCTGAAGGGTCCTGCCAGTTCGCGCCCAGCTCGTCATAGCGGCTGCGCTTCTCCGGGTCCCCGAGGACCTCATAGGCCTCGTTGATGTCCTTGAACTTCGCCTCGCCGGCGGTCTTGTTCTTCGCAACGTCCGGATGGTGGATCCGGGCGAGCTTGCGGAACGCCTGCTTGATCTCGTCGGGCGTCGCCGTCCGCGGCACACCGAGCGTTTCGTAGTAATCCTTGAATTTCAGGGCCATTGGGAGTCGGTTCTTCCCGCAACGCTACACGAGATCGCCGATAGCACAATCGCGCTTGCTAACCTTGCGCCCCCCCTACCTGGCCGGGTGGGCGTCGACCCTCTCCCAGTACCCGATAGCGACGTCGCCGTCGTTCCCGTAGAAGTGGTGCCAGAAATACCGGGACTTGATCTTCTCGTTGATCGGCTGGAACCGCCCGTTGTGCTCCACGTTGTCCCGCTGCAGCCAGAGGATGTACCTGACGTCGTAGTGAAGGAGCCAGGCGAGCGGGTCGGGGAGCGCGTTGGAGTAGAACTGGTTCATCTGCGAGAGGCGCTGGTTGACCTCCAGGAACGAGCCCCTCCATGCCTCCTCGAGCCAGGGCCAGCCCAGGAGGCTCTGCTTCCCCGAGAAGAGCGTCACCGCGGGAGATTCCGAATTCGCCATGACTAGCCCGCTCTCGAGCGTCACGCCGTCCGCGCGCGCCGACAGGTCCTCGATGAGGGCGTTGACCACGGGGTCCCGCGCGGTCCACATCGACCCCGAGAGCTGGCCGAAGGAGGGCTTCTTCACCCCAATGAACTGCCGGCCCATGTCGTACGTGAACGCTAGGGTCGGGACCAGCATGAGCATCGTCCCGTACCGGCACACCCTCGACCTTGAGCCGAGATTCATCCCCCCGAGCGTCAGGACGATCCCCGCATAGACCCATTGCCACCATTTGAGCGTCGAGTTGAACCGCGCGTAGGGGCCCGCGTAGAGGTCGTGGTTGTAGAAGACCTCCGTGGCGACGAGCGCCGCGCACCACATGGCGACAAAGAAGAGAGCGAGCGGCCGGCGCTCGCGGTTCAAGGGGGCGAGGGCAAGGATGCCCACGACGGGCCAGAAGGTGAGGATCCAGCCGACCCAAGGGGTGTGGTCGCCGCTGACGACAAGGTGGATGGAGGCGTTGTTGCCAATGGTCTGCTGCGTGAACTGGAGCAGGAAGGGATACTCGAGCGCCGATGCTGCGGCCGCGCCGGCGAAGGCCGGCAGCAGGCACGACCGCTCGCCCATGAGGACGCGGTAGGCGAGCCACCCGGCGACGATGAGAACCTGCAGCGGCACGATCCAGGCGTTCGAGATGAGGGCGACCGGGACTGATGCCGCGAGGAGCGCATGGTAGAGCGCCCGGGATCTGCCGGATGCGCCGGTCTCCTGGGCCGCGATCAGCGCCGCGGCGAAAGCGAGGAGCAGGAAACCCGCGAGCGGCGGGTGGTAGTCCCCCTTCGTCAGAAAGTAGCTGAACGGCTCCATCGGCAGGTCCCTCGGCTCCACCCCGGCCGTGGACACCCAGGCGGAGACGCGATGGCCGAGGGGCGTCAGTTCATCATGGATGATCGAACCGCCCAGGAAACGCACCATGTCGATCGGGTACGGATCCCTGATGAGCGCATGGGCCACAAGGACGACGCCGCTTCCACCGACCAGGAGCGATGCGACGACCGTCCACCGGCCCAGGGACCATGAGCACGTCTTGGAAACGCAGCTCCACGCCAGGAGCGTGATGAACCCGACGAGCGTGCAGAAGGCCAGATGGTAGCTGACGCCCGGGCCGATCCCGAGCACCCGTCCAAGGAGCGATGCCCCGTAATGCTGGAAGCTGTAGTAGCAGTTCGCGGGAAAGTAGGAAAACCACAGGTCCGGGGGAGGAAGGCGCCCTCCCCTCATGTAGGACTCGATCAGGCCGAAATTGGGCATCTTGTCCTCGCTGTAGTCGATGTCGGGGAAGGTGTAGCGCCAGGCCAGGCAGTAGAGGAACCCGACGAGGAAGGCCGCCCCCAGGCCCCGGTTCTCCCTCACGAAAACCCGGTTCCTCCAGATCAGCCACAGGGACGCCGCGGTGGACACGGGCAGGATCAGCGGATGGGCGCCAAAGCCCACGAAGTGCTCGACGAAGAAGCACGCGAGGCAGACCGCGAGGACGCCGGTGACCCCGGCGAGGGCGTAATCGTCGATGTACCGCCGGGCCGCCAGCCCCAGGCCGAGCAGGTTCACCAGGAGGGCCGCGATGGCCAAACATAGAAACACCAGCGACATCCCCAACAAAAATGCCGGCCGGCGGTGCGCCAGGCGAGCCTGGAGTTGCCGGCGGTTTGGGCCACACAACCTTTGCAATTCGGGGCGGCGGGCGATGGTCTTGCGGGCGCATGCCCCGTGACCCGAGCCCCCGCCCGCCCCGCAGACGCTGGGGGATCGGCGTTCTCCTCGGCTCGGGAATCCTCGTCAGCTTTCTCGACCGGGTGAACCTCTCGGCCGCCGCCCCCCAACTGGCGCGCGAGTTCAAGCTAGGGCCCGCCGAGCTGGGCATCCTCTTCAGCTCCTTCCTCTGGTTCTACGCCGTGCTGCAGATCCCGATCGGGGTCGTCGTCGACCGGCTTGGCGTGACGCGGGTCGGCCGCTGGGGGGCCCTCCTGTGGACCGCAGCGAGCGCGGTGACCGCGTTTGCCGGGGGGTTCGGGGGGATCCTCGCCGCACGGATGCTCCTCGGGATCGCGGAGGCCCCCTCGTTCCCAGCCGTCTCCAAGGCGACGGGCCACTGGTTCCCGAGGAGCGAACGCGCCCGCGCGACCGCCATCTTCGACGCCTCCGCCAAGTTCTCGAACGTGATCGGCGTGCCGCTCGTCGCGTTCGTGATCGAGCGGCTCGGCTGGAGGTGGGCGTTCGGCGTCACCTCGGCGATCAGCTTCGTGTATTTCCTGGCATTCTACGTGCTCTACCGCGACCCGGGATCCGACCGGCACCTAAGCCGCGAGGAGTACAACCACATCGTCGCCGGCGGGAGCGTTCCCGAGGGGCAGTCCGGCTCCGGGAGCGCGGAGATGCTCGTCTATCTCCTGAGGCAGCCGAAGATCTGGGGCCTTTCGATAGGCTTCGGGGCCTATGGATACTCATTCTACCTATTCCTCACATGGCTCCCCGACTACCTCGTGAGCACCCACGGCATGACGATACTGAAGTCCGCCGGGTACACCGCGACGCCCTGGGCCGTGGCCACGGTGATGGACCTGGCGGTCGGGGGCTGGCTCATCGATGCGCTCATCGCCCGCGGTGCCGACGAGACGAGGACCCGCAAGTCGGTCCTCGTTATTGGCATGCTCTTCGGACTCGCAATAGTCGGGGCGACCCTGACGGCCAGACCGGGATGGGCCATCTTCTGGATATCGATCTCCCTCGGGGGCCTGGCCGCGGCCGCCCCGGTCGGCTGGTCCTTGCCCTCGCTGATCGGGCCCAAGGGCGGCGTCGGGGCGGTGGGCGGGATCATGAACTTCGCCGTGAACGTAATGGGGATACTGGCACCCATCGTGACGGGACTGATCGTGCGCGCGACCCATTCGTTCAGCGGGGCGTTCATTGCGGCGGCGTGCATCCTCGTGGTCGGCGCCCTCTCGTTCGCCCTCCTGCTGGGGAGGATCGAGCCCCTGCCGGGGCCCGACGCGGGTGCATGCGCTCCGAGTTGACGTCGCCTGCCGGAAATCTAGACCCTAGCGCGCTGGAATGAAGAAGACGCTCATCTATCCCGAGAACCATCCCGCACCCAGGGGGGCCTACAGCCCCGGACTCCTGGTCGAGCAGGGGGGCCAGAGCACGCTCTTTGTCACGGGACAACTCGCCGTCGACCCCGAGGGGCGGGTCGTCGCGCCGAACGATGCGACCGCGCAGACCGAATATGTCTTCGAGCTGATCGGCTCCATACTCAAGGCGGCCGGGATGGGATTCTCCGACGTGGTCAAGGTTCAGACGTTCCTCACCCACATGCCCGACTTCGAAAAGTTCTCCCCGGTGCGCAACCGGTACTTCGCGGACACGCGCCCGGTCAGCACGCTCCTCGAGGTCAAGGGGCTCGCGAAGCCGGGGTGCTGCGTCGAGGTCGAGGTCGTCGCCATGAGGTGAAACCGTGAGCGCGCCCTCACCCTCACCCGCGACCACCCCGCCCCTTTGCGTGGCCGACGACGCCACCTTCTGGCCGTGGTTCTCCTCGCCCGTGATCGGCGCATGGCCCAACCGCGAGGCGACCGTCGTCGTCGTTCCCTTGGCCGGCATGGCCGACTGGGGTTTGGGCCATCCGCTCGACGCCGAGGAGACCGTGCTCCTGCACATGATCCGCGACGCCTGCCGCCAGGTCCCGGGCGACCGAAAGCCCCTCGTCCTTCCGCCCCTGAGGTTCGTGTTCGGGGCGGACAGCACGTGTGCCTTCGCGGTCGACCAGCCGGCCGCGCACGCGTTCATCGCCGAGGTGGCCGCCTCCGTGGCGGCCGCCGGCTTCCGCAAAGTCGTCCTGGTAAACGCGAGCCCCTGGAGCGAGGAGCTCTGCAGCGCCGCGGCCCGCGACCTGCGCGTCTCGCGCGGACTTCAAATGTTCCAGGTCCACCTGAGCGCCCTGGGCCTCGACTTCCACCCCGCGCGCAGCCGCAGCCGGCGGGCGCTGCAGACCGTCCTTACGGCGCTCTACGGCCATGAGCCCGCGCCCTGCGACCACGGCGTCGCCGGGCAGGCCGCAGCCGGCTGGGGCACGGAGCCCGTGACGCCGCTCGAGGGCCCCGCCGCGCACCTTGAGCAGGCGAGGTCCGAGGGCCCCGCCCTCCTCTCGGCCGCAGCAGCGAGGCTCGCGAAGCTCCTTGTCGACATCCGCGACTACCCTCCCCTCACGGCGAAGCTCACCCCGGTATGACGTTCCCCTCCTACCGCGACCGGTACCTTCCCGCGATGACGCCGGGGCGCATCGCCGCCCTGCCCGACAAGTCCTGGGCCCCCGTGATCCTGACGACCGGGGCCATAGAGCAGCACGGCCCGCACCTGCCCGTGGCCGTCGACGCCCTCATGGGCCAGGTCTGGCTCGCCCTTGTGCTCTCGCGGCTGCCCGCAGGCGCATCGTGCTACGTCGCGCCGCCGATCACGATCGGCAAGAGCAACGAGCACACCGGATTCCCCGGCACCCTGATGATATCCAAGGACACGCTCCGGTCCCAGATACTCGCCGTCGCGCGGCAGGTGAGCGCGTGGGGATTCCGCTCGCTCGCGGTCATCAATACCCACGGGGGCAACGTGCCGGTCCTCGTGCCCACGCTTCGCGAAGCCCGGACCCTCTTCGGGCTCCGGGCTGCCATTCTCCAAAGCAGGCCCGTCGCGGACACGACGCAGCAGGAGGCGACCTTTGGGATCCATGCGGGCGAGGTGGAGACGTCCTGGGTGCTGGCAGCCGCGGCCCAGCACGTCGACATGTCCAAGGCCGTGTGCGAGTTCCCCGCCCGGCTCGAGGACCCGGGGGAAGTCCGCCCTGTCGCTGCACCCGCTCTGGTGGCATGGACCTCGCGCGACGTCTCGAAATCCGGGACCATGGGAGACGCCCCGAGCGCGACGGTCGAGAAGGGCGAGCGCTGGCTTGACCAGGGGGCCACGGCCTACGCGGCCGCGATCGCCGAGATCTGCCGCGCCGGCCAGGCCTCCGCCAGGTAGGGCGCACGGGCGCGCGTCCGTCTTGCGTGCCCGCTCCTGGCCCGGCACCGTAGGTCATGACCCCACGAAAGGCGTCCCTACTTCTCGCGAGCGCGGTCGCGTGCCTGCTGCTTCAGGCATGCGTCGAGTACGTCCCGGAGGAGGGCGCCTACCGCCCTGCCCCGCCCCAGCCCCCGAGCTACCCCCCGCAACCCGAGGCCACCCCCGCGGCGGTCCCGCAGCCGGAGCCGCAGCCCCTCGCGCCGAACCCGCTCGAGCCCCTCCTCGCCCCGATCGCCCTGTATCCCGACCCCTTGATCGCCCTCATCCTGCCGGCGTCAACCGTGCCCGGAGACGTCACGGCCGCGGCAGCCTACCTGGTCCAGTATGGCGATCCGACCCGGATTGACGCCCAGCCCTGGGACCCGAGCGTGCGGGCGCTGGCCCACTATCCCAAGGTCGTTACGTGGATGGCTGACAACATCGCCTGGACCCAGGCGCTCGGCTCGGCCTTCAGCTCCTCGCCCTCCGAGGTCATGGACGAGGTGCAGCGCCTGCGCGCGCGCGCCGTCGCCACCGGTGCGCTCACATCCACGCCCCAGCAGCAGGTCGTCAACGACGACGGGCAGATCGAGATCCTTCCCGCGCAGCCGGACGAGGTGTTCGTGCCCGCCTACGACCCCGGCGTCGTGTATTCGGACGAGCCCTACTACGGGTACAACGGACCGTTCATCACCTTCGGGGACCCGTACCCCTGCGGGATCTGGCTGTCCTACAGCTTCGACTGGCGCCGCCACAGGGTCTGGCAGGGAAACCGGGACAACTGGCGCGAACATGCCGGTTGGAGCCCGCCGCGTTTCCGCGACGACCGCGGACCCCAGGGCGGCTCCGCGTGGAAGCCCCGGCCGGGAGCCGACAGGAGCCGTGAGGCCTCGCATCCGGGGCATCCGGGCGCGGTTCCAACCCCGCGCACCTTGCCGGGAACGCCGCCCCCTCCGCCTGCACACGCAAGGCGGCCCAATGCCGGCCCCGCGTCCCCGGTACGGTCCCAAGTCCCCGCCCAGGCGCCCTCCCCGATCCAGCGTTCCCAGAGCCCGGCCCCGCAGGCCAGCGGGCCCACGCATCCGCAGGGCCAAGCCCAGGCGCCCAACGCTGTGCAGCATCCCCAAAGCCAGCCGCAGCTTCCCAGCCGTTCGACGCCCCCCGTCGAGCGGCCGAGGATCGGCGTGCCCGTCCAGGCGGGCGGCACCGGCGAACCCGCCCACACCTCCCCGGCGCGGTCCCCCGAGCCCGAGCACCGGGCTCAAAATTCGGCGCCGGGTCAGGCCCAGCAGCAATCCACGGCAACCGGACGCCCCGGAATGGGCCAGCCCACCGCGCGTCCGGCCCCGGGGACCGCCATCCACACAGCCCCCGCGGCTCCGGCGCACGCCCAGGCGTCCGCGCCGGCGGCGCCCGCACCGGCCCCGGCACCCGCACCGGCAGCCTCCTCATCCTCAGGGGACAACAAGCCGCAGAGATGAACCTTCCGATATACTGGGTCGACGCGTTCACGGAAAAGGCGTTCGGGGGCAATCCCGCGGCCGTCGTTCCCTTGGACTCCTGGCCCGCCGACGGTCTCCTCCAGAGGATCGCGAACGAGAACGGCCTCTCCGAGACCGCCTTCTTCGTGCGCACGGGGCCCGCGAGGGCCGACCTGAGGTGGTTCACTCCGGCGATTGAGATCGACCTCTGCGGGCACGCCACGCTCGCGACCGCGCACGTCCTCTTCAACGAGCTGGGGCAGGAGGAGTCCCCCATCCGTTTCGACACAAAGTCGGGGCCTCTTTCCGTGAGGCGCCGGGGCAGCTTGATCGAGCTCGATTTCCCGTCGCGCCCGGCCGCCCCCGCGGAGCCGGTTGCCGACCTCTTGCGCGGCCTAGGCAAAAGGCCCGTCGAGACCCTGCGCTCGGAGCGCATGTGGCTCTGCGTGTACGCCTCGGCCGCGGACGTCCTGGCGCTCACCCCCGATTTTGGCGCCCTTGCGAAGGCCGTCCCCGGTAGGATCATCCCCACTGCCCCGGGCACGGACTGCGACTTCGTGTCGCGATTCTTCGCGCCCGACGCCGGGGTCTTGGAGGATCCCGTTACCGGGTCGGCGCACTGCACGCTCGTCCCCTATTGGGCCAATCGGCTGGGCAAGACCAAGCTCCACGCCAGGCAGGTGTCGCGGCGCGGGGGCGAGCTATGGTGCGAACTCGACAAGGACCGGGTCAGGATGGCCGGTCACGGGGTCGCCTACCTCAAGGGCTCGATTAGCGTGTAGCCGGGGCGACCGCCCTTACTTCTCCTTCATCTCGTAGACACCCTCCCAGTCCGGCGCGGGGGGATGGATCCGGTAGCCCTCAGCGATCTTGATGTAGACCAGGGAGGGGTTGCTCGTGCTGCCGGGCGCCCGTCCGAGGCCGTTCGGCTCGAGCGCCTCGCAGCGATTGAAGAGCGCGATCGCCCCGTCCCAGTCGCGGGCGAAGTACTTGGCCAGGCCCTGCTCGAAGATGGCGATGCACTCACGGACGGGATCCGTCACGTCCTCGACAAGCGACACGAGCTCGTGGATCGGAAGCGGCTGGGTGCGGCCCTTTACGACGATCCGCCCAAGCTGCCGGAAGACGACGCGGCCGGCCTCGATCCGCTCGCACTCCGAGCGGGTCGACTCGGTGCACATCGTGTAGACGCCCCAGCTCTTCGCCCCGCTCTCCATCCGGGCCGCGATGTTCACATTGTCCCCCATCATCGTGTAGTTGAACCGCGTGTGGCTGCCCATGTTGCCAACGACGGCAGGGCCCGTGTTGAGCCCGATGCGAGTCTGGAGGTTGTGGACAATCTCGGGCCATTTCTCTCCCTCGTGCTTCCACTTCTCGCGCAGCTCGTTCACCCGCTTGTGGACCCTGAGCGCCGCTATGCAGGCCCGGTGCGGATGGTCGGGCAGCGCCAGCGGGGCGCCGTAGATCGCCACCACGGCGTCGCCGATGTACTTGTCGAGGGTCCCTCCCTCGGCCTGGACGATGTCCGTGCACGCCGTGAGGTACTCGTTCATCAGCTCCACCAGGCGCGACGGCGAAAGCTTCTCGGAGAAGCTCGAGAACGACTGGATGTCGCTGAAATAGGCGGTGATGTTCTCCTCGATGCCCCCGAGCTTGGGCTCCTCGCCGGAGTCCACCATGCGCTCGACGAGCGCCGGGGAGACGTAGGCCCCGAACATGCCCTTGATGCGGCCCTTCTGCTTCTGCTCCTCGACGATCTGCCACAAGAGCCCTGCGACGCTCGTCGAGATCGCGGCGCCAATGGGGGCCACCACCGGGATGATGAAGTTGCCTGTCTTGAAGACAAAGAACGCCACCGCGACATAGAGCGCCACCGAGAGGACGGCCATCACCTTGGCGAAGACCGCGCGCCCGCCGCCGGTGATCGCGAAGAATGAGACGAGGGCGGACAACGCGAAGATGACGGCGTAGGCCCCCGACTCGGGCAGGCGCCTCAGGTATTTTCCGGAGACAATCGTCTTGAAGAGGTTGCCGTGCACGCTGACGCGCGGCACCTCCCCCTGGTCGAGAGGCGTCGGCGATGCGTCATGCCACTGCAGCTTGTCGGTCGGGCCGATGAGGACCACCGCGTCCTTGAACTGCGTGAAGAATTCCTCCGCCTTCTTTCGCTCGTTGGGCTTGTCGGAATCCAGGAGCCTGCAGTACTCGTAGACCACGCTGAAGCCCACGTTGGGGTTGCGCGCCGCGTTGGCCCAGGGCGAGAACCAGTTGATCTCCACCATCTGGCGCCTGGTGAGCGGTATCCGCGCCGCAAGCGATCCGTCGGGGCGCATGAGGTCCATGTGGTCGCCCGCGATCTTGATCCCGTCCCGCTCCACCCCGTAGTAGACCCGCGCCAGCTCGACCGCCATCGAGTAGTAGGTGCGGTAGGCGGTGGGAGCGTAGAGCATCACCCAGCGGGTGCCGGCATCGACCGTGTCGATGAGGGCGACCCCGGGCGGGGTGTACTTTCTGCCGGCCCCGATGTCGAATGACGGCAATTCCGGGGCCTCGATCTGATTGAGCGGCGGCAGGTCCGTCCTCGAGACATCGGGGAATTCCCGGATCGCCTTCTTCCCATTGATGTCCCGGAAATCTCCCGCGGTGTAGGACGCCCCGACAATCACCGAGGGCGAGGTGCGAAGGAAGGCCCCCAGGGCCCGGTTCCCCGACACGAGCTTCTTCACGTCCACCGACTCGGCCACGCCCTCGTCGGAGAACACGATGTCCATCCCGATTACCTTCACTCCCGCCCGCTCGACAAGCGTCCGCGCCACCGTCGCGAAATACTCGCGGCTCCAGGGCCAGCCGCCAATTTCGTCAAGCGACAGCGAGTCCATGTTCACGTAGACCACGTTGACCGGCGAATCTATCGGCCCGCGGTACCTGAAGCGCGCGTCGATCACCTTGTCCTCCTGGAATGCAAGCCACCCCAGGTGGGCGATCACGCACCACGCGAGCGGAATCGGCGCAAGAAGCAGCCAGCGCAGCCGGAAGGGCGCGGACTTTTTCGGGGATGCCACGGGCCCGGACGCTACCGAGCGGCGGGCCGCGTTGGAAGCAGATTAGCTCCCACTGCCCGCACCCGGCGTCGTCTGGGGCGCCGTCTGAGTCGGCTGCGACGGCGTGTTATTGGGCGGACTCGTCGTGGGAGGGGTGGTCGGCGGCGGCGGGCTCGGGGGCGGCGGGGCGGTGACGACGATGGTCTGCACCGCCGTGACAATCGCCTGCGCGGCCACCTGAACCTGCGCGGCCTCCGTCGGGGTCGTGTCCGTCGTCACGAGCGTCACCGGGGTCGTTACCGCGGGAGTCGCCGGCGTCGTCGCCGTGGCCGCGGTCGGGGGCGTATAGTCGAAGGTGGCGACCACCTGCTTGCCCGCAGGGATGCTCACCGGGGCCGATGTCACGCCCGTGAAGACGACCCGCCCGTCCGCAGTCGTGACCACGAAGAACGCCTTCCCGCCGGGACCCGGCCGGAAGACGATCCTGAAGGTGGTGCCGCGGATACCGGCAGCGCCGACTGGCGTCTGGACCGTGAACTCGGAACCCTTGTCGACATTGAGGTGGACCACCTTGCCGACCAGTTCGCCCTTCGTGAGGTTGAGCCGGGTCGTGGAGGTTCCGGGCTCGGCCTTCAGGTCGGAGATCTTCAGGTCGTTCGCAAAGGGATCCTGGTCAAACTGCTCGATGTCGAGCGTCGAGTCCGCCGCGACGTTGACCGTCGCTCCGTTCGAGAAGACCAAGATGATGTTGGCGCCGGGAGCGGTGACGACCTGCGTCTGCTCGGTCACCTGGTCCCCGTCGTGGAGGACCCGGGTTTGGCCATCGGCCTTGTTGATCGCCTCGACGTGACCCTGTACCCTTGCGGCAAGGATTCGGCCTTTCACCCTGGCGGTTGCGGCCGGGGCCGTAGTTTGGGCTTCGAGGGGCAAAAGACCGCCAAAAAACCCTAACACTATGACAAGCAGGATCTTGTTGAGCATGGAAGAGACGGTCAGGTCGGTTATTGCGGGCTACCCCCCAATCGTTGACGCAATACTTGTGCAAGAAGGAAGCCCGGGTCAAGACGCAAGCATATGTCCGCGGCTGCCAATGCCGGACCCGTTTCCGTTGAGGCAAGGCTCAGATGGTAGGCCTGATAATACCACACGTCCGCTCGGTTGGGGGCCTGCTGGAGCGCGCGGACCAGGCAGTCTCCTCCCTCCACCCACCGGCGCTGCATGTCGAATCCCGTGCCCTTCCTTATCCAGAACTCCGCAACCGCGGGGCAAAGCTCCAAAGCCCGGGAAGCCTCACGCTCAACCTCAGCCCCGAGCTCCACGGTCTGGTCGGGGTTGACGAGCGCCCAAAGCGAATCCGCATAGGCACGGTCGGACCATGCCTGCGCGTTGGCGGGGTCGATGGCGACCGCCAGGGCAAGCTCGCCGCGGATCGCGGCGATCCGGTCGCGTTCGCCCGATGCGTCGACGCCGGAAGCTCCCATCTTGTCAATTTTCAGCCGGGCGGCCCGCCTTGTCTCCTCGGCGCGGTACTTCGGCACGGCCCAAACGAACGTGAGTCCAAGGAACACAGCGGCCACGCAGATCGCCGCAGCGCGAGAGACGGCTCCCGGCGCGCTCCCGCTATGGTCCGGCCACGCCTCGGATGTCACAAGTCCCGCTATCGTGGCCACGATCATCGCCAGCGCCGGGATCTTCAGGTGGAAATCAACGAGGAGGTGAAGGGCGAAGGCGAGCAGACCGGTGAACGCCGCTCCGCCCAATCCCCGGGCGCCCGCACAACGCCATGCGATCACCGCCGCCGCGCCAAAGAGAAGCGCGAACCCGAGGACGCCGTAGTCGCTAAGCGTGTTCAGATAGTCGCAGTGCGCGTAGACGGGCTCGTCCCTGAATCCGAGCGGCCGGTATTTCTCGAACAGCACGTTGAAGCTGCCCGCGCCGCCCCCAAGAACCGGGTGATCCTCGTGGATCTTCCACGCCCCGCGCCAGAGGATGGGCCGCGTCCTCTCGCCGACATCCGCCACCAGCTGGTTGACGCGGACCCGCATGAGCGGAAATGAGAAATAGAGCAGGGTCGCGGCGGCCGCGGCGACGGCGACCGCCGCGACGGCGCCCGAGAGCCTGCGAAGGAGGCTCCTGCCCGGCGACAAGAGGGGCCTCAGAGTGAAGGCGGCTGCGAGCGCCAGCCACGCACCGCGGCTTACTGCCAGCACGAACCCCGCGGCAAGCGCGGCGAGCACGACGGCTGCGACGACCCGAAGCGCCGGTGAACGGGCGCGCCCGAACAGAGTCGCCCCAACCGGGGGGATGAGCAGGGCCATGAGGACGCCGAGGCTGTTCGGGATCCCGAACGGCCCGCTGGAGCGCCCGACGAACTGATCGGCCTGCGTGCGTCCCAGCGCAAGCCAGTGCGGGTCTGCAAAATGCTGGTAACCCGCGAGGACCGCGGATCCCAACCCGAGCGCGGCCAATGTGATGCACAGAAAGCGCCGGCATGCCACCGACCTTACGCCGTTGAGCACGACCCAGAACACCGCGACAGCCTGCGCCCAGTTGAGCCAGTCCGGCCAGCCGAGCCAGCGGAACGGCGTCACCCAGGCGGCATTCGCGGCGGCGTAGGCAAGGAACGGCACGAGCAGAAGGCCGGCGCGGTGGGCGCGAGCGCCGAGCGCCGGATCCGAAAGGTGGACGGCGAGGAGCGCCGCGGTCAGGACCGCCGTGACGAGCCTTGTCCCTGGAAGAATGCCGCCGAGGCAGGCCGTCGTCCAAACGAGGTTTGCCGAGAGCAGGGCCGCCCTCGCCCATTCCCAGGCGGAGGGGCGGACCGATGGCGAAGGGGCGGGCATTGCGGTGGGCGCTGGCGTAAGCGCAGCACGGGCAGACTGCCCAGGCGTCCTCTCCCACCGCGAACAAAAACGGCGCCATCCGCAGGGATGGCGCCGCCTTTGATTTGAAGCCGTCTACCCTTAGGTGGTCGGCACCGACTGAATCGTCTTCACGATCCGCCCGGCCACAAGGTACGGGTCGGCCGCCGAGTTCGGACGGCGGTCCTCGAGGTAACCCTTGTATCCGTTGTTAACGAAGCTGTGCGGGATGCGCACCGAGGCGCCGCGGTCCGCCAGGCCGTAGTTAAACTTGTCGATCGACTGCGTCTCGTGGAGACCGGTGAGGCGCAGGTGGTTCTCCGGGCCGTACACGGCGATGTGCTCGTCGCGGTATTGATTGAAGGCCGCCATAAGCTTTTCGAAGTATGGCTTGCCACCGACTTCACGCATATGCGTCGTAGAGAAGTTGCAGTGCATCCCGGAGCCGTTCCAGTCCAGGGGTTGGTTGAAGGGTGCGAGCACCGGCTTGCAGCGCCACTCGATGTCGACGCCGTAGGCCTCCCCGATTCGGGTCAGGATGTAGCGGGCGACCCACATCTGGTCCGCCGCGCTCTTCGAGCCTTTGCCGAAGATCTGGAACTCCCACTGTCCCTTGGCGACCTCGGCGTTGATGCCTTCGAGGTTGATGCCGGCCGCCAAGCAGATATCGATGTGCTCCTCGACCATCTTGCGGGCGATGGGGCCAACATTCTTGTAGCCCACACCCGTGTAATACGGACCCTGGGGCGCCGGGAACCCGCCGGCAGGAAAGCCGAGAGGGGCCCCGTCCTTCCAGAAGAAGTATTCCTGCTCAAAGCCAAACCACGTGCCCGGATCATCAGCGATCGTCGCGCGCGAGTTCGAGGGATGAGGGGTCTTACCGTCCGGCATCATGACCTCGTTCATCACGAGCACCCCATCCTTGCGGGTGATGTCGGGATATACAGCGACCGGCTTCAGGATGCAGTCTGAGTTTTTACCCTCGGCCTGCTGCGTCGAGCTTCCGTCGAAGCCCCACATGGGTAGCTGTTCGAGCTTGGGGAAGCTGGCGAACTCCTTGATCTGGGTCTTGCTGCGCAAGCTGGCCAGGGGCGTGTAGCCATCCAGCCAGATGTATTCGAGTTTGTATTTGGGCATGGTGAAAGTGGTGGACCAGTGAACCGCCAAGAATCCGATACAGCACGAAGGGAATTCAGAATTCCCCTGACGACTGCAAACGAAAACTCACTTTAGGTTTCAGCACCTCGCATGCCAGACGCAAACGGAAGAACTATTCTCTTAATATTTTCTTAATACCCTGGGCGCGGCGCGCTCCACGGTGGGCCGCCTAGGAGGCGCTTGCCAGAGACCGGTGTGCAAGTTATTGTCATCCTTACCCTTCGAATGCATGAAATGAAAGACACGGCCCGTGCGCTTGTGCGCATCAGCTTCGACGGGCGGGTGCACAAGACCTTCCGCGGGCACATGGCAAAGGAGCGTTTCGAAAACGAGGTGGCGGTCCTGCGCCACCTGGAGGAGCGCTCATGCCCTTTCGTTCCCCGGCTGCTCGAGGTCGACCCGGAGCAGCTCAAGATCGTGACCACCAACTGCGGATCGAGGGTCGACCAGGTGAACTCAGAGAGGCTCAAGGAGCTTTTCGCGGAATTGGAGCCCTTCGGCGTGCGCCACGAGGACCGCGAGCTTCGCAACATCACGTACCGCACCTCGGACGGCAGGTTCTGCATCATCGACTTCGAATTCGCCACGATCCTGGACGGCGGGGACAACGTCGTCTCGCTCAAGCCCACCGCCGCGCAATGAACCCCGAGACCCCCACCCCTGCAGGTCCCGAGGCGCCCCGCATACGCTGGGCCGGCCTCACCCACATCGGGCGATTCCGCCCCAACAACGAGGACTCGTTCCTCGCGATGAATTTCAACGGCCACGGCGTGAACTACCTGGGAAAGACCGGCGACGCGACGCTCGACGGCGCGGACTTCGTCTTCGCCGTGAGCGACGGGATGGGAGGGGCGAGATCGGGAGAGTTCGCGAGCCGCGTCGCGGTCGACCGGATCACCCGCCTGCTTCCCCGCACGTTCCGCCTCTCCGCGGCCGGGATCGCCGGGGGTTTCTCGGACATCCTGGTCGAGCTCTTCTCGGCCATCCATTCCGACATGCTCCAGCTCGGGTTCTCCTATGCGGAGTGTGCCGGCATGGGCGCGACCTTGAGCCTCTGCTGGTTCAGACCCGAGTGGATGTACTTTGCGCACATCGGCGACAGCCGCATCTACTATCTTCCCCAAGGAGGCGGCCTCACCCAGCTCACGCACGACCACACCCACGTCGGCTGGATGCGGCGCAAGGGGCAGATCAACGAGCGCGAGGCGCGCTCCCATCCCAGGAAGAACGCGCTCCACCAGTCCCTTGGCGCAGGCACACAGTTCATCGAGCCCCATATCGGGGCCGTCGGCTACCGCCCGGGGGACCGGTTCCTCATCTGCTCGGACGGCCTCGTCGACGGCCTGTGGGACCGGCGGATCGAGGAGATGATCCGCAGCGACACCCTGAACCCCGAGGGGCCGAACCTGGCGCAGAGGCTTGTCGAGGAGGCGGTCGAAAATTCCGGCCGCGACAACACCACCGCTTTGCTTGTTGAGATTCCCCAGCCGCCAAACCCCACCCCAGAACCCCCAACCACAAGCGCGCGATGAACCTATTATTTGTCTACGGAACCCTGAAGAAGGGCGGGCACAACCACCACTTCATGTCCGGCCAATCCTTCTCCGGCAAGGCGCGGACCGTCCCCGGGTACACCCTGTATGACCTGGGCGGATACCCCGGGCTCGTGCCCGAGGCCGAGGACCCCGACGGCGTTCATGGCGAGGTGTGGTCCGTCGACGAGGCATGCCTCGCCGGCCTCGACGTCCTCGAGGGGACGGCGGAGGGCCTCTACCGCCGCGAGCCCGTTCCGCTTCGCCCGCCCTTCGACGGCAAGCGCGTGGAGGCCTATGTCTTCATGCAGAGCGTGCGCGACCGCAGGCCAGTCGGCAAGGAGTGGAATTCCTGAGCGGGGCCCGCGGGCCTACCGGCCCGAGGCTCCTGGGGGCTCCGCGGCCGCGCCCTCCGGCCCCACCTTTCGCACCGCGGTGAACTTCGCCCTGAAGAGGTCGTCGAGAAGCGCGAGGACGGGTGCCGGAACACGGGACACGAGCTCGTCGATCCCCGGGAGCTTCTCCCCGACAACCGGGGCAAGCCTGCGGTCCCCGGCAGGCCTTGGCGTCTCCCCCCGGGACGCCGCGTCCGACAGGAAGGACGACTCGTCCGTCTCGTCCGGCCATTCGACCTCGCCCTCGGGAGCTCCCTCCTCGCCTAGCGGGTTCGCCAGGCCCGCGAGCCGGGCCTCCAGCCGATCAATCAGGCCTTTTTTTTTTCGCCGCCCTCCGGGGCGCCGCCTGCCTC
>CAYPXZ010000034.1:0-43586 GCA_964414785.1 uncultured Opitutaceae bacterium
CCGGAGAGCGTGTGGAGCGCGAACCACTGGGCCCCCGCGGGGGCTGTCGTTTGTGTGGACATTTAGGGCTTAGCGGCTGACCAGGGAGGTGAAGAGGTCAACCACCTGGTATAGTGAGAAATCGCTGATGCTGGTGAAAACGCCGAGGAGCAGGCTCGCCACGATGACCACCACGGTCGAGTCCCGCAGCTCCGTGCGGGTGGGCCAGCTCGCCTTCTGGAGCTCGCCGACCATTTCGCTTACGAAGATACGCGTGCTTTGGAACGGATTTTTCATGGACTGCTGTGGGAACCTTCTGAAGTGGCAGGGGCGGAGGGAATCGAACCCCCAACCAACGGTTTTGGAGACCGCTACTCTACCAATTGAGCTACACCCCTATAGTCGTGGAATTGTTTAGACGACGACGCCGAGGTCCCCGTTTCGGAACCTCGGCGAGCCGGGTTAAGTTTTACGGAACGAACGATTACTCGGTGATCTCCGTAATACGGCCGGCACCGATCGTGCGGCCGCCCTCGCGGATGGCGAAGCGCTGGGTCTTCTCCATGGCGATCGGGACGATCAGGTCGATGTCGACGTTGATGTTGTCACCGGGCATGATCATCTCGACGCCCTTCGGCAGCGAGAGGACACCCGTGACGTCGGTCGTCCGGAAGTAGAACTGCGGACGGTAGCCGTTGAAGAACGGCGTGTGACGGCCGCCCTCGTCCTTCGACAGGACGTAGATCTCGGCCTTGGCCTTCTTGTGGGGGGTGATGGACTTCGGGTTGGCGAGGACCTGGCCGCGCTCGATCCCGTCCTTTTCAATGCCGCGCAATAGGACGCCGACGTTGTCTCCGGCCTGCCCCTGGTCGAGCAGCTTGCGGAACATCTCGATGCCCGTGACGACGGTGGAGGAGGTGTCCTTCAGGCCGACGATCTCGACGGTCTCGTTCAGCTTGACGACGCCGCGCTCGATACGGCCCGTCGCGACGGTGCCGCGGCCGGTGATCGAGAAGACGTCCTCGACCGACATCAGGAAGGGCTTGTCGATCTCGCGGACGGGCTCCGGGATTTCGTTGTCGATCGCGTCCATCAGGTCGCTGATCGCCTTGACGCCCTCGGGCTTGCCCTCGAGGGCAGCCGTGGCCGAGCCGCGGATGATCTTCGCCGTCTTGCCGTCGAACTTGTACTTGGTCAGAAGGTCGCGGATCTCCTCCTCCACGAGCTCGAGCAGCTCGGGGTCGTCGATCAGGTCGACCTTGTTGAGGAACACCACGATCTTCGGGACGCCGACCTGGTAGGCGAGCAGGATGTGCTCGCGGGTCTGGGGCATCGGGCCGTCGGCCGCGGAGACCACCAGGATCGCGCCGTCCATCTGGGCGGCGCCGGTGATCATGTTCTTCACGAAGTCGGCGTGTCCCGGACAGTCGACGTGGGCGTAGTGGCGCTTCGTGCTCTGGTACTCCACGTGGGCCACGGAAATCGTGACGATCTTGGAGGCGTCACGGACCGTGCCACCCTTGGCAATATCAGCGTACGACTTGAATTCGGCCAGACCCTTGTCCGACTGGACCTTTAGGATCGCGGTCGTGAGCGTTGTCTTTCCATGGTCGACGTGACCGATGGTGCCGACGTTGACGTGCGGTTTGGTGCGTTCGAATGTTCCTTTAGCCATAACGATTCCGGAGCTTTGAGACGTGTATGTGGGTGTTGAGTAGAGTAACTGCTGACTAATTAGCCTCTTGCATGGAGCCCAGAACCGGATTTGAACCGGCGACCTCATCCTTACCAAGGATGTGCTCTGCCAACTGAGCTATCTGGGCAGACCAAGACTGCGTTGCAAGAAACGAAAAAGAGCGAAGAAAGTGCGGCTTGGATTTTGGTGCGTCAACAGAATATTTGCTCCCCGGTCGATATTTCGTTCGGGACGGCCCGAAGGGGCCCTTTTGGGGGGCTCACGGCCCGACGCTGATCCGGTAGAAACCCGGTCCAAAACGCTGGCCGACACGCAGGGTTTCGGCGAGATAGAGCCCGAAATAGGCGTCCACCTCGTCAACCCCCGACCGGGTGGTCGGAATGACCGGCCCGACGAGGCCGGCGACGTCCACGGCGGCGATGAATTCCATGGGTTTCCAGGGCAACGAGCTGGCTGGCGGGTGGGCGTCTCCGACGGGCCGGCCAAAGACCACCTTTCCGGTCCCGGCCTCGACGATTTCAACGTAGGCCCCACGCGGACTAAGGGGTTCCATAACCGGGTCCGCGCGGTCAAAACCGATGAACGGTGCGCCGGGGGGGTCGCCCCTCAGGGCCTCGGCCGGGGAAGCCGGCACCGCCGCAGCGGGGGGAAGACTTAGGGAAAGTTCTGATTCCGAGAATGTTAACTTAGACTGAAAGCCGGCAAAGGCGCCGCCCGGCTCCCGGGGGACATAATTGAGCCGGGAGCTGTTGAAATCCGTGGGTAGGAAGAGCGGCTTGGGGTCCCGAAGCATCGTTCCCTTGATCACCCCCGGGTCCACGAGACCCACCGAAGGCGGCGGGGGGGCCGGGGGCAGGATCACGGGCTCAGGCACCCTCACAAGGTATGCAAGTCCCACAAATACAATCACTCCCGCCAATGAGGCCCAAATCCAGCGCCGGGATAGCGGCAATTCGGCCGTTTTCACCGGGATTCGGCCTGGGAGGGGCCTGCGGCGCGCTCCTCGGCCCCCAGGAGCACCTTGAAGCCCGCATCGTGGGCGGCACCCTCTATCTCGACCAACTCGGCCAGGGTGACCCCGGAGCTTGCCCGGATGAGGAGCGTCGGATGCGGGTCCCTTCCGGACCGTGACTTGAGCCATTGGCGCAATTGCCCGATGTCGACCAGGCCCTCGTCGGACGTGAAGATCTGGCCGGAGCGAAGGACGCTGATCACATCGGTCGCCTGGGACGCCCCCGACTGGGCCCCTGCGAGCTGCGGGAGCTGGAAGTCGACCCCGACCCCCGGGGCAAGGACGAAGCGAGAGCCGAAAAGGGTGAAGAAAAGCCCGAGGAGCCCCACGTTCACGTAGTGGAGCGACCCCATCCCTTGCGGGGGTGGCCGCAGCTTCGAGGCGAGGTCTAGGGGCCGGGCGATCATTTGCCGGGGGCGGGCGTCTTGTACTCGGTGTTGAGGTATTTCATGATCTCATTGCCCGACCATTCCATGTCGCGCACGATCGCCCGGACGCGCCCGTTGAGGAAGTGAAGCGCTAGGTGGGCCGGGATCGCGAGCATGATGCCGCCCGCCGTGCACAGGAGCGCCCTCCACATGCCCTTCGCCAGAACGCTCGCCGTCGGGAAGTCGTGCTGGAATGCGGCAAAGGTCGTGATCATCCCGAGGACGGTGCCGAGGAGGCCGACGAGCGGCGCGACCTGGGCGATGGCGCCGATGGCCCCGATCCTGCGCTCGAGGGCCGGGAGCTCCACGACGGCGGCCTCCTGGACGTGGAAGCGGATCGCCTCGGCGTCCTCGTCGGCGTGCAGGAGGGCGGCCTTGACGACCGCCGCCACGGGGCCGGGGGTCTCCTCGCAGACCGTCAGGGCCTCGACCAGCCTGCGCTTGGCGAGGATGTTCTTGATGCCGCTCAGGAACGCGGTTGAGCGGATCTGGCCCCGGTGCAGGTAGAGGGCCCGCTCGGTGAACACGACGAGGAGGATGAGCCCGAGGGCGAACAGGACCCACATCATGGGTCCGCCTTGGGTGAGCAGGCTGGGTTCGAGGGCTGGCATAGGAGGGGGTTAGATCAGGCCTTCGTTGCGGGCAAGTTGAAGCGGGCCAGGCGCTGGCGGGCGAGCGCCTCCCCGGGCAGCCCGGAGTCGATGAGGAGCGTCCACGCGCGCCGGGCCTCCTCGAGCCTGCCCTGCTGCTCGTAGAGGACGCCCACGTCCAGGAGTGTGCGCGCGATCCACCAACGGCCCTTGGGGCCGAGGTCCTTCGGGGCGCCGGGCCTCACCAGGAACGCGTCGACGACGTCGTTCCACCACACCGCCTGGGCCTTTTCCCGGTTGGTGCGGGAGAGGATGACGCCCAGGTTGTAGCCCGCCTCGACCCGGACGTCCGGGGGGGCGTCTACCCTCTCGACCAGGTCCTCGAAAATCCTTCTTGCGCTGTCGGAGTGCGAGGGGCCGCTTGCCGACTGGGCGTTGTGGCACTCGGCGAGGGCCAGCTGCGCGAGGATCGAGTCCGGGTTCTGGGTGTAGGCGGGGTTGTTGACCAGGGACTCGTAGACCCGCTGCGCCTGGGGAAATTGGTTGAGCTCCCTAAGGAGGTCCCCCTGGCGCATGCGCGCGGGGAAGATCAGGTCGCTCGTCGCGTATCTGGCGTTCGTCACCAGGCTCTCGAGGAGCTTGTAGGCCTCCTTCAGGTTCGCGTCGGCGCCGAGGCGCTCGGCCTGGAGGGCGGCCAGGTAGAGCGCATAGGCGGCGTAAGGGCTGTTCGGGAAGTCGTCGGCCAATTTGGTGAGCAGGCGCTCGGCATCGACGACCTTGTCCTGCTGGGCGTAGCGGTTCGCCTCGACGATGTAGGAGTACACGGCCGAGTCCGAGCTCGGGAAGTCGGCCCGCAGCTTCGTGAGCGTCGCTTCGGCGTCGCTGTCGCGCCCGAGCTCGTAGTTCGCCTGGGCGCGGAGCAGCTCGCTCGTGCTCACGATGTCGGTGCGCAGGTCGGCGGGGAGTCCGCTCGTCAGCGCGGCGAGCGCGTCGACCAGGTAGAGGGTTTCCGCCGGCTTCCTTGCGTCGAAGGATAGCCGGGCCTGCAGCCAGGCCATCCTCGCCTTAAGGTCGGGCCTCAATCCCGCCGCGGGCGCCTGGCGCAGCAGGCGGTTCACGCGCTCGTACGCCACCGACGTCTCGCCGTGGACCTCGAGGCTGCGCGCCAGGTTCCACTCGGCCTCCCAGCGGTACTCCGGGTCGAAGGCCTTGTCGCGGGAGAGATCGTCCAGAGCGGCGACGGCCGAGGTCAGGGCGCCGGCCTCGATCTGCGACTGGACCTGCTGGAACATGAGGATGCCCGGGCGGATCCCCTCCGGGCGCGAGCGCAGGGCGGCCGCATAGGCGTCGGCCGCGCTGCGGAAGTCGCCGGCGTCCCTGCCCTGCAGCCCCGCCCGGAACCAGGCCTCGGCGACGAGGACGCTGAACTCGGAGCGGGCGGGCCCCGGCGGAAGCTCGCCGCCGGCCTTGAAGCCGTAGTCGGCGGCCGTGCGGTAGCGGTGCTGCTCCCAGGCCGAGCCCGCGAGGACCGCGTAGGCGTGGGCCTTGAGGGGGGAGCCCGGGAACCTCTGGAGGAGTGCGTTCGCGTCGTCCTCGGCCTTGGCATAGAGGGAGGCGGATTCGCTGACCCCGAGGCGCGCCTCGCCGAGGCTAAGCTGGGCGCGGCAGAGAAGGAGGCTCTCGAGGACGGGGTGCGGCCGGGGCTCCGAGATCAGCCTGTCGAGGCGCTCGCCGAGTTCCACTCGGGGCCCACCGGAGGGCGAGCTGCCGACCAGGAGCTCGAGCGCGATCCTCTGCTGGTCCGGGTCGTTGCCCGAGGCGAGGAGCTCGAAGAGCTCGTGGCGGCCGGCGCCCGAACCCGCCCCGGCTATCAGGCCCACGAGGAGCCGGAAATGGTCCGTCTCGGAGCGCTCCTCGGCGGGAAGCGTGCGCAGGGCCCCCTGGAGCACGTCGACCGCCTGCTGCCTGCGGCCAAGCGCGTTGAGGGCGATCGCGTACTCGCGGGTGAAGCCGTATCCGATCTTCTGGTTCTGGAATTTCTCGGCGTTCTTGCGGTCCGCGGTGAGCTGCTCCTCGCTGACGCCGCCCAGCCGGAGGCGGACCTGCTCCTGCGCGAGGAGGAACCTGGCCCTCTGGAGGTCGGAGACCGCGGCCGACGCGGCCTGCTGGTAGAAACCCGCGGCGCGGACGGGTTCGTTGGCGGCATCCGAGAGCATGCCCTGCAGGAAGTAGTGCCAGCCCCTCTCAGAGGAGCCGAGCTCGTCGAAGTGCGCCGAGGCGAGCTCGGCCTTCGCCTGCTCGGTCTTCTGGAGGTGGGCCGCGACGAGGCCCGCCCTCAGGTGCCAGCCGGCGCCCCGGGGGCCGGTGAAGGCGTCGAGCACCTTGCCGGCCCCGGCGACATCCCCGTCGTCGAGGAGGGCCGAGGCGAGCGCGAGGGTCAGCCGGGCGGTGTCGGCCCCGGGCGCGGCCGCCAGCGAGCGGTAGAGCGTGACCGCGGTCGACGGGAAGCCGAGGGCCTGGGCGCGCTCGGCGGTGACCACGCTCAGCGCGAGTTCGCCGGGGGAGGTGGACGGCGGCGGGGGAGCCAGCGGAACGGGGGGATTGAGCGGCTCCAGCGCGGCGAGCGGCGAGGACACGGCAAGCAGCGAGGCGAAGGCGGTCAGGAGGCGCATGGAAAGCGTCCTAACCCTTGTTGCACCGGGCGTAACAATCAACCCGGGATTGGGGCCGGCGATGTGCAATTGACCCCACGGACCCGGCAATCCAGACTGGGGTTCCCATGATAGCTATCATCGTCTTGGTCGGGTTACTCGCGGTCGTCGTCATTGTGGCGCTCATGGCCACCGGGATCTACAACTCGCTGGTCTCGCTGCGCAACCGCTTCAAGAACGCCTACGCGCAGATCGACGTCCAGCTGAAGCGCCGCTACGACCTGATTCCCAACCTGGTCGAGACGGCCAAGGGATACCTGAAGCACGAGCACTCGACCCTCGAGGACGTCATCAAGGCGCGCAACATCGCCCTGGCGGCCTCGCAGGCGGCCGCCGCCAACCCCGCGGACTCGAACGCGGTCAAGGGACTGGTCTCGGCCGAGGGGGGCCTCGCGGGCGCGTTGAGCCGCCTGATGGTCGTCTCCGAGCAGTACCCCGACCTCAAGGCCAACCAGAACATGATGCAGCTCACCGAGGAGCTCACCTCGACCGAGAACAAGATAGCCTTCGCCCGGCAGGCCTACAACGACTCCGTCATGGCCTACAACACCTCGCGAGAGACGTTCCCGAACGTGGTCCTGGCCGGGATGTTCGGCTTCCTGCCCGCGGAGCTCTTCCACATCGAGGACCCGGCGGAGAAGGCGGCCCCGAAGGTCTCGTTCGGCTGATGGACTTCTTCGCGGCCGAGGGCCAGGCCCGCAAGCGCACGTCGCGCCTGCTTGTCCTGTTCGGGCTCGCCGTGGCGGGCACCGTCGCCGGGGGCTACCTCGGGACCGTCCTCGTCCTGCATGCGGCGGGCGCCAATTCGTATCACAGGACGGGATACGGCTATTACGCGGCCGCGACGCCCTACGACGGCGGGCTGGCCCTGTGGCAGCCGGGGGTCTTCGCGGCGGTCGCCGCCTGCACGCTCCTTGTGATCGGGCTCGCCTCCCTCTACAAGTGGACCGAGTTCAGCGCGGGAGGCTCGGCGGTCGCGGAGAGCGTCGGGGCGAGGAGGGTCGACCCCCACACGACCGACCCGAAGGAGCACCAGCTCCTCAACGTCGTCGAGGAGATGGCGATCGCCTCGGGGACACCGGTGCCGGCCGTCTATGTCATGGACGACGAGGTCGCGATCAACTCCTTCGCGGCGGGACTGACGGCGAGCGACGCGGTCGTCACGGTGACCCGCGGCGCCCTGGAGAAGCTCCGCAGGGACGAGCTCCAGGGGGTGATCGCCCACGAGTTCAGCCACATCCTGAACGGGGACATGAGGATGAACGTGCGGGTGTCGGCGATCATCTTCGGGATCCTCGTGATCGGGCTGGCGGGGCGCGCGACGCTCTGGGGGATGCGCGGCTCCTCGCGCGGCAGGGGAAACGGCGGGGTCCTCGTCATCCTCGGGATGGGCCTGGCGCTCCTCGTCGTGGGCTACGTGGGGTATTTCTTCGGCAAGCTGATCCAGGCCTCGCTCTCGCGCCAGAGGGAGTACCTGGCGGACGCCTCCGCGGTCCAGTTCACGCGCAACCCGGAAGGCGTCGCGGGCGCCCTGAAGAAGATCGGCGGGTACGCGATCGGCTCGTCGCTCGACACCCACAAGGCCGCCGGGATCAGCCATTTCTTCTTCGCCCAGGCGTTCGCCTCAAATTTCGGCGGGCTCTGGGCCACGCACCCGCCCCTTTCGGACCGGATCCGCGCAATCGACCCCAACTTCGACGGGAAGTTCATCGAGCCGCCCGAGGTCGTGGACGTGTCAAGGGAGCCCTGGTCAAAGGTCCCGCATATGCCGGCGCAGGCCCCCTGCCCCTCCCCGCAGGTCGCGGTCGCCTTCGGCGCGGCCCTGGCGGCCGCCGCGGGTAACCTCACGGCGGAGGGCGCGGTGGCGGCGCAGTCCATCCTCTCCGAGATCCCCGCGAGCATCCGCACGGCGGCGCGCTCGCCCCACGACGCCCCCTTCCTCGTCTACGGCCTGCTCCTCGACGAGGACGAGGGGGTCCGCAAGAGGCAGCTGGACCTTGTCGCGGGCAGCGAGGGGGGCGAGGGCCTTGCCACCCTGAGGCAGCTCGATCCGGCGCTTAGGCAGCTCAAGGCCGGCCACAGGCTGCCCGTCCTGCAGCTGGCGCTTCCCGCGCTAAAGGCGCTCCCGCAGTCGGCGCTCGGGAGCTTCGCCGGGACGCTCGACGCGCTGGTCCAGGCCGACGGCCGCGTCAGCACCTTCGAGTTCGCGCTCCAGAGGCTGCTCCTGCGGGAACTCTCGCTCCACCGCGAGCCGACCGCCGCCGTCACCCAGATCTACTCCTTCCAGGCGGTGACGTCCGAGATCTCCGTGGTCCTGTCCTCGCTCGCGCATGCCTCGAGCGGGAACGCCGACGAGGCGGCGCGGGCCTTCGCCGAGGGGGCCTCGCAGCTGAAGCTCGTCCTCGGCCAGCTTCGCTTCATGAACGAGGCCGAGAGCGGCCTCGTGCAGCTCGACGCCTCGCTCGACAAGCTGGCGACCGCCAGCGGCCCCATCAAGCAGCGCCTGCTCATGGCGGCGGCCCACGTCGTGAGCGCGGACGGGGTCGTCCTCACGCAAGAGGCCGAGCTCCTGAGGGCCGTCGCGGCCTCCCTCGACGTCCCGGTGCCGCCGCTGGCGGCCCGGGCAGCGGCCTAGCTGCCATCCGCGAATCGGCCGTGACCTTTTGTTGGGGTTTGCGTCTGTCTTCGCGTTGGCTCTCTCTTTTCGGGCCCGTTCCCCCTTTGAGATTGAGCCCCACGACACCAGCATCACTGCAACCATGAGTCATTTACCCACCGACCAGGCACCAAGGAAGGAGGCCCCCGCGGCCTATACGACCCCGTTGGAGCGCTCCGGAAAACGGACGAAGACCCGCTGGGTCCTTTGGACCATCGTCCTGATCGGCATCGCCGGGGTAGTCCTTACCGGCTACCTCTCCCACCGCAACGCGACCCCGGGCATGGGTGCGGGCGCGGCGGGCGGGCGGCGCGGAGGGCCCGGGGGTGGCGGGTTCGGGATGAACGGCCCGCAGCCCGTCGTCGTCAGGACGGCGCAGAAGGCCAACATCAACGTCATCCTCGACGGGCTCGGCACCGTGACGCCGCTTGCGACCGTGACGGTCCACCCGCAGGTGAGCGGCCAGTTGACGGAGGTCAACTACACGGAGGGCCAGGCGGTCAAGGCGGGCGACCTGCTCGCCGTCATCGACCCGCGCCCCTTCCAGGCGGCGCTCCAGCAGGCCCAGGGGCAGCTTCTCCAGGCGCAGGCCCAGCTGAAGGAGGCGCAGATCGACCTCGAGCGCTACGTCACCCTCTCGGCCCAGGACTCCATCTCGAAGCAGCAGGTCGACGCCGAGCAGGCGCTCGTCTCGCAGTACGAGGGCATGACCAAGGCGGACCAGGGCGCCGTCGAGAACGCGACGCTCAGCCTCGCCTACTGCCACATCACCGCGCCGTTCGACGGCCGGGTGGGCCTTAGGCTCGTCGACCGGGGCAACTATGTCACCCCGGGGGATGCAAGCGGGCTCGTCATCCTCACGCAGATGAGGCCGATCACGGTCATCTTCTCGCTGGCCGAGGACTACATTCCCGCGCTCCAGAAGCGGATCAAGGACGGCACCGCCATCCCGGTCGACGCCTACGACCGCACCGGCGCGACGAAGCTCGCGTCCGGCAAGCTCGCCTCGATCGACAACACGGTCGACCCGACGACGGGCACGTTCAAGCTGAGGGCGACGTTCCCGAACGACGACGAGTCGCTCTACCCAAACCAGTTTGTCATGGCCCGGATGCTCCTGACGGTAGACCAGGGCGTGACGGTGATCCCCACCTCCGCGGTCGAGCGGGGCCAGCAGGGGACCTTCGTCTACGTGGTCGGCGCCGACAACAAGGTTTCCGCAAAGGCCGTCGTCCTCGGCGATGCCGAGGGCGAGCGCGTGGCGGTGTCGTCGGGGCTCACCCTCGGCGACAAGGTGGTGGTCGACGGCGCCGACAGGTTGAAGGAGGGCATGGAGGTGGTGGCGCAGACCCCCGGGGCGAAGGCGGGCGCGGGCAAGGGTGCCCCCGACGGCGCGAAGAAGCGCTGGCAGTCCGGCGGCAACAACTGAAGGCTCCCGATGAGCCAAGCCCTGCCGGGATCCACTCGATGAGTCCCTCCCGCATCTTCATTCTCAGGCCGGTCGCGACGACGCTGCTCATGGCGGCGATCCTCATCGTCGGCATCGTCGCGTACCGCTTCCTGCCGCTGTCGGCGCTGCCCGAGGTCGACTACCCGACGATCCAGGTCCAGACGTTCTACCCCGGGGCGAGCCCCGACGTGATGACGTCGTCGATCACGGCCCCCCTCGAGCGCCAGCTCGGCCAGATGCCGGGGCTTAAGCAGATGTCCTCCACGAGCTCCGCCGGGGCGAGCGTGATCACGCTGCAGTTCACGCTCGACCTGAGCCTCGACGTGGCCGAGCAGGAGGTCCAGGCGGCGATCAACGCCGCCGGCAACCTCCTGCCCTCCGACCTTCCCGCGCCCCCGATCTACGCGAAGATCAACCCCGCGGACGCGCCGGTCCTGTCGCTTGCGCTCACCTCGAAGACGCTCCCCCTGACCACGGTCGAGGACCTGGCGGACACGCGCCTCGCCCAGAACATCTCGCAGCTGCCGGGCGTGGGCCTCGTGAGCATCGGCGGCGGCCAGCGCCAGTCGGTGCGCATCCGCGCCAACCCGCTCGCGCTCGCGGCGTACGGCCTGAACATCGACGACCTGCGCACGACCGTCGGCAACGGCAACGTCAACACGGCGAAGGGCAACTTCGACGGGCCGTCCCGCGCCTACACGATCAACGCGAACGACCAGCTCAAGTCGGCGAAGGACTACGAGAAGCTCGTCGTCGCCTACAAGAACGGCGCGGCCGTCCGCCTCTCGGACGTGGCGAGCGTCGAGTTCGCCCCGGAGAACACGAAGCTCGCGGCGTGGATCAACAAGACGCCGGCCGTCATCCTCAACATCCAGCGCCAGCCCGGCGCCAACGTCATCAAGGTCGTCGAGGGGGTGCGGGCCCTCCTTCCCTCGCTCCAGGCCTCGCTCCCCCCGTCCATCGACGTCACGGTCCTCACCGACCGGACGGTCACGATCCGCGCGTCCATCGCGGACGTCGAGTTCGAGCTCACGCTGGCGGTCATCCTCGTCGTCCTCGTCATCTTCATCTTCCTGAGGAACATCCCGGCGACCATCATCCCGAGCCTGTCGGTCCCCCTCTCGCTCGTGGGGACCTTCGCGGTCATGTACCTGCTCGGCTTCAGCCTGAACAACCTCTCGCTCATGTCGCTGACGATCGCGGCCGGCTTCGTCGTGGACGACGCAATCGTCATGATCGAGAACATCGCGCGCTACGTGGAGAAGGGCGACTCGCCCATGGAGGCGGCGCTCAAGGGCTCCCAGCAGATCGGGTTCACGATCATCTCGCTGACGATATCGCTGATAGCCGTCCTGATCCCGCTCCTTTTCATGGGCGACGTCGTGGGCCGGCTGTTCAGGGAGTTCGCGATCACGCTCGCCATCACGATCCTCATCTCGGCCGTCGTCTCCCTGACGCTCGTGCCGATGATGTGCTCGAAGCTCGTAAGGCACCACACCGAGGACGAGATCCCGAAGTGGAGCCGCAAGACGGGCGCCTTCATCGACGGCATGATCGCCAAGTACGGCACGATGCTCACCTGGGTGCTCGACCACCAGACGCTGACCCTCTACGTCGCCGCGGGGACCTTCGTCCTCACGGCCCTCCTCTACGTCGTCATCCCGAAGGGGTTCTTCCCGGTGCAGGACACAGGGCTGATCCAGCTCATCACCGAGGGCCCCCAGTCCGCGTCGTACGAGCGGATGACGGACCGCCAGCAGGCGGTCGCGAGCGAGGTGCTGAAGGACCCCGACGTGGAGAGCCTGTCGTCCTTCGTCGGCGTCGACGGCTCCAACACGACGCTCAACAGCGGCCGGATGCTCGTCAACCTCAAGCCGAGGGACAAGCGCTCCACCAACGCCTCGGGCGTCATCCGCCGGCTCCGCGTGGAGCTGGCGAAGGTGCCCGGCATCGTCTCGTACATGCAGCCGGTGCAGGACCTGTCGATCGACGACCGCGTGAGCCGCACCCAGTACCAGTTCGTCCTTGAGAGCGCCAATCCCGGGGACCTGACGACGTGGATCCCGAAGCTGATGGACAGCCTCCAGCAGCTGCCCGAGATCAACGACGTCGCGACGGACCTGTCCGAGGGCGGACTCGCCGCCTACATCAAGATCGACCGTGACACCGCGGCCCGGTTCGGGATCACCGCGGCGACGATCGACAACGCCCTCTACGACGCCTTCGGCCAGCGCATCATCTCCACCATCTTCACCGAGTCGAACCAGTACCGGGTCATCATGGAGGCGAACCCGGCGCTCCAGCGCTCGCCCGAGTCGCTCTCGCAGATCTACGTCCCGTCCGCCGCGGGGGGCCAGGTCCCGCTTTCCTCGATCGCTTCGTTCGAGACGCGGCCGGCATCCCTCCTCATAAACCACCTCGGGCAGTTCCCCTCGAACACCATCTCCTTCAACGTCCCGCGCGGCCAATCCCTCGGCGCCGCGGTCGCCGCGATCCACAAGGCCGAGCGCCAGATCGGGATGCCGCAGAGCATCATCACGAGCTTCCAGGGGGCGGCCCTCGCCTTCGAGTCGTCTCTGACGAACGAGCTCTTCCTGATCGGCGCTGCGATCCTGACGATGTACATCATCCTGGGGATCCTCTACGAGAGCTTCATCCACCCGATCACGATCCTCTCCACGCTGCCCTCGGCGGGGATCGGCGCGCTCCTGGCGCTCATCATCGTGGGGAGCGACCTGGGGGTCATCGGGATCATCGGCATCATCCTGCTGATCGGCATCGTGAAGAAGAACGCGATCATGATGATCGACTTCGCCCTCGACGCCGAGCGCAACGAGGGGCTGGCCCCGCGGGAAGCGATCTACCAGGCATGCCTATTGCGCTTCCGGCCGATTCTGATGACGACCCTGGCCGCGCTCCTGGGCGCCGTCCCCCTCATGCTCGGCACGGGCATGGGCTCCGAGCTTCGCAACCCCCTGGGCGTCACGATCGTAGGCGGGCTCATCGTCAGCCAGGTCCTCACCCTCTTCACGACGCCCGTCATCTACCTGATGTTTGACAGGATCGCGGCGAGGGTGACGGGAAGGCTGCCGGCGGCCGCGGCGCAGGAGGCGACGACGTGAACTTCTCGGAGACGTTCGTAAGGAGGCCGGTCGCGACGACCCTGTTCACCTCGGGGATCGTTCTGGCCGGCGCCGCGGCGTTCTTCAAGCTGCCCGTCTCCCCGCTCCCCCAGGTCGACCTTCCGACGATCAACGTGTCGGCCAGCATGGCCGGCGCGAGCCCTGAGACCATGGCGACCTCGGTCGCGACGCCCCTTGAGCGCCACTTGGGCACGATCGCGGACGTGACCGAGATGACCTCCTCGAGCGGGATCGGCAACACGAACGTCACGCTCCAGTTCGGCTTCAGCCGCGACATCGACGGCGCCGCGCGCGACGTCCAGGCCGCCATCAACGCGGCGCGCGCGGACCTGCCCTCCGCCCTGCGCAGCAACCCGACCTACCGGAAGGTGAATCCCGCGGACCAGCCGATCCTGATCCTGGCCCTCACCTCGAAGACCCTGACCCAGGGGCAGCTCTACGACGCCGCGTCGACGATCCTCCAGCAGAAGCTCTCCCAGGTCGAGGGGGTCGGCGACGTGGGCGTCTTCGGAAGCTCGCTTCCGGCGGTGCGGGTCGAGCTCAACCCGTCCGCCCTCTTCAAGTACGGGGTCGGCCTCGAGGACGTGCGGGCCGCGCTCGCGGCCGCGAACGCCAACAGCCCCAAGGGGGCTATCGAGAACTCCCAGTACCACTGGCAGATCGTCAGCAACGACCAGTCCCGCTCCGCGAAGGACTACGAGAACCTCGTCGTGGCCTACCGCAACGGGGCCCCCGTGAGGCTGAACCAGGTCGCCTCGACCACGGACTCCGTCGAGGACCTTCGCAACCTCGGCCTGTCGAAGGGCAGTCCCGCGGTCATGGTGGTCCTCTTCAGGCAGCCCCAGGCCAACATCATCGAGACCGTCGACCGCGTGGTCGCGATGGTCCCGCAGCTGCGCTCGACGATCCCGCCGGCCACGGACCTGCAGGTGGCGATGGACCGCAGCATCACGATCCGCGCCTCGCTCCTTGCGGTCGAGCGGTCGCTCCTGGCGGCGGTCATCCTCGTCGTGCTGGTCGTGCTCCTCTTCCTCAGGGACTGGAGGGCGACCCTCATCCCCGCGGTCGCGGTCCCCGTCTCCCTCATCGGCACCTTCGGGGCCATGTACCTCCTCGGCTACACGCTCGACAACCTCTCGCTCATGGCGCTCACGGTCGCGACGGGGTTCGTGGTCGACGATGCGATTGTCGTGATGGAGAACATCGTCCGGCACATGGAGGCGGGGGTGCCGCGGTTCGAGGCCGCGCTCATCGGCGTCCGCCAGGTCGGCTTCACCGTCCTCTCGATGAGCCTGTCCCTGATCGCCGTCTTCATCCCGATCCTCCTGATGGGGGGCATCGTGGGACTCCTGTTCCGGGAGTTCGCGGTGACGCTCTCGGTCGCGATCCTCATCTCGATGGTGATCTCGCTCACCACGACGCCAATGATGTGCTCCAGGCTCCTGAGCACCCGCAAGGACCCCTCCCAGACGGGGCGCTTCAGCCGGCTGACGGAGGGCGCCTACGAGGAGCTCCTCGCCGGGTACCGCCGGGCGCTCACCTGGGCGCTGCGCCACTCCTTCGTGATGATCCTGGTCCTCGTCGCGACCGTGGGCCTCAACTTCTGGCTCTTTAGCACGATCCCGAAGGGCTTCTTCCCGGAGCAGGACGGGGGAAGGCTCTTCGGCTTCATCCAGGCCGACCAGAGCACGTCCTTCCAGAGGATCTCGCTCAAGCTCAGGCAGTACGTCCAGACGATCCAGGACGACAAGGACGTGGACGATGTCGTCGGCTTCACGGGAGGGGGCGGCGGGGCGAACACAGGCCGCCTGTTCGTCTCCCTGAAGTCCCTGAAGGACCGAAAGTCCTCGTCCCAGGAGATCATCGCGCGCCTCAGGCCCAAGCTGGCCCAGGTTCCCGGGGCCTCGCTCTTCCTCTTCCCGGCGCAGGACCTTCGCGTCGGGGGCCGGGTGAGCCAGTCGCTCTACCAGTACACGCTCAAGGCCGACAACCTCGACGACCTGCGCACCTGGGTGCCCAAGCTCATGGAGGCCCTCAAGGCCGAGCCCATCCTGATGGACGTGAACTCCGACCAGCAGGACAAGGGCCTCGACACCGAGCTCGTCATCGACCGGGACACGGCCTCGCGCCTCAAGCTGACGGCGGCCCAGATCGACAACACCCTCTACGACGCGTTCGGCCAGCGGTCGGTCTCGACCATCTACCAGTCGCTCAACCAGTATCACGTCGTGATGATGGTGGCCCAGCGCTTCTGGCAGGACCCTTCCACGCTCAAGGACATCTACGTGAGCTCGACCGGGGGCGTCGTCAACGGCACCCAGATGACGAACGCGGTGGCGGGAACCGTCTCCGTCGCAGGCGGGGCGCGAGCCAGCGCCTCCGGCGCCAGCTCGGTCGCCGCCGACACGGCGCGAAACGCGAGCATCAATGCCATCGCGACGACGGGCCACGGTGCGGCCTCCACGGGGCAGGCCGTAAGCACGCGCGTCGAGACCATGGTCCCTCTCTCGGCGTTCTCAAGCTACGGGCTCGGCACGACCCCCCTGCAGGTGAATCACGACGGGCCGTTCGTCGCCGGGACGATCTCCTTCAACCTGCGGCCGGACTCGTCCCTCTCGGACGCGGTCGCCGCCATCGAGCGCCAGTCGGCCCTGATCCACGTGCCGAGCACGATCCACGGCAGCTTCGCCGGCACGGCCAAGACCTACCAGCAGTCGGTGGGCAACGAGCCCGTCCTGATCCTGGCGGCCATCGTGGCGATCTATCTGGTGCTCGGGATACTCTACGAGAGCTATGCCCACCCGTTCACGATCCTCTCGACGCTCCCCTCGGCCGGGATCGGCGCCGTCCTGGCGCTCATGCTCTTCAACAAGGAGTTCAGCCTCATCGCCCTGATCGGCGTCTTCCTGCTTATCGGCATCGTCAAGAAGAACGCCATCATGATGATCGACTTCGCCATCGAGGCGGAGCGCTCCGAGGGCCTGAGCCCGAGGGACGCGATATTCAAGGCGTGCCTCCTGCGCTTCCGGCCCATCCTCATGACGACCATGGCGGCCATCCTGGGCGCCATCCCGCTCGCCATCGGCCACGGCGACGGCGCCGAGCTCAGGCAGCCGCTCGGGATCGCGATTGTCGGCGGACTGGTCGTCAGCCAGCTCCTGACGCTCTTCACGACGCCCGTCGTCTACCTCTACGTCGACCGCGCCCGGATCCGAATCCAAAAGATCAAGGTCCGGCTCGGGCTCACCTCGGGTCAAAAGGACGCCGCGCTCGCCCCGGTATGAATTTAAACAAAGACGAAATGACGGACACCCCCCACTCCCCCGCGGCGAAATTTTCCAGGGTCCGGCGCCTGGCGCTCGGCGCCGCATTCATCGCGCTCATGGCCGGATGCGCCGTCGGGCCGGACTACAAGCGGCCCGCGTCCGCCGTGCCCGCCGAGTTCAAGGAGAACCCGGGCTGGAAGGTCGCCGCGCCCGACGACGGCGCGAACAAGGGCCCGTGGTGGGAGGTGTTCAACGACCCGGTCCTCAATGCGCTCGAGTCGCAGGTCAACGCGTCCAACGAGACGGTCAGGCAGGCCGTCGCCAACTACGAGGAGGCGAGGCAGATCGTGCGAAGCGACAGGACCGGCTACCTTCCATTTGTCTCGATCGCCGGCTCGGCCCAGCGCTCGAAGCCCACACAGGCGACGAGCATCGGGCCCAGCCGGGCCACATCCATCTACACCGCCGACCTCCAGGCCTCATGGGAGCCGGACATCTGGGGCAAGCTCCGCAGGACCGTCGAGGCCGACGCGGCGACCGCGGCCGCCAGCGAGGCGGACCTCGCGAACGCGCGCCTCTCGATGCAGGCCGCGCTGGCGCAGGACTACATCGGACTGAGGGCGACGGACGACAAGATCCGGCTCCTCGAGGACGCCGTGGCGGCCTACTCGAGGACTCTGAAGATCACCCAGAACAAGTACGCGGTGGGAGTGGCCGCGCGCAACGACGTCATCACGGCGCAGACCCAGCTCGACAGCACCCGCGCCCAGCTCATCGCCGCCGGCGTCCAGCGCGCCCAGTTCGAGCACGCGGTCGCGGTCCTCGTGGGAAAGGCGCCGTCGGACTTCGCGGTCGCCCGGACGCCAACGATCGGCCTCACGCTCCCCGAGGTCCCGGCACAGGTGCCCTCGAGCCTTCTCGAGCGCCGGCCCGACGTGGCCGCGGCGGAGCGGCTGGCCGAGGCTGCGAACGCCCGGATCGGCATCCAGACCGCGGCATATTTCCCGGCCCTTAGCCTCTCGGGCTCGGCCGGCTACGAGGGCTCCCCGATAGGCAGCCTCATCACGGCGCCGTTCAAGTTCTGGACGCTCGGGGCGCAGGCGGCCGACTCGCTCCTTGACTGGGGCCAGCGCCACGACCTTGTCCTCTCCGCCAAGGCGGCCTACGAGGCCAGCGCTGCCAACTACCGCCAGACGGTCCTGACGGCCCTCCAGCAGGTCGAGGACAACCTCGCCGGACTGAGGATCCTCAAGGAGGAGGCACAGGTGCAGGATGCCGCGGTCGCCGAGGCCTCCCTCGCGGCCCAGATCGCGCTCAACGAGTACAATGCCGGGACGGTGGACTTCACGACGGTGGCAACCGAGCAGGTAACCGAGCTCACGAACCGCGAGACCCAGCTGGGGATCACCCAGTCGCAGCTGACCTCTAGCGTCGCGCTCATCCAGGCGCTCGGCGGCGGTTGGGATACCGAGGGCGCGGCGCACCCCAGGGCGTCGGGGACGCGCTAGGACACGGCGGCGCGACGGCTCCGGACCAAGACGGGGCCCGGCGCAGGGCATCGGGACGGGTCTGGCATATGGAATGCTTGGCGGGTGGCACCTATGTTCACCACCAAGAGACTGAGACTATTAACGGGATTTCTGGTCGCCGCGCTTTCCATTAGCGCGAGGGCGCAGAGCACCGCTGCGACGGACGCCGCGCCGACGACGGGGGCCGCCGTGCAGATGGAGAAATACAACGTGAGCGACGTGCCGATCGAGCAGCAGATCCTGCCCACCTCGAGGCCGTTCGCATCGGTCTTCGGCACGGACGAGAACATCTTGGACGTGCCCAGGAACGTGACGATCATCTCACGCGCCCAGATGGACACGATCGACATCCAGGACGTGACGCAGTTCAGCAAGCTGACGGCGAGCTCGTTCACGACCTCGAACTTCGGGTCGCCCGCCAACCCGAACATCCGCGGCCAGTCCGCGGACGTCTTCATGAACGGCATGCGCATGTTCATCGGGGAGAGCGGCGACGGCATGCCTGTGGACTTCAACCAGGTCGAGTCCGTCAACATCATCCCGGGCCCCGCGACCGCGGTCCAGGGCGCGTCGGCCTACGTCGGGGGCTTCATCGACCTGATCTCCAAGCAGCCCTTCTTCGACGGGGCCAAGGGCTTCGTCAGCTATACGAAAGGCTCGTACGACACCAATCGCTGGACGGTGGACGCCGGGGGCCCGATCACCCCGAAGCTCGCCTACCGCTTCAGCTATTCTGGAGAGGACAGCGACGGGTACTATTACAACTGGATCAAGCAGACGACCTCGATCTACGGCGCCCTCACCTGGCGCCCCACCACGAGCTACGAGGTCGCCGCCGACGTAAAGGCCTTCTGGGCCGACTACCGCGAGAACTTCGGCATCAACCGCGTGACCCAGGCGCTGGTTTCCGACGGCCTATATCTTCCCGGCACCAACGTGAACAACGGCACAAGCGCCACGGCGGCCGACCCCCAGAACGCGGCCAACGTCCTCGGCAGCAATACGATCAACTTCGGCGCGCCCGTGAAGATCGACTACCGCGAGACGGCCCAGGGCCCTGCCAGCCATGCCCACGGCATGGAGTACAACGCCCAGGTCATCCAGACGCTCATCCTCTCGACGAACACGAAGATCGTGAACAACACGATGGCGAGCTACACGAAGCGCGACACGTTCAACTCCGACGGCTACAGCGAGATCGTCGACCCCTCGGTCACCTTCGACAACCGCACGGAGTTCATCATGAAGAAGGGCGGATTGACGCTGAACACGGGAGTAGAGGAGAAGTACGAGACCGTCCGCGCCTACGACGACTTCTTCTTTGAGCCCGTCAACGTCTGGGACCTCTCGTCGGTGGCGCTGCGCTCGACGCTCAACTCCTACCTTGCGCTGGGAGGGGCGGCCGGCTTCCTGGGCGTCCGGGTGCCCGGGTTTGAGGACCGCTATGCGACGCCCGCCCTCGGCTCGTTCGACGGCGGCAAGACCTACGTCAACCTGAACAACGACACCAACGACTCCTCCCTGGCCTCGGTCGCCCCGTACATCCAGACCACGTGGAGCGTCACGGACAAGTTCAACATCGTCTCGGGAGCCCGCTTGGACATCATGCACATCCAGTCGCGCGACCCCCTGAACACGGCCGCTGCGGCCTCAATCGAGGTCGGCGAGCCCAACGCGAACCTGAGCTTGGTCTACAAGGTCACGCCCACGGTCTCCACTTACCTCACCTACAACTACAGCCAGAACTACACGGGCGACCTGGCGGACGGCGGCGGCTTCGGGCTCTACGCGGACGCCTCCGGCCAGCCCACGCTCCCGCGAAGCCTCTTCGCCGAGGTGAGCCAGCTGTGGGAGTACGGCACGAAGTTCACGCTCGATAGCGACAAGCTGTTCGTCACGGCGGACATCTTCACCCAGTCCCGGCAGGCGAAGCCCCAGGGTTCCCCGGTCTACACGCAGCAGTACTACGGCTTTGAGACGGCGCTCAACTTCCAGCCGAACAAGCAATTCTTCGCCACCGCGGGCTTCTCGTTCATCAACGGAAGCCTCCCGGCGTCCGCATTGCCGTTCCAGGCCTACTCGACCAACCAGCTGCCCGGCGGCCCTCCGAACCCGTTCACCAGCATTCCGCAGGCCTCGGGCCGCCTGCGCCAGCCCGGCCAGCCGCTCGAAACCTTCAACGGCCTGGCGTCGTATTCGTTCGCGAACGGCTTCGGGATCGAGTCGAACGTGCTCATCACGAGCAAGATGAACAACGACTACCAGGGGTACGTGGTGATCCCCGTCCAGTACACGCTTGATGTGACGCTCTCCTACAAGACCAAGCAGTGGGAGTACCGCCTGACCGGCTCGAATGTCACCAACCAGCACAACTGGGAGCCTTCAGTGGCCACATACGCGCTCGAGGGCATCGTGCCCCTGCCGGCATTCGAGCTCGAGGGCACGATCAAGTACAAGTTCTAGGCACCGAGCACAGGTTTCGCGAATCGCCGCCCGGCCCGCGCTGGGCGGCGATTCCTTCGCCCGCGAGGGGGTTCAGAAGGAGTCCGAGTTGCTGACGAACGCGATCGAGCTGCTGTCGGGGGACCACGAGTTGACGTTGATCGAGCCCTGGCCCCCGTACACGTAGCCGACCACCTTCGGCTTGCCGCCCTCGACCGGGATCCGGCGCAGGTACACCCTCTTGTAGAAGGGGTGGTCCCCCGACGGGATCTCAGGGGGGAAGCTGATGAAGAGGACCGTCCTGCCGTCGGGCGACACATGGGGGAACCAGTTGTTGAACTCGTCGTCCGTCACCTGGGCCTGGCCCGAGCCGTCGGCATTCATCCGCCAGACCTGCATCCTGCCGGAGCGCTCGGAGTTGAAGAAGATCGTCTTGCCGTCGGGGGTGTACTCCGAGCCGTCATCAAGGCCCTTGGCCGTCGTCAGTCGCTCCTCGGGGCCGCCTTGGGAGGGCACCCTGTAGATGTCGAAATTGCCGTCGCGGGCGCCCGTGAAGAGGAGGTGCTTCCCGTCGGGAGACCAGCCGTGGAAATACGAGGGGCCAACCGGCGTGATCTGGGTGGGGACTCCGCCCCCGACCGGGAGCGTGTAGACGATCGACGGCGAGCCGCTGCTGATCCCGAGCATCTTCCCGTCGAAGGAGAGCGCGTGGTCGTTATTGCAGTGGACCTGGGCGCCCGTGTCTATGGGCGAGGTCCTCAGCGAGGACAGCTCCAGGCTGAACATCCGCCCGTTGTGATTGTAGACCAGGCGCCTCCCATCGGGCGTCCAGTTCGGGGCCTGCAGCGAGTCGGCGGCGTTGATCAGGGTCCTGCGGACTCCCGTGTTCACGTCGAGGACCTCGATGTCGCTGCCGATGTAGTCGCGGTACGGCACGAAGTCGGGCCTGGCGGGGCGGATGAGGCGCACGTTCCGGAAGACACCCTTCTCGACCAGGGTGTTGTCGTGAGCGCAGATGTAGATTCCGACGTAGACCTCGTCGGGCAGATCGATGGCATCGAAGTCCTGGCTCGAGAAGGTATCGCCGAACCTCGCGGCGCCCATGGTGAACCGCTTGCCCGAGCGCTCCAGCTGGAAGACACCGACGCCGGCGGGGCCGACGCGAATCTCCTCGGTGGGTGCCCCCGTCGCCTTGCGGAACTGCAGGTCCGCGAGGCCGTTGCCGTGAAAGGCCGCATTCACGTGCGCGGACTTCGGGTCGAGGCTGGCCCTGACCATGAGGCCCATCTTCCTGTGCGGGTTGGTCCCTGCGCCCAGGAACTCCGCCGAGGCCTGGATGATGAAGTCCCCCTTCACCTTCTTCCACACAAAGTGGTACTCGTCGTGGTCCGCCCACATGTTCGTGCCCGAAGACGACAGCAGGTACTCCTGGGAATCTCGGTCGTAGGCCGCGCTGCCCGGGATGGCGACCCCGCCGATGTCCCCATGCTGCTCGAACACACCGACCGGGGCGGCCTCGTCGGAGGCCCGGGCCGAGCTCACCGCGCCGATCGCGAACGCGCAAAGGAGGGCGGGGACCAGGGGCAGGTGGGCGGTGATGATCATGACGGCTTCTGAGGACATGGGATTGGGGTGTTCGGGGCCCTCTGTGCCGGGGATGCCGGGTCGGGCCGAGTTGGAATCCTGCGTGTCCGGGCGACCGGGCGCAAGGTCAGACCCCCCCGGCGAGCCCGCGGACAAGATCCTGCATCACGGCAAGCTCCTCGCCGTTCACGGTGTGCCCCATGCCGGCGAAGATCGACTTCGTGACGCTGCCCCCCTGGCGTTCCAGCACCAACGCGCTCTCCTCGACGCTCGACAGCGGGATGTGGGCGTCCCTGTCGCTGCACCCCAGGTAGACCGGCGTGCCGGCGAGGCTGCCGGAGGAGGCGCGCGGCGTCCCCGGTGGACCGATGAGCGCGCCGCTCAGCCCCATCACTCCCGCGTAGCGCCGCGGGTTCCTCGAGGCGTACTCAAGGCTGAGGCAGGCCCCCTGGGAGAATCCGATGAGGACGACCCTCTCGGGGGGGATTCCGCCACGGCCCAGCTCGCCGACCAGGCCCGCGATCACCCTTAGTGCCGAGGACAGATGGGGCTCGTTCTGGGAGAGGGGCGCAAGGAAGCGCTGAGGATACCAGGTGTTGTTGGCCGCCTGGGGCGCAAGCAGGGCCACGCGGGGAACCCCCACCGCCACCTCCTCGCCGAGCGAGTAGATGTCCTCGGCGGACGCACCCCGGCCGTGGATGAGCACAAGGGCCGCCCGTGCGGCAGAAACCGGGGCTCCTCCGCGCAGTACACGCTGACCTTCATGGAGATTCATCCCCGGAATCGATAGCATGCCTCGCCCTTCCCCGCAAATTCGGCCTTCCCAAAACGCCTTGGCGGCAGCAGGGCGCCAACGGCCCTGAGGGGTTGACGAGGGTCGCCAATTGGAGGCCTACTGTCGGCAGGCCTCCGCTCCCAGACCCCCGGCACCGTGTCGCCCCATACACCATGTCAAACACGATACTTCGATCCCTGCTCCTGACCTGTCTTGTGGCGATTTCACCGGACCTGCGCGCTGCAAACGCCCTACGCGGCGAGTCGTCCGCGTTCCTGAAGGCCTACGCCGACAGTCCCGTAAACTGGATGCCGTGGGGCGACGCGGCAATTGCGCGCGCCAAGGCTGAAGGAAAGCCGGTCTTCCTCTTCGTCGGCTCCTTCACCAGCGAGCTCGCCAACGCCATGCGCCGCCAGACCTTCGCCAACCCGAAGAGCTCCGAGTGGCTCAACAAGAACTTCATCTGCGTGATCGTCGACCGCGACGAGCGTCCCGATGTCGCCGCTCTCTACCAGGCCTACGTGAGCAACCTGAAGCAGACGACGGGGTGGCCCCTGAATGTCTGGCTCACGCCCGAGTTCCGGCCCTACGAGGGCGCCACGTACCTGTCGCCGTCCGAGGACTGGGGCGCCCCGGGGTTCCTCAAGCTCGCTAACGAGGCCCTGAATGCATGGGCCACGAACCCGGCCGGCTGCCGAAAACGGGCGTCGGACTCCATCGCCCAATTGGCCCCCCTTCCCCAGCCCGCACCGCCCGCCTGGACCGTCGAGAAGTCCCGCAGCCGCCTCGCTGCGGACGCGGAGGCGTGGAGGGCCACCTTCGACCCCGTCCTCGGCGGGTTCGGAGACGTGCCGAAGTCCCCGGAGCCCGAGGTCATCCGATTCATGTTGCTGAGGTCCGCCGACGACAAGGAGCCCGCGCTCAAGACCCTCAGGGCGCTGGCGGTCAGCGCGGTTCGGGATCCCCTCGACGGGGGGTTCTTCCGGCACGCCTCCGACGCGGCGTGGCACATCCCCTACCAGCAGAAGATGCTGGCGGATCAGGCCCGGATAGCCCTCGCCTTCCTGGCGGGAGCCGAGGGCGGCGACGCCAGGTCATTCTCGCAGTGCGCGCGGGGCGCGCTCGACTTTGCGCTCAACCACCTGTCTCGGCCGGACGGCACCCTAGCCTCGGCGGAGGACGCCACGGGCGACGATTTCTCGGGCTATTACGCGTGGACGGAGGCCGAGATCGATCGGGTCCTCGGGTCCGACTCAGCGGCATTCAAGCTCGCCCACGGGGTTGCCCCGGGCGGAAACGTGCCCGCGGCCGATGACCCTTCGGCGCTCTACGCCAAGAAGAACCTGCTGCGCTCCGTGGCGGAAACCGACGAGGCCCAGGCGGGTGCCGCGGCGCGCCTGCTGGCGGTTCGCAACCAGCGGCCGTCCCCTCCCAGGGATGACCGCGCGACCGCGGGGGAGCATGGCCTCTTCATCAACGCCCTTTCGCGCGCCGGCTCCCAACTCAATGAGCCGCGCTACACGGATGCCGCACGGAGGATCCTGGACGCCGTCAGGAGGGGCTTTCTCGTCTCGCCGGACGGCACGCTGCGCCGCATGGCCGGTTCCGACGTGCCCGGGTATGCCGATGACTACGCCGCATTGGCGCTGGGATGCAGGGGCTTCGCCCGCGCCGCGAACGACTCCGCCGCAGGCGAGCTCTCATCGAAGCTGCTCGAGCAGCTGGACGCCCGCTTCTACGGTCAGGCCAGCCACTCCTACTTCGGGGCCCCCGACCCGGCCGGAAACGGGTTCTTCATGCGCCCGTTCGCGGCCGGAGACCCCCCGACAGCGGAGAGCCTAGCCGTGCTCGCAAAGTCCAAGAATACGAACGCCATCGCCTCGTCCATGCTCCGGGACCTGAACGAGTCGAGCCCCCAGGCGCCCGGAGATCAATTGCTGGCCCTGGCGATCCTGGAGACGAGGGAGTCCCAGAGGTGACGTAGCCCGGGCGGATCCGCGGCCCCTAGCCGAGGACGCCCCGTGTCAGGGGGTCCGGACCAGGGCGACCGCGCAATGCCGGACGACGGCCGGGGTCTTTAGCCTGAGCAGGCCCCCCGGGTGCGACACGACCTGGGTGTCTCCGGGGGCGCCCTTTTCCGTGTCCCACCAGGTGACCTTCCAGGAGCCGGCGGGGACATTGTCCAGGAGCACCGTGCCGGTCACGGGAGCCGAGGGATGGAGCGAATAGAGATTGGCGCGGTGCCATATCCAGGCCTCGATGAAATGGTCGTTGCGCCTGCCGACCAGGGCGAGCGCGGGGACCTGGACCCCGAATTCGATGGCGGGCACTCCCACCCAATCGGGCCCGGGATTCTGCAGGAGGAGCGTGTGCGGCCCCTGCGGGATCTGGAACTCGAGGGCGGCCGGGGACGGTGAGCCCGGGCCCGCGGCCCACTGGTGCGACGCGACAACCGCGCCATCCACCTTCGCCTGGAGACCACCCCCGGCCGCCGCCATGGAGTCGACGAGGACGCGCACGGTCGCGGCGTGCGGCAGGTCTAGGCGGTAGGTGACATGGTCCGCGAACCCATCGGCCCTGCTGGCCTCCGATCCCACCAGGGTTGCGGGCACGTCGGCGGCGCCCAGCGGCTCCCTGCCGTCCGCGGGGTACTCAATCTCGGCGGGGGCCCTTCTCTGCCAGAATTCGCCCGCAGGGACCCTCAGGGGCACCCGCTCGGCGCAGTCCACCACGTCCGAGAAGGGTTGGAGCGACCCCTGCATCGCCACGCGGTTGATGGCCAGGAACCTGAAGACGGCGCCCAGCTCGTTCTGGCGGTTCTGCTCGAGGAGCTGCCATCCGTTCCAGGGTTGGGCTGCGTTCGTGCCCTGCCCCATCACGCTGGCCCAGACGGGGGGGACGATGTTGATGCCGGCTTTCTTCACCTCATCCGGCACCGGCTGGTGGTCGTCGCCCTCCTCGCCGTAGAAGGCCGGCCGGTCCTGGGAGGCGAGAGGCGGCTCGAACGTGCGCGCCGCGGCCACCAGGTTGGCCGCATAGAGGTGGGGCTGGTAGTAGTCCATCTTTTCGTAGATGGGGCTGTGCAGGTTCTCGGTGCTCGTGGTGATGAGGTGTCCGTAGACGTCAATGAGCCGGATCCCGGAGGCCATGGCCGAGTGCCAGCGCGCGACGTCGGCCTCGCGACCGTGGCGGAAGGAGTCCGTCCAGTGGACCTCGTTGAACAGTTCCCACGAGACCACCGCCGTGGACCATCCCCACCGTGCCACGATGTAGCGGTATTTCAGGAGCGTGATCACCCGCGCGTTCGGGTCGGTGAAGAAATCCTCCGGGGACTTGAGGAATCCCCCTGGATTCGCGGCGTTCCATGGGTTCTTGTCCCAGTTGGAGTCGCTCTCGGTCGTGACCTGGCCGTGATGCTGGAGGACCACCTGGACGTATACGCCGTTGTCCTCGGCCAATCCAATGATCCTGTCCCACGCTTCGGCGACGTCCTCGCTGAGGTACCCCGGCCTCGGCGACGGGCCCATCCGCGGCGGCAGCCAGTCGAGATTGAGCCCGTCCCAGTGCGCCATCCAAATCCGCATCCAGTTCAGGTTGGCCTTCGCGAACGCGGGGAAGGCCTGCTCATAGTAACCAACTGTGTCGGGCTTCTCGTCGGGGGCCCACGCGAGGTTGGCGCCCACGGGAACGTAGGGGATGCCGTCGGAGCGCAGGAACTGGTGGGGATCCTTCGGATTGACAAGGATGGCCGGCAGGTGGGTCCGAACCGCGTTCTGGACCTCAGCCGGAGTGACAAGGCTCACGACGAGGTCGGTCCTGTGGATCCCCAGCGTCGTCTCCGAGACACTCGCGAACCGGTAGGCGCCTACCTCGTCCGGCCGCGCCCGCACTGCAAAGAGCCCGCCGTCGGCATAGTACGCCGGCAGCTGGAGCTTGCGCCCGTCCGGGGCGATGACCTCGGCCCAGAGCTCGCGCGAGTACGGGTTCAGGACCGAGGGGTTGTCGGGGGCCACGAACTCGAACTCGACGGGCCTTGGGCCCGCGCCCGCTCCGGGCGCCATGAGCATTGAAATGGCGGCGAGGCCGACGGCTTTGATCGGGGATTCCATGAGCTTAAGGGGAAAGGCTGGCCGGCACTGTAACCACGACCGCCTTGTCCTGCATCGTCACGCGGTAGGTGCCCGGCGAGGTGCCAGTCATCCGCTTGAAGAGGACGCACATGTACTCCATGTGCTCGAAGCCGGTGAGCTCGGCGATGCGTTTGAGCGGAAAGTCGGTCTCCAGCAGGAGCTGGCGGATCTTCCTGAGCTGCACGCGCCGGATCTCTGCCTGAGGGGAGCGGCCGATGTGCTGGCGGAACTTCCGCTCCATCTGGCTGCGCGAGGCGTGGGCATGCTGCAGGACCTGCTCGACCGTGATGCCGTGGCACGCCTGCTCGCGGATGAAGCTCAGGGCCGCCGCGACATTGCGGTCCTCGACGGCGAGGACATCCGTCGAGTGGCGGGTGACGACGCCCAGGGGCTCGACCCGCTGGTCCATCACCTTCGGCTGCTTGCCCGCGAGAAGGTCCCTCAGCAGCGCCGCGGCGCGGTAGCCCGACTGGAACGCGTTGGGGGCAACGCTCGAGAGAGCCGGGTCGGCCAAGTCGCAGCGGATGGTGTCGTTGTTCACCCCAAGGACGGCCACCTCCTCCGGGACAAGGATGCCCGCCGAAAGGGCCGCGCTGATCACCTGCTGGGCGCGCAGATCGACGCAGGCCATGACGCCTATCGGCTTCGGCAGACCCTTGAGCCAGCCCGTCAGGTTGTGGCTCTGCTCCTCGTCCCAGAAGGGCGTCGAGTCCCCCGGGTACTCGACGTCGAAGACGGAGCATTCGCGGCCCGCGAGCCGCACCGCCTCGACGAAGCCGTCGCGCCGCTCCCTCGACCAGAGGTTGTTCGTGAACCCGGTGAAGCCGAACTTCTGGTAGCCCCTCTCAATGAAGTGCTCGGCCCCGAGGTGCCCGATGCTCACGTTGTCCGGGCGCAGCTTCGGCACGCCCGGGAAAGGCTCCACGTCGTTGAGGTCGACCAGCGGGATGTTCCGCTCCGCGCACGCGGCGACGAGCTGGGGAGTCGTATGCCGGCTGATCACGCCCTGCCACCTCTTCCCGCGGATCCATCGGAGGTCCGTCTCCGAGATGGCCTGGTCGTCATGGAATGCGGTCCAGATGTGGTGGGTGCGCTCAAAATGCGCTATCCCCTTAAGCATCGCCATGCTCTCCTCGAAGCGCGTCAGGAAAATGAGCAGCACATGGGGCTTCTTCACGGCGCAAAGGTGCAGCCATCCCCCAAGGGAGGCAAGAGCGGGCAGGCGTCCGTGACCCTGGCGGCTACTTCTTGAGCGGGTTATCCTTGATGAACTTGATGATCTCCGGCGCGCTGCAGAAGCACAGCGCCGTGAACGTGTCGGCCGCCCCGTAGTAGATCGCGATCCTGCCCGTGGCCGAGTCGCATAGGCAGCCGACCGGGAAGCAGACTCCCGGCACGAATCCGGTCACCTCATAGGTCGCCTCGGGCACGATCAACGGCTCCCTAGCGCAGGCGATGACCTTCCACGGCTCGTCGAGGTCGAGCAGCATCGCCCCGATCGAGTACACGAACCCGTTGCAGGTCGTCGTCACGCCGTGGTAGAAGAGAAGCCAACCCTCGTTGGTCTCTATTGGCGAGGGGCCCGCGCCGATCTTGGTGCCCTGCCACCAGGGCCCGCCCTTGCCGATCACGTGGCGGTGCCTGCCCCAATGGACCAGGTCCGGGCTCTCGCTCACGAAGATGTCGCCGAACGGGGTGTGGCCCGTGTCCGAGGGCCGGCTCAGCATCAGGAAATTCCTCCCGAACTTGCGCGGGAAGAGGACGCCATTGCGGTTGTATGGGAGGAAAGCGTTCTCCAGTTGCTCGAAGTGGACAAAGTCCTTCGTCCTGGCGATGCCGATCGTCGGGCCGTGGTAGCCGTTGCACCAGGTCACGTAGTAGGTCCCGGCCACGAGCGTGACCCGCGGATCGTACGCGTACTCGAACTTGCGGACCTCGGGGTCGTCACACTTCAGGTTGATCGGCTTCTTCTCGAACGTGAAACTCAGCCCGTCCTTGCTGCGGCCCACATGAAGGTGGGGGATCCTGTCCATCCCCTCGGTGCGGAAGACCCCGATGTAGCCGCCCTTCCAGGGCACGACGGCGCTGTTGTAGATCCCCGTCACGCGGGGGAGCGGGCGGCGGCCGACCACGGGATTCGCGCTGTAGCGCCAGGCCAGGTCGGGATTGCCGTCGGGCTTCGGTTCCCAGGGGATGTTGGGCAATGCGGGACCTACGATCTTTAGCTTCATGGTGGGGAGGGGACTTCTGCGCCGGAGCCCGAGCCGCGGCGGGGCTGGAGGGGATTGGCCAGGCAATCGGCGAAGCAGGGACGCGGTAGCCTATCCTTAAAAGAATTTGATGTTAATGAGATCCTTTGCCACGGACTTGAGATGCTCTTCTGGGGTCTGCCGCGGCCCTTTTCACCCTGCCTTGGGTCCCCTCCGCCGATCGCATTAATGTGTTGCACCACTCGTTTGACATCACAATGGAAATAAGCGGTTTAGGTTGAGATTTCGAACCCCCTGGATCCGCCGATCCGCACCCCCATGCGAACCCCTTCCCCGCGCCCGTTGCGCTACCTCCTCCTGTCCGTCTTGTCAGGCCTCACCCTCGCGGCCGCAGCCGCCGCTCCTTCAACCTTTAACATCCTCGATTTCGGGGCCAAGGGGAAGGACATCGCGGCCGACACGGCCGCAATCCAGCGGGCGATCGACGCCTGCAGCAGCCAGGGAGGGGGCCAGGTGGTCGTGCCCGCCGGGTCGACGTTCACGATCGCGACGATCGTCCTCAAGAGCCACGTCGACCTGCACCTGGAGCGTGGGGCGCTCCTCCAGGGAAGCCCCCACCACGGCGACTTCACCCGTTTCGCCCTCCAGCCCGTCGCCTTCGACCCCGGCCCCATGCCGCGGATGGGAGTCATCGTCTACGCGGAGAAGGCCGACGACATCGCGATCACGGGGCCCGGCAGGATTGACGGAAACGAGATGGCCTACGTCACGGATGTCGGCCCCTACATCTACAAGTGCACCGAGCTGCGGCCGTTCACCGTCGTCCTTAGGGAGTGCAGCCACATCCTTCTGCGGGACTTCTCGCTGACCAACTCGGCCTACTGGACGCTCCGGCTGATCGGGTGCGACGACGCCACCATCGAATCCCTGCGCATCGACGGGGACCTTCGGATGCCCAACAACGACGGAATCGACATCGACTGGTCGTCGAACGTGCGCATCCACGGCTGCAGCGTCTCCACGGGCGACGACTGCATCTCGCTCAAGACCGCACCCCTAAGCGAGGGCATCGCGAGGCCCTGCGAGAACGTCGTCGTCTCGGGGTGCACGCTCAGGTCGCGCTCCTCGGGCGTGGTCATCGGGTGCGATGTCAGCGGCCCCATCCGCGATGTCGTCGTGAGCGACTGCATCATCAAGGACAGCCACCGCGGGGTCGCCGTGCGCCTGAGCCTGGGCGGCAGCATCGAACGGGTCCTTTTCTCGAACCTCATCATCGAGACCCGGATCTTTGATTCGATGTGGTGGGGCCGGGGCGAGCCGATCCAGATCCTCGCGCTCCCGTGGAACGAGCAGTCCAAGCTGGGGGTGATCCGTGACATCCGTTTCTCCAACCTCGTCTGCAACTCGGAGAACGGCGCGGTGATCTACGCCGACGAGCCGGGCCACATCAGGAACATCTCATTTGACCACGTCTCGATCCACATCGACAGGCCGTCGATGTTCGCTGGGGGCCAGCAGGACCTGCGGCCGACCGCGAAGAATCCCCTGCCCTATATCGCAACCAGCGGCTTCATCCTGCGTCATGCTGCGGATGTCAGCTTCAGGGACTGCGTCGTCACGTGGGGGCCAAACCCGCCTGACTACTTCAGGCAGGCCCTGGACTCCATCGCGAGCCCCGGCCTCAACGACTCGGGGCTGTCGGGCGAAGCCGCCCACCCGGGAAAACCAGCAAAATCAATCCACTGACCCATGCTCACACGCCGCAGATTTATAGGGGTTACCGCCGCAGCCGCGGCGGGCACGCTTCTCGCCCGCAAAGCCCGTGCCCAGGCCGCCCCGGCGGCCCGGCCCCAGCCGGTCATCCCCCGCTGGCGCGGCTTCAACCTGACCGAGATGAACGGGGGCCGCGGCGGCCCCCGCCCGTTCAAGGAGTCCGACTTCGAGTGGATGGCCGGATGGGGATTCAACTTCGCGCGGCTCCCCCTCTCCTACTGGCGCTGGTCGAGCCCGAAGGACTGGATGACGATTAACCCCGACGCCCTGGCGCCGCTCGACAAGGCGGTGGACCTGGGCAGGCAGCACGGCATCCACACCTGCTTGGCCCTGCACCGGGTCCCCGGCTACTGCGTGAACGGCCGCGAATTCGAGCCCTACCAGCTCTTCGACAGCCCGCGCGACTCCATGCTGCGCGCCCTTGAGGCCGCGGTCCACCACTGGAAGTTTCTCGCCGGGCGCTACAAGGACGTCCCCAACGCGCACGTGAGCTTCGACCTGCTCAACGAGCCGCCGTTCATGGCGGACCAGTCGCGGTACGTCGAGATCGCCAAGGCGCTGATCGCCGCGATCCGAAGCGTGAGCCCCGACCGCCTCATCTTTGCGAACGGGGCCGACATCGGGCAGACCCCCGTGCTGGGCCTTATCGACGAGGGCATCGTGCAGAGCACCCATGACTATCAGCCTAAGATGGTCAGCCACTACAAGGCGGGCTGGGTGCCCGCCAACGAGTTCGAGTCGCTCGAGATCCCCACCTGGCCCATGGTCGACAAGCACGGCGTGCTCTGGAACAAGGAGAAGCTGCGCGCCGAGGACATCACGAAGTGGAAACCTCTTACCGACCGGGGCGCCCCGATCCATGTCGGCGAGTGGGGCTGCCATTCGCTGACACCCCACGACGCGTGCCTCGCCTGGATGGCCGACGAGCTCTCCCTCTGGAAGGAGGCCGGCTGGGGCTGGTCGATGTGGAACCTGCGCGGCGACTTCGGGATTGTGGACAGCGGGCGGGCGGACGTCGCCTACGAGGACTTCAAGGGCCACAAGCTCGACCGCAAGATGCTCGAGCTCATGCTGGCGGGCTAGCGCCCCGCCTCGCTTTTCAGGAGCTCGTGCACCCGCTCGATCAGCTCGAAGCATGAGCGGCTGCTGTGGTAGGGGCACTTCCAAAGGCTCACCTTCGGAAGCGGCAGTGGCTTTCCCTCGCGCGTCAGGAGGTTGAACCAGTCCCCCTGCGGATCGAAGAACTTGGCCTTGATGTAGTCCCAGCTTCGCAGGGACGCCGTGAGGTAGCGCCCGTCGCCGGAGATCTGGTAGGCGTTCATGAACCCGATCGCCGCCTCGGCCTGCTGCCACCACTCCTTGTTCGTGTCGGTGTACCCCTTGGGGCCGCCGTCGCTGACGAGGCTCCCGTCCGGCTCCACGCCCTCGGCGAGCGTCACTCTGGCGATGTCGAGCGAGATGGCCTTCGCCCTCGCGACAAGCGCCGGGTCCCCCAGCCCCTCGGCGGCCTCGACCAGGAGCCAGCTCAGCTCGATGTCGTGGCCGTAGGACACGTCCTCGGGCGTCGAGGTTCGATCGCCGGGCTCATCCGGATACGCTACCGATGTCGGGGTCCAGTCCTCCTTCATGAAGAGGATCAGGTGGTGGGTCTTCGGGTCGACGATGTGCGTGGCGACCATCTCGAAGAGGTCCCGCTGGTTGGCGCGCAGGACCGGGTCCGGCCAAGCGCGCAGGAGGTTCGTGTAGGCCTCGAGGATGTGGATGTGCGAGTTCTGCGACTTGGGAGCCTGTCCCAGGGGATTCTTCGCGTCGGAGGGGATCCTCGCCCAGTGGACGTCGAGCACGTCCAAATACCCGCCATTCTTCCGGTCGCGGGAGTGGGCCTCCACGAGGTTGTAGATCGCGATCGCCTTCTCCAGGGCGGGCTTCTCTCCGGTCGCTCGGTAGTACTCCGACAGGGCGTAGACGCCGAAGACCTGGCCATAGATCAGCTTGATGGTGTCTTTCGGCGTCCCGTCGGCCTCGATGATCCAGTAGAGCCCCCCGTTCTCCTTGTCCCAAAAATGGTCCACGAGGTCGTGGTAGGCGTACGTCGCCATGTCGAGGTATGCGGGATCGTGGTAAAGGCGGTAGGCCGTCGAATACGTCCATAGGATGCGGCTCGTCAGAAGGGCGCCCCGCGGGGCCCCTTTCTTCACCTTCATGTCGGCCGTGATCAGTCCGACGAAACCCCCGTTGTCGGTATTGCGCGTGTTCTTGATCCAGAACGGGAGGATGTCGCCCCTGACCTCCTTCTCCGCGCTGGCCGACAGCGCCTCCAGGTCGGGGCGGGGCGCATCCTGCACGGTGCCGGCGCCAGCCCGCTCGACCGGGCAGAACAGGCAGATTGAGAGGATCAGGGCGCAGACGGGGGTCTTGTGGGGAAACATCGTCAAGGGGGTTGTTACTGGCTCCGGGGAAAGTATGCCGGCATTGCGGCAATCTTCCAGCCATCCTGCCGGAATTCCTGCGCGGAACAACGGGTTTCTTCGCCGCGTGCCGAAACCCGCCTCAGAGGCGGCCCCGAAGGTCGTCCGGCAGGAGATCGAGCGCAACCGCCCTCGCGTGGGGATCGGCGATCTCCAGGCCGAATGCGCGGCCGAGCACGAGCAGGTTGTAGAGGGCTCCCGTCGAGAGCGTCCGCAGCCGGGCCTCGTCCGCCGCCGCGAGGCACTGGCTCGCCTGCCCGCGGGCCAGGTCGACCCGGCCCGCCTGAGCAAGGACGATCGCAAGGCTGATCCTTCGGTCCCACGGGACGTACCGGTCGGCGCCGCTTGCGAGCCGTGCCAAGAGGACGTTGAGGATCTCCGCGGCAGCGGCCGAATCCCCCCTCGCCCCGGCGACCATCATCCTCGCGGCCAGGGCCCCCACGTCGCCCGGGTACTTCCTAAGCGCCTCGCCGAATGCGGCAGCCCTTTCGAGGTCCCCCGTCTCGACCATGTATTCGGCAAGCCTGCCGGCCGCGGCCGAGGGAGCCTGCTCGTCGACCACCTCGAAGACCTGGACCGTCTGGCCCTCGAAGCCGCCGCCGACCGGCATCTGGTACGGCACCGGCCGCAGCCACCGCGGTAGGTTCCACTTGCGCAGCTCTCCGACAAAGAAGTTCGGCCGGCTCGCGAACCTCTTGTCGAGGTAGAGCCGCGCAAACTCGTCGAAGAAGCGGTCCCATGAGGGGACGACGATGTAGCTTATGCCCCGCGCCTGCATGTCGTTCTGGGCCTCCTCCATGGTGAGTGCGGCCGCGATATTGAGCGCCGCGCCAAACCCGACCCCGTTGTCGGCCTCGGCCGAGCCCACGCCGCGCAGGCCCCCAAAAAAACACAGGCCGGCCGTCACGTCCGGCGACGCGTAGACCACGGCTCCCGCCTCCCCAGTTCGCCTCGCCATCCAATGGGAGAGGTGGCGCTCCACCAGCTCCTCCGACTCCCTCGGCGTGAGGTGGAGCTCGGGGCCCTCGGCCCGGGGCATGAGGCGCGCCGCTCCCCCAGCCGCGCAGGCCAGGACGATGGCCGCGCAGAGCCAGCGGCCGGCGGAACGGCCCGAGGGGACGGCCCCATCGGCGGTCGCCGCCACGACAATCGCCAGGAGCGCGCCGTCAAGGGCGCCCCACCAGCTCAGCTGCCACCAGGCGAGCCCGCCCGCCGCGAGTGCGGGCCCGAAGGCGACGGCGAGCGAGGCCCGGGTCTCGGGTCTCACGCCGGGGCGCACCATCATCCAGGCGCCCGGCAGGAGAACCAGAAGGGGAACCAAGGTCGCCCAGGCCTCCGCCGTCATCCCGTCTCGGGAAAGCCAGGCACCGGTGCTGGCGGCCACGGCCGAGTCCGACAGCCGGCTCAGGCGGGCCCACGACGAGTCCTGCACGAGGAATCCCCAGCTTCCCGTCCACAGGATGGCCGCGGGCAGGGCCGCGACGGCCAAAGCGGCAAGGGCGAGAACGACGACGTTTCTGCGGGCCCAGGCGGGCCTGGCACCCCGGACCCAGGGCACGCCTGCGGAAAGCAGCTCGCCGGCGCCGATCCAGGCAAGGCCGTAGGCCGGGTGCACCGAGTCAAGGCCCGTGAACCCCATGTGCGACGGGAAATACTCCGCCAGGTACGCGGCGAGCACCGTGGTCCCGCCCCAACGCGACCAAACGCGCCAGGGAGGATCGGCCGCGGATGAGCCCCGGCCAACCCAGCCGGCAAGAAGGGCCCCCAGGACGACGGCTCCCGTGATGGGCGCCTCGACCTTCACGTCTATCCAAATCCCAAGGCCGCCCATGACGCCGGCGAGCGCGAACCAACGCCGGGCCGCCCCGGGGGCGCTGATCCCAGCCAGGAGAAGGAGAAGGGTGCCGAGCCCGCAGGCCTCCTCAAGGCCGACGGCGCCGGGCATGCCGGGGAGAAATCCGGAGGCGAACGGAAACAGGGTCGCAAGGCCAAGCGACAGGACCGCCGCGGCAAGACAGCCGAATCTCCAGGCCGCAAAGGCGGCGGCGGCGGCGATGAGCAGTCCGTGCAGGAGCGGGTCGGCGTAGAGCGCGGCCCTCTCCACGCTCAGCCCGATCGGCCTGCCGGAGACCCCATGGTCCACCCAGGCGACAAGCCCCAGCCACCACCGGTAGGGCGAAGCCGCGCTCACGTCGTGGCCATTGGGGGCGTTCTCGTAGTCGACGTGCCGGACCCGAGCCTCGCCGCGAGCGAACATCTGCTGAGTCTGCGCAATCCAGTGGAAGGACGCCTGGCCCGCCCCGGGGATGATCAGCTCGCGCTGTCCGTCGGCATATCCGGTCGGCGACCGCCGGTCCAGCGCGTCCACGGGCCTGGCCCTTCCCTGCAGGGCTGAAACGGCCTGGATCCTCTGCACGCGGGCTGCGCCGGCCCAGACCACCCATCCGAGCGCGCACACCGGGATTATCAACCACAGGCGCGGTAAGATCCGGGCGGATAGGCTCATTCAGTAGGTCGGGGGGGCGCCAGTGCTTGGGACGGCGCCCATTGAACCGGCATGGGGGGCCGGGCGCAAGGAGAGTTGGGGACAATGCGTCCGAACTCTCTCTTGACGGGGCATTTTGGGCGGTCCTGCATGGTCACGCCCATGTTACCCCCGGAAATCGCCCAGCGCCTTGCCGCTCGGGGCTACGCGAGAAGCCTGGCGGGAGTCGCGCTGCTTTCGTGCGCCGTGCTGGTGGCGGCACAGGCGCAGGCCGGCGGCCAGGTTGGGGGCATCAGCCAGAAGCCCCTCGCCCCGCGTTCGCACCCCCGTGGCAAGACCCTTTTCGTGCAGCTCTCGCCCGAGGAGACCGGGATCAAGGTCGACAACCCGTACGACGACGCCCGCATGTGGGGGGACCTCTATCCCGAGCTCGCCGACGGCTCCATCGGCACCGGCATCGCCATCGGCGACTACGACGGGGACGGCCTCCCCGACATCTTCGTCGTGACAAAGACGAAGGGCTGCCGCCTCTTCCGAAATCTCGGGGGCTACCGGTTCGAGGACGTCACCGCGAAGGCGGGCGTCGGGGCGACGCCGGGGATCTGGAACGCAGGGGCCACCTTCGTCGACATCAACAACGACGGCCTCCTCGACCTCTACGTCTGCCGCTTCAACGCCCCGAACCTCCTCTATGTCAACCAGGGCGACGGGACCTTCAAGGAGATGGCCCACGCCTACGGGCTGGACGTCGTCGACGCCTGCGGCATGGCCTACTTCTGCGACTACGACCGGGACGGCTGGCTGGACGTCTTCATCCAGACGAACCTCCTCGACTACAACACGCACCCCAACGGGCAGGGCAACTACCTCTTCCACAACAACCGCGACGGCACCTTCACGAACGTGACCGAGCGCGCCGGGATCTCCGGAGAGGCCCAGGGCCATTCGTGCCTGTGGTGGGACTACGACAACGACGGGTGGCCCGACCTCTACGTCTCAAACGACTTTGCCGAGCCCGACGTCCTCTACCACAACAACCGCGACGGCACCTTCACGAACGTGGTCAATACGGTCGTTCCGCACATGCCGTACTCGTCGATGGGCTCCGACCTGGGCGACCTGCTCAACGACGGCCGCATCGACATGCTCGCGGCGGACATGGCCGCGACGACGCGCGAGCAGGACCAGCGAGGCATGGCCGACTCCCGGAGCCGCACGACCGAGGATGACAGGAACCCGGGTCTCGCCCCCCAGTACGAGCGCAACGCCCTCTACGTGAATACCGGCACGGGCCGCTGCCTGGAGGCCGCCCAGCTCGCCGGGCTTGCCGCAACGGACTGGACCTGGGCGCCCCGGTTCGAGGACCTGGACAACGACGGACGCCTCGACCTCTTCGTCACGAACGGCATGTACCGCGAGGCCCACAACGTCGACATCCTGGCCCGCCAGGCCGGCGCCGACACGCCGAGCGAGCGGCTGCGCATCATGCGCGCAAGCCCCGTGTTCGCCGAGACGCACCTCGCCTACCGCAACCTCGGCGACCTCAGGTTCGAGAACGTGGGTGCAGCCTGGGGACTCGACCAGAAGGGCGTTGCCTTCGGCTGCGCCCTCGGCGACCTGAGCGGCGACGGCAACCTCGACATCGTCTACATCAACTACGAGGGCGGCGTGACCGTCCTTCGCAACGACTGCGACAGCGGGCACCGCGTCGACGTCGACCTGCGGGGGAGCGCCTCCAACCGGTACGGCATCGGCGCGACCGTGCGGGTCGAAAGCGCCCTCGGGGTGCAGGTGAGGCCGCTCGTCCTCGGCCGAGGGTACATGTCGAGCAGCGAGCCCATGGTTCATCTCGGGCTCGGGGACGACGCGGTGATCCGGCGCATGGTCGTCACCTGGCCAAGCGGCAGGGTGCAGACATTCGAGAACCTCCCGGTCGACGTGCGCTACAGGGTCACCGAGCCGGCCTCCGGCACCCCGGCCCAGGCGGGGGCCGCCCCTCCGGTCCGCCAGTTCGAGGAGGTATCCCAGGTGACCGGCCTTGCCCTTTCCTCGCGCGAGGAGGCGCTCGACGAGACCGCGGCCCAGCGGCTGCTGCCGAGGCGCCTCAACCGCCGCGGGCCCGCCGTCGCGGTCGGCGACCTAGGCGGCGACGGGGACTCGGTCGTGATCGCCGGGACAACCCTTGATCCGATCCGGGTCCTGACACGGACGGCGGCGGGATCCTTCGCCGCCACCGCCTTGGCCGCCGAGGCGAGGCCGGTGGACGACGGGCCCATCCTCCTCCTGGACGCGGCGGGTACGGGCCGGGAGGACCTCCTCGTCACCCGGGGCGGCAACGCCCTTCCGGCAGGGTCCCCGGAATACCAGCCGAGGCTTTACCTCAACGACGGCAGGGGCGGCTTCAGGCCGGCACCCGACGGGTCCCTCCCCGCCCTCTCGATCAGCGTGGGGGCGGTCGCCGCCGCGGACTTCGACCGAAGCGGCCGCCTCGGGCTCTTCATCGGCGGACGCCTCCAGCCCGGGCAGTACCCGACCCCCCCTCGGAGCGCGCTCCTCGCCAACCGCGGAGGCAGGTTCGAGGACGTGACCGAGGCGTTTGCGCCCGGGCTGCGCGAGGTCGGCATGGTGACCTCCGCCCTCTGGACGGACGTCGACGGCGACGGCTGGCCCGACCTGCTCGTCACGCTTGAGTGGGGCAACGTCAGGTATTTCCACAACAATCTCGGAAAGGGCCTCGAGGACTGGACCGAGAGGGCGGGTTTCGCATCAGCGGGCACCGGCTGGTGGACCTCGATCGCCTCTGCGGACATAAACGGCGACGGCCGACCCGACTACGTGGTCGGCAACGTCGGCCTCAACACCCCGTACCATGCCAGCCCTGAGCGCCCCACCCTCCTCTTTTACGGCGACTTCAGCGGCGACGGGGGTGAGCCCCAGCTGATCGAGGCCCAGTACGAAGGGGACCGGCTCTACCCCGTGCGCACGCGTCGGGAGCTGGGCGCGGTCATCCCCGCGGTATTGAAGCGGTTCCCGCGCAACAACGCCTATGCCCACGCCCTGCTCGGCCAGGTCGTCGGTGAGGAGAGGCTCGCCGCGGCCCAGCGCTTCGCGGCCACGGAGCTCCGGAGCGGCGTTTTCCTGAGCCAGCCCGACGGAACCTACCGGTTTGAGGCCCTTCCCCGCATCGCGCAGATTTCCCCTGTCCAGGGCCTGGCGGCCCTGGACTTTGACGGCGATGGAAACGCCGACATCCTCGCCCTTCAGAACTCCTACGCACCGATCCCCAGCGTCGGGCGCTTCGACGGCGGCGTCGGCCAGTTCCTGCGCGGCGATGGGCACGGGCACTTCACGGCCGTGCCCCCAGCCGAGAGCGGCATCGTCGTTCCCGGTGACGCCAAGGCTCTCTCCATACTCGATGTGAACAAGGACGGGTGGCCCGGATTCATCGCGGGCCGCAACAACGACACGGTTCTCGCCTTCCGCAATCTCGGCGTAGCCGGCAGGCGCTCCCTCTGCATCCGGCTCCGCGGCCCGCAGGGCAATCCGACCGGCGTGGGCGCCCGGGTGACGGTTGAATTTGCGGACGGATCCACCCGCATGGCCGAGGTCTTCGCGGGCTCGGGCTACTCGAGCCAGTCCTCCCCGGCGTGCTTCTTTGGTTATCTCGAATCGAACCCGCCGAGGAAGGCCACCGTTCGCTGGCCCTCGGGCGAGTCAACGGCCCATGCCCTGTCGGCCGGTGCGACGGCCCTGACACTCGATCCGACCTCGCCCTGAGGGGCACCCAACGATCCCGGCACGGAGGCGACTTCTGTTGGGATTGTTCCGTGCCTGCGCGCTCGGCCGCGCTCATCAATGAAGGGAGTCTGGGACTGCCGCCCCTGACCGTTCCTTGATGGCGAAATGTTGAGATTATGCATCCGCCCCGAAGCCCCGGGATTCGGCCTATTTTGCAAGCATAGGGTTCCCAGCGGGCGACGGGCGCAAAGCCACGTCGCATTGTGGCAACCGCAGCACTCGGGTCCGATGGGAGCGCTGTCCAGGGCCTACACCATAGGTTACGACGGCAACGACCCTGCATGGCTGCCGTCGTGGGTCCGCGCAGTCTTTGAACGCTTAGCCCACCGACCCTCCAGGGCCGCTCGGTTGCAAGCACGCACAAAAAAGTCCGGTGGCTTTCGCCACCGGACTTGAGTCTTTGGGTCATTCCCAGGGCGGTTGGCCGCCCTGGAAACGACGGGCCTTAGAAGTCGAACGAGTTTTCCAGCGACCAGCCCATACCCTGTTGGATGCGGGCGAGTGCCAGGCTGCCGTCCGGCTCGTAACCCGCCGCGACGAGGTGATCCTTCTCACCCACGCTGCGGAGGTTGAGCTGTATGCGCCAGTTGACGTTGCGGTATACCTTGCGGGAATACCCGACCCAAGCGTCGAGGTGGGTGTCGTTCGAGCCCTTGAAGGGCTGGTTGACGTCCAAGCCGCCCTGGGTGACCGCGACGACGTTGGCGTAATTCGGATCCGTCGAGTTCACGTTGTTGAAGTTCGGGTTGTACTTGTACCCGAGGATGCGCGCGGCCTCGATGCGGAGCGCGCCACCGACGAACACACCCTTGAGCGTGCCGCGGTCAAACGTGTACGTGGAGATGGCGTTCAACCTCCAGGGCGCGACTTCGGGAGCCTCGTGACCCTGGTCGTTCAACATAACCGTGAACGGAGCGACGATGGAGGAGTTCCAGTCGGCACCGAGCGTTCCGCAGCTATTGCACCACATGCGAATCTGTCCACCGGGACCGTTCATGAAGCCGGTCATCTTGGAGATGAAGGCCTGGGCGGCGGGGTCGACGTTCGAGTGCGTTGCGTTCACCTTCGAGTAGTTGAGGGTGAGGTTCCAGTTCCTCGTCGGCTGGGCCGAGAGCTCGAGCTCGATACCCTTTGACAGGTTGTCGACCGTCGTGACGTGGTCTCCGAAGTTGGAGCCACCGCCCGTGTTCGGGGCCGTCAGGTCGTTGTACCCATTGAGGAACCCGGAGGAGAGCTGGCCGCTCGCCTTCGCAAGTGAGGGCTTGATCGGGGGCGAGACGTTGTAGCTCGAGAAGAACGCATCCGGTACCGGGAAGTTGAGCCAGGCGTTCACGATCGCTGCCGAGGCGGCGTTGGTCGCGACGTACTGGGCGCTGCCCGTGGTGTAGCCACTGCCTGCGCCGTAATCCCAGTAGTTGGTGTTCGGGGTGTGACCCTCGAGACCATCCTGGAGGGCGGCGGCCCAGCCGTAGCCCCAGATCAGGCCGTCGGCGATGAAGTAGCCGTTGCTTCCCAGCCCGGCGATCGAGTTGCCGTTCGTTCCGGCGAGGTCGGCGTTCTTCACAAGCGTCTTGAACCAGTCGACCTTGAGCGAGAGCTTGTCGTTCAGGGCCGTCGCGGTGAAGCCGTATTCCGTCGTGTTACCGACAGCGTTCGGGATCGGCGTACCGGCCATGCTGAGGCGGGCCGCGTCCGGCTTGAAGTTCTCCGAGCGGTTGCCGAAGATGCTGAACGTCATGTCGTAAGGCAGCTTCGACATGATCGACTTCGGGAAGTGGTACACACCGCCCCAGGTCTTGCTGATGCCCGAGACGTCCGTGCGGGAGGCAAGGTTGTCGGGATAGTCGAGGCTCGTGATACCTGTCGTGGTGTTCGTGTAGGCGCTGGACTGGTAGTCCGTGATCGTATCTTTGCGCCAGCCGAGCGACGGGACCAAGTCACCATCGAGGAAGTAGCCCTGCCAGGTGATGCCCTTCGACTCGTCGATGTAGCGGCTGCGGTTGCCCGAAACCACCAGTGCCGAACGGTCATCCGGGTTGGCCCAGCTCTCGTAACCGAGCGGGATCGTCTGCCAGCCAACGTAGTTGGCCGGGTTCTGGAACTGTACGCCCTGATTCACCGAACCGTTGGACGTGTTCGTGTAGGTGTAGGGGTCCGCCGGATTGACATAGCCCGGGGTGTTCGGGTCCGTCGGCTTGTTCCAGGTCGAGTTGAAGTTCAGCGCCGTCTCCTGGTGGGGAGGAGCGATGACGTAGTTGAGCGAGTTCAGGTTCAGGCCGTGGGGGGACGAATAGCCCTGCATGGCCGGCCCGATGTAGGCGGCCCACTCGAAGCTGCTCGTGGAACCCACCGCATTGGCGAAGCCGCCCGACGGGGCGCTGTTCCTGGCCTGGAAGTCCTGGGTCGTGGCATATTCACCGAACTGGAAGTTCGAGTTCACAACCGTCGTCTTCTCATAGAGGCCCGTGAAGTCGCTCTTTCCGAGGATCTTCGAGAGCGTCGAATTTCCGAAGAAATCCGAAGCGCGGAGCTCGCCGGTCGGCGTGAACCGATAGGTCTGGCGGGTCGTCGTCGTCTGGTAGTTGTTGTCCTCACCACCGGAGGCGGCCTGCGCAACCATCGGGCGTCCGGCGTTCGGGTTCAGCGTACCGTTGGCATAGGTGGCGTTCACGTCTACCGTGATCGCGTAGTTCTCGCCTTCCAGCCAGGGCTCTGCGCCTTCCGTGTACTTCTGCTGGTCATAGGAGAGCTCGAAGCCGAGGCGGTCGTCGAAGAACGTCTGGTCGATGGTCAGGTTAAAGGCGGTCCAGTTCTTCCACTCGTGCTTGTTCGGACCGTCCAGGAGCTTCTTGTAGAAATCGAAGATCGTCGGGTCAGTGATCACCTTGTCCGTGTAGTAGACGCCGCCGGGGATCGGGAGTGTCGGGATCCTGTAGTTGGCGGGGTTGCCGTTGCTGGGCGTGGCGCCCTGCGTGCCGATGTAGCCGGCGATGAGGCTGAACGGCGGAATGGAATTCGGCCGGAAGCTCGAGACGCCGGAGACGTTATTGTAGGTCGTGCCGCCAACCGTAATGGAGCTGGGCGTACCGACATAGGTGCCGTTGGAACCGCCGTTTGCCTGACCGGCAATGACGAAGACCGGCGTGCCGCTCGGGGTCAGGGCGTTCGGGACGTTGTTCTGGGCAACGGGTGTCGCCTCGAAGTAATTGATGACGTCGGGCCAATAGACGCGGCCCTGGGCCCAGCCGCCGAGGCCGGAGAAATACGCGGAATCGATCGGGCCGCCTTGGCCACCGGGGAGGTTCGCGGGACCGCCTGCGGGATTCACTTGCTGGTTACTGAACTGGTTCTCAATGATCTTGTTGTAACCAGGGTTCGTGACGCCGCCGATTGTGATCGAGCTGGCGAACCAGGGCGTGATCTCATCGGTCGGGGGCAGGTCGCGCGGGTTGTCCGAGGTC
>CAYPXZ010000035.1:0-42474 GCA_964414785.1 uncultured Opitutaceae bacterium
AGCCCGTCTGGCCCTGGCCCCGAATGAGATTTGATGTTCCCGCGGAGTCGAGCGTGCCGAGGTTGAGCACCGTAATTCCGGCAGCGCTGGCGAATATGTTATAGCCACCTGTCCAGGTCGCGTCTGAGGCGATCGACAATGCGGTGCCCGTTCCGGCAACCGTCACATTGTTGCTGCCCGCAAAAGTCGTGGTTCCACCAGAAAAGACCGTCAAAAACTCAGCGGTGAAGCCCGAGCCGTTTAGGACCGAGAAATTCCCGTTTTCCAGCGCAGCGTTTAGAAGGGTCCCGTTTGCAATAACGGTTTGGCCTGCGGCCGTCACCGTCATGGCTAGCCATGCGAATCCAATTGCGAGATGCCGACTAAGTTCTGGAAAGCATGGACTCGTTGACAGCGGAGTGACTTTGATCATCGAGGACCGGGCTATCCAAATTCGGTCCCAATACCGGACGCAAGCAATTTGCAAATTACTTGTATATAATCCCCTTCCCAATGGCATATGCCATGCTCGCCAACCGCCATATGACTCCACATCCAAGACTCGCGTTAAGTATTTATATTCTGATCGTTGCGAGTTTCCTAAACGCGGCGGAACCGCGCGAGAAGGTAATCATAGATCAGGACGCATTTGGCCCCGGAGGAAGCAACCTTCAGTCGATTCTGATGGTGGTCCAAGCGCCCGGGATCGAGGTGCTGGGGATAACGATCGAGAGCGGGGACGGCTGGCAGAAGGAGAACGTGGCCCACACGCTGCGCATGCTGCAGCTAATTGGCAGGAGCGATATTCCCGTAATTCCCGGATCCACGTATCCGCTCGTCAACTCCGAGGAGGAGACGAGGCGTTGGGAGAAGCTCTACGGCAAGCTCGCCTACAAGGGCGCCTGGATGGAGTCGTGGCCGGACTACAACACCGTCAACCGCACCCACTATCACGCGGCGGACGTGGTTCCCCTTCTGGAGGAGGGCGAGGCCACAATCTCCGCCGCAGCGGGGACCGCCGCCGGATTCCTGGTTAAAAAGGTCCGGGAGTTCCCGGGTCAGGTCACGATTCTTGCGATGGGGCCCTTCACCAACCTCGCCCTGGCCTGTCGGCTCGACGACGGGTTTGCGCCAGGCGCCAAGGAGCTCGTCCTCATGGGCGGCAGCTTCGATCCCAACGCATCCAAGGTCGACGAGTTCTCGATGCAGTTCATCCACAACCCCCGGGTTGAATTCAACGTCCGCTGGGATCCGGAGGCCGCAAAGATGATGCTCCACGGCGGCTGGAAAAAGATCACCGTTGTCCCGCTGGACGCCACGGTGGACACCAAGTTCACGCCGGAAATCGTCAGGAGGGCAACGGCGGGCTTGGAAACGCCCGTGGCGCGCTACGTGGCCACGTATGCCCAGCCGGGATTCCCGATGTGGGACGAGGTGGCCGCGGCCGTGTTGATCGAGCCGAAGATCGCCCGCCACGTCGACCGGGTATCCATGGACATCGATATCGACCACGGGCCCAGCTACGGCGCAACGCTCAGCTGGCCCGCGGGGAGCGGGCCTGGACTCGGTGAACCCGAGGTCGCGGTCGTGAGGGCGGTCAACGTCCCGAGGCTCGAGGACCTTTTCGTCGAATCCATCCGAAGGCTCCCTGCGTCCCCCTGATCGGGGATCAGGAACGCGTCAGGCGCCGATACTTCATGCGGTGAGGCTGGTCCGCGTCCTTCCCGCGGCGCCTGTGGTAATCCTCGATGTAGCTCGAATAGTTGCCCGCAAACCACGTGGCCGTGCTCTCCCCCTCGAAGGCGAGGATGTGGGTCGCCACCCGGTCGAGGAACCACCGGTCGTGGGACACGACAACGGCGCAGCCCGCAAAATTCTCGAGCGACTCCTCGATCGCGCGGATTGAGTTGATGTCGAGGTCGTTCGTCGGCTCGTCCAGGAGGATCAGGTTGGCGCCGGACTTGAGGAGGCGGGCGAGGTGGACCCGGTTGCGCTCCCCTCCCGAAAGGATCCCCACCTTCTTCTGCTGGTCGGCGCCCGTGAATCCAAACTGCGCGCAGTACGCCCGCGCGTTCACCTCGCGACCGCCCATCCTGAGGATCTCCTCCCCCCCGCTTATGGCCTCGTAGATCGTCGACTCGCCCGGGAGCGAGTCGCGGGACTGGTCCACATGCGCGATCTTGACGGTGTCCCCGACCCGCAGCGTGCCGCCGTCGGGCTTCTCGGCGCCGGTGATCAGGCGGAATAGCGTCGTCTTTCCCGCGCCGTTGGGTCCGATGACACCCACAATTCCGCCCGGGGGCAGCGAGAACGTGAGGTTCTCGAAGATCAGGTTCTCCCCGTAAACCTTTGCCAGGGATTTCGCCTCGACGACCAGCGTTCCCAGCCTCGGGCCCGCCGGGATGAGGATCTCGAACTCCTTCTCCTTCTCCTCGGTGTTCTCCTTGAGCATCGACTCATAGGCGGTGATGCGCGCCTGCGACTTCACGCGGCGCGCGGTAGCGGATTTCCTGATCCACTCAAGCTCGCGCGCCATGGCCTTCTGCCGGCGGTCCTCGGTTCGCTGCTCCACTGCAAGGCGCTTCTGCTTCTGCTCGAGCCACGACGAGTAGTTTCCCTTCCACGGGATCCCGTGTCCGCGGTCGAGTTCCAGTATCCACTGCGCCACGTTATCGAGAAAGTAGCGGTCGTGGGTGACCGCGATGACGGTTCCCTCGTAGCGGGCCAGGTGCTGCTCGAGCCACTGGACGCTCTCGGCGTCCAGGTGGTTGGTGGGCTCGTCGAGAAGGAGTATGGGCGGCTTGCGCAGCAAAAGGCGGGTGAGGGCGACCCGGCGGCGTTCCCCGCCCGAGAGATTGTCGACGATCTGCTCGCCAGGCGGGCACCGCATCGCATCCATCGCCATCTCGACCTGAGGTGCAACGTCCCACGCCCCGAGCGTGTCTATCTTCTCTTGAAGCTCCCCTTGTCGGGTCATGATCGCGTCCTTCGCCTTGTCGTCGGGAGCGGAATTGAGCTCGTCCCAGGTGGCGTCGTAGGCGCCGACCAGGTCGGTCAGGTGCTTCACCCCCTCCTCGACGCACTCGCGGACGGACTTGCCGGGCGTCAGGTGGGGCTCCTGCTCCAGGAAGCCGACCTCGTAACCGGGTTCGATGTGAACCCGCCCGTCTATGTCGGTGTCGCGAAGCGCGAGGATCCGCATGAGCGACGACTTTCCGGAGCCGTTGAATCCCAGGACGCCGATCTTCGCGCCGTAGTAGAACGACAGCGAGATGTCGCGCAGGATCTCCTTGCGCTCAATCTTCTTCGAGACGCCAATCATCGAGAAGATAATCTTGGGCTCTTCGGCTTTTGCCATCGGCCCACTCAATCGGCCCCTGGCCCCGCGGCAAGCCCGGCCGCCAACCTATTGAAAACTAAGGCGCACTCTCGGTCCCTGGTCGGCGCTCTCCGGCCCCTTGACGAGAAACAGGCGGTCCGGGGCGATGTGCCCATCGTTGACGAGATGGTCCCGGACCCGCTGCGCGCGTGCGGCCGCCAGCGCCCCAAGGTCGTCGGAGGTCACATTGATGGCCTCAGCCAGACGGCCTGACATTTCCTCCATGGGAAGGGCGTTCGCGACGGCCGAGGCGACAGCCTTGTTGTGCTCCGCCACCCGGTGCTCGGACTCCTTCTTTGCGGCAGCCTCATCCCTCTCCTTCTGGAAAGTCACCAGGTACACGATCTCCCGAAGCAGTCCAGGAGGGGGCCCGGGCGGCGGGCCGGACACGCCCGGCGGGGGCGGCAGCGGCGTCCCGAACTTTGTACCAGGGGGGAATTTCGCGTTGAAAAGCCTCTTCACCGTCGCGGCGTACTCCTCGGGGGACACGGCCAGCTTGTCGGGCGGTGGGATGTTCGGGTCGGTCGCATGCCGCGCCTCCCAGGTCTGCCTCCGGACGAGCGTGTCGAGCTTGATGCGCCTGAGTGCATAGGTATCGGCGGCGGAATCATATCCACCCTCGATGCCGAGGCTCAGGCCCGGCCTGTTGGCAAGCGCCTTCGCCAACGTGTCCAGTCTTGGCTGCTGGGCCTGCAGGAGGTCGCTGGCCCCGGGCGAGAACTCCTGGTACGCAAGCTCCTCGCCCCCGCCGCCAAACATGGACCCGATGAGCGAGAACGGGGAGACGGCCGCCTTGGTCAGCAGGTTGACGACGACCCTAAGGACCACCTTTCCCACGCGGAACTCGGGATCCTCCAGGTTTCCCTCAACCGGCAGGTCTATGAAGATCCGGCCGTCGACGTCCTTCAAGAGCGCGACGCCGAGTCGCACCGGAAGCGTGGTCGCGTCCTTGCTCTGCGTCGCGGCGCCAAAGGTGAACTGGTTCACCGTGACCCTGTTCGCCGCGTCAACCTTTGACCCGTCCAAGAGTATCCTGGAATCGACGACGAGCTGACCGCGCGCGAGCTCGTAGCCCGCGAATTTTCCCGAGTAGGGGCTGAGCGGCACCAGGTCCACGCTCTTCACGTCGACCTTCAGGTCGACAAACCGGTGCTCGCCCAGGGGATCGAGTTTTCCGGTGATGTCCACGGGCCCTACCCCGCCGACCATCCCGTAAAGGTTCACGTCCGCCCGTGCGAGGTTCTCCGACGAGAGCCCCGAGACGGTGCCGGAGAACCCGCCAATCGTCATTCGCACGTTGGGCTCGATCGAGTGATCGGTGAAGCTGAATTCTCCGCCGTCAATCGTCACGCGGCCGATCTCGACGCGCGGCGCGGGCGGGGTCGCGCCGCGGTCCGCGCCGTGCGAGCCTGAAGGAGCCACGACCAACGAGGAGATATTGAGCGATCCGTCTGGTCGGACAACCACATGGGCGTAGGGCTTGGACAGTTCAACCTGACTGACCGAGGCGGATATTCGCGGGGCCGTGCCCACGTCGATGCCGGTCAGCGCGAGACGTGCGAACCCGAGGAGTTCGCCCTTGTGCGCCGCGTCCACCATGCCAAAATTGTCGGCGGAGAAGTCCCCCTGCAGAGCGACGTCGGGCGTTCCGGCCGGGAGCGATATCCGAATGGAGGCCGACGACGAGACCGTTCCCTGCACAATCTGGGCGTTGACGACCTGCTCGAGGTAGGGGCTAAGTGGCAGGAGCTCGAAACCCGCAACCTTCGCTTTCAAATCCGCTGAAATCCTGGGCCTGAGCTTAAGGGTGCCGTCAACGGCCACATCTCCCTTGGGCGCCCACGCGAAGGCGAGGTGAAGCGGCATGGCGGCCCCGTCGTCGAGCGTGACGTTTCCCAGAGACAGCTTCAGGTTTCCCAGCGAGAGCTTTGCAGCGTGGCCGACGGCCTCATCCACAACGTCGACCGTGAAGCGGTCGAGCGACACCACACCAACCAACACCTTTGGCGTCGCCGGTTCGGATGCGGCGGCGACCGGGGCGACTCCAACGGGCTGCGCCAGCGAAACGAGGTTGACGCCCCCCTTGGCATCCCTGCTCACGTGGACATGCCCGTCGGCCAGGGCGAGCCTGCCGGCCGAGGCCTTGGGCGCGACGCCGTCGGCGCTCACTTCGTCCACGTCCAACGCACCGAGCTCGAGCACCGCCCTCCCCGTGGACCTCTCGGCGACCCTAAGGCCGCGGACATGCAGCTCCGCCTTATCCAGCGCGAGCACACGGTTCTTGGGGTCGAAGTTGATGTTGAAGCTCCCGCGCGCGGTCAGCTTCCCGTCCAGGATGTCAGCGCGCGTCCTGCCCTCGAGGTAGGGCATGTATTTCTTGAGGAGGATATCGTCGGCCTCGAAATCCCCGCGGCACGCCACGGGGCTTGCGGCCAGGGTTCCGCTCCACGCGAACCGCTCACCCGCTTCAGTCCTGGCCTCGAACCGGCAGGAGGCGCCCCGGTCGCCCGTCGTCTCGAAGTTCGCCAACGAGAACGTCAGCGGACCGGCCTCCGTCGAGAATGGGTGAGGGAGCGAGCGGTCGACAAAACTCACGCGGGCATCCTCGACCCGCATTGCGACCACGAGCAGGGGCCGTCCCGGCGCCGGCGCGGGCGCCGCCGGGGCCGCGAACGCCGCCAGCAGGTCCGAGAGGTTGAACGAGCCGTCGGGATTGACGACGATGCCGGCATGGAAGCGCTCGAGCTCGACGTCGCCTATGACCCAGGCGCCGGCCAGGGATCGAAGCGCATCAAATCTCACGTAGAGGCGCCCCCACCCCAGGAAGGAGCTGGCTCCCCCCTTCTCCCGGACGTCGAAATCCTCGATCGTGGCCGACAGCGCAAACGGATTCATCCGGACATTCCCGATCGACACGGAGCGCCCAAGGGCCGCCGCGAGCCTTTTTTCCGCCTGGGTCCTTGCGATGCGCGGGACGATGACGAAACCCGCGACGGCGTAGGTGACGATGATCGCCGCCACCACGATGAGGCCTCGGCGGTTGCCTCGAGTCCGCTTCATGGCGCAAGCCTGCCTTGGCCAAAGTGGTGCGGCAACACCGCATCTCGGGCGACTCCCTTGGACTCAAGCGGCCCGCAAGCAGGCCCGATTCCGGCATTCAAAAAATCACAGGACGTTGCTGCGAGGTCGTTTATAGGATTGATTGCAATAAAATTGCCAAGAGGCTCCGACGGCTTTGACGCCGGGACATAAATCATCCAGCGTCCCGTACGATGAAAGCCGTCAAGGTTCCGGCGCTTGAGCTCTTTCTTCACGAGATGATTCCGCTCGCGAAGGCCATGGGCGTGGGCGTCGAGGTCAGCGACGACCGCGCGCTCGTCCTCACCGCCCCGAAGGAACAGAACAAGAATTCCCTGAACACGGCATTTGGCGGAAGCCTGGTTTCGCTTGCGACTCTCGCCGGATACGGCGTGGTCTGGGAGCTGATGAGGGGCGAGACCAAGGCGGAAAAGCCCGTGTGGCACATTGTGGTCAAGGAGAGCCGCGCGGCGTACAGGCGCCCGGTGATCGGCGACCTGAGGGCCATCTGCGAACGTCCCGCGCAGGCGGCCATCGCGGAGTTCAAGGAGGCCCTTGCGCGCTACGGCAAGGCGAAGCTCAAGCTTCGCGCGGCGATCGTCGAGAACGGCAACGTGGCCGTCGACGTCCAGGCGGCGTTCGTGGTTTCGCGCTAGTGCCGGACCCCGGGGCTCCCCAAAGGGCGCCCTAGATGTGGCGAGAGTCGGATTCGTCCTTTTTGACGTAGCCCGACTCCTGGCGCTGGATGTTGACCTGGTTCTTCTTCACGTAGGCCTGGAAGACGTCGTCGGCGCTCATCCCGAGGGTCTGGGCGATCGAGATCAGGAAATGAAAGAGGTCAACGACCTCGACGCGGGCGTTCTGCTCGTCGAACTTCTGGTACTTGGCCCACCACTTCCAAGGCACGGAATCAATGAGTTCCGCAATTTCCTGCTGCATCGCCCGGGTGTAGTTGAGCACCCATTTAGCCTTCTCCTCCTCGGTCGGGGGAGGCAGCACGACGCCGATCCTCCGGTTTAGCGCGTCCTGCATCCTGAAAATCTCCTCGAATTTGTCCATGGGCGTCAAACGTGCGGCCCCCGCGGGCGGGCGCAAGATGCAATTGGCACCGGCCCGCAACCGTCTTTTGGGGTTGCCCCTGGGAGCAAACTAGGCGAATATTCGCCGCTTCGGCACTTGCGTTTGAGCGCTTTCCCATGCGCTCCGCACTGCCGGAGAACCCGGCCGCTCCCGATTTCCGGTGAGCGCCATCACACAAAACAAAAACACAATGACAGATACAAACACGTCCGGCGCTTCGTTCGCCCCGGCTGCCCCTACCCAGGCACCCGCGGCCAGCGCCGAGACCCCTGCCGGATCATTCGGCAGCACACGCGGATCGGGCCTTGCCCGCGGAAAGCGCCCATCGGGCGCAGCGACCCCGTCAACAATCCCGGTTAAGGCTGACTTTAAGCCGACCGCCGTGGAGATCATAACGCCCGAGCGCGAGTACAAGAACCCGTTTGCGAGCCCAGAGCCCGTGAGCGCGCCGGCTGAGGAGCCGGCCAAAGTCGAGATACCCGAGGAGGCGCCCGTCGCCCCGGTCCAAGCCGCCGAGGCGCCCGTCGCCCAGGCTGCAGAACCCGCGCCCCAGCCCGTGCAGGAGCCCGTGGTTGAGAGGTCCGAGATCCAGATTCTGCCCCCGGCGGAGTCGGTTCGCCCCGCAGTGAGCTGGGAGTCGCCTTCGGCGGCCCGCGGCGATGCTGACGCAGCGGAACCTTCGGATCGTCCCCAGCGCGACGACCGCCCGACATTCAGGGCGGACCGCAGGGAGGACCGCCAGGGCGGACCGCGCGCCGAGGGTGGCGAGCCCCGCCGTGATTCGTTCCAGCGCCAGCCGCGCGATCCGCGCGAGCCGCGCCAGCCGAGGGACCCCCGGGAAGCCCGCCAGCCGCGCGACCCGCGCGACTATCCCCAGTACGAGCAGCGCCCCAGGGGCGAGGAACGCAGGGCGCCCGCGCCCGCGCCAAAGGGCTTCTTCGGATGGCTGAAGAGCCTCTTCGCGGGCTCAAAGCCTGCGGAGACCCCCACGGCGGCCGATTCCCCGGCAGACCAGTTCGGCGGCGGCCACCGCCACCGCCGGCGCCACCGCGGCGGACGCGGAGGCCAGGGCTACCGCGGCGACCGTTTCGCTCCGGGAGGAGGCTCCCCGCAGGGCGGCGAGCAGGAGAACCGCGGGGGCGAGCGCTATGAGGGCGGTCCCCGGCGCAGGCGTCACCGCGGCGGACGCGGGCGCGACAGGGGCGGCGACAACAACTCCCAGGGCCAGCAGGGCGGCGGGGCTATCTGACCCGGAAGCCCTGGCTACCCCAGTTAGGTCTTGCCAATGCGCTCCGCAAGGAGCGCATTCCAAGGCGTCCGCTTCTCGCGGGCGCCTTTTTCTTTTTCCATGGCAGACCTCGTTGTAAACGGCGGCAAGCCCCTCTCCGGCACCGTCACCCCCTCCGGCAACAAGAATTCCGTCCTCCCGATCCTGTGCGCGACGCTCCTCACCGACGAGCCCGTCGAGCTGCGGAACGTCCCGGACATTACCGATCTGGACAAGCTCGTCGCCTTCTTCGAGTCGCAGGGCTCGACGATCGACTGGGACCGGTCGAAGGGCGTCATGAGGGTGGACCACAAGGCGTTCCGGAGCGCCTTGGCGAACGCGGAGCTTCCCCAGGACATGCGCTCCACGGTCCTGCTCTACCCCGCGCTCCTGCACCGGATGGGTCGGATTACCATCCGCTCGAACGCGAAGGGATGCTCGCTGGGTGTCCGCGAGATCGACCCCCACCTCGACGTGCTGGCGGCTCTCGGCGCGAGGGTGGACGCCGGGGATCCCCTCGCGATCTCGGCGGAGGGGGGCTTCAAGGGGGCGAGGCACTGGCTCGACTACATGTCGGTCACGGTGACGGAGAACTTCGCGATGGCGGCCTCGGTGGCAAAAGGGAACTCCGTCCTCATCAACGCGGCGAGCGAGCCCCACGTCCAGGACCTCTGCAAGGCGCTCGTCTCCATGGGGGCCCGAATCTCCGGCATCGGGACCAGCATGCTCTCGGTCGAGGGCGTGTCCCGCCTGCACGGGGCAACCGTGGAGATCGGGACAGACTACCACGAGGTCACGACCTTTCTCGCGCTTGGCGCCATCACGGGCGGCGAGGTGAGCGTCCGCAACTCGGTGCCCCAGCATTTTGATCTGATCGCACGGTCCTTCCAGAAGCTGGGCGTCACGGTGACCCACGAGGGCACGACGGCGACCGTCAGGAAGGGCCAGCCCCGGATCATCGAGACCCCGTACACGACGAATCTCCTGCCAAAGATAGAGGCCGCGCCATGGCCCTACTTCTCGGTCGATCTCCTTCCCCTGCTCATTGCCCTCTCGACGCGATGCGAGGGCACGATCCACTTTTGGAACAAGGTCTATGAGAATGGCTTCTCATGGATGCCGGAGCTCGCAAAGTTCGGCGCGCACGTGCTCGTGAGCGACCCGCACCGCATCGTCGTCTTCGGTAACAAGCCGCTCAGGCCCGCGGTCGTTGATTCTCCCTACGTCATCCGCGCGGCCGTCGCGCTCACGATGGTGGCTGCGTCAATCCCCGGCCGCAGCGTCGTGCGCAACGCCGAAATCATCAAGCGCGCTCACCCCCGCTTTGTGGAAAACCTTCGCTCGCTCGGGGCGGAACTGGAGTGGAAATGACCCCCTCAAAGGCCGCCGGCGACCCAGGGAAGGGAACGGGCTTTGTCACGTCCACCCTCGCGGCGCCCGTCACGGCCGCCGAGGCCGCGCTCCGCCCCCTCTCGTTCTCCGACTTTGCGGGGCAGGCCAAGACGATCGAGCGCCTCCAGGTGATGGTCGGCGCGGCCAAGAAGCGCGGCGACCCGCTCAACCATATCCTCCTCTCGGGGCCGCCCGGCCTGGGGAAGACGACCCTCGCCTTCATCCTCGGCAACGAACTCGGGAGGAACGTGCGGGTGACCTCGGGGCCGGTCGTCGAGAAGGCGGGCGACCTGGCCGGTCTCCTCACGAACCTCGAGGAGGGCGACCTCCTTTTCATCGACGAGATCCACCGGATACCCAAGACGGTCGAGGAGTACCTCTACTCGGCGATGGAGGACTTCCGAATAGACATCATGATCGACCAGGGGCCCAATGCGCGAAGCGTGCGCCTGTCCCTGCCCCGCTTCACCCTTATCGGGGCGACGACGAGGGCGGGGCTCCTGACGGCGCCGCTCCGGTCCCGGTTCACCCTCCAGACGCGCCTCGATTACTATGACAAGGCGACGCTCCTGTCGATCGTGCGCAGGACCTGCGGACTCCTTAAGGTGAAGATCGACGAGGACGGCGCCGCCGAGATCGCCAAGCGAGCGCGCGGCACCCCGCGGGTGGCCAACAACCTGATCAACTTCATCCGCGACTTCGCCCAGCAGCGGGCCACGGGGGAGATCACCCGCGAGGTCGCCGCCGCCGGGCTCGAGCTCCTGGAGATCGACGCCGCGGGGCTCGACGAGATGGACAAGCGCATGCTCCGCGCGATGGCCGAGAACTACCGCGGGGGGCCCGTCGGCCTTGGAACGATCGCGGTCGCGGTCGGCGAGGAGTCGGAGACGCTGGAGGAGGTTCACGAGCCCTACCTCATCCAGGAGGGCTACCTCCAGAGGACCCCCCAGGGCCGCGTCCTGACCGAGCGGGGATACGCCGCCGTCGGGCTCAAACCCTCGGGCGACGGCCAGGGCTCGCTCCTGTAGAGGTCCCGGCGCGTGACCCCCTTTGGATTCACGGTTGTTGTCCTTGTGATCTCGTACGCGGCGGGGCTCCTCGGCTCGCTCGTCGGGGTCGGGGGAGGGATCATCGTCGTGCCGGCCTTGACGCTCCTTATGGGGGTGGGAATCCAGAAGGCGATAGCAGCCTCGATCATCTCAGTCATTGCGACCTCGAGCGGCGCGGCGGCGTCTTACGTGAGCGAGGGGATCACCAACATGCGTCTCGGCATGGTCCTCGAGGTGGCGACGGTGGCCGGGGCGCTCACCGGCGCGTGGCTTGCGGCGGATGTGCCCGGACGCGGGCTCTACCTCATATTCGCGACCGTGCTCGCCTACACCGTGTGGTCGATGCTGCGCCCCCCGGCGCACCGGGCGGTGCCCGCTCCCGACGCGATGGCCGACAGGCTCAGGCTCCACGGATCGTTCTTCGACCGCTCGCTCGGCAAAGAGGTCTCCTACCGGGTGTCACGGACGAAGCTCGGCCTTTCGGTGAGCTATGTCGCCGGCGTCGCGAGCGGGCTCCTAGGCATTGGCGGGGGCGTCCTCAAGGTGCCGGTAATGAACGTCGCCATGGGGATGCCCATCAAGGCGTGCACCGCGACAAGCAACTTCATGATCGGCGTGACGGCGGCGACAAGCGCCGCGGTCTACCTCATGCGGGGCGAGGTGCTGCCCTTCATCGCGGCCCCGGTCGCGGTCGGGGTGCTCCTAGGGGCACGGACGGGTGCACGGCTGATGGGTGGCATGCGAAACCAGGCGATCCGGTACATCTTCGTCGCGGTCCTCGGGGTATCCGCGCTGCAGATGCTGCTGAAGGGGCTGCGATGACCTCCCATCCCAAGCGGAAGGTCGCACGGACCGAGGACACGATCAGCCGCGTCCTGAGGACGGGAGTCAACGCAAGCCTCGTGCTGCTCGCCGCCGGCACCCTCCTCTCATTCCTTGGGACGGGCTACGGGGGCCGGAGTTCCGATGTGGCGAGGCTCACCGGTGCGGGAGGATCGTTCCCCAGGACGTTCTCGTGGTTCGTCGCGGGCCTTCTCCACCTCGACGGCCAGGCCGTGATCGTCGCCGGCCTCCTTCTCCTGATCGCCACCCCGGTCGCCAGGGTCGCCGTATCGATGGCCGCATTCTCAGTTGAGCGCAACCGCACCTACGTCGCGATCACTGCGCTTGTGCTCCTGCTGCTGCTGCTTTCATTCGCGCTGGGGATGGCGGCCTAGGCCGGCCCTGTCAGCGCGCATTCACGGCGCGTGTGTTCGGAAGCTCGAGTGCGCCGGCCTCTCCGGTGGGCGCGATCGCCACGACGCGGGCCACGAACGGCAGGACGTGGACACGCAGGATGTAGCCAAGGCCCAGAAAGACCTGCACGGCCCCCATCACGTCGAGCCAGAGAGCCCTCGCGCTTGCGCTGTCGGCCCCCGAGTGCGGAAACAAGGCGGGAAACGCCTTGGGCAGCATCTCCATGGCCACGCCAAGGGCGGCAAAGATGAGGGAATTCAGGGCATTCATCGGCTATAAGAGTAGTGCCATCGGCTTGAAAGTGGTTCCGAGTTCTTCCGGAAATAAGCCAGAGTCATGCCAACCGGGTACCGAAGGCCCTAGTCACTGCACTCCATTGATTTGCCCAAGTCCCGTTCCCGGGCCCCCCCCTCCCGTCGCGCATAATGCACAGGAAAGGCCGCCGATACCTTGCAGGCTGCGCGGTCGCCGGCCCCCGCGGGCCCCTTAAAGGTCGCCGAGTTGCGGGCGAAGGACGATCTCCTCCACGACGGTGCGCCGGCTCATCTCGTAGAGCGCGATGAAGGCGGCCGCAACGTCCTCGGTGGGCATCATCCTGCCCGAGGGCACACCGCTGCCCTTCCACGAGGGCGACACGGTGGCGCCCGGATGAACGCAGCATACCCGAACGCCCTTGTCCTTGAACTCGGTCCTCAGCGACTTGGAGAGGCCGGCCACGCCGAATTTCGCCGCGGTGTATGCGGGCGCCCCGGCGAGCGCCGAGATCCCCGCGATCGATCCCATGTTGAAGATATCCCCGCGCCGCCTGCGGACCATCCCCGGCGCGAACGCCTTGGTGACCAGGAAGAGTCCCCGGAGGTTCGAGGCGATCATCCGGTCAAAGTCGGCAACCGAGGTCTCAAGGAAGGGCGCACCGGCGTACTTGCCGGCATTGTTGACGAGGACGTCGACCGACTTGAACCGCCCAAGGACCTCCCCCGCCATCCTGTTCACCTCCGCCTCGTCCGAGACATCGCACCCGAAGGCCACGGCCTGCGCGCCGAGCTTCGCGCACGAGCGCGCGACGGCGGCCAGGTTGGCCGTGCTCCGGGCGACAAGCGCCAGCCTGACGCCCCGCACCTTGGCCGCGAACGCCCTGGCTATCGCGGCGCCGATTCCCTGGGAGGCGCCGGTGATGACCACAACGGGGGGCTTTGATCGGGCCATGGCTGGGTTTTTCCCCGGAGCTAGCAGATTAGCGACGAAAAATCCATGAAGTCGGCCGTGAAGCCGCCCTCCACGCCCTTGCAGATCACGCTGACGGCGTCGTGGGAGTGGAGCGACTCCAGGTGGGAGCAGGCGATCTGGAAGTCGCACACCCTGGGGTCCGCGTCGAACACCCGGTAGAGGAGCCGCGCCGCGTCCTCCACGAACTTGAGGTTGGCCCCGTTGAGCTCCGCGAACGCCTGCTCGTCCTCCCGCTTGACCATCACCTGGGTCTCCGTACGCAGCGCCTTTAGGCAGAGGGCCTGGACGTCCTCGATCCAGATCTTCTTCCCCTTGGCCTCCTCGAGGACGAGCCTCGCCTTGCTGCGCTGCGAATGCGGCACGCCATAGACCCCGCGGGTGTCCCGTGCGTGCTCGGCGAGCTCCGCGGAGCAGGGGCAGGCCGAGGAGTAGACGAACTCAAAATGGACGAACCTCCTGTACTCGCCGTTGTGGGTCATGACCCCCTCGAAACCCGCCCTGTAGAACTGGTAGCCCTTCAGGCCGCTGCGCAGGCTCTTCTGGAGGATGGGGTACGAGAAGGAAAGCTTGAGGCGGGCGTCCTTGCTGTCGACGCTGCGCAGGTACGACTTGAGGATGCGCCCGACGCTTTCGCCGGTGAACTCCTGGTTCTTATGCTCGTAGAAGGATCGAACGATCCGGCTCATGTTGATCCCCTTGAGCTCTGCCTCGAGGGAGACCGTTCCCGTGACGCTCGTCTCGAGGACGAGCGACCGGCCCTTCTTCGTGCGGATCCTGAGCGGAAGCCTGAAGTTGGACACGCCAACCTGCTGGATGGGGACGTGCGCCCCCTGGATCACATCATGGGCGACGTCCATGATGTCGGGCATGGACCGCCGGTACTTCTCGGAGGGCCGGAAGCGGTCGTCATAGGTGCGCTTCATCAGCGGCTTGGACCCGGCCGTGGATGAGTGGAGGTACATGGTCTTTTTCTTCACGGGGTTCCTCCCGGTCCGCGGTACTCGGCGAAATTCCTCGGGGTCTCGAACAGGCGCACGCAGTGGAGGCTCCCCTGTCGGATCCTGGGCTCGATCCGGCCCCAGAATGCGACCACCAGGTTCTCGGTGGTCGGGATGATCCCCTTAAGGAAGTCGACGTCCTTGTTCAGGTTCCGGTGGTCGCAGGGAAGGACGACGGCCCTGTCGAGGATCCTCTTCAGGTCCCCGAGGTCGAGCACGTAGCCCGTCTCCGGATCCGGCGCCCCCCTGACCGTCACCTCAAGGACATAGTTGTGCCCGTGCCCATTGGGGTTGGCGCAGGGCCCGAAGGTCCTCTCGTTCCAGACCCGGCTGCGCGCCGGGTTGTAGAGGCGGTGTCCCGCGTTGAAATGCACCTGGCGGGTGATGTACACCTCCCCCTGCTTGGGTCTTTCCTTGGGAGCCGGCATGAGGGGGTAGATTTAACACAATTCCAAGCCGGGTCAACCTGCGGAGGGAATTACCGTTGCGCTGACCTTGGGCGGCCGGTGAAACTGTCCAAAAGCGATGAGATTTTGCATATTGGGAAGCGGCAGCTCGGGCAACAGCGCCCTGATCGTGACGGAGGGGTCCAGGATACTCCTGGACGCCGGGTTCTCCGCGCGAAAGCTTGCCGCCCTCCTGTTGCCCCTAGGGGAGTCGATCGAGCGAATCGACGCGGTCTTCGTGACCCACGAGCACGGGGACCACTCGTCCGGCATCGAGAGCCTCAAGAGGTACCCCCACCTGAAGTTCTTCGCCAACGCGGCCACCGCGAGGGCCATCCAGAAGACGCTGACCTGGAGCCCCGAGTGGAAGATCTTCGCGACCGGCAGCCTGTTCCAGTTCCGGGACCTCGACATCGAGAGCTTCTCCATCCCCCACGACGCGCAGGATCCGGTGGGATTCCGGTTCACGAGCGGCATCGACAGCGACCTGTTCTCGCCGCGCAGGACCCTGGCCTGGGTCACCGACCTGGGCCACGCCCCGCAGGTCGTCCGCGACCGCATTCGCGAGTCCGACGTCGTGGTCGTCGAGGCCAACCACTGCCACCGCATGCTCGAGGCCGACCCCAAGCGCTCCTGGAACCTGAAGCGCCGCATCGGCGGCCGCCACGGGCACCTTTCCAACGAGCGGATGAGCGAGCTGCTCTCGAGCGTCGCCAGCCCGCGCTGGCGCCGGGTCTACCTGGCCCACATGTCGAGGGACTGCAACTCGAGGGACGCGGTGGAGGAGGCCCTCCTTTCCCTGCGCTCATTGATCCATTGCGAGTTTTCAATAGTTGAGCACGGTGCGGGGACGCCGTTCTACGAACTTTCCTAAGATCCCCCGACTCCAATCCATGCCGTTCCGCCGCACCAAGATCGTATTCACTCTCGGCCCCGCGACCGAAAGCGAGGAAATGCTCGGCAAACTGATCTCGGCCGGCGCCGACGTTATCCGCCTCAACATGGCCCATGCGTCGCTCGACTGGACACGCGCCACCATTCGCAAGATAAGGGCCGTCAGCGCGAAGACGGGACGGGACGTGGCCATCATGATGGACATAAAGGGCCCAGAGATCCGCACGGGCGACCTGGCGGCGCCGATCGAGCTCAAGCCCGGAGAGATCTTCGACTTCACGGTGAGACCGGGCGCCGCCCGCGAGAACTCCGAGGAGATCCGCTCGGTCGACGTCAATTACAAGGACCTTTTGAGCGACATCAAGGTGGGCGACACGGTGCTCGTCGACAGCGGTCTCATCAGGCTAAAGGTGCTTTCCAAGAAGGACGCCCACATCCGGTGCCGCGTCCTGGTTCCCGGGCAGCTCAAGTCGCGGCGCCACCTCAACCTGCCCGGCGTCAAGGTCAACCTTCCCGCGTTCACCGAGAAGGACCGCGTGGACGCGGCCGTCGGGATCGAGGAGGGAATCGACTTCGTCGCGATGTCGTTCGTGCGCGAGGCCGCGGACATCAAGCTCCTGAGGGACTTCCTCGCCGAGAAGAAGTCGCGCGCGCGCATCATCGCGAAGATCGAGGACCAGTCCGCGATCACGAACCTCAACGAGATCGTCCGCGCCTGCGACGCCCTGATGGTCGCCAGGGGCGACCTGGGGATCGAGTGCCCGTTCGAGGACCTGCCCGTCATCCAGCGGCGCGCCGTCAACACGTGCATCGCGGAGGGCAAGCCCGTGATCATCGCGACGCACATGCTTGAGTCGATGATCTCGCAGCCCGTGCCGACCCGGGCGGAGATCACCGATGTCGCGAATGCCGTGTACGAGCTCTCGGACTGCGTGATGCTCTCGGGCGAGACCACGGTCGGCAGCTACCCCCTCGAATGCGTCCATATGCTCGACAAGATCGCCAGGAGGATCGAGCAGGAGGAGAGCCCCGAGGGGCGCAACATATCGGTCTTCACCTCCGAGAAGATGAAGGTCCTGCATTCCGCGGTCGTCCTCGCCGACGGGCTCCCCAACTCGAAGATCGTCACGTTCACGAGGCAGGGGTTCGTCGCGGCGGGCCTTGCGGCGCTGCGCCCGGTCCACTCGCGAATCCTCGCCTTCACGCCCTACGCCGAGACGTTCCGCCAGCTCAGGATACTGCGGTCGGTGGAGCCCTACCTGATGACGTTCGCGGCCGATCCGGAGGCCACAATCGAGAAGGCCCTCGAATATCTGCGCGACCTCAACCTCGTGAACGTCGGGGACAAGCTGATTGTCGCGACCGACATCCTCGTGGGGGACAGGTTTGTCGACAGCGTGCAGCTGCGTACCGTCCGCTAAGGGGCGACCTCCCGGCCCTCCCGGGTCCGGAATTCGGCAATATTTGGTTAATCGGCGCGGTTAGCGGTTACTTTTATTGGCCCGGGGCGTCAATGGCCCCATGTACGCACACGTGCCGCGCCCCCGACTGTGCCTATCGTGTTTCGGCCTCGCCCTAGCGATGGCGTTCGGCGCCTCGGACGCAAGGGCCGACCTCCCCAGGCTCTCCAACCTCTCCACGCGAGGCCAGGTCGGCACCGGAGCGGACATCATGATCGCGGGACTTGTCGTCGGCCAGGGCACGCCCGAGACGGTCCTGGTTCGGGCGGTCGGCCCGGGACTGGCGCCCCTTGGCGTCGCCGGCACCCTCGCCACCCCGGTCCTCTCGCTCTACGACTCCGGCGGCAACCTGATCCAGTCAAACCAGGGATGGGGCAGCGGAAACGCCACGGCCGCGATCATGGCCTCAGCGGGGGCGTTTGCCCTGGCGACGGGAAGCGCCGACTCGGCGCTCGTTGCCACCCTGCCTCCTGGCGCCTACACGGCCCAGGTCGCCGGATCCGGCGGCGCCACGGGTGTCGTGCTCCTCGAGGTCTACGAGGTGGGCGCGTCCCCGACCTCCGGCCGACTTGTCAACCTCTCAACCCGGGGCCTCGTCGGAACTGGGCCTAACATCATGATCCCCGGCGTCTACATAGGCCCCGGGTCCGGGACGCGCACGCTCCTCGTCCGGGCCGCGGGCCCCGCCCTGGCCTCCCTCGGGGTGCCGGGCGCGCTCCCCGACCCCGCGCTCTCGATCGAGAACAGCTCCAATTCCACGATCGCCAGCAATGACAACTGGGGCACGCCCGTCGGCAACGCGCCCGACGGGGCGACCATGGGCGGGGCCTTTACGGCTGCCGGCGCTTTTCCGTTCGCCGCGGGAAGCCTCGACTCGGCCACCGTCGTCAGCGTCGGCCCGGGTTCGTACACGATCCTCGTAAGCGGAGTCGGCGCCTCGACGGGGGTGGGTCTCGTAGAGGTGTACGACATCACGCCGGCGGCTCCGCCGGGCCCAGACAGCGTGACGATCGCCGCCACCCATGCCACCGCCGACACCAGCGGCGGCGACCCGGGAACCCTCACGCTCACCCGCTCGGGCGATTTGAGCGGCCCGATTACGGTCAGCTACGCGGCGGGCGGCACCGCCGTCAACGGCACCGATTACCTTAGCCTTCCCGGTTCGGTGACGATCCCGGCATACGTCAGCTCGGCCGCCATCACGGTCTCGCCGAGTCCGAGCCTGGCGCCGGCGTCGACATGCACGGTGACCCTCACCCTGGTCGCCGGCAGCGGCTACACGGTGGGTTCGGCCGGCGCCGCCACGGTGACCATCCAAAAGCTGGCCCCGACCCTCTATATTTCCAACGTTCGCCCCACGGCGGGCGCGGCCGGATCGACGGGCTCGGGGATCGCGACCATTCTCCTGAGTTCCGACGGATCGCTCGCGAGCGTGAGCCTCTCCTTTAGCAACCTCACCTCCGGCGAGGTCGTCGCGCACCTGGCCATCGGCGGCGACACGAACAACGGGACCTACGTCCTGACGCTCCCAGACGGGCAGGTGGCCAGTATGCCATGGACCCCGGCGCCCGCGGGAAACTTTTCGTCGCTCCAGGTGGTTGCGGCGCTCCTTTCCGGCAACCTCTACGTCGAGATCGACACCGCCAGCAATCCGGGCGGCGAATTGGGAGGGCAGTTCATAGGCGCCGCGGGCTCCCAGACCTTCAGCGCGCCCCCTGCCCCGCCCTCGATCGACCTCAGCTCGGTCTCGGACGCCGACGCCCCGCGCCTGCTCACCCAGGCGACCTTTGGCCCGACGGCGGCCGCCATCACCGCCCTCAAGTCTCAGGGCTATGCCGGCTGGATCGCTTCCCAGATGGCGCTGCCGCCGACTTCCCACCGCGCGGCCACGGACGCGGACGCCGCGGCCTATCCCAACACGGGCCAGAATCCCGTTACAAACAATAACCGCCAGGCGGCGTGGTGGCTGGAGTCACTCACGGCGCCCGACCAGCTCCGCCAGAGGGTGGCCTTCGCCCTCAGCGAGATCTTCGTCGTGTCCGACGTGGCATCCCAGCTCCAGAACCAGCCCGACGGCCTCGCAAGCTACTACGACATGCTCGCGAAGGACGCGTTCGGGAACTTCAGGCAACTCCTGCAGGACGTGACGGTGAGCCCCGTGATGGGGAATTACCTCAACATGATCCACAACGCGAAGGCGAATCCGGCGAAGGGAACAAGCGCGGACGAGAACTACGCGCGGGAGGTGCAGCAGCTCTTCACGATCGGGCTCAATGAACTCCAGCCCGACGGCACGCTTCTGCTCAACTCAAGCGGACTGCCCATCCCGACTTACAACCAGGCTGAGATCGTGCAGACCGCCAACGTGTTCACGGGCTGGGGCTACTACTCGACCGCCACCAACCCCAGCTACTACGGCGCCGCGGCCGATTTCGACGACGCCATGATGGTGTATCCCACCTATCATGACGAGTCGCAGAAGGTGGTCGTCAACGGGGTTGTGATCCCGGCGAAACAGGACGGCGCGACGGACCTGAAGATGGAACTCGATACCCTCTTCAACCACCCGAACACGGGGCCCTTCATCTGCGCGCAGTTGATCCAGCGCCTCGTGACCAGCAACCCCAGCCCCGCCTATGTCTATCGGGTGGCGCAGGTGTTCGCCAACGACGGGACTGGGGCGAGGGGCAACCTCGCGGCCGTGGTCAAGGCGATCCTGCTCGACTACGAGGCCCGCTCCCTGACCGTGGCTGCCGACCCGGGGTACGGGAAGCTGAAGGAGCCGCTCCTAAGGATGACGGCCCTCTACCGCGCCTTTGGGGCGTCGTCCCAGGAAGGCCGCTTCCCGATCTTCAACCCGCAGACGAGCCTCCAGGAGGCCGCGCTGCGCTCCCCCACGGTGTTCAACTTCTTCGACCCGGGCTACGTCCAGGAGGGCACGCTCGCGGGCGCCGGGCTCCTGGCCCCGGAGTTCGAGATCACGACGGCGAGCACGGCGATCAGCGTGCCGAACTCCATCTACTCCGCAATCTACACGGCCACGCCTCCGGCGGCCGCGACGGTCGTCCTGGACCTTTCCTCGCTGACCGCGAACGCCGCAAACCCCACGGCCATGGTGGCGACCCTTAACCAGCTGCTTTGCGCCGGCGGGATGGGCTCGCAGACCCAGCAGGAGATCGAGTCGGCCCTTAAGGCAGCCCCCTCCTCGGCCACACCGGCGGCCCTGGCCCAGGCCGCCCTCTACCTCGCCGCCACGTCCCCCGACGCAGCAATCCAACGATGAACCCACACCAAGACCTCTCACGGCGGCGCTTCATTGGCAGGGCGTGCGCCGCCGTAGGCGCCACCGGAATGCTATCGGCCCTGGCCCAGCTAAGGGTGATCGGGGCGCTCGCCGCCGACGCCACGCCTTCCGACTACAAGGCGCTCGTCTGCCTCTTCCTCTACGGCGGAAATGACTCGAACAACCTTCTGGTCCCCATCGACACTGCGGGCTACTCGCTCTACTCCGCGGACCGGACCGTGCTCGCGCTTCCCCAGTCCACCCTCCTGCCGATCACTCCGAAGGCCTACAGTGACGGACGTTCCTGGGGGCTCCACCCCTCGCTCGTCGAGGTCCAGCAGATCTTCGGCCAGGGCCGCCTGGCCATCCTAGCGAACACGGGGACCTTGGTCCAGCCGGTGACCCTTGCCCAATACAACGCCGGCACGGTCGCCCTCCCGCCCCAGCTCTTTTCGCACGCCAACCAGCAGGTCCAGTGGCAGAGCAGCGTGCCCGACCAGCCGTTCACGACCGGCTGGGGCGGCCGCCTTGCCGACATCGTAAACGCCCTGAATTCGAACCCCAAGATCTCGATGTCGGTGAGCGTCGCCGGGCAGAACTCCTTCCAGGTGGGCAAGAACGTGGCGCAGTTCGCCGTGAGCCCTTCCGGTGCCGTCGTGCTATCCGGAACGAGCGGCTCCGCCCTCGCCACGACGCGCTACGCCGCCCAGCAGAGCATACTAAACCTGCAGGAGCAGAACCTCTTCGAGGCCGCATTCGGGGGGATCACCTCCAACGCGGTCGCGGACAGCCAGTTTCTCAACTCGGTGCTCGCCTCCGCGCCCAAGCTCGCGACCCCCTTCCCTGCGACGAGCATCGGCACCCAGATGCAGATGATCGCGCGGATGATCTCCGTGGCGCCGCAGTTAGGACTGAGCCGCCAGGTGTTCTTCGCAAGCCTTGGGGGCTTCGACCTGCATTCCGACCAGCTCGGCGCCCACGCCACGCTCTTCTCCCAGCTCAGCCAGTCCCTGAACGCATTCTCCGCGGCGTCGACCGAACTCGGCGTCCAGGACCAGGTCACGACCTTCACGGCCTCCGATTTCAGCCGGACCTTCAACACAAACGGGACGAATGACGGCACCGCAGGTTCCGACCACGGGTGGGGATCCCACCACCTGGTCATGGGCGGAGCCGTCCGCGGCGGGGACATCTACGGCCAGGTGCCGCTCCTTGAACTGGGCGGGCCGCAGGACACGGGGAGGGGCCGGTGGATCCCCACGACGAGCGTTGACGAGTACTCGGCCACGCTCGCCACCTGGTTCGGAGTCAGCGCCACGAACCTGGCGACCGTCCTCCCCAACATAGGCCGCTTCGCCGCTCCCAACCTGGGTTTCATGGGCTAGGGACCGTCCATGGCCACGCAACGCTTCAAGATCGGCCTTTTCGGCTCGGCACTGACCCTGGGTGTTGTGCTCCTCCTATTGGCCCTCCACCCCCAGGTGGCGCCGCTCGGCCGGGCTTTCTCCGCCGTGGAGGGCAGGGCCGAGAGGGCTGCATCGCAGGCAAGGGCCACGGGCGCCGCGGCCCCAACCGGCGCTCTGGAAGAGCGCTCCCGCCTCGCTGACCCGCTCGTCGCGCGCGACGGCGACGTGCACTCGGACCTGCGCGCCCTGGACGGTGTTTTCAACGCCTACCGGGGGGCCCTGCGCGTCGGGAACCCTGTCGGCGAGAACCGCGAGATCACCGCCGCCCTCACGGGGCGCAACAGCCTGGAATTCGCATTCATTCCGGCGGATTGCCCCGCAATCGACTCTAAGGGGGAGCTGTGCGACCGCTGGGGCACACCCTATTTCTTCCACCAGCTCTCCGGGGAGAAGATGGAGATCCGCTCCGCCGGCCCGGACCGCAGACTCTGGACGGGCGACGACGAGGTCCTGACGCCCTAGCGGAGTGCGGGAGCGTCGCCGGTTGACGGCGCGGCGCAATGGCGTTCTTTTTTATGCGGCTCACGCCCCCCGCATGGAAATCAACCCGATACCCGTCACCGTCCTCACCGGCTTCCTAGGCTCGGGCAAGACGACGCTTTTGAACCGCATCCTCACCGAGCAGCATGGGCGGAAGCTGGCCGTGATCGAGAATGAGTTCGGCGAGGTGGGGGTGGACAACCAGCTTGTGATCCAGAGCGACGAGGAGCTCTTCGAGATGAACAACGGGTGCATCTGCTGCTCGGTGCGCGGGGATTTGATCCGGATACTCGGCAGGCTGCTCAAGCGCAAGGACCGCCTGGACGGCATCCTCATCGAGACGACGGGCCTGGCCAATCCCGCGCCGGTCGCGCAGACGTTCTTCACCGACGACGAGATGCGGCGCAACTTCCGGCTGGACGCCATCGTGACAGTCGTCGATGCGAAGCACGTCGGCCCCCACCTCGACTCAAACGACGAGTCTGTGAAGCAGCTGGCATTCGCCGACGTGGTCCTCCTCAACAAGACGGACCTCGTCACGCCTGCCGACTTGACCGCGCTCGAGGGGCGGATCCGCGGGATAAACGCCGTCGCGTCGATCCATAGGACACTCAATTGCGACATCCCCCTGGACCGCGTCCTGAACGTGGGGGGCTTCAACCTGGACCGGGCGACGGAGCTCGACCCCAAGTTCCTTGAGCCCGAATACCCGTTCGAATGGGCCGGGGCATACCCCCTTCCCGCAGGAACCCACGACCTGATGATAGGCCACGGGGAGGACCATGATCACGACCATGAGCACGGGCATGACCACGAACACCATCACCACCACGGGAACGAGAACGAGCTGGACGTCGCCGTCCTGCCCGTCGCCTCCCTGTCGGAGGAAGCGATCAGCGCGGTGAGGGACTCGGCCGTGGGTGTGTTCTCGGACTGGGAGACCCGCCTCAAGGCAGGCGACACCATCGTCCCCGGGGCCCCCTTTAGCAGGCTGCTCCTTGAGGAGGGCAACGGCTCCTTCCGACTGAAGGTCGACACTGCCGGCCTCTACCTCGTATTCGAGGGGTGCGGAGAGGACCCCCTCCACATCCATGCGGGGGGAAAGCTGGTGAAACCCGCCTGGCAGGCCGACTACCATGCGGCGCACGAGCACAACGAGGACGTGACCTCGGTGGGGATCCAGCAGGCGGGCGAGCTCGACGGGAAGCGGCTCAACGATTGGATAAGCGCGCTCCTGCGCACCAAGGGAAACGACATCTACCGCATGAAGGGGGTCTTAAGCGTCAAGGGCGCGAGCAAAAGGCTCGTCTTCCAGGGCATCCACATGCTCTTCGACGCCAAGTTCGACCGCGAGTGGGGCGCCGACCCCCGCCTGAACACCCTGGTCTTCATCGGCAAGAACCTCAAGCGGGCCGAGCTCACCGAGGCATTCAGGGGCTGCCTTTCGCCGTGAAGGGCCCATGCAGCTGACCAAGCACTGGTCGGGGCAGCTCGACGACTACGTGATCGACCTGGCCTGGTCGCATGACGGAGCCTTGCTCGCCGCCGCATCCGCCTCGGGCCCGCTAACCCTCTTTGCCTCGGCCGGAGGGGCCAAGGTCCATGAGCTGCCCGGCCACGAGGGCGGCACAAACGCGATCGCCTGGCAGAGGGGAACCTCAGTCCTTGCAAGCGGAGGCCAGGACGGATCCGTCAAGGTGTGGGACGGCGCCGCCGGCCAGCACGTCGCAACGGCCGCCCTGGGATCGTCGTGGGTCGAGCATCTTGCCTGGCGACCCGGGACCGGGGCCCCCGTCCTCGCGGCCACGGCCGGACGGAAGTTCGTCTTCCTCAATGCGGACCTTTCCGTGCGCCACCAGTTCAAGGACGCGCCAAAAACGATCACCGCGCTTGCATGGCACCCTGGCGGCGGATGTGCCGCCGTCGCGTACTTCGGCGGCGTGTGCCTCTGGGACGCCGACGACGGCGTGGTACAGAAGGAGTTCCCCTATGGGAATGGGATCCACGCCCTGGTCTGGTCGCCGGACGCCCGGTGGCTTGTCTCCGGCAACCAGGACCCGAGCGTCCACCTGTGGATGCCCGAAAGCGACGTGGAGCTGCAGATGAGCGGGTACGAGACCAAGGTGCGCCACCTCTCGTTTGACTGCTCGAGCCGCTGGCTCGCCACGAGCGGCAGCCAGGACGCCTGCATCTGGGACTGCTCGGGCGCGGGCCCCGAGGGCCGGGAGCCCGCCATGCTTCCCCACGATGCGCCGGTGTGCGCCGCCGCGTTCCAGGTGGGCCATGGGCTTCTTGCCACGGCCTCCCAGGACGGCGCCGTCATGCTGTGGAGCCCCGAGCGCCGCCAACCCTTGAGGGCGACGGTGAAGATGCCCGCGGCCGCCACGAGCCTTGCCTGGTCGCCCGACGACAAGCTCCTCGCGATCGGCTCGGAAAAGGGAATAGTCTACACGCTACGGTGCGAGGCATGACCCTAGCCGCCCTTTTCGGGCTTCCGTGGCCCCTCTGGCAGTCGCTCGGCCTCACGATCGAGCTGGCCGCCGTCACCACCGTGATCCTCGCGGTCGTCGGCCTTCCCCTGGCCCACTGGCTCAACACCTCCCGAAACCGCGCGGCCCCGGTCATCGAGACGCTCGTGGCGCTCCCCATCGTCCTTCCGCCGACCGTCATCGGCTTCTACCTGCTGATCGGCTTCTCCCCGGCCCACCCCCCCGGGAGTTGGTGGGTGGCCCTCACCGGGCACTCGCTTGCCTTCACGTTCACCGGGCTCGTGATCGGCTCGGTGATCTACTCCCTACCCTTCGCCGTCCAGCCCTTCCAGGCCGCCCTCAGGAGCGTGCCCCAGGAGCAGCTCGACGCCTGCGCGGCGCACGGCGCCCCACCCTGGCACGTCTGGACGCGGGTTCACCTTCCACTCGCCTCAAGGGGGATAGCCGCCGGGCTCACGCTCGGGTTCGCGCATACGCTGGGCGAGTTCGGCGTCGTCCTGATGATCGGCGGGTCGATCCCGGGGGTCACGAGGGTCGCGAGCATCGCCCTCTACGACGAGGTCCAGAACCTCGACTATTCGAGGGCCCATGCGTTTGCGGCGCTCCTCCTCGCCCTTTCGTTCGCGCTGATCCTAACGGCGACCCTCCTTCGGCGCCGCGAACAGAGGCGCTAGGCGCCCGTCGCGGCGCGATCGACTCCGAACACGGCGGCGGCGTAGTTCTCGGCACTGAAGGGCTGCAGGTCCTCGGGAGCCTCGCCCAGCCCGACGAAGAGTATCGGCAGCTTCAGCTCGCGCCAGATGCCGACGATCGCCCCGCCCCGGCTTGTGCCGTCGAGCTTCGTGACGATCAGCCCGGTGAGGCCGAAGCTCTTGTGGAAAGCCCTCGCCTGCTCGATCGAGTTTCCCCCGAGCGAGCCGTCCACGACGAGCCAGGAATGGTGCGGAGCCTTGGGGTCGATCTTCGCCACCACGCGCCGGATCTTCGAGAGCTCGACCATGAGGTTGTCCTTGGTGTGCAGGCGCCCCGCCGTGTCGATGATGACCCAGTCCCGGCCCCTGCTCCGCGCCGCCTGCACGGCGTCAAACGCCACGGCGGCGGGGTCCGCGCCTGCCTTGTTGGAGACGAGCTCCAGATCGAGCCGTGTCGCCCAGGACTGGAGCTGCTCAATCGCGGCCGCCCGGAATGTGTCGCAGGCGGCCAGGAGGACGGACCCGCCCTCCTGCTTCAGGCGCCACGCGAGCTTGGCCGCCGTCGTCGTCTTGCCGGAACCGTTCACCCCTATGAGGACGATCACGGTGGGCGCCTTCTCCGCCTTGGTGACTTGGCCTTCGGAGCCCGCCAGGGCGCGCCTGAGCACCTCCGCGCCGATCGCCGCGGCCTGCCTGCCCTCAAGCCCCTTGTCCTTGCGGGCCGCGGTCTTGATCTCCCCCAGGATCTCGGCGGTGGTCTCGACCCCGAAGTCGGCGGAATAGAGCGCCTCCTCAAGCGAGCCGAGCGAGGACGCGTCTATCGAGCGCCCGCCGAAGAGGCCGTGGGTCTTCGACGAGATCGCCGAGACAGTCTTTGCGAGGCCCTCCCGGAACTTCTTAAAGAGCGAAATCACGGTCCGCTGGTGTCGGCCCCGCGCTAAACCGACGCCTTGCGGGAGTCCCGGCCCAGTTGGTCCTTGAGCCGGTCGAGGATTCCGTTGATGAAGCGCTTGGAGTCCGCGTTTGAGAACTGCTTTGAGATGTCGATGGCCTCGTTAATCGAGACGACCGGCGGGATGTCCCTGCGGTGAAGCATCTCGAACATCGCGATGCGCAGGATCGCGAGGTCGATCTTCGCGATGCGCTCGAATTCCCAGTTCTGGGCCAGGACCTTGATCTGGGCGTCGATCGCCGCCTGGTTCTTGATCACGCCGTCTATCAGCTCCTCGCCGAACGCGTAGTGGTCCCGCGGCTGCTCCTGGCTCTCGAAGAATATCCTGAGGTCGTCGACCGGATTGTCGGGGGGGTTGATGCTCCAGGCATACAGGTATTGGAGGGCGGCCACGCGCCCGTCGTGCCGTTGGGCGTATTGGGCCTTGCTCATCGTGAAAGGCTCCTCCTGAGCGCTGCCATTGACACCGCGGCGTCGGCGAATTCGGCGCCCCGGTCGATCCGACCCCGGCAACGCGCCCTGGCCTGGGCGGCGTTCTCAGCCACCACGACGCCGTTGATCACGGGCACCCTCGAGTCGAGCGCCACGTCCTGGAGCCCTTGTGTCGTTGCATTTGCAATAAGCTCATAGTGGATCGTGCCGCCGCGCACGATGACCCCCAGCGCGATGACGGCATCCGGGGCCTTCCTGTCGACCAGCATGCGCGCCGCCACCGGGAGCTCGTTTGAGCCCGGCACCCTCACGACCGCCACGTTCTTTTCCTTAACCCCTGCAGTCGAAAGCCTTGCGCGGACACGCTGTAGCAGGGAGTCGACCAGCTGCTCGTTGAAGCGCGCGGCAGCTATCGCAATTTTGAAGCCGGATGCATTCAGGGCCTCCGGAACGGGTGAATCGCCACTCATGGAACGTCGAGAGGAGAACCGTGGGCCGGCAATCCGCAACATGATTTCGCACGGTACCTGACCAAGTCGGCTATCGAAATCATGCGCAGGCCGAACGTGTTCTTGAACTTAACGATGGAGTCCATGCGCGCCACCGTGCCGTCGTCGTTCATCAATTCGCACAGGACGCCGCTCGGGTGCAGGCCCGCAAGGACGGCCAGGTCGACCGCGGCCTCGGTGTGGCCGGGGCGCTCGAGCACGCCGCCCGGCCTGGCGCGAAGGGGGAAGACATGCCCCGGGCGGGCAAGGTTCTCAGGACGAGCATTCGGGTCCCCGATGATGCGGATCGTCCGGGCCCTGTCCGAAGCGCTGATCCCGGTCGTGACCCCGGCCGCGGCATCCACGCTCACGGCGAAGTCGGTGCGGTGCTTGTCCTTGTTCTCGGCCACCATCGGGGCGAGCCCCAGCCTTTGCAGCACGTCCCCCGTCGTCGCCACGCAGACGATGCCGCTGCAGTGTCGGATCATGAGCCCTACGGCCTCGTCGGTCACCCGGGAGGCCGCCATGATGAGGTCGCCCTCGTTCTCGCGGCGCTCGTCGTCGGTCACGATGACCATCCTTCCGGCCGCGATGTCGGCCACGGCAGACTCCACGGAGTCGAAGGGATATGGCTGCGACGAAGGCATCCGGACAAAATCAGTCCGCATGCGCCCCCTGTCAATTCAGGGCCAAAGCCGCAGGGCCTCGCTATTCGCTGAAATCAACGACGTACGACTCCACGTCCGGGCTTCCGTCTGTCAGGAGCGTGATATGCAGCTTGAAGGCGTGAGGCGGCTTGACCGGGTAAGGCGAGGTGAAGACCGCCGGGTTGCCGCTGGGCAGAAGCTGGGTCCTCTCGGGGTTCGGCTGGTAGTGCACCTGCCAGAGCAGCACCGCGGAGGACCTGTCGGCCGCGACGGGCTTCTTCTTGGCGTCGTAGAAGGTGATCTGGAAGGTGCCACCCTTGAGCTCCAGCCCAAGCCAGCCACCTTGGGCGCGCTCGATCGGGATGCCCGAGACGGTGCCCTCCTTGTCCTTATCAGGGGTCGTCGCCGCGGCCATCGGCGCAGCCGCAAACAAGGCGGAGAGAAGGCAGCCGGCAAACGCAAGAAGCGCGACGCGTTTCATTCCTGGGATTCTAGGGATTTCGACCCTCGGGCGGCAAGTTCGTTCCCCGCCCGGGACCGCAGGTCGCGCCAGCGCGCAAGCCTCTCGGCAATCGCGGATTCCGCACCCGACGCCTTCGGGGAGTACAGCCTAAGGGGTTTCTCGAGATACGCTTGTCCCGAGATGGCCTCGGGGAAGTCGTGCGCATACGCGTAGCCCTTCCCCTGTCCCATCCTCTTGCTCGCCTGGCCTCCCTTGTCCCGCAGGTACGCCGGCACCGACTGGACGGGCTCCTCGCTTAGGGTCCGCTTGGCCTCGCCCAGGGCAAGCGTGGCTGAATTGCTCTTGGGCGCGGTGGCGATGTAGAGGGTCGCGTGCGCCAACGTGAGCTCGGCCTCGGGCAGGCCCACGAATTCAACCGCGTGGTGGGCCGCCACCGCGAGCGGAAGCGCGTTCGGGTCGGCAAGTCCGATGTCCTCGCTCGCCAGGATGACGAGCCTGCGCGCCACGAACCGGGGGTCCTCCCCCCCGGCGAGCATCTTTGCGAGCCAGTACATCGCGGCGTCCGGATCCGACCCGCGGCAGCTCTTGATGAAGGCCGAAATCGTGTCGTAGTGCTCGTCCTCGTCGGCGTCATAGCGGATGCGCCGCTCGCGGGCGAACAGGGCCAGGTCGTCGTCCGCGATCTCGGACGGCCCCCCCTTGCCGAGGGCTATGACCTCGAGCGCGTTCAGGGCGCGCCTGAGGTCGCCGTCGCAGAAGACCGCGAGCGCGTCCAGGACCCGGGGTGAGGCCGTCACGCCAAGGCCGCCAAGGCCCCGCTCCTTGTCGCCGAGCGCCATCGCAAGGACGCCTGAAACCGCCTGCGTCGTCAGGGGCTCCAGCCGGAAAAGGTGGCTGCGCGAAAGGAGCGGGGGATTGACGTAAAATCCCGGATTGTGGGTCGTCGCTCCGATCAGCCGGACCACGCCCTGCTCCACATCGGGCAGGAGCAGGTCCTGTTGCGTCTTGTTGAACCGGTGAAGCTCGTCGATGAATAGGATCGTGCGGGCGTTTGGCATCCGCCTGGCGGCCCCGAGGACGTCGCGCAGTTCGGCAACGTTGGACATGACGGCGTTCACCCTGACGAAGCGGCTGCGCGTCTGCCGGGCGATCGCCTCGGCGATGCTCGTCTTGCCCGTTCCCGGGGGCCCGTAGAAAAGGAGGGAGCCGAACCTGTTCTGCGCCACAAGCCGGGCAAGCAGGCTGCCGGGCCCAAGGATGTGGTTCTGCCCCACGACCTCGGCGAGCGAGCGCGGGCGCATGCGAACTGCCAGGGGCCGCGCGGAGTCGTCGGCGGCCGCGGCGCCTTGCGCAGCATCCGGCTCACTGAATAGCTCGCTCTGGTCCTCGGTGTTCATGAAGGCGTCGGCGCCGGGCCAATCTCCGCCCAATCCCACCCGATGAGAAGCCATTTTGTTGCCATTCTCGCCATTGTGAGGGATTCTGGCCGTCCAACATGAAAAGCGCCTACGAACTGGCCATGGAGCGCCTGTCCAAATCGGACCCCTCGACATCCGGCCCCCTCACCGCCGAGCAGCGCAGGAAGCTCGCGGACATCGACAAGCTCTACAAGGCCAAGGTCGCCGAGCGGGAGATCTTCCTGAAGCAGCACCTCGAGCAGGCCCTGGCCGCGCAGAACGAGGAGGAGGTCGGAAAGATCAAGAAGCAGATTTCAAACGAGAAGGCCCGGCTCGAGGAGGAGCGGGAGGCCGAGAAGGATCGCGTGCGTGCGGGCAGGACCTGACGGCCGGCCCTTAGAACCCGAAATCGAAGTCGGCGTGGACGGGGAGGTGGTCCGAGACCATCGAGTTCTCGACGGCGTGCCCGACGCACCTCAGGCCCGAGTTGTAGAAGATGTGGTCCAGCACGAACGGCCGCCGGTGCCAGGTGGGCACCTTGTACTGCACGGTGGCGTAGCCAAACTCCGCAAACTGCTCAACGAGCGAGGCGTGCTGGCTCACGTTGAAGTCCCCTCCAAGGATCGTCGGGATGTCGGACGACGCCAGCCGGTCGGCGACAAGGTCCCGCTGCCACGGGAACATGGTGCTGCTCGAGCCGAGCATGAAGAACGCAAGCAGGTGCACGTTGAAGACCTGGACCTCCCTGCCGTTGACCAAGGTCCTGGCCCCGATCATAAGCCGGTCCGTCGGGGTCGTCTTCTTGCCGCCGAATTCGAACTCGATGGCGGGCGACGGCACGTCGATGCGGAACTGCTCGATGAGCGGCGTGCGGGAGAAGATCGCCAGCCCGATCCCGAACGGCAGCTCCCTCGGATCGGCCTTCGGGTACGAGAAATAGCTGTCGTACCCGGAGAGGGCCTCCTTAAGGCGGGTGTAATTCGGCGGGGGCTCGGTCTGCACCCCGCCGGGGCGCGCGTGCTCCACCTCCTGCAAAAGGACGATGTCGGGGTTGTGCTTCTTTATCTCCGCAATGGTCGCCTCGATGTCCACGGGGGCGTTGTCCGGATTCGCAGAATTCCATCCCATGCCGAACTGCATATTGAACTGGAGGATTCGGAACATGCGCTTCTGCCTTGCTTCAGCGACTCGCTTGTGGGGATTGCGCTGGCGGATTCATGCGGTGCCTGTGTATTCGTGGCTTTGCCAGCCGAATGCAGCAACTATATATTGGGCATGGGCTCTGGCCATCCTCTATTCGGGCTCGGCCGTCCCCTCGACAACCCATTCGCGGGCCTCCGGGACCTGCGCCAGAAACTCGCGCAGCGCCATGCTGAGATGCTCGGCATACCTGAAATGGGCACCCATTCCGGTTCGCAGCTCGGCCTCGTAGATGAACTTGTCGGCATGGGTCCCATGCTCGAACGGGGTCTGGGCCCCGAGAAGCAGGGAATATACGTAGGATGAGGAGCCGCGCGCCATCAGCTCGCGCGTAAGGTCCAACTGGTCATTGAGAAGTGCCATATGGCCCGCGCGATCGATCTCCGGGGGAAGGTAGAACCCGGCCTGAACGAGCGGCGTGTACCGGTTGCCGGTCCTATGCCGGTTGAGGTCTCGAAGCTCGGCGAGCGCCATGTTGTTCCAGGCAAAGGTCACCCTCATCCTTCGCGTCGCCTCCCCCTGCTGCCCATAGCGGTTGCTGCGGTGGCGCAGGGCCTCCGGGACGGCCTGCCACTGGGGGAACCACGGCGGCGCGGAGCGGTCGACCTTGACCCAGACCTTGTCGTCAAGGCGCTCCGCGCTCAGGCATTCGAGGCCTATCCTCAGCGAGGCCGCAAGCTCCTGGCGGGCCTGCTCCTCGAACGAGCGCTCCGCGGAGCTGTGCCTCATAAGCCTCGGGGACTGCTTCAGCAGTTCCGCCCGGATGAGTGCCGCGGCGGCGCGGGCCTCGGGATTGGGGAGCGAGTCCAGCTGCTTGACCGTGAGGGCCCACATCCGCGACGTCTGCACGAGCCCGACGTTGGTCTTCGTCGCGAGCGGGATGAAATATCGGGCGCGGTCGAGCGCGTAGTTCTTGCGGATCCTAGCGACCACGGCGGGCTTTGCCTCCTTCGGGAACCGGATCCTCCCGGGCTCCGCGATCGAGAGCGCATCGAGCCGAGCGTACTCGGAGTTATACGCGGCAAACGAGCGGGCAAGGATGCCTCGCCAGCGCTCGGCCAGGTCCCCAGGGATCCCCAGTTCCTCTGCGCCGGGAATGTTCTGCGGGTCCATCGTGATGTAGCGGGTGCTCGACTCCTGGCCGTCGGCCATCTGCGCGATTTCAAAGATCTTATAGGCAAGCCACATCGACACGCCGTCCAGAGCCACCGCAAGGCCGCCCGTCAGGCCGCCGATCGACGCGTGGCCGTAGTCCACAAACTTCAATATCCGGTCAATGGAGGCGTCGGGGTCTGCGACATCGACCTTGGCCAGGATCGCCGAGATGCCCTCGGTGCTGCGGGAATAGCGGGCCAGGACCGACGCCAGCAGCTCGGGAGTGACCTTCGGCAGATCCGCGGCGCTGGGGGGTGGAACTAACGCAAGCCCGGTAACCTTCATAATTGGGGCCAAATCAGGCAGCATTTCGCTGGGGAAACAAACTGGAAACGCCGGAGCCGCCCAGATTCTCTCCAGCCTTGGCAATGGGAGCGCCCGGGCGCAGGATCGGCACCGTAACTTTTTCCCGGATCCGGCGTCTAATTCGTTGAAGGGCATAGGAGCCCGACTTCCATGAAACTCACCCAATTCTCACTGTTGGCACTCGCTCTGGGCGTCCCCCTTGCGGCACGCGCGGGCGTCGATATCGGCATCAACATTGGCGGCCCCGAGGTCGTCGTTCGCAGTCAGCCCCCCCAGGAGCGGATCGAAGTGGTCCCCATGAGCCCCGGCCCGGGCTACATCTGGATCCGCGGACACTGGGCCTGGCGCCACGAGCGCTGGGAATGGTTCGGCGGGCATTGGGATCGTGTGGCCCAGACGGGCAGCGTGTGGATCCCCGGCCAATGGGTCGCCCGCGGGAACGGCTGGGTGTGGATCGAGGGCCACTATTCCGTGCAGGCCGTTCCGTTGCCGCGCCCCGGAGAGCCGGTGGAGGTCGTCGCCTCGGAGCCGCCGCCCGCCCCCATCGTCGAGTCCGTGCCGCTCTCGCCGGGGCCTGAATTCATCTGGATCGGCGGCCACTGGCACTGGAGCGGGGGCTGGGTCTGGGTGCGCGGGCACTACGACCGCCACCCCCATTTTCACCCCGGAGCCGGCTGGGAGGCCGGACACTGGGACCGACGCGGCGGCCTATGGGTCTGGCGCGAGGGACACTGGCGCTAGGCCACCCTTCCCCAACCTTCTCAGGCGGGGCCGCGCCTCCAAGCCCGGCCTTTCCTATCGGGAGAGCAGGCCGCCTAGGGGGCCCTGGTAGAATCCGAGGATGATGGAGGCGGCCGCCAGCACGGCCAGCGCCACGCGAAGGGTCAACCCCCCACCCGCAACGCGGCCCTCCGTCGCCGTCGAAATCGGGGCCTCATCGCTGAAATACGCCGCGCGGATCCACCCGAAGTAATAGTAGATCGAGATGACCACGCCCGCGATGGCGATGGCGAGCAGGCCGTAATGCCCGGCCCGGAACGCGGCGGTGAAGACGAAGAGCTTGCCCATGAAACCCGCGAACGGCGGTATCCCGGCCAGCGAGCCGAGGCCGCAGGCGAGGACGCCCGCAAGGAACGGGCTCTTCTTCGCGAGGCCCGCGTAGTCCGCCAGCTCCTGTTGGGTGTCATCGGGTCCCGCGAGCACGGTCATGACGCCGAACACGGCAAACGAGGCGATCAGGTACGCGATGAGGTAGAAGTAGACCGCGCCCACAGCGCCCGGAGCGCCACCCGCCGAATCCACTGCCAAAAGGATGAACCCCGCATGCGACACCCCGGAAAGCCCGATCAGCCTCTTGACGTTATTCTGCTTAAGCGCCGCAAGGTTGCCGAAGAGGATGGTGGCAGCGGCCATGCATGCGAGGACCGGTCCCACCAGCCAGCTGTAGGGCGGGAAGACCTGGGTCACGAGGACCAGCAGGACGATGAAGCCGGCGGCCTTCGAGGCAACCGCCAGGAAGGCCGTGACCGGCGTCGGCGCCCCCTGGTAGACGTCCGGGACCCATATCTGAAACGGGAAGGCGCCTATCTTGAACGCCACGCCGGAGAGGACGAGAACGATGCCGGCGGCCGCCACGAAATTGTGGGGATTGGCCGCCAGGAATGAGGCGAGCCCCGCATAGCCCATCGCCGAGCCCGTCCTTCCGGCCATGCCCGGGCTCCCGGCGACACCGTAGAGGAGCACGATGCCAAACAGCAGCAGCGCCGAGCTGAGGGCGCCCATCACCAGGTACTTAAGCCCCGCCTCGAGCGTTTTCGGGTTCGAGCGGTAGTAGCTGACTAGGATGTAGAGCCCTACCGTGACCGTCTCCAGCGCCACGAAGAGCATCACGAAGTTGCGGCTCTGCACGAGCAGCATCATCGCCGCCGCCACGACCAGCACGATGTGGTGGAACTCCACCCTCGGGACGTCGCGGCCGGGCAGGCTCGCCCGCCCAAGGATCGAGACAAGGATCGAAGAGACCAGGAAGAAGGCCCTCATCAGCTGCCCCAGGGACGACTCTGCCAGGAGGCCGTTGAAGGTCTCGTGGGCGGGAATGCGAAGGTTCGGAAGAAGCGCCGCAAGGATCGCGAGCTGCCCCAGGATGGAGACCATGGGAATCCGACCGTGGGCCCGCCTGGGGAGGACCGTCTCCAGGACCAGCAGCAAAAGAGCAAGGCAGCCGAGGGAGAGCTCAGGCCAGATGGCCCACCACGAGTTCCCGGCGGCAAGTTCTCTTAGAGCGGAAAAGTCCATTTGGGGGCGGCGTTTCGGGTGGTCCTATCGGCTTGCGACAACGGGCGCGGGCTCGCCGTTTAGCGCCTGGTTGACCCCGGTTGAGAGCGACCTCGGCCAGACGCCGACAAAGAGGAGCGCCGCGATCAGGAGAAGCGCAGGCAGCTTCTCGCCCCAGGTGATGTCGGTCGTGGGCTTGTGGGCGGCGAACCGGGCGAAGGCCTCGGTCTGCGGGCCGAAGAAGACGCGGGCGGCCGCGCGCAGGCCGTAGACGGCAGAGATGACGGTCCCCGAGAGTGCCACGAGGGTGAGCCCGTGCGAGAATCCCCAGAGCGCGAAGAAGATCGGCAGCTCGCCCCAGAAATTTGCGAAACCGGGGAGGCCGACGCTGGCAAATGTCGCCGTCACGAACAGCGCCGCGAGCACGGGAGCCTTCTGCGCGAGTCCGCCCATCTGGAACAGGTCAAAGGTGTTCGTGCGGTGGTAGATGCTTGTCGTCAGCAGGAAGAGGAGCGCCACCGAGAGGCCGTGGGCCACCATGAGCATGACCACGCCGCCGACCCCGAGCACCGAGCCGACCGCGATCCCCAGGAACGCATAGCCCATGTGCATCACCGAGCTGTAGCCGACCATCTGCTTCAGGTCGCGCTGGGCCATGGTGACAAGACCTATGACCACCACGTTGCCGACACCCGCAAGGACGGCGAGGTTGTGGCTCCAGCTCAGGGCGCCGAACGGCAGGAGCGGCAGGGCGATCTGCACCAGGCCGTAGAGCCCGAACTTCTTGAGGACGCCCGCGTGGAGCATCGCCGCGGAGCTCGGCGCAGCGCCATAGCCGAGGGGCGCCCACGAGTGGAAGGGCCAGAGCGAGACAAGGATCCCGAACCCGAAAAGGAGAAGCCCGAAGATGTGCTTCTGGGTCACCTCTCCCAGCGGCCTCGAGGCAAGGGTGTCCCGCAGCGCCATCAGGTCGAAGCTCGTTGCGCCGCTCTTGACGTAGATCGCGATGAGCCCGAAGAGCGAAAGCATCGCGCCGATCGTAAGATAGATCGTCATCGTCATCGCGGCGTAGCTGCGGTCCCTTCCGCCCCAGATCCCCACCATGATGAACGTGGGGATCAGCGCCAGCTCGTGGAAGAAATAGTAGAAGAAGACGTCCACGCTGGCGAACATGCCCATCAATCCGGCCTGCATGACGAGCAACAGCAGAAGGTACGTCTTCATCCGCTCCGCGGTCGATTGCAGGGCGTAGAGGCCCGCGGCCAGGCCCACGACTCCCGCCAGGACGAAGAGCGGGAGCGAGATGCCGTTTAGCCCGAGCTTTAGCGATATCCCGTAGGCCCCGAGTCCCGTCGGATAGCTGGAGAGGAACGCATAGCCATGGGCCTCCTTCGCCGCGGCCCCGAAGCCCCACCAGAGGTAGAGGGCCACGAGCGCGGGGACCGCGAACCCCGCATAGGCGAGCTTGACCACCACCCGCTTGGGCACGCCGGCGGCGATCGCCACCGCGACGGAGAGCGGCGCGGCGACCGAGAGAAGGAGAGGATCAAGGGAAAGGGTGCTCATCGCGGGGAATCAGAGGATGCCTGCGGCGAAGGCCCAAAGAACGACCACGCCCCCCAGGAACCAGTAGACATAGTGGTTGAGGCGTCCCGTGTGGAGCGCCCGCACCCCGAAGCCAAGCATCTCGACCACGCCCGCCAGCCCCCGGACGACGGCGCCCGCCAGCCCGACGATGTCGATGAAGTTGAGCGCCATCGCCGCCCGCTGCTGGACCTTGGCGACGTAGTATTCATAGGCGGCGTCAAACGAGCCCCTGAGCGCCGAGAGGAACCCGAACGTGGCGGGTGAACCCTGCTCGAGCGCATCGCTGCCGTCGGTCGAGTAGAAAGCAAGCGAGGCACCCGCGCCGACCACCAGGACAAAGAGGCTCGTGATGAGGACGACGACATGCGTTGCCCCCACGGCCTCGGGGATCCCCGAGAACACGCCGTTGAACGCGCCCCCGTACACGCCCGTGTACCCGCCGACAACCGAGAGCGCCCCGAGGACCACGAGCGGTGCCGTGAGCGCGATGCCGCTCTCGTGCGCATGCGCCGCAGCCTCGCTCCTGGGGGAGCCCAGGAATACGATCTTCCACAGGCGCAGCATGTAGAACGCGGTCAGGACGGCCGTCAGGGCGAGCACGGCGAACACCGCGCGGTTGTTCTCATAGGCGAGGACGAGGATGGCGTCCTTCGAGAAGAAGCCCGCCAGCCCCGGCAGGCCGACGATGGCCGCCACCGCCACGGTGAAGGTCCAGAAGGTGACCGGCATCCTGGTCCTTAGACCGCCCATCCTGAAGATGTCCTGCTCATGGTGGCATCCCAGGATCACGGATCCGGAGCCGAGGAACAGGAGCGCCTTGAAGAAGGCGTGGGTCGTCAGGTGGAACATCGAGGCGCTCACCGAGCCGAGCCCGAACGCGGCCACCATGTAGCCGAGCTGCGAGAGCGTGGAGTAAGCGAGCACCTTCTTGATGTCCCTGTGGGTGATCGCGCACAGGGCGGAATAGAGCGCGGTCAGGGTACCCACCCAGGCGATCACGGTCGTCGCGGAGGGCACCATCAGGACGTTGATCCTGCAGAGCATGTAGATGCCCGCCGCGACCATCGTCGCGGCGTGGATCAGCGCGGAGACCGGGGTCGGGCCCTCCATGGCGTCGGGCAGCCAGACCTGGAGCGGAAGCTGCGCCGACTTGCCGACGGCGCCGCAGAAGAGGAGGAGCGGGACCAGGCGGCTGTAGACAAGGGCGTGGCCCGCGCCGAGCTCCGTCAGGTTGACGGTGCCATTCCTCCAGTAGCACAGGATGATCCCCAGCACGAAGCCGAAGTCGCCCACGCGGTTGACGATGAACGCCTTCTTCGAGGCGTCGGCGGCGGACTGCCGGTCGTACCAGTGGTTGATGAGGAAATAGGAGCTGAACCCGACCAGCTCCCAGAACATGAACATCATGAATAGGTTGTCGGCAAGCACGATGCCGATCATCGAGAACATGAAGATAGAGAGGCCCCCGAAATACCGGCCCTTCGCGGCGTCGTCGCGCATGTACCCGAGCGAGAACACGTGGACGCAAAGCCCAACGACCCCGACGATGCTCAGCATCAGCGCCGCCAGGTCGTCGAACTTGAAGCCGAACTCGACCGCGAACGACCCGAAGCGAAACCATTCCTTGGACTGCGCGAAGCGTGCGCCGCCGAACGCAAGCCAGAGGCCGCCGATCGCGGCAAATGCGGCGGCGGCGACCGAGACCGCGGAGGCCGCGGTCCCCTTCGTCCTGAGAAGGAGCGCAATGACCACCGCGGAGGCCAGCGGCGCAAGGAGGACCCAGAGTGCGGTTTGTAAGGGGGTCATTTCCGGGGAATCAGTGCTTCAACGAGTCCAGCTGGTCCACGCGGACGGTCTGGCGGGCGCGGAAGAGCGCGACGATGATCGCCAGGCCGACAGCGACCTCCGCTGCGGCCACGGTGAGGATGAAGAACACAAAGACATCCCCGTCCTCGGTCCCGTTGAAGCGCGAGAACGCCACGAGCGCCAGGGTGGCCGCCACGAGCATGAGCTCGAGGCACATGTAGATCACGAGCGTGTTGCGCCGAACGAGGACGCCGAGGAATCCGATCGCGAAGAGCGCCGCGCTCAGCATCACGTAGGAGTCGAGGGAGGGTGTCATTGCTGGCCCTCCGCCTTTGGGGCGCGCCTGCTCAGGACGATCACGCCAAGCATGGCGATCAGGAGCAGGAAACCCATCACCTGCACCGGCAGGAGGTAGGTGGTGAAGAGCTGGTAGGAGTAGAGCTTCAGGGACGAGCCGACCGAGTGGCCGAGCGGCGGCCCGACGCCGAACCTCCCGCGCACGGCCAGCAGATTGAGGCCCGTGATGAGAAGGGCTCCCGTGACCAACCCTGCGAAGACGTTGAGCCCCCGGAAGCTGCGGACCGGGCCTCCCTGCATGTCCAGAAGCATGATGATGAAGAGGAAGAGGGCGACCACCGCGCCCGCGTAGACCAGCACCAACACGAACGCCAGGAGGTAGGCGTGGAGCTGGACGAAGAGGCCCGCGATCCCGGCAAGGCAGAGCAGCAGGCACATGGCGCCGTTCACGGCGTTCTTGCTGAGGACGACGCCCAAAGCGCACGCAAGCGTGAAGACCGAGAGGCTGGTGAATGCGATGTGTTCCATCGTGGTTCCCTTTAGTGGTGAGCGCCTGCTCCCTGCTCGGCGGCCTTCTTGACCTCCCACTTGAAATGCTTGTCGGGGAGCGTCCCGCCAAGCTCGTAGAGCCGGTCCTTGTGGTTCACCATCTCGGCCCGGCTGTAGCCCGACATCGAGTACTGGTTCTGCAGGAAGATGGCCTCCTCGGGGCACACCTCCTCGCACAGCCCGCAGTAGATGCACCTGAGCATGTCGATGTCGAAGGCCTGAGGGGCCTTCTCGACGTTGTCGATGCCCTTGCCCTCGGCGACCGTGCCGGGAGTGATCCGGATCGCCTTCGGCGGGCACACGAACTCGCAGAGCTGGCAGGAGACGCATTTCTCGCGCCCGTTGGGATCCATGACCAGCGTGGGGACACCGCGGTATCCCGGCGGGATCGCCGGCCGCTGCTCGGGGTACTGAAGCGTCTCCGCAGGGCGAAAGAAGTACTTAATGGTCGTCATGAGTCCCCCGAAGATCTGCGGCAGGTACGTGCGCTCTGCCAGCGTCAGGGGTTTTCGTTGTACTTGAATGACGGCCATGGCGATGTGTCTATCCCTGGAGGAAGTAGATTCCAACCGTGTACGCGACCAGGTTGGCTATGGAGAGAGGCAGGAGGATCTTCCAGCCGATCCTCATCACCTGGTCGTAGCGGAAGCGCGGGACCGTCCAGCGCACCCACATGAAGACGAATATCGTGATGAGAACCTTCCCCACGAAGATGCAGGTCGAGAGTACGCCCGCGACGAGCGGATGCAGCCAAAGCGCCGAGCCGGTCAGGTGCTGGAGGCCCCCGAGCAGGGACGAGAGGGGAATCCACGGCAGGGGATTCCAGCCGCCCAGGAAGAGGAGCGCGAAGACGGACGAGCCGACGATCATGTTGGCGTATTCCGCGACGAAGAAGAGCGACCACTTGAATGCGCCGTACTCGGTGTGGAATCCGCCGACGAGGTCGGCCTCCGACTCGGGCATGTCGAAGGGCTGGCGGTTGGTCTCCGCGAAGAGCGCCACCATGAAGATCAGCGCCGAGAGGGGCATCGTGAAGAGGAACCAAGTCCCTCCCCAGAACCCCGCGTGGCTCTGGAACTCCACGACGCGCGCCAGGCTGAGCGAGCCCGTCGAGCCGGGCTCATTCACCCAGAGAAACACGGGGAGCACCGAGAGCGTCATGGACAACTCGTAGGAGATCAGCTGCGCGGAGGCGCGGACCCCTCCAAGAAACGGGTATTTCGAGTTCGACGCCCAGCCCGCCAGGATGAGCGAGTAGACCCCGAGGGAGGCGACGGCGAAGATCGCAAGCATGCCTACATCCACGTTCGCCAGCATGAGCGGCATGACCTTGCCGGCGGGGTCCAGGTAGGCGCCGAACGGGACGACCGTCACAGTCGTAAACGCCGGGATCATCGCGATGAAGGGCGCCAGGACGAAGTAGAACTTGTGGACGTGGTTCGGGAGGGGCTCCTCCTTGAAGAAGAATTTTCCCCCGTCCGCGGCGAGCTGGAAGAGGCCGAGCCTCTGGAGGACCCCCATCCCCGGGATCCCGACCAGCATGGGCGGGATCGTCCGGTTCGGTCCGGGCCGGCGCTGGATCCACGCGGAGACCTTGCGCTCAGCCATGGAGCAGGCGGCCGCCACCGGGAATATGAACAGGATGACCGCCAGTCCCTTGATGACGCCCTGGACGACCACCGGAAGGCCGAAGAAGAACTCAGACATGGGCCGCCTCCTTTTGCGCAGGCTGGAAATGGAGCGTCGGCCCCTCGATGAAGGGCAGCCCGGCCCAGGGGGTCCCGTCGACCAGGAGGCCCGTGTCCGGCAGGCTGGCGTAGCTCATGGTCCCGAGCGCAGGCACCTCCGATGAGATCGCCGGCCACAGGGAGCCGACGTCAGCGCCAAGGGCGGGCCCGCCCGCGGCGGCTACGAGCCTGGATAGGGCCTGGAGGTCGTCGGTGGCCCCGGCGACCCCGGGGACGGCCTTGGCGAACCTCTGGATCCTGAACTGCTGGTTGATGAACGTCCCGTGCTTCTCGAACTCGGTGAGGGTCGCGATGACGACCTTGGCCGCGGCGCTCGTCGGGTTGGAGTGGGTCCCGAGGTACACGATGGAAACCTTGCGAAGCTGCTCCGCGGTAAGGCCGGCGGCCGAGAGGTCCTCCCCCACGCTGACGACCGTCTTCACGGCGCCCGAGTCGATCTCGCCAGCCAGGGCGTCGAGCCTCGCCGACGGCAGGGCCGAGATGAGCCCCGTGACGAGGGCACCGCGCACATTCGGGTTTCGGTCCGCCGAGACGAGGATCTTGTCGCCCTCCCCCACCCGGGAAACGAGCCATGCCTTGGCCCTGGCGGCCTCCGCGAGCTTGCGGGACAGGAACTGCTCCTCGACCGTGCTGCGGCCCGAGCCGACCACGGCCACGCCGCCCGCGGCCATGAGCCGCGCCGCGGCCTCGACGGCCGCGTCGAGCGTCGTCTCGGAGCCTAAGGCCCTGATCGACTCAAGCCTGCCGCCCTCCCGAATCCGCTTGTAGAGGGCGCGCCCGCTGTCCGCCATCCACGTGTCGTTCACGGCGTCGTTCTCCCTCGGGGTGATCCGGTAGACTACCCCCTCGCGCGACCAGACAACCGTGTTTGCGCCGACGCTCGACTCCGTGTCGATGCTGTTCGTCTGCTTCAGGAACCAGACCCGCATCTTGAACCGGAAGTCCGTGCTCGTCAGGGCCCCCACCGGGCAAATGTCCACGGTGTTCAGGGAGTAATTGTTCTCCAGCTTGCGCCCGGGGAAGCACGTGAGGGTGCTGTAGCTGCCGCGGTCCGTGAAGCCGAGGACATCGTCCTTTGCGATCTCCTTCGAGAACCGGATGCAGCGCGAGCACAGGATGCAGCGCTCGTCGTCGAGCATCACCCTCGGCCCGAGGACGGTGCGCTTGGGCTTCACGTTCTTGTCCTCGATGTAGCGCGAGTATCCCCGGCCGTACCCGATCGACTGCTCCTGGAGCTTGCACTCGCCCGCCTGGTCGCAGATCGGGCAGTCCAGCGGA
>CAYPXZ010000036.1:0-37892 GCA_964414785.1 uncultured Opitutaceae bacterium
CGACCGGCCGGGCGGGCTCCTCATGTACGGCATCCCGAACATGAAGCTCGACAAGCAGGAGGTCGTCCTGCGCCGCATTCGGCTCATGGAGCAGGAGGGGATCAAGTTCATCTGCAACGCAACCGTCGGGGAAAACGTCGAACCGCAGCTCTTCCTCAACGAGTTTGACGCGACCGTCATCTGCACGGGGGCAACCCAGCCGCGAGACCTCCCGATCGAGGGGCGCGGCCTCGCCGGGGTCCACTTCGCGATGGAGTACCTCACCGCGAACACGAAGGCTGTCCTCGGGGGAGGCAAGAGCCCCATCCTTGCGGGCGGCAAGGACGTGGTCGTCATCGGCGGCGGCGACACCGGGACCGACTGCGTCGGCACCGCCATGCGCCACGGCTGCAAGAGCCTCCTTCAGATCGAGATCCTGCCCAAGCCGCCCCTGGAGCGGGCCGGCGACAACCCGTGGCCCGAGTGGCCCAAGACCTACAAGCTGGACTACGGCCAGGAGGAGGCCGCGGCGCGCTTCGGCTCCGACCCCCGCATCTACGTGACCACCGTCAAGAAGTTCACGGGGGACGCCGAGGGCCGCGTCAAGGAGCTCACGACCGTCCAGATCAAGTGGGAGAGGAACGAGCAGGGCCAGTTCATCCCGAAGGAGCAGCCCGGCACCGAGCAGGTGCGCCCCGCGCAGCTCGTCCTTCTCGCGATGGGCTTCCTCGGGCCGGAGCAGCCGCTCCTCAAGGAGATGGGCGTCGCCTGCGACGCCCGAAGCAACGTGAAGGCCGAGTTTGAGAAGTACTCGACCAGCATCCCGGGGGTGTTCGCCGCCGGCGACTGCAGGCGCGGGCAGAGCCTCGTGGTGTGGGCGATCAACGAGGGCCGCGGGGCCGCTCGCGAGTGCGACCGCTACCTGATGGGCTACACGGACCTGCCTTAAGGCCCTATTCCACGGAGGCGACGAGGTGCACGACCGGTCCCAGCCGGTCCGCGATCTTGACGACGTCGCCGACGCGTTGGCCCAGGAGCTGCCTGCCGAGGGGGGATGAGGCCGTGACAACCGTCGCGACCGACTTCCCGTCGCGGGCCTCGAGCCCGCCGGACTGAGGTCCCATGAGGTAGGACGCGCGCCGGCCCTTCGCCTCGAGCGTCACCAGGGCGCCGGCGGCGATCCCCTCCCCCGAGCCGAAGGCCCTCATGTTGAGCGCCTTCCACGCCGTGATGGCGTCGGCGATCTCGGAGGCGATCCGCGCCTGGCCCGCCGCGAGGTAGGCGGCGCTCTGGCTGCGCATGTCGTACTTGTCCTCGGCCCTGCTCTCCTCGTTCGTGGCCTCGTCGCGAGAGCCGAGGGCCGCCTCGGTCTGCAGGGCGAGCTCTGCCTCAAGCTGGGAAATCACGGACTGGGTAAGGGCGCTCTTGTCCATGGGGGGTTTAGGGATATAGCTGCTTGTCCCCGATGCCGTCAAAGCCCATCCCCGGTTCCACGGGCGAGGTCCTCACCTGCCTCCCGTCGCCCTATGTCGCCCATGCGCGGACGGGACTCCTGTACCTTCCCCGGTTCATCGCCAAGTGCCGGTACGTGAAGGAGCACGGGGCGCTTCCCGCGAGCTATGCGAAGAACTTCAAGCGCGGACTCGACCGGTTCCTGTGCCTGCACCTGGGGATCGACCCGGCCGCGGTGGAGCAGGTCGTGAGGGAGTCCGGCGACGACGAGGCGGTCGAGCAAGGGCTCGCCCGGATCCTTCCCGCGGACGTGCGCGCCGCAAAGTGGAACAGGGACCTGGTCCAGAAGGGGATGACGGCCGCGGGCCGCGAGTTCCTCAAGGAGGCGCTGACCGCCATGGGGTGCGCGGACCGGGCCGACGAGATCAAGAGCGTCCCCGACCTGATCGACTTCGACGAGGGGCGCATCGAATGATCAAGGGCCAAAAAGTCGTCTGCATCAACGACACCTTCAACGAGTTCGTGAAGGCGGTGTACAAGGAGCTGCCCGCAAAGGGCAAGACCTACACGATCCGCGAGGTCTTCCTGGGCCGGGAGAAGATCGTCAAGGGCGGCGACTCCGCGACCGTGGGGCTCCTCCTCGTGGAGCTTGTCAACCCCCCGGATCCCTTCCACGTCGGCAAGCAGGAGCTCGGGTTCTCGTCGGAGCGGTTCGCCCCGCTCGAGGAGCTGCCCCCCGAGGAGGCCTCCGTCGGCGAGGAGGTCGGCGCCGGCGTCGAGGTGGGCCACTGGGCGAACTGAGGAGGCGCTTAGTCGACCACGCGGACCACCAGCTGGCACTTCGCGACGGGAACCGCCTCCGCGGCGCCCATGTTCACGAGGACAAACTGCAGCTCGCTCCTGCCCGGCTTGAGCGAGTAGAACGAGGCCACGGTCGACGGCCCGGACCCCGGGCCCTCGAGTGCGGCGGCAGGCTTGAGGGGGCCCATCTGCTCCAGGACCTTGGTGTTGTTGGAGACGACTTCCCAGACGAGGCCCGAGCCCGCGTCGGGGCCGGGAAGGATGAGGCGCAGCGCGGAGACGAGCCCCATCTCGACCTCGGGCGAGGGCCGGTTGGCCGCGAGGACGATGGTCCGCGTGGTCCTGGGCTCGCGGGTCGGGGCCGTGTCGCAGCCGGCCGTGAGGACAACGGCAGCGAGGGCGGCAAGGGAGAGGAGGGACAGGGAGGATTTCATTTGAGCTTGGATTCCAGTGCGGCGAGCAGGGGCCGGCCCACGTGGCGGCGGACGGACTCGAGGTTCTCCCGGACGAGGGCCCCCATGGACTCGCAACGCTTGTATTCGGACCTGCCGTAGTGATCGGCAAGGGAATCCCGCAGCATGTGGACCTTCTCGGGCGGGGAGATGGGGTCGCGCTCCATGGCGCTCAGGAGCAGGCCGAGGCGCCCCGCCGCAAGCTCCGCGCGGTGGAGAAGAAGCGTCTGCTCCTCGCGCAGGTACTGGTTGGCGGTCTCGGGGCGCAGCTGCCTCGAGCAGTAGCGCACAAGCGGCGCGTTCTCCTTGAAGAACTGCGGGTGGTAGAAGTTCTTCACCCCGTTGTAGCTCTGCTGGTCGAAGTCCATGGCCCTCACGCGCAGCTGCGTGTCCTCGAAGTCGGGCGTCACGACGAAGACGAAGTTGTAGGAGCGCATGTCGCCCAGGAGCCTGACGAAGCAGCGCTCGTTGAACTTCACGAGCTCCTTCGCCACCCTGACCGGGCTCAGTTCGGGCCGGTTCAGCCAGCGCTCGATGAAGATGTCCCCAGGGATCCCGGGGATGTGCTCCTCGATGAGCGTGCTGCCGTGCGTCAGGAAGTTGAGCCGGTTGGGGGAGAGCAGGTGCTCGAGCTCGAGGCCGTAGACCCGGGACGCGTCCGCCTTCTTGATGTAGAAGTAGTCCTGGTTGTCGTTGTAGGCGTTGACGATCCTGATCCTGAACGGCGTCGAGTTGCCAAACGTGCAGAAGTCCACCCGGTCGGCATAGAGGTGCTGGACGACCGACATGTCCCCGTCGACCTTCAGGAGGGCGTAGATCTGCTTGAGCCCCTCGTTGAGGGCCCTCATCTCGGCCCCGTCGTAGATCACGGTGTCCCAGAGCGTCTGCTTGCCGTCCTGGTCGCAGAGCGGGATCACCTCCGTGAAGCCGCGCAACCTCTCGTAGGTCACCGGCAGGTCGCGCTCCCTCTTGTAGGTGCGCAGGTAGCCGCGAAGGTCCTCCCCGATGGGAAAGGTCGGCTTCCTGCGCGTCGGCGGGATCGCCACGGGCTCGGGTGGCTTCTCTGCGGTGCGGCGCGGCTTCACGGGCGGGCGGGGATCCTGTCCCGGTAGACGTCCCAGTGCACCGCAAGCTCGTGGGTGACGCGGCTTCCCACCCGGTAGGCCGCCTCCAGCGAGGGGAGGTATCCGGCGTACTCCGAGTGCAGGCTCTCGTTGACGTCGCGCCCCGGGGCCTGCATGCAGAAATTGCTCGCGGTCCTCAGGAAGAGGACGCGCCGGAAGTCGACCTTCCCCATGGCGGACAGGCGGGTGAGCGCAGCCGCTATCCCCTGGTCCTCCATGTCGGTCATGGCGAACTCTCCCCTCCCCTCGGTCCAGAGGCGCGTCCAGTCGCTCGCCCACTGCGTGAGCGCCCGGCCGTGCCAGAAGCGGCACGACCCGAAGGTCTCCCCGCAAAGGACGAACGGCGGCCTCTGGGCGTTCGGGAATCCCGTGTAGAGGGCCCGCAGGGCCCTCATCCCGTCCGAGTCCGGGATCGGCGTGTCCTTCGTGAGGTCGTAGGCCCAGTCGACGAGCGGCCGGTCCAGCTCGTGGGCCATCGTGTCCGGCTCCCAGCCCTCCCACTTCGGCTTCTGGTTGGGGACCTTCGACCCGATCGGGGCTATCCCGTAGGGCCAGGAGGGGTCGGCCTCGCGCGAATCGATCTCGTAGGCGACGTCGCCGTCGATCACGTAGTGGGCCCAGGCCGCGCTCCCGAGCGAGGCGACGCCGGGGTTCACCCCCGCGATGCCGTTCACAACCCAGTAGGTCCTCGAGAAGTCGAACCTCCCGCTAAGGACAAGGGCCATGATCTGGTTGGACGCCCGGACGGTCGTGCCGGAGACGACGCCGATCGTCCCATTTCCGTCGGTGAGGACCGGATGGTCTACGCCGGACACGTCGATGGACCGGGTCCAGCCCTCCCGCTCCGCCCAGAACTGGAACTCGCCGGGCCTGTCCCCCCGGTCGGCGCCCACCTCGAAGGTCACGACGACGGCCACCCGGACCGGGACCGGGTCCGCGGCCGCCCGGGCCGCCGTCAGCAGGAGTGCCGGCGCAAGGAATCGGATGAGGCGCGACATTCGGTCAGCCGTCCGGAGCGGGCGGAGGCGTCGGCTTGGGGAAATCCCTGCCGGGGCCGAGCCTGGGGGAGAGCTGAGTCGCCGCCTCGTCAAGGCGGGTGGCGGCCGCGTTGATCGCATCCGCCACCACCGGGATGTAGTCGACCGCGTCCGCCCAGCGGCGCTGCTCCACGCTTTCGCGCACGGCGGGGAGCGTCTTGGCCGCGTAGCCCGTGTAGAGTCCCGGCGCGTAGAGCATGTGCCGGTACCACTCGCGGCCCGGGAGCCCCCTTCGGCTGGTGAGCGTCTGCTCCACGCCCTGCAGGAGCTCGTTGAGCCTCGTGATCTCGGCGGCCGGCAGCCGGAAGTCGAGGCCCACGGCCCGCTCGAATGCTGCATCGTAGGCCGCCGCGCTCGACCTCAGGCGGGCCGCCGCCCGGGTAAGCGGGGTGAAGTCGAACCTGGGCACGTCGCCCGGGCTCTGGGGCGGCGCAAGCTGCTCGTCCGGGTTTGCGGCGAGCCTGAACGCCCCCTGGTCGGCCAGGAGCCTGATCCTTCTTGCGTCCTCCCGCTCGGAGTCGGCGAGCCTGGCGACGTCCGCCACGTAGCGGCCGACCGTGTCCGCAAGGTCGGCGAACCTCATGGGAATGACATCCGCGTCGGCCGTGCGGAGCACGAGCCGGCCCGCCGTCTGGGCGAGCGCGACGCCGTAGAGGAGCTTGGGATCCCCGAACCTCATGAAGTGGTCGAACGAGTCGTAGTTGGAATGGTAGATTCCGTCGTCGACGTCCTCGCCGCGGAACCCGAGGTTCAAGGAGGCGATGCCGACATGCTGCAGGAACGGCGTGTAGTCCGAGCCCGAGCCGAGGGCGTCCAGGGGGACCTCGCCCCCGGACTCCGCCGCGTCCCTGACGGCGAGTTCATCCGGCCCCGCCTCGCCCGGGACGCCCTCAACCCGAATCCTTGCCCGAAGGCGGTCCATGATGCTGGCCCCGGTCTCGGGGTCGAGGACCCCGGCGCCCACCTCGTTCACCAGGTGCTGGTAGGAGTGGCTCCCCCCGACAAAGAGGAAGCCCCTCCCGTTGGTGTCGGAGTTGACGTAGAGCACGGCCTTCTTCTGCAGCTCGGCCTCGTGCGTCTCCGCCCATTCGGTGGAGCCGATGAGCCCCGGTTCCTCGGCGTCCCAGCTAGCGTAGACGAGCGTCCGCTTGGGCCTCCAGCCCGACTTTGCCAGGGACCCGATCGCCTTGGCCTCGGCCATCACCGCGATGTTGCCGGCCAGGGGGTCCCAGGCCCCGAAGACCCAGCCGTCGTGGTGGTTGCCGCGGATCACCCACTGGTTCGGGTACGTCGAGCCCGGCATGACGGCGATGACGTCGTAGATGGTCTTCAGGCTCCAGTCCGACAGGATGGAGAGGTGCACCCGGGCCGGCCCCGGGCCCATGTGGTAGGTGAACGGCAACGCGCCCCGCCATCCCTCGGGGGCCACCGGCCCCTCGAGCGCGGCCATGAGCGGCCTCGCGTCCGCCGAGGAGATGGGGATGACCGGGATCTTCAGGATCGTCTTCGCATCGCCGATCGCCAGGCGCTTCGCGTCCTTCGTGGCACCGATCCCCGGCGTGAGTGCATCACCGGAGTACTGGGTGATGTCGGAGACCGACCCGCGCTGCACGCCGGTGTCGGATCGGTAGCCCCCCTTCGGATAGACGTCGCCGGACCAGTACCCGTACTCGTGCGGGTCCGAATAGATGATGCAGGCCACGGCACCGTGCTCCTGCGCGAGCTTGGGCTTGAGGCCCCGCCAGCAGCGCCCGTACCGGGCGATTGCGATCTTCCCCTTGACGTCGATCCCCCGGCGGTCGAGGTCGGCGTAGTCCTCCGGGGTGCCGAAATTGACGTACACGAGGTCCGCGGTCACGTCGCCGTCCGCCCCGTAGATATTGTAGGGGGGAAGCCCGCCCGCGGCGTGGCCGGAGGTCCGGTCCCCCGCGACCTCGGGCTCGGTGAGGCCAGCCTTGAAGGCCGTGGGAGCCACCATCTCGAGCGCCTCGCTCTTCGGGGTCGGGTACAGGACCTCGAAGGTCTCGATGTGCGCGTCCCATCCCCACTCCTTGAACTTGCCCAGCATGAAGTCCGCGTTCGCCTTGTCATGGGGGGAGCCCACCTGGTTCGGCTCCGAGGACATCTGCTCGAGCCACGAGCGGAGGTCCGCCGGGTCGATCGCGGCGTCAAACGCCTTCTCCGTGGCCAGTTCGCCGGCCGCCGAGGCGGCCTTGAATCCCGTGAGGCCCTCGGGGGCGGCGAGGCAGACCGAGCCCAGGAGCGCTGCGCCAGCCACCACGGGACCGATCGCTCGGGTCGATTTCATGGCCGGAGGAAAGCCGCTGGCCCCGCCAAGGGCAAGCGCCCAAGCCGCCAGTTAGGGTTTGCGAATCCGGGCCGCCACGGACACGTTCCCCCCGGTCCAACCCAACATCGTGAAGACGCGCCTCATCGCCGTTCTGGCATCCACGCTGGCGTTCCTTGCCGGGTGCTCGCAGCCCGCCACGGAAAAGGCGAAGGCGGAGATCCTTGCGGCGGACAAGGGGTTCGCCGAGCGGTCCGGGAAGGTCGGCGTCAAGGCCGCGTTCATGGGCGTGGTCACTCCGGACACCAAGCTCCTGAGCGACGGGGCTCTGGGGCCCGACGCCGTCAGGAGCGCCTTCGCCACGCTGCCCGACACGGCGACGCTCACCTGGGAGCCCTCGTTTGTCGAGGTCGCCTCCTCGTGCGACTTCGGCTACACGTGGGGGCGGTACACGCTCACGGTGCCGCTGCCGAAGTACGGCCCGAAGCCCTTCATCAGGCAGGGAACCTACGTCACGATCTGGCGGCGCGACGCCTCGGGAAAGTGGAAGGTGGCCCTGGACGGGGGAACGCCGGACGGGCCCAAGTGATTCCGGGAAATCCGGCCCGGGGGCCGCGTTGGCTCCTGGGAGCAGCCTTAGGGGGACGCCTCAGTAGTCGTCCATCACGAAGAACATGAGCCACCCGAAGACCGAGGTGACCAGCGTGATGGCCGAGATTCCGTAGACCAGGGTAATGACGTCGGGCAGCTTCGTCATCGCGAAAACGATGGCCAAGTCCAGGCCGCCCACGAAGATGATGAAGTCGCGGGTCCTTCGCGATTTGCGCCTTCGCCAGTGCCGTATCCTGCCCCAGCCCGAGCGCTCCTCGGCGATGCGGTTCTGAAGGAGGATTTCGGGGACGTTGATCGCCTCCTCGTCCCCGAGCCTCACCGGCGAATTGACCGGATCGAGCTCCTTTGCCTTGAAGGCCGCGGGCAGCTCGGGCTCGGCCTTGGGGGTCGGAAAGGGGATGCCCGACTTCCGGCGGAACTCGGCCCGCTCCTCCGCCGCCAGGTTCTGGCGGTGGATCAGCTGGGCGCTGATCGCGGTCCCGTCCCCGGGGCGGGCCGGCGTGTCGGTGAGGACGATCTCCTTGGGCTTGAGCACCAGGTGCCGGGTGTCCGGCTTCTCGTCGTCCATGCGATCAGTACTTATCCATTACACCGAAGAGTATCCATGCGAAAATCAAAGTCACAAAGCCGATCGCCGAGAGCGCCAGGCCGATCACCGGAAGGTCGTGCCTGAACGTGACGACCAGGGCGAGCGCCGTGGCGACCGCGACCCCGACGATCAGCGCAAAATCCCGGTTCCTTCGGGACCTCCGCCGCGCCGGCATGGCGATCAGCTCCGACGCCGACTCGCGCGCCGCAACCTGATTCTGGCGAAGGATCTCGTCGACCGTGATCACCGACTCGTCTCCGGGCTGGGCCGGAGGGTCCACCGGCGTGAATTCCGCCTGCTTGAAGGGGGACGGCCCCTGCGGCTCGGCGGGCGGAGTGACGGGCGCAATGCCGCGCCCCTCGCGCGCCAGCCTCTCCTCCGCCAGCCTGTTTGCCTGGAGCATCAGCGGAACGCTGATCTCCGTTCCGTCGCCCGGGCGGGAGGACGTGTCCGACGGGGCGACCTCCCTGGGTCTTAGCCCAAGCTTCCGGGCGGGGGGCGTTGGGTCGTCCATGGCGGATTGAAACCAAAGCCGTTACTCCCGCCTCGTGCAACCGTGCGGTCACTGCCGACCCGGACCCGGGCACACCCGGCGGTACAGCTCCACGTAGCGGGAGACGATTGTCTCCGCGGAGAAGAGCTCGCGCGCCCTCGCCCGGGCCGCCTTGCCCAGGGTCGACCGGAGCGCGGGGTCGCCGATCAGCGTCTCCGCGGCGCGGGCGACGGCGTCGGCGTCGCCGGGCGGGACGAGGAGCCCGGAGACACCCGACACCACGACCTCGGGGATCCCCCCGACCGCCGTGGCGACGCTCGGGAATGAGAAGCACATGGCCTCAAGCAGGCTCAGGCAGAAGCTCTCCATGTCCGACGTGAAGAGGCCCACGTCGGCCGCCAAGAGGTAGTCCTCGATGTCGGCCACCTGCTCGCGGACGATGACCCTGTCGGCAAGGCCCAGCCTCTTGACGTCGCCCTCGAAGGGCGAGAAGTCCGCCCCGGCAAGGATCACCAGCTTGAAGGAGTCCCGCGGGCGGATGCGGGCGACGCCCTCGAGGAGGATGTCGATCCGCTTGAGGGGCCTCAGGTTCGAGGCGTGCAGGAGCAGCACCTCGGATCCCACCCCGAGCTCGCGCCGCACCTCCTCGCGCGAGCGCCGGGCGGGGCGCGGCTCGAAGAAGTTGTGGATGACGTCGATCGGACGCTCGACCCCGAGCAGGTCCACCGTCTCGCGCCTGAGGAAGTCGGAGACCGTCGTCACGGCGTCGGACTGGTCCAGGGCGTGCCGGATCGCGGGGCCGTAGCCCGGGTCGCGCCCGAGGAGCGTCGTGTCCGTGCCGTGGAGCGTCGTCACGACCGCGGGGCCCTTGCCTTCCGGGAGCATCCAGCGGGCGAGGATCGCGGCCGTCGCGTGCGGGACGGCGTAATGGACGTGGAGGACGTCGAGCCCGTGGTCGCGCGCCACCTCGGCCATCTTGACCGACAGCGGCAGCGTGTAGTCCGGGTACTTGAAGAGCCCGTAGTCGTTGATGACGACGGGATGGAAGAAGATCCCCGGCGAGCCCCAGGGCAGCCGGAACGGCCGCTCATAACCGATGAAGTGCGCCTCGTGGCCCCGCTTCGCCAGCTCCTCCCCGAGCGCCGAGGCCAGGATGCCGCTCCCCCCGACCGAGGGATAGCAGGTGATGCCGATCCTTAGGGGGCGCCCGGCCTGCATCACTAGAAACGGCGCGCCGCCCGGGTCAGGGGAACCAGCGACGGGAAGACGAGTGGGTCGTTCGTGAACAGCGCCTGCGCGTAGTCGACGCCCGACCTTAGTCCGTTCACGCGGGCGCGGGCCAGCTGGAGCTCGACGTAGTTGCGGGCCGACAGCTGCGAGAGGTGGGCACGCATGGCCGCGGTCCAGGCGGCGATGATCTCCGGCTCCGAGACGTCGATCAGGACCGGCAGCACGCCCGCCGGCTCGGCATCGGGGCTCACCGCGTAGTACATCAGCAGCCCGATCGCGTGGGGCTTTCTCGCATTGAGCTTTGCGACGCCCCCGTACCGGGCGAGCCTGGCCGCGTCGCGCACGATCCGGCCCAGGCGGGGATGGTCGGGGTGCTGGTTGCCGACGAGGGTCGGCCCGAGGACGACCCCGGGGCGCACGCGCCTGATGATGGCGGCGAGCGTGACCGCGTGCGCGGGCTTCGTGTCGAGCTGGGCGTCGCCGTCGAGCTCGACGAACTCGATCGTCGCCCCGAGCTGCCCGGCGGCCTTCCTCGCCTCGGCGGTGCGCCTGGCGGGGGTGCCGTTCGACGCGGACTCGCCGCGGGAGCAGATGACCAGGTGGGCCGGCCGGCCGGCCCGGGTCTCCTTTGCAATCACGCCGCCGCACCCGAACTCGATGTCGTCGGGGTGGGCGCCGAATGCAAGGAGGGGCGCAAATTCAGGAAGGGGCTTCGCAGTAGGCTTCATCGGAGCGGTGAATGGTGTCTCGGTTTAGGAAGGTGATCTCGGGCGCGTCCTCGCGGCGCAGGTAGGCCTGCTCGCCGGCGCCGGCGATGTAGTGCGTGCAGTGGACGACGGACTGCATCCAGCGCAGGCGGGAATCCCTCGCGGGGCTGACCTGGGATTTGTCGAAGGGCACGGCGGGCAAGGACACGAATGAATCCCCACCCTCGTGCAGTTGCAACGCCCCATCGGCGAATCGGGCGCGGACGACCTCCCCCTCGAAGGGCACGTCGACGAAGAATTCGGCGATGTCGCACGCGGCCCGCCGGAACGCGGGGTCGCCGGAGCGCACCACCCGGACGCCCTCCAGGAGGCCCATCCGGGCATACATCTCCAGGCAGAAGTCCGCCACGAGCGGGGCCCCCACGCCCCTGAAGGCGTCGACCCAGGCCGAATCGACGTAGGCGGGAAGCTGGCGGGCCGTGTTCTCGCGCCAGCCGGCGGGTATGCGCTTCAGGTAGAGCGGCGAGAACTTGCGCTGGATCTTGTTCTCGAAGGTGAAGTTGAGCACGCGGGCCTCCCCGGTCGTGCGGTGCCGCAGGGTCGTCTGCGTCTCCCGCGGGTCGTGGTCGCTGTCGTGGAAGAAGAAAACGATCTCGCCGCCGAGCTCGGCCTGGATCCGGCGGGCCGTGAACACCTTGGCCGCGAGAAACCTCCTGGGGAAGAACCCGCACGGCTGCTGGCCGAAGCAGATGACCGGTGCGCTCATGCGGGTCTCGGCTGCGGGCCGCCCCTAAGGCTGATCCCGGCCTGGAGGACGATGCTGAATGCCATGCAGGCCGCGCAGCCGATGACATTGTACCAGAGGTACGAGATGCTGAGGTTGAAATACAGGACGAACACGAGCGCCTGGGCCGCGAGCGCCGACCAGAACACCGCGGTGCCCCCGATCCTCTTCAGGAAGAAGGCCACGAGGAAGAGCCCGAGCACGACCCCGTAGAATATCGAGCCGAGGATGTTGACGGCCTGGATCAGGTTCTCGGCGAGGTTGGCGAAGAGCGCGAAGCCGATGGCGACCAGGCCCCAGAACGCGGTGAAGCATTTCGAGGCGACCACATAGTGGGCGTCGGACGCGTCCCTCCTGACGAGGTGCCGGTACACGTCGACCGTGGTCGTCGACCCGAGGGCGTTGAGCTCCCCGGCCTTGGAGGAGAGCGCGGCGCCGAAGAAGGCCGTGACCAGGAGTCCGATCAGGCCGTGGGGCAGGTGGTCCAGGATGAACGTGATGAAGACATAGTCGGCGTCGTTCGCCTTCGTCCCCGGGCTCGCCGCGTCCAGCGCGGCCCTGGTCTCGGTGCGGACGGCCTCGACGCGCGCGTGGGCCGCGACCGAGGCGGCCCGCGCGGCGGCCTCCCCCGCCCCGTCGCCCGCGTGGCGGGCCTTGAGCCAGGCCTCGAGCTGCGCGCGCTCGCCGGCGTGCGCCTCGGTGAACTGCGCGTCGAGCGCGCGCAGCCGCCCGTCCGTCGCCCGCGCCGCCTGGGCGCCCCAGGCCGCCTTGTTGAAGTAAACCGGCGGGCGCTCGAACTGGTAGAACACGAAGATCAGGACGCCGAGCAGCAGGATGAAGAACTGCATCGGGATCTTGAAGACGGCGTTGAACATGAGCCCCAGTCGGCTCTCGCGCACCGAGGCCCCCGAGAGGTAGCGCTGAACCTGCGACTGGTCCGTCCCGAAGTACGAGAGCGCGAGGAACATGCCCCCCAGCGTGCCCGACCAGAACGTGTAGCGCCGATCCATGTTCAGGGAGAAGTCCACGGCCTCGAGCTTGTGGAAGCCGCCGGCGAGCGTGAGGGCGTCCGAGAAGGTGAGGCCCGCCGGAAGCCGGGCGAGGAGGACGAAGAACGCCGCCACCATGCCGGCGAAGATGACCCCGATCTGGTACTTCTGGGTGAGGCTCACGGCATCGCAGCCTCCAGCCACCGTGTAGATGACGACAAGCAGCCCGCTGCACACGATCGTGGCATCGAGCCTCCAGCCCATGACCGTGGACAGCACGATGGCCGGCGCGTAGATCGTGATCCCCGCGCCGAGCCCCCGCTGCAGAAGGAAGAGCCCCGCCCCGAGGAGCCGAGTCTTCGGGTCGAAGCGGTGCCCCAGGTACTCGTAGGCGGTGTAGACCTTGAGCCTGCGGTAGATGGGCAGGAAGACGGCCGCGACTATGATGAGCGCCAGGGGGGCCCCAAAGTAGTTCTGGACGAACCCCAGGCCGCTCTCGTAACCCTGGCCCGGGGTCGAGAGGAACGTGATCGCGCTCGCCTGGGTCGCCATGACCGACAGGCCGATCGTGAGCCACCCCGTCCCGCCCGCCCCCTTAAGGTAGCGGTTGAGGTCGTGGTGCCCCCGGGTGCTCCACACGGCGTACGCCGCGATGCCGAGCATCGTCCCCAGCAGGATGACGTAGTCGAGGGTGTTCACGGGAACATCCCGGTCAGCCCGGCAAGAAGGCCGACCCAGGCGATGAAGACGAGCATGACCAGGGCGTAGACCCCTCCCCAGCTGCGCGGCCAGGGAAGTCCGGTGTCTTCGTCTTCCCGGGGCGGGGTCATTTTCCCAAGGACACCAGGTTTGCGAAGAGGCGGTACGCCCCGGGGACCCCGGCGGGGAGCTGCCGGAAGAACGAGAGGCCCGTGTACACGATGTAGCCCCTTCCGTAACGGGCGACCAGGAGCCCGCCCTTGAGGGGCGCCTCTCCCGTGTCGCTGCAGGCCAGGAGAGCGCTCAGGTGTTCCGTGTCCCATTCGCTCGCGAAGTCGAGGCCGCGCTCCTGGACCCATCCCTCGAAGTCGGCGGGCCCGATGCGGTTGGGCTCGTTGAACGCGGGGTGGTCGGGGACGAGCAGCGAGACGGGGGCCTTCTCGTCGGTCACGCGGTAGTGCGGAAGGTCCCGCGAGAGCTTGAGCGTGTAGGGTGTCAGCTGCTGCGTCTTCAGGGTGCCGGGCGTGTTGTACTCCTCCACGACCGTGCCACCCCCCTCCACGTAGGCGAAGAGCTCCGGGAGGTGCGGCGGGAGATCGCTCCTCGTGTCAAAGGCCCTCACCCCGATGACGACGGCGTCGAGGCCCTTGAGCTTCTCCGCCGTCAGGTCCGCGTCGGTGAGCGGGGTCACCGTGTAGCCCATCTGCTGCAGGCTCTCCGCCGTGGAGTCGCCCGCGCCGGGCAGGTACCCGACCGCGTGTCCGCGGATCGAGAGGTCCAGGCTAACGGCCTTCAGCCGCGCCGGGGGTTGGAGCACCTGCAGGGGAATGTGTCCGTAGCTTATCTCCAGCCGCCCGTTGCCAAATTCCGAGGCGCCGGATTCCGCGACGGCCGAGAGGGTGCATGTCACGGACGCGGCGGGAGCCGTGACCTCGAACGTGAAGTGCTCCCGGGCGCCGACGGAGGCGAGCCGGAAGGCCTGCCTTGCGGGGGAGATCCGCCAGCCGGCGGGCGCCTCGAGCCGCAGGGTCCCCGCCGCGCCCGCGCGGGCCGAGAGGACCTCGACCACCACCGTCCGCATCGAGCCCGGCTGGAACAGGACGACCGGGGATCCGAGGCTGAGTGACACCGGCGGGATCACGTCGGGCCGGCGCCGGACCCTGCCCTTCGCGGGGTCCGAGGCGATGAAGACCGCCTCGTCCCTGACGACGAGCGTCTGGCCGCCGACCTCAAAGACATCCTCAACGGGGATCGTGGGCGGGTTCTCGGGCCGGCCGATCATCGCGGCGTCGTCAACGCGGAACATCCCCGGCGTGCCCTCCTCCCTCAGCCAGTACGGCTGGCTGAGCGGGGTCGACGCCGGGAGCGTCCGGGTCGCATCGAGGGCGGATTCCGCGCCCTGCCTCAGCTCGCCCGGCCCCTTGGCCTTGCGGCCCAGCGCGAGGTAGCGGACTGCCACCCACTTGACGGGGACGGCCGAGCTCACGGCCGCCGTGTGGTGGAACCTGAGGGGCTCGCCGGGCACGATTTCCGGCTCGGGGAGGGTCGTCTCAACCGACAGCCCGAGGCAGGCCTGCAGGATTCGGTCGAGCTGCCGGCGCTTCTCGTCGACGACGGGGTCAGGCGCAAGGGCGGCCAGCGTGGCCTTGATGGCGAGGAGCTCGGGCACGCTCGCCGCCGGGTCCCCCGGGTTGAAATGGGTGAGCGCGTCGCCGGCCAGCCGGCCGATCTCGGCGCCGCCTGGGACCCTGGCCCACGTGGTGTCGACCCCGTCCATGAAGTCGTCCGCAGCCGGCTCGCCGCCCAGGAGCCGGAACGACTCGACGTGCGGACCGGTTCCCGCCGCGGCGACGGAGAAATTCGCGAAGCCCTGCGTGCGGTGCATCGAGCGGCTGCGCGCCGCGAGCTCCGCGAAGGAGGCTCCCGTCACCGGGTCGGTCCCGTCGATCCTCAGGTGGAGGTCCCCCGGCTTGGAATCCTCGGGGTTCGGGCGGCCGAAGTTGTAGGCATTCCACAGGATGCGTTTGGGCTGCCAGGGCTTGAGGTCCGAGAGCTGCTCCGGGAACGCCTTGGGGTCGCCCGAGAGCTTGAAGGCCTCAAGCGCGAGGGCGGAGGAGGCCGTGTGGTGCCCGTGCGTCCCGCTCGGCTCGGGGGGAAAGCGCGTCACCAGGATGTCCGGCCGGAACGTCCGGATGACGCGCACGATGTCGGAGAGCACCTGCTGGTGGTCCCACTTGGTGAGCGTCTGGCGGTAGTCCTTGGAGTAGCCGAAATCGCGGGCCCGGCTGAAGAACTGCCGCCCCCCGTCGACGCCCCGGGCCGCAAGGAGCTCCTGGGTGCGGATGACGCCCAGCAGGTCCCCAAACTCGGGGCCGAGCACGTTCTGGCCTCCGTCCCCGCGGGTCAGCGACAGGTAGGCCGTCCGGTACGACCTGCCCCGCGCGAGATAGGCGATCAGCTGGGTATTCTCGTCGTCGGGGTGGGCCGCGATGTAGAGCACGCTCCCATAGACGCCAAAGCTCCGCAGGTCCTGCGCGATCGCGGCGGGGGACGCGGCCGGGCCGGGCGCGGGCCCCGCGGCCGAGGCCAGCGCCGCCAGAAGGAAGCCGCACGCGGCCACGCCGAAAATTAGCTTCGGCGCGGATCGCGGACTGGGGCCTGCGATCGGGAGGGCGCTGCGGGTCACTTCAGGCCGGCGATAAGCGCCTCATTCAAGCGGAGATACTCGTCCTTCGCGGGACCGGTGGTCTTCGAGGCAAGCTCGATGGAGTGGCGGGCCGTCGCCTCGGCGCCCGCCTTGTCGCCCTTCTTCGCGAGGATCCTCGCCTTGTGGTAGTAGAGGTAGAATGCATCCGGCTGCTCTGCGATCGCCGCATCCATCCATGTCGCCGCCTTGTCGAGGTCCAGGTTGTTGTCGACGTAGAACATCGCTGCCTGGGCGTAGGGCTTCTTGCCCGGGGCCGCCATCGCGGCCTCGATCCTGGGGACCAGGACGCCCACGACGTCGGCGTCGAGCGAGACGGGGACGCGCGTCTTCTCCCAGATGAGGTTCAGCGTGGCCTTGCCGCCGAGGATGTCGTTGATCCCGATCGTGAAGGTCTCGACAGGCTCGGACAGGACGATGGGCTTCGCCGTGACGCGCAGGACATCGTTCTTCTGGTCGTAGGCGTAGGCGCCCCACTGGCCGCCCGCCTTCTGGAAGATCACGGTCCACTCGTCCCTGCCGGGGATCGAGAAGAGCTCATAGGTGCCCGCGTCGAGATGCTCGCCCTGGACCTTGACCGCGGTGCTGAAGCTGATGCGGGTCGCGTTGTTCGCGCCGGTGCGCCAGACCTCGCCGTAGGGGTTGTTGCCGCCGAGCATGACGCGGCCCTTGGCGCTCGGCCGCGAATACACGACCTCGATGTCGGTGACGCCGACGCGCTGCTTGATCGTCGCCCCCGGGCTAGCCTGGGGGAAGGAGAGCTGGGGTGCGGGCGCCTTCAGGGGCACCGAGAACTGGGTCTTCTCCCATTTGATCCTGAGGGTCCCGCCGCCGGAGCCGTCCTTGTCGATCGAGAGCGTCAGCTGGTCGACGGCCTGGTCCAGGGCCTCCTTCTTCATGTCGACGCGGGCCACGTCATGGGTCTCGTCGACCGGCACACCCCACTTCCCGACATTGGAGCTGATGGCGAGCTTCGAGGCCCCGGTGGCCGAGGGAACGGTATAGAGGGTGTAGACGCCCGCCGCGAGGGTCGCATCCCCAACCATGAGGGGCTGCTGGGTGATGAGGGTCGTCGCCTCGTCCGCGCCGAGGCGGTCCGCCTTGTCCCACGGGACAAGCCCACCCCAGATCATGCGCGGCTGCCCCGTCTTGGGGTCCTTGGTGTAGGGCCGGCCGTAGATGACCGTGACGCGGTTGCCCGTCTGCCAGTCGCCGAAGACGGCGCTTATGGTCTCATGGGGGCTCTTCCGGTTCTGCTGGGCCCTCAGCGGCAAGGCCGCGGAGCCAGCGAGGATCATGGCAAGGATGTATCTGAGGTGTCTCATGGGTATCTCCTGACAGCTGAATTTCGGGTTGTCCCGTTTTTGGGGATGAGCGGTCAAATTATGTAGTCCAACTGCTCGGTTTCGGCAAGTGTCGGGGCGCCACCCCAGGAGCCATGCCCCAGCGAGACTACATCCTAAGGCTGATCGAGCAGGCGATGCAGGTCATCGCCAGCATCACGCTGCAGCGCGAGGCGGGGCAGCCCGGGCCCGCGGTCCAGTCGGTCATCGACGGCATCGAGAAGCTGTTCGGGTTGACCGTCACGGAGCTGGGGTCCCTCGACACCGACCAGCTCTACGCCCAGCTGACGCGCGGGGAGAACCCGGAGAACGCGCGCGACAAATGCCTCATCTTCGCCGCCCTCAACTACCAGGCCGGGCTGGCCTACGAGGCCAGGGACCTGCCCGCACTCGCCCAGCCCGCCTTCCACCTTGCCCTCGTCTTCACGCTGCGCGGCCGCGCGGGACTGCCGATGTCCGGCCTGCCCCCGTTCACGCCGGAGGTGGGCGACCTCCTCTTCCGGCTGGAGGGCTTCGACCTGCCGCAGTCCACGCTGGATCTCCTCGAGTCGCACCGGGCGGGCGGGCCGGGGACAGCCTCCTAGCCCTTCTTGAGGAGCCCCCGGCTGCGCATCCAGTCCTCCGCGCGGGCCGGCCATGTTGTGACGAATTCCTTGGTGCGCCTCAGCCCGTAGCCGTGGCCCCCGGTCGGGTACACATGCAGATCGAAGGGAACCTTGGCCTCCTTCAGGTCCATTGCGTACCCGATGACGTTCTCGACCCGGATGGGGTCGTCCTCGGCCATGACGAGGAACGTGGGCGGCGTGCCGGCCGTCACTGCGGCCTCGGGGGCGATCTTGTACCCCCCTTTATCGTCCACGAGGTAGGCCGGGTAGATGAGGAGCTGGAAATCCGGCCGGCAGCTCGCGTCGTCCGATGCGTCCACGCGGGGATAGGTCCGGGACGCCGAGTTGGCGCTCAGGACGGCGCAGAGGTTCCCGCCCGCGGAGAAGCCGAGGACGCCGATGCGCTCCGGGTCCAGGCCCCATTGCGCGGCGTGCGAGCGGACGATGCCGACGGCCCGCTGCGCGTCCTGGAGCGGCGCGGCGTAGGGCGGCCTTCCCTCGCGCCTGGGGACGCGGTACTTGACGAGCACCGCGTTGACGCCGATCGAATTGAACCACTCGCAGACCTCGGTGCCCTCCAGGTCGATCGCAAGGATGTAATAGCCTCCCCCGGGGCAGACGACGACCGTCGTGCCCGTATCCTTGGCCGCCGGGGCGCGGTATACGGTGAGGGTCGGCTCGGTGACGTCCCCAAGCGCCGTGACGGGCCTTCCGTCGACCAGGTTGTCGGTGGGCTTCGTCGTCTCTCCCGTCCCTCCCGACGCAGCCTTGTCCCCCGGGGCGGCGCCCGGCCAGAGTTTCATCGGGGGCGACTGGGCTTCAAGGCAGGCGGCGCCCACGAGAGCCAGGGAATACCAGAGGAGCGATGGGGTCATGCGCTGAGCGAATTCCTCTCCCTGGGTTGCGTCGACGCAAATTCTCGGGCGCCCTAGTTGGGGCCGAGGATCCCCCGGCTGCGCATCCAGTCGGCGGCGCGCCTCGGCCAGGAGGTGACATAGTCCTTGGTGGGCCTCAGCCCATAGCCGTGGCCACCGGTCGGGTACACGTGCAGCTCAAAGGGAACCTTGGCCTCCTTGAGCGCGATCGCGTAGCTGAGGACATTCTCCACGCGGACCGGGTCGTTCAGCGCCATGGCGAGAAAGGTCGGCGGCGTTCCGGCCGTGACCGCGGCCTCCGCACCGACCGTCGTGCCGTTTCCCTTGGCCACCAGCCCGCCGGGATAGACGAGGATCTGGAAGTCCGGGCGGCAGCTCGCATCGTCGGCCTCGTCAACCCGGGCGTAGGTGCGTTCGCCGGCGTGGGCCGAGAGCACGGCACAGAGGTGTCCCCCCGCCGAGAAGCCCAGCACGCCGACCCGGGCCGGGTCGATGCCCCATTCCTTGGCGTGGGAGCGGACGATGCCGACGGCCCGCTGCGCATCCTGGAGCGGCGCCGCGTAGGCCGGCTGTCCCTCGCGCACGGGGACGCGGTACTTGAGCAGAACGCCCGTGACCCCGACCGAATTGAGCCATTCGCACACCTCCGTGCCCTCGAGGTCCATCGCCAGGATGTGGTAGCCGCCACCCGGGCAGACCACCACGGCCGCGCCGGTGTCCGTCCCGGCCGCGGGTCGGTACACGGTCAGGGTCGGCACGGAGACGTTGCCAAGCCTGATGAGGCGCCGGCCGGCGATCAGGTCGTCCTTTGCCGTGGTCGTGTCCGCTTCCTCGCCAAGGGCGGCCTTTTCGCCGGGAACCGCGCCCGGCCAGAGCTTCATCGGAGGCGACTGGGCCTCGAGGCAAACCGCAGCCAGAAGAGCCGCCGCATAGCGGAGGGCATGTGGGGTCATAATCCAAGCGAATGCCCCGGCCAAGGGACAGTCGAACCAATTAGGCGCCCCTTTCCTGCCCGGCGAGGATCCTCAAGAGGAGCTCGTCGTCCCCGAACGACCCCGACTTCGAGACAAGGAGCGTGCCGTCCCAAACCCCGCCCACGATTCTGGAGACAGGAACACCGGGGATGAGCTGGCCCACGACGTCCAGGCGGTGTGTCCCCAGGGCCTGGCAAAGGGAGCGCAGCGTCTCACCGCCCGAGACAAGGAGCGTCCCGGGCCTCGGGACGCGGGCAACCAGCCTCCCGAATTCGCGCGAGATCCTCAGGGCCGCCTCGGCCCTGTCCATGCCGCCGGCCAGGGCGCAGCGGACGAGGCAGGCTCCCGGGTCCTCGAGGAGGGCGCCGACCCGCCCCGCGTCCGCCTCGCCGTCCGCGATCGAGACGAGCCGGGCCGCGCATCGCTCAAGCTGGACCGCCGTCACGGGATGGTCCGAGCCGAAGAGCCCGAGGAGCGGCCCTCCCACGCGAGGGGCGCCGGGAACGACGGCGTTGGCGATCGCCGCCGCAAGGCCCCCGCTGCCGCACCACAAGGGCGGCGGGCGAAGCCTCGCGCCCGCCCCGGCGATCAGTCGGAGGTCCTCGTCGGTCTGGGCATCCCAGAGGCTCACGCCCTCGGGCGCGTCCTCCCCCGGCGATCGCAGGCCAACCGGGATCCCCTGGGCGACCAGCGTCGCCCGGATGTCATCGCCGAAGGGCTCCGAGGCGCCCGCCGCGAGCGAGAATTGCCGCCCCCCGCGGGTGACCCGCCCGTGCAGCGGGAACGCGGGGGCGATCATGCAGTGCGCCGCGGGCGCGGTGCGAAGGGTGGCGGCGAGCTCGAGGCCGGGGTGCCCGCGCAGGAGGCTGTCGACCTTCTTGTACGCGATCGCGTCGGTCTCCGTGGCGAGAAGGCGGGCGAACCGCACGGCGGCGGCGGCGGCCGAGGGCCCGTCCATCTCCCGGGTTGCGGCGTCGATCGCGAAGTCCCGCGGCAGCGCCTCGGGAAGAAGCCCTCCCGGGAACACCGGCACCGCACGGCCGGCCCCGGTGAACTGGGCCGCCGTGTCGAGGGCTCCCGTCAGGTCGTCGGCAATGAGTCGCAGGGGCTTCATGCGGTCCGCCCCCGGACTATCGGAGAAATCCGGCGCTATTGCCAGAAGGGAGCGGGGGTCGAGTCGGGGGCGTCCTCGGCCTGCGGGATCTGGAAATTCTCGAGCGTCACCGTCTTGCTGAACGTGCCCGCGGACTCCGCATGGAGGATGACGAGCTCCGCATCCTCCAGCCACGCGTCGTCCATGGGCGCCTTTACCATCGAACCCCCGGTCGCCCACCGGTCCCCGAACTTGATGCGCTTCATGTTGATATCCAGGGTCCAGATGGGGGTGTCGGCGGAGTTCCAGCGATCCGCCGAGAGCGCGAACTCGCCCCGTTTCCGGTTGAGAAGGACGAAGCCGTGCCGGAACGCCTCGGACCAGTAGTAGTCTGGGCGGGCCGCCCCGTCGGTGATCAGCATGCTTGAAAGGCGCAGGTGCCGAAGGTCCGCGACGGCGTGGCCGTCCACGATGCTGACCTTGCCCACGCTCCATTTCTGGCCGCCGTGGACCGAGGAGGCGCCCGACCGCGCGGGCAGGCTCACGTCCTCGTGAAACGCAAGCTCCTCGAGCTTGATGGTCACGGAGAGCGTCCCCCGCCTGCCGAGGAACGCCTTGGACTTCTCGTTGGCGATGCTGAACAACCTCAGCCCATGCGCCTGCAGCTTCTCGTTCTCGAGGGCGGGCGGCGCGAGCCCGAGCGCGCGGCAGAGGGACGTGGCCTGTTCCAGATTCGTCCAAAAATGCCAGAAGACCGAGCCGTTCGTGGAAAAGTCATGGCGCTCGCCGTTCTCGAAAACCACCCCGGCGGATACCGAGTCGAGCTGTACGATCCTTCCCTCGGGGACGCTTCGGGCCGCCGCGTTTATAGAGTACGTCTGCGCCTTGAGGATGCGTCCGGTCGCTGGGTCCCGCTCTAAGCCGTTGCTCCAGACCTGGGCCGGGGGAATGAGCATGATCTGCACCCCTTCGGACAGAGCGGGTTTGGACGGGGCCCCGGCCAATTGTGTCGGCGCGGTGGTGATGGTGACCGGCCAGTTTGTCCCGGCGAACAGCACCACCGGCACAAGGACGATGAGGAACGCGAGCGTCCGCCCCGTGCGCCGCGTGGCGAACTGGTGCGCGATGAGGATGAGCGCGGCCGCACCGCTATAGAGTCCGACGGCCGCCAACCGGGGCGCGTGGCCGGGGATGTCGAGCCTCCACGGGGTGAACAGGTGCAGGTCCGGGAATATTGTGGCGACGGCCGTGGCCGCCACCACGCCTGCGAGAAGGGCCGCGGCGGCCTGGATCAGGCTCTGCGTCATCGACCCGACAAGAGCCGCCACGAGGCCCTCCACGAGGAGCATGCCCGTCGACTCGATCACCATCCCCATGAGGACCCGAATGGGCGCGTCCATGGACGCGGCGATGTAGAGGTTCACCGCGAGCGACGGGACCGCGAACACCACGAGGAGGAAGAGAAGCTTCGCCGAGAGGAGCGCCCCGGGGGAGATCGGGCGCGTGCGCCAGAACGCGCGGTCGCCGACGGTCGGGTCCGCCTGCATGATCGCCACGACCAGGATGAACTGGATGATCACCGGGATGACCTGGCCGATCATGAAGACCAGGAAACCGCCCGCGGAGGGCATGATGTCCCAGTACCAGCCGAGCGTCGCCACCAGGCTGAAAGCGACGCTGAGCGCCGCGAGGATCCCCATGTGCCGCAGGTCCTTCCTAAGGATGTGAAGGACGGCGCTCATGCCGCCTCCTTTCCGGCGCTGTCCCGGTGACCCCGGGCAAGCACAAGGAAGATCTCGCTCAGGGTCATCGCATGGACCGAGACCGTGGAACCGGGGAACAACGCGGTGAGCTCCGACTGCGCGGCGGGCGAGAACGCGCCATGGACGAGCTGGATGACGTTCCCCGAGGGCTGCTTGACCTCGAGCCACCCCGCCGGCCTGCCCGCGGGGGGAGCGATCGCGCTCCCCACGACCTCCACGGTCCGGAACCGCCCCCTCAAGGAGTCCGCCGACTCATGGACAAGGAGCCGGCCCCCGGCAAGGAAGCCCACGTCGTCGGCGAGCCGCTCAACCTCGTCGATGTCATGCGAGGAGACGATGAACGTCCTGGGGCGGTCGTCGCCGGGCAGTTCCAGGAGGCCCTGGATGAACTCGTCGCGGACGAGCGGGTCGAGACCGCCGAACGGCTCGTCGAGCACCATCAAGTCGGGGCGGTACGAGAGGCTGGAGAGAAGCGCCGCCTTCATGCGCATCCCGCGGGAGAGTTTCTTTATCGGCCTGTCGCCAGGCAGGTCGAACATCGCCTGGAGCCGGGTGGCGAGCGCCCCGTCCCATGTGGGATAGAGCGGCCGGCAGAACTCCATGAGCTGCGCCACCGTCATCCACTCGGGCAGGTCCTGGCCGTCGGCCACGTAGCCGATCCTCCGGAACTCCGAGGCCGTGAGCCTTGAGCTCTCGTGGCCGAGGATCCTCGACGTTCCCCCGGTCGGCCGCAGCAGGTTGAGCAGCAGCTTCAGGAGCGTCGTCTTGCCGGCTCCGTTGGGTCCCAGGAGGGCGAAGAAACGCCCCTCGGGAATGGCGAGCGTCAGCTCCCTCACGGCCGGCACGCGGCCAAACGAGCGGCTCAGGTTGTCACATTCGATGGCATTCATTGAATTCCTTTGAGTTTCCGCCAGTGGCCGCGGACGGCCGCCAGCACCTTGTCCTCGTCGAGGCCCAGCCTGCGCGCCTCGACGACCAGCCTCTCCAGTTCGTCGTTGAGGAGCGCGGCGCGGTCGGCCGCCGAGCCCGCGGTCGGCGGCGCCACCACGGTTCCGATGCCCGGGTGGACCAGGAGGACCCCCTCCGCCGTCAGCGAGGTCACCACCTTGTGGGCCGTGTTCGGGTTGATGCGAAGCTCCTGGCTGAGCGTGCGCACGGCGGGGAACCGGGATCCCGCGGCGAGCTGGCCCGTGGCGATCGCCTTCTTCACCGCATAGGTGACCTGCTCGTAAACCGGCTCTCCCGGCCGGAAATTTACGGTGAATGGCAGCATGGTGTCCTATGCATACTAGTACACGCAGGCCACCGTCAACCCAAATCTGCGTCGACCCGTCCCCGGTCACCGAGCGCCCGGAGAGCCGGGACGGCTCCGACACCCTGACGTGGTCGCGGGGCGGCCTCAATTTCATGGAGGTCTCGGAGATCCCGGGGACCGAACTGGGGCAATTCGCGGAGAGCCACCGGGGACGGACGCAATAGGCGTCGGCCCGAGCGCATGTTGCCATTGAAGCCCGGCGGGAGCTGGGCTAGGGTGCGGGCAATGACGGAATCCCGCGTCCCCGTGCTCCTCTACGACGGCGAGTGCGGCCTGTGCAACGGGGTGGTGCGCTTCCTGATCCGCCACGATCCCGCCGGCAGACTCCGCTTTGCCCCCCTTCAGAGCGAGCTCGCACAGGACTACCTTGCCTCGCAGGGTCTTCCCGTGGACGACTTTGACAGCCTCGTGTTCGTGCCGGATTGGAACGCCCGGGCGCGCGGCGCCTACCTGCTTCGGACCGCGGGGGCGCTGGCCGCGTTCGCCGAGCTGCAAGGCGCCTGGCGCGCGGTTTCATGGCTGCGCGTTATCCCGGCCTTTTTGCGCGACCCCGTCTACCGGATCATATCGAGGACGCGCTTCGCGCTCTTTGGGATCTATAGGCCGAAACCCCTGCCCGACCCTGCATGGACCCAGAGATTCCTGGACCGCTAGAGAAGCGCGGCTTCTGGAGGCGCTGGGTGCTCGACCCGGTGGCCAAACAACTCACCCAGGGGGTCACCCCTGACAAGATAGCGCTGAGCATCGCCGTGGGCAGCGTCCTCGCGATCTTCCCCATCCTCGGGACCACGACCACGCTCTGCGTGATCGCCGGGGTCGTCCTCGGCCTCAACCAGCCGATCATCCAGGGGGTGAACGCGCTTTGCACCTTCATCTATTTCCCGCTTCTCTTTGCATTCGTGCGCCTCGGGGATGCGCTCGCGGGAACCGCGCGCTCAAGCCTGGACGTCGCCTCCATGATCTCGCTCCTTAGGCGCGAGCCCAGGGAGTTCTACCACCAGTTTGGCACGACCGCCCTGCACGGGATCCTTGGATGGGCGGTGGTCGCCCCGATCTGGATCCTGGCGGTCTATTTCATCGGCCTTGGGCCGCTGCGCGCGACCGCGCGCAGGATCGCAAGGACCTGAATCCTAAGTTTCCTCGAAAAAAATTGTCTGCCCTTGTCCCCCTCGGCTGTCATGTTGTGTTGGAATGAACCGACGCAGGGTAGTCGTAACAGGCCTTGGAGTCGCGGCGTGCAACGGCGTCGGCGTCCAGGATTTCTGGCGGGCGAACGTCGAGGGACGCTCGGGAATCACCCCGATCGATGCCTTTGATGTGACCGATCTTGCGTCCAAGATCGGCGGCCAGGTGAGGGGCTTTGTCCCCGGCAGTTACATGCCCGACGACATCGCGAAGCGCGTGGACCGGTTCGTGCATTTCGGCCTCGCCTGCGCCGACATGGCGCTGAAGGACAGCGGTCTTCGGCCTGAAGCCGAGGATCCCGACCGCGTCGGCGTGATCATGGGTTCCGGGCTGGGCGGCCTCATGTTCCACGAGGAGCAGATGGTCGCCGCATTCGATCGCGGTGCGCACCGGATCAACCCGGCGGCGGTCGCAAAGATAAGCCCCAACGCGGTCGCCAGCCACATCGCGATCCGGTACGGGTTCAAGGGGCCCAACATGGTCATCTCCACCGCCTGCGCCTCGGGCGCCCATGCGATCGGTGAGGCCTTCAGGAAGGTTCAATACGGGGATGCCGACATCTGCTTCACAGGGGGGGTCGAGGCGCCGCTGACCCAGTTCAACTTCGGCGCCTACTGCGCCCTCCGGGTGCTCTCAAAGAACAACGAACGCCCGGCAGCTGCTTCCCGCCCCTTTGAAATCGGCAGAGACGGCTTCGTGATGAGCGAGGGCGGCGCGGTGCTCGTCCTGGAGGAAAGGGAGCGGGCGCTTCGCCGGGGCGCCGCGGTCCTTGCGGAACTCACCGGCTACGCGAGCAACTCCGGGGCCCACCACATGGTGATGCCGGAGTCGGAGGGCTCCGACGCGGCGCGGGTAATGAAGGCCGCGCTCAGGGACGCGGGGCTCCAACGGGTGGACTACATCAACGCCCATGCGACCTCCACCCGGGCCAACGACGCCGCTGAGACAAAGGCCATAAAGGCCGTCTTCGCCGAGGAGGCCCGCAAGATCCCGATCTCATCCACCAAGTCGATGATCGGCCACGCGATCGGCGCAGCCGGGGCGATAGAGGCCGTGGTCTGCGTCAAGGCCCTCCAGGACCAGATCGTCCCGCCGACGATCAACCTCGATGTTCCCGACCCCGCCTGCGACCTCGACTATGTTCCCCGCGAAAGCCGCCGCACAAAGCTGGAACATGTGATGTCCAACTCGTTCGGATTTGGTAACTGCAATGTCGCGCTCATCTTCTCAAGGGAAAGCTGACCCAACGTGAACCGCCAGGAAATCGAGGCCAAGGTGCGGGACGTCCTCGCAAAGAAGCTCGGCATCGAGCCCGGCAACATCAGCGGCGATTCCCGCCTGGCGGAGGACCTCGGCATCGACTCCTTCGGAGCGGTCGAGCTCATGTTCGAGATTGAGGAGGCCTTCGGGCTCAAGATCCCGGACAGCGACATCATGGGGGTCCGGAGCGTCAATGACATCGTAGGGTACCTGGAAGGCTGGCTCGACGAGCAGTCAAAGTCCCTGAACCCAAGATAGTTGCCTGCGTCAGGGATTAGCGCCACCCCGGGAGGCTGGCTCGATTCGTGCTAAATTGCCGCTGCCGCACCGGCAACGTAGAGCCATGATTCAATGAAGACCACCGTCGATAGCCGCCAGCTCAAGGCGATCGCTGCGTTGGCCCGCACGGCCAGCTTCACGCTTGCCGCCAAGGAACTAAGGATCACCCAGTCTGCGGTAAGCCACGCGATAAAGGCATTGGAGGACGACCTGGGGTGCAGGCTTTTCGACCGGGTCGGCAAGCGTGTGCAGTTGACCGTCTGCGGGGAGCAGTTTCTGCGGCATGCCCATAACATCCTTAGGGAAATGCAGGCTGCTCGGGCCGGCGTGGAGGAGGTCCTGCAGCGGAGCCAAAGCTTCGTGCGCGTGGGCGCAAGCACGACCGCATGCCAGCACATCCTGCCCACGGTTCTGCGCGAGTTCAGGGAGCGGTACCCGAATTGCCTGGTCAGGATCGAGACCGGCGACCAGGGCAGACAGCTGGAGCTCCTCAAGGCGGGCCGAATCGACTTTGCTTTCCTCATCCAAACCCACCCGCAGGCGTCGAGGGACCTGGTCTTTGTCCCCCTGTTCGAGGACGAGCTGCGCCTCTTCGTCGCCCCCCAGCACCCGTGGGCCGAGCTGCAGGCCGTGCCGGCAGGCGCACTGGAGGCGGAGACCCTCATCCTCTACAACAAGTCGAGCTATACGTTTCAGCTGATCGCGGACTATTTCAAGGAGGAGAAGGTCGCGCTCACCAATTACATCGAGCTGGGCAGCATTGAGGCGATCAAGGAGCTGGTTAAGCTGGGCCTGGGCGCCGGGGTGCTCGCGCCGTGGATCGCAAGCGCGGAGCTGGCAAACGGCACTCTCGTTTCACTGCCTCTTGGCAGGCGCAGGCTGCGCCGCCAATGGAGCGTCGCCTACTGGAAGGGCCGCCGTCTCGCGAAGGCCGAGAGCATCTTTGTCGGACTCTGCGAGACCGTTGCGAGGAGCATCGGCCTCGCGGAGCTCGAACTGGCGGGCTGAGCCCCGGCTTGCGGGCCTCTAGGCGCCCTGTGGCGACTCCCAGGTCCTGAGCTCGGACACGGTGTTGACGCTCGCCGCGCGGGGCGCCTCGGATGCGCCGAGCGGCAATATCCTCATCCGTCCCGCGCCGGCCAGGAGGCTCGCCAGGCGCTGGAGCGAATGCTCCTTCGCCGCGACCAGGGCCTCCACCGCGGCGAGCGCCTCGGCGGGATAGATGGCCGCGAGGGGCTCGCAGGCGTCCGCGTGCCTCGCCATCGCCCCGACTCCCTCGGCGCAGGCGCCGGAAAGCCACTCGAACCAATCGGGGCCGATCCCGGGCATGTCGACCGCCAGGACCGCGACGAAGTCCGCGGCCCGCGCCACGAGGGCGGCGTGCAGGCCCGCGAGCGGGCCGATCCCCGCAACCGTGTCGCGCCAGCACTCGACATCCTGCGGAGCCTCCTGCTCCGCCCTGCGCACAAGGACGACCCTCTTCAATCCGGCGGCGTGGAGCACGTTCATCTGGCGCCTCCACATCGGCTCGTCGCCCAGAATTATCTCCGCCTTGTCCGTTCCCATCCGGCGCGAGTGCCCCCCGGCAAGGATGGCCCCGATCATGTTTCGCCCGGGGGGAATCACGCGGCCAGGAGATGCCCGTCGCTCAGGACCCGCGCCCTCAGGCCACCGGCGCGCCATTTGGCTAGAGCAGCGAAGGCTCCCGGCGCAAACGCCGAGTCCATCCAGAAACACGGCTTGCAGTACTCCGACCCCTCGAAGCGGACGCCCTGCACGTCGAACTGCTTGCCGACAAGGGACCGCAGATCCGCGCCGCGGGTGAGAATGTTGCGCCTGAACACTCCGGGCCCAAGGTCAAAACGGCGGAACTCGTTGCAAAGCTGCTCCCAGGTTTCCTCGGCGAAAAAGGTGACCTGCCCCTTATGGCCGAGAGGATGATCAAAGTAGCGGTCGCCCAGGATGCCTCGCCCCGAGACAAGCTCAACCCTTGCGGCCTCCCGCATGGGCGCGTCGCCGGGCGGGCCGCCGAAATGGCCCGCATAAACATGCACCGGGCACGAGTAAAGTTTCGCAACGATCATTGTCCCACCGCTGCTTTGGCAGAAAATCCTCCGGGCAAAAAGGTAAATTTGCCAGGGCGGGTGAGCGCAGGCCCTGGGGCTTCCCCGGGTACTCAGTTCCCTGTCGACAGCGGGGCGTTACGGCGTTCCTTGGAGGTACCTTCCTTCGCCGCGATTCCCGGCCTGCGCCAAGCTGGAGCAGGGACGGCGGGGGAACGCCCCATGCCCAAATCATCCGTCCCCAAAGGGATGCCCGGATCCACACGCGGCGTCCCGCGTCCCGCTGCGCCGTTCCTGCTCCTTGCCGCACTCGCCTGTTCGCCTATTGCCCTCGGCGCCGCGCAGTCCCCTTCCACGCCCCTGCACGCCGTCGTCGTGAGCCCTGGAGGGCATACCCTGCAGACGGACGACGGCCGGCCATTCTTCTGGCTCGGTGACACCGCTTGGCAGCTCATCGACGCGACCACGCGCGAGGAATGCAGCTATTACCTCAAGACACGGGCCGAGCAGGGCTTCACGATCATCCAGGCGACCGTGCTCGCCGAGTTCGACGGGCTCAACCGCCCGAGCGCTCTAGGGGAGCGGCCGTTCGTCGACAATGACCCCCTCCGCCCGAATGGGAAATACTTCGACAGGGTCGCCGAGATCGTTGACGAGGCGGCCTCACGTGGTCTCTACATGGCTCTCCTGCCGACATGGGGCGACAAGCTGACCGCTCCCTGGGGGGCGGGGCCGAGGGTCTTCCGGAACGACAATCTTCCCGTCGCCCGGGCCTACGCGAAGTATCTCGGGGCGAGGCTGCGCGGCCGCACCAACATCGTATGGATGCTAGGAGGCGACCGCCCGGCACGGGCGGATGCCTCGACCGCGGACTCGTGGTCGAACGTCCAGGCAATGGCAAGCGGGTTCCCGAGCGGATATGACTGGACGCCGATCTGGCGTGAGATCGCGGGAGGCCTGGCCGAAGGCACCGGCGGGGCTGTCGTGTGCGCCTACCACCCCTCCGGCGGCGACTATACGTCCTCGGTCATGATGCCCCACGAGGCCTGGCTCTCGATCAATGGCATGCAGAGCGGCCACGGCGGCGGCCACGACCAGCCCGTGTGGGACTGGGTGGCCCGCGACTACGCCCTGACACCCGCGAAGCCGACCCTCGACCTCGAGCCGAACTACGAGGACCATCCCTTCAATCCCTGGCCCAAGTGGGACCCCGCGACCGGGTATTTTCGAGACTACGATGTGCGCAAGCAGACCTACCGCTCGGTCTTCGCGGGGGCGTGCGGCGTCACGTACGGCCATCACGCGGTCTGGCAATTCGCCGGAAAACGAAACGGCGTCATCAACTTCGCCGACCGCGACTGGGTCGACGCGCTGCAGCGCCCCGCAGCCCGCCAGATGCACTACCTCCGGCAGCTGATCGAGTCGCGCCCGTTCTTTTCACGGGTGCCCGACCAGTCGCTCATCGCCGGTGACCCGGGCGCCGGCGGCCTCCACCTGCAGGCGACGCGGGACCGGGAGGGGACCTATGCCCTCATCTACTTCCCGATGAGCGACCAGCCTGCCACGATCGACCTGGGGAGGCTCCGCTCCCCGTCCGTGCGCGTCTGGTGGTACGACCCGCGCACGGGCGTGGGCACACTCGAAGGCGAGGTCCCTGGGCGCGGGAAGCGCGGCTTCCGCTCGCCGCCCTATGGGCCCGACTGGGTGCTCGCGCTCGAGGATCCCGCCTGCGGCTACGCGGCCCCCGGCCTGGAGCCGTTCGGAGGGTAGACCCCAACCGGGAGACTGCTGTGGGCTAAGGCTTCTTCTCGTTGCCCCAGAGCGTGGGACTGCCGCCCTGCTGCTTGCGCCACGCGTCCCTCCAGAGGTGGATGTCGGGCACGGTGATGGCCGGCATGGGTTCGCGCTCCTTCTTCGTGAAGGAGCGCGGCAGCGGGCTCGCGGCGTCCTGGTACCAATAGGCCACGGAGGCCAGGTCGAGGGTCAGGCAGTTGTTGTGCCCGTGCTCGATCGTGTAGCGGCACGCCGTGTCGAAGTAGATCGGGTCGGCGATGTGGAAGCGGTACAGGTGCGTGCGCCCCAGCCACCCGGTCTCGTTGTTGACCCGCGCGTACCCGAAGTAGGGGTGCTGGAACAGCTCCTTCGGCGACCACGACGTGTTGAAATAGTCCTCGGTTCCGGTGCCGTTTAGGGACGGGAGGGCCTCGCCGTCAATGAACACCATCTCGTCGCCCTCGCCGTACCACATGGGGCCCGGGGAGTTGACGTAGTAGTTGACCCCGACGAGGTGGCCCCTGCCCTTGATGTCGGCAAAGACGTAGTTGTCCTTGCCGTCGAGGTTCTTCCCCTGGGGCCCAAGGGTGCTCCACTCGTTCTCGCCGCCGGGAAGGGCCTTGGTGAGCTCATGGTTGTACCACGCATGAAAGCGCCCGAGGTCGGCGGGAAGCTTCGGCATCTCCTCGTAGTCGATGTTGTAGTAGAGGGCGTCGATCGTCCGCCCGCTCTGGTTCTCGATCTCGATGCGCGCCCCCTGGGCGTAGGGCATCGCGAAGTAGCTCACGTACGACTTGCCCCATCCGGGGGTGACGGCGAGCGGGGCGCTCACGAAGTTGTACGACTCGCCCCAGCCGTTCCCGAAGAACGGGCCGATCGGCGACTCGACGGAGGGATACGGCTTCCCGTCCCAGTACATCCGGATGACCACGTTGTTGCGGTCAAGCGTGTCGGGCCCCGGGGCGAGCGTGATCCAGATGTGGGTGATGACGCCCGCGCCCTTCACGTCCAGGATCGTCACCCGGGCCCCGTCGGCCACGTTGGAGACGTTGTCCCCGTTGCCCCCGGTCCGGTCGTAGCTGCCCGAACGCCGGGAATGGATGTCGGTGTGGATCTTCGCAAGCCCCACGAACTCGCTCGCGGGTTCCTGGGCGATGAGGCTGGCGCCGGCAAACACCGCGCACGAGAGGTGCAAGAGCGCTCGCAGGGGCCTGGGTAGCAGGGTTGGAATCATGGTGGTCTTGGGTTTTTAAGGGGTTGCGGGCTGGGCCCGGCCCTTAGGGCCGGATCCCCTGAGGGGGTCCCTGTTGTCCTGGGAGCGCCCCGATGGCTCCGGGGCACGGCATCCTTGATTTCACAAATCTCGTGTAACCTCAACGCCCCTTGTTGTGTTATCACTATACGGTGCGCTCCCTATTCACCCTATCTGACCTTAGGCAGGCGCTGCGCCGCCTAGGCCGCGAACGCGGCTTCACTGCAACGGCACTCCTGACCCTCGCCCTGTGCGTCGGGGCCAATGTCGCCATCTACGCCGTGGTCGATGCGATCCTGGTGCGCTCCCTCCCCTTCCCGGAGCCCGACCGCCTCGTGACCGCCGTGAACTCCTATCCCAAGGCCGGCGTCGACCGGGCGGGCGCCTCGTTGCCCAACTACTACGACCGCAAGGTGGCGATCAAGGCCTTCGCCTCGACCTCCATCCACCAGGGGGGCACCGTGATCATTGGAGAGGCAGGCTCCCCCACGCGCATCGACTGCGACAGGGTCTCGCCCGAGTTCTTCGCCACGCTCGGCGTCCCCCTGGCCCTGGGGCGCACGTTCAACGACGACGAGATGTTCTACAAGGGAAGCTCGGTTGCGATCCTCACCGACGCCCTCTGGCGCAAGCAGTTCAACGCCGACCCCAAGGCCGTGGGGAGCACCTTCCGCGCGAATTCCCAGTCCTTCACAGTCGTGGGCGTCCTCCCGCCCGGGTTCCGCTACCTTTCCAGCAAGGCGCAGATGTTCACGCCCGCGGCCTCCGACAAGGAGGACCGGGGGCCCGACAGGCGCCACTCGAACAACTACGAGCTCATCGCCCGCCTCGCGCCGGGCGCGACCCTCGCGGTCGCCCAGGCGCAGATCGACGCCCTCAACGCCCAGCAGATCAAGGACGACCCGTTCGCGGACCTGATCAGGGGCGTCGGCTACCACACCAATGTCTACTCCCTGCACGCCGACCACGTGCGCGAGGTGCGCCCCATCCTCCTCCTCCTCCAGGCCGGCGTGCTCTTTCTGCTCGTCATCGGGGGCGTCAACCTCGCCAACCTCCTGCTGATCCGAGCGAGCGGCCGGACCAAGGAGCTCGCCGTCCGCCAGGCGCTCGGCGCCAGCCGCCGGCACATCGCCGTCGATGTGATGCTCGAGACGACCCTGCTGGCGCTCGGCGGCGGCATCCTCGGCCTCGGATTCGGCGCGCTCGGCATCCGCCTGCTGTCGGTGCTGGGGACCGAGCAGCTGCCGCTCGGCTCGACGGTCACCTTCGACGGGCGGCTTGCCATGGCGGCGGTCGCGGTGTCGCTCGTCGTCGGGATCGCCCTCGGGATCCCCGTCGTTTGGTTCAACCTGCACTCCCGCCTCTCGCACGTGCTCCAGACCGAGACCCGGGGCGGCACCGTGAGCCGCGCGGCGCAGCGGGTCAGGCACGGCTTCATCATCGCCCAGGTCGCCCTGGCCTTCGTGCTCCTTACGGGTGCGGGCCTCCTTGGAACGAGCCTGCGCCGGATCCTCGATTCCAAGCCGGGATTCCGCCCCGAGCAGGTCCTGACGGGCCGGGTGTCGCTGCCCTGGAAGAACTACCCCGAGACCCCGCCCCGGCTCGCCTTCATCGAGCGGCTCCAGGGTGAGCTTCGGATACAGCCGGGGGTCGTCGAGGTCGGCATCACCTCGGGCCTCCCGCTGAGCGGGTCCATCAGCAACAACGCCACGACGGTCGAGGGCGTCGCGTCCACGCCCGGCGACCCCGTGCGGGCCCACTACACGTCCTTCGCCACGTCGGGCTACTGGAAGGCCATGGGCATCCCGCTGCGCGAGGGCCGGTTCCTCGAGGACGCAGACAACCACCGCGACCAGAAGGTCTGCGTCGTCGACGAGGACTTCGCCAACCGCTACTGGCCTGGGAAGAGCGCGCTCGGGCACCGCATATCGAGCAACCCACGCTTCGACGTGAAGGACGCCAAGACGATCGTCGGCGTCGTGGGCAAGGTGAAGCAGAACAACCTCACGGACACGGAGGCCCAGGGCGCCATCTACTACCCCTACAAGGACTACACCGTCCAGGACTTCTCGGTGGTGGTGCGCACCTCGATGGCGCCCGAGGCGCTGGCCCCGGTGCTTCGCAAGATCGTGCTCAAGATCGACCCGGAGCTCCCGATCGACGACCTGAAGCCGATGCAGGGCCTGATCGACGACAGCCTGGTCTCGCGTCGCTCTCCCGCGCTTCTTGCCGGCATCTTCGCCGGGGTCGCGCTCGTGCTGGCCGCCATCGGCACCTACGGCGTCCTCGCCTATGCCGTCGGCCAGCGCCGCAAGGAGATAGGCGTGCGCATGGCCATCGGGGCACTACCCAGCCAGATCCTCACCCAGTTCCTGGTCCTCGGCGCAAAGCTCCTGGTTGCCGGCATCGCGATCGGCGCCCTGGGCTCGTGGGCCGCCGGCCGGGCGATGCGGGGCATGCTCTTCGGCGTGGGCGCCATGAACATCGGCATCCTCGCGGCGACGGCCGCAATCCTCATGGTCGTCGTGCTCCTCGCCACGTTCCTTCCATCGCGGCGCGCCTCGCGCGTCTCCCCGATTGAGGCGCTCCGTGACGAGTAGGGCCTACCGGGAAACCACGGCGGGAAGGTCGACGCGCCTTCCCGTGCGCGCCGATTCCTTCGCGGCATCGAGGATCTCGCACACGATGAGGTTCGTCTCAAGGGACGAGAGGCCCGAGGGCCTGATCGTTCCCCGGACCACGGCCGCCAGGTAGGAGAGCGGGTTCGAGTCGGCGTCCTTCAGCTCGGCGACGGGCAGCGTGCTCACCTGGACGTCGCCCTTTCGAAGCAGGAGCGTGTTCCTGTCCGGGACAAAGAGCGCGCCGCTCTGGCCGTAGACCTGCATGTCCTTCCGGCCGTAGGGCCAGTTCCAGGAGGCCTCCAAGATCGCCTGCGCCCTCGGGTAAGTGAGCACGATCGTGGCCTCGTCCTCGACCTTGGGATAGACGTCCGGCTGGAGGTGCTGCATGACGGCCACGACCGAGGTCGGCCGCTGCCCGTCCAGGAGCCAGGTCGCCAGGTCGGCCCCGTAGCACCCGAAGTCCATCGCGGCCCCGCCGCCGTTGAGGACCGGGTCGGTCAGCCACCTCAGGAAGAATGGCGAGCACCCGATCGCCGCGGGGCCCTGGTGCCCGTCGTGGACCACGATCTTTCGGATGTCCCCGATGGCGCGCTGCGCGTGGATCTGGTCGAACGCGGCCCGGTTGCTCCGGTACCACGTGGTCTCGTAGTTGACGACGACCCGGATGCCCCCCTTGGCCGCGGCGGCCGCGATGGCGCGGGCGTCGGCGAGGCTGACAGCCATGGGCTTCTCCATCATGACGTCGATCCCGAGCGAAGCGCACTTCTCCACGACGCTCCTGTGGTCGAAGGTCGAGGTGAAGGTCGCGACCGCCTGGACCTTCTTCGCGGCGACGAGCGCGTCGATCGTCGGATAGAAGAGGTCGGCGCCCAGGTGGTACTGTCCGGCGTACAGGGCGACCAGGTCGCGGTCGGCCTCCACGATCCCGACAAGCTCGACATCCCTGTTTCCAACGAGCGAGGGGATGAAACCTCGGGCATGGTCGTGGGCGAGGCCGACGATGGCGATGCGGACGGGAGGCGCGTCCGACTGGGACCGGCCGTTTACGACGCTCATGCAGACCAACAGGACGATGATTAGATTTTTCATGGGGACCTCACGGCGGGGGTGCTGGGGTTGCCGATTCCGATTTTAGCCGCATGATCCGGCTGGGTCCGGATACGCCGCCTTGGGGCTGTGTTTATTACCGCCCCGGCGGCCGATGCCAACACTTCGATTGCCGGGGGTGGTTGGCAGACGGCCCCACTACTGAGGGAGTTCCTTTGTCCCTGTCCCCTCGTTGCTGACGATCCTCACGGGGCCGATCGTGACATCGGCCCGGTAGCGGTCGCGCATGAGGCCCTGGCTGTCCTGGCCGAAATACTTGGAGGCGCTCTGAGCCATGGCCGCCACGTCCTTGGCGAAATCATGCCCACGCGCCCGGATGCTGAAGCGGGTCTCCCACAAAAGCTTCCGCTCCTTGTGCAGCAGCAGCGTCGGAAAGTCGTAGGCCATCAGGACCACGTAGTAGCGGCCCTCCTCCACCTCATCTATGAGCCCCTGGCGGCGCAGGTTGAGGGCCGTCGGCGTGAAGGGGCCCATGTTCCTCAGCTCCGCGGAATACCCGAGGATGTCGGCGCTTTCCGCGTCCAACCTGTCGCGCTTGAGGTTCGCGAAGTTCTCCACCGCCAAGGCCCCGTTCAGGGCCGCGTCCGCCGCGGCCTTCGCCGTGTTGATCGACTGCGACTTGTAGCCGTTGTTGCCGTCCATCGAGGGATCGCCCGTGCCGTTGCCGCCCGAGCCCGCCGCACCGTTCGGCACCTCCGGCAGAGGAGGCGGGGGCGGCAGGGGAATGTCGGCCCCGGCGATGCTGCGCTCGGCAAGCGAGTTGGTGCCGTCGGTCGCCCCCCAGTAGACCATGATCAGCAGGTCGGTCTTCCTGGGATCGCTTGCGGATACGTAATCCCTCGCGGCGAGGGATGGCGCCAGGAGCCGGGCGACATCGCCGATCTGAAGCGTGTCGAGGGTCAGGTCCGCCATGGTCCCGCCGAGGTGCCCGCCGTCGCCGAAGGCGAAGGTCTCGGGCTTGAAGCCGCCGCCCGGCAGCACGGCCCGGACATAGGCGGGGCTCGCGCTCGAATACACCGCGACGATGTCCAGGGGCCCCTCGGCACCCGCGCGGACGCCCAAGGTCGCCAACGCGACCGCGGCCAGGATCAGGCGGGAAGAAATGGGGCTCATTGGTGTGGCAGCGGATTTTGACCCGCGGGAGAATCGGCGGTTTCGCCGGGTGGGAAAGGTTGGAATTTCGCACGCATAACACCGGACCCCGCGCGACCCCTTCGCACGACTCTTCCCGGAAGCGGATGCTTCAGGGCCCTTGTTCCACTCGACTGGAGCACCCGACCCGCCATGATCCCCGCCTAATTCACGCACCTGCGCGGAAACGCCCGTCACCATGGCCCGCCGCCTGCGTCTTGCCCGCAAGAGTCCCTCCCCACGATCCCGTCCCGAAGACGCACCCCATGAACCTACGCACTCCCCGCCTCCTCGCCGCGATTCTGATACCCGCTCTGGCACAAGCCCAGCCCGCCCCGCGCGTGATTTCCCTTTGGGAAAACGGGGCCCCCGGATTTGAGAGCCGCAAGGATATCCCCGAGCAGGCCCAGGACTACTGGGTGCGAAACATCAACAATCCTTCCATCACGGTGTACCCGGCCCCCAAGGAGAAGGCCAACGGCTGCGCCGTCGTGGTCGTGCCCGGCGGTGGATTCCGCGAGCTGGTGTTCAACCGGGAGGGCAGGGAGCCCGCCGAGTTCCTCAACAAGCTCGGCGTGACGGCATTCGCCCTGAAGTACCGCCTGCCGAAGGAGGTGAACTCCCCGTACACCATGGACAACGTCCGCCAGGATACCTACCGGGCCATCCGGCTTGTCAGGAGCCGGGCGGGCGAATTCGGAGTCGACCCGAAGCGCATCGGCATCCTCGGGTTCTCCGCGGGCGGGGCCGTGGTGATGATGGTCTCGTTCGAGAAGGGGGACGGCGACCCCGCGGCCGCCGACCCCGTCGACCGCGTCAACGGGCGCCCGAGCTTCGAGATGCTGGTCTACCCGGGCGAGCCGACGCTTGTCCCGAAGGTCGTGCCAACGGACACGCCTCCGGCCTTCCTCGTCTGCGCCAACGACGACCAGTATGCCTGCGACAAGGTAACGCTCGCGCTCCTCGAGGGATTCCGGGACTCGAAGGTCCCGGTCGAGGCGCTCTTCATCGCGAAGGGCATGCACGGCTTCAACATGGGCGACCGGTCGGAGTTCGCGACCGTGAGGCATTGGCCGGACCGCATGGCCGACTGGCTTGGCGACCGCGGTTTCCTGAAGCCCGATCTGGCCCGGTAGCAGGTCGGGCGATCGGGATTCGGCGTCCCGGCTGAAACGCGGCGGCGCAACACGGGGGTTTTGCGCGGGTGAAGGGAAGCCCGAGCGTGCGGTGTTATTCGCTGCAGCTCCATACCACCATGAATACCCAAACGATCCTGTTCGCACTTGCCGGAGCGCTCTGCACCACGCTCACGCC
>CAYPXZ010000036.1:37992-41999 GCA_964414785.1 uncultured Opitutaceae bacterium
CAGCAGGCCTTCGACTTCAAGCCGGGGGAACCCGAGGCCCCGCGCCTCTGAGCCGCAGCCCGCGGCGGCTTCAGACCAAGGGCTCGCGGCGTCCGCCAGGGCGCCGCGAGCCCCTGTTTTTCCGGGAATCTTTTGGCGTGTGCCCCGGCTTCACCAAGTCAACGATGTACGGATCGGCCGGGGCCCCACCCTCCCCGGCCGCCGTCCCCATGAGAAAGGCCTCAGCCGCATCCCTCGCCATGCTTGCCCTCGCGTCGCTCGCATTCGCCCCGATTCGGGGGGCGGCGCAGAAGGAGCCCGTCGACCAGGTCAACGTCTTCACCGGCACCTCCAACTCGAGGTGGATGATTTTCCCGGGCGCGACGCTCCCCTTCGGCCTGGTGAAGCTGAGCCCCGACAACCAGGGCAACGTTTGGAACGGCGGGTATGAGTACACGGTGCAGAGCATCTCGGGGTTCAGCCACCTTCACGGTTTCGGGCTCAGCGGGCTGAGCATCATGCCCGTGACGGGGCCGATGGAGTACAACCAGGGCCTCTTCCGGGTCTTCCCCGGGGCGCCCGACGGGCCGTTCGGCAACATGTGGACCTCGGGCTACCGCTCACGCATCCGAAAGGAGACCGAGCGCGGGAGCCCCGGCTACTACGGCGTGGATCTCCTCGACTGGCGCGTGAAGGCGGAACTGACCGCCACCGCCCGGTGCGGCGTCCTGCGCTTCACCTTCCCCGAGACGCCGGAGGCCCACCTGGTCCTCGACTTTGCGTTCCCCACCGAGGAGCAGTGCCGGATCATCGGCGTCACCGTCCGCCAGACGGGCCCCGCGGAGATCGAGGGCTGCATCCACCAGCAGAACCAGTATGCCGGCGAGCACCGGGTGTTCTTCGTCCTGCGGACGGACCGGCCCTTCCAATCCATGGACGCCTGGCAGAGGGGGGATCCGCCCTCCACGGAGACGAACTACGGGACCGACTGGCGGACTCCGGTCGACTATAGGAAGGCCGTGACGTCGCTCGATGGTCACGACCGGTGCGGCGTCGTGCTCAATTTCGCGGTCGAGAAGGCCGGCGCCATCCAGGTTCACACGGGGGTTTCGCTGACGAGCCTTGAGGGAGCGCGGGCGAACCTGGAGGCGGAGCTGGGCGGCCTCGGATGGGACTTCGCGGCCGTCGTGCGGAACGCCCGCGAGGCGTGGGGCAGGATTCTGAGCCCGATCGAGGTGTCCGGCGGCACCGAGGAGCAGCGCGCGCTCTTTTACACCTGCCTCTACAGGGCCTTCAGCGCCAAGAGCGCGATCCAGGACACCGACGGCCAATTCGTCGACTTCACGGGAAAGGCGCGAAGGCTTTCTGATCGCAAGGGCGCCGTCTACTCAAGCGACGGCCTCTGGGGATGCCAGTGGACGCTCTTCCCCCTCTGGACCCTGGCCAGCCCCGCCACCGCGAGCTCGTGGGCGAACTTCCTCGTCGAATCCGCAAAGACCTGGGGTTGGATCCCGGAGGCCCCCGTCCGCGGCGGGTATTCGCCCGTCATGGTCGCCCAGCACCAAGAGGCCCTGATCGTCAGCTGCTACCAGAAGGGGATCCGGGACTTCGACGTCCCGGCGGCCTACCGGGCCGTGAAGCACGACCTCACGACCCCGGGCACCGCGATGCCGAACGGCGGGTACGCCGGCAACCGGAACCTGACCGGGTACCTCGCCCACGGCTACGTGCCCGACGAGGAGGGCCCGACCTCCAACACGTTTGAGTACGCCTACGACGACTGGGCCGCGTCCCAGTTCGCGGCCTCGCTGGGCCACGAGGGGGACCGCGTCGAGTTCCTCCGCCGGTCGGGCTTCTGGAGGAACAACATGGACCCGGCCACAGGCTATGCACGCCGGCGCCGCGCCAGCGGGGAATGGGTCGCCGGGAACGACCTGTTCAAGTTCGGGACCATCGGGGGCTGGAACGGGCCCGGGTTCGTCGAGGGCAATGCCTGGCTCTACACGCTCTTCGTCCCGCACGACCCCGGTTCGCTCGTGGCCCTCATCGGTCGCGACGAGTTCAACCGCCGGCTGGAGGAGGGCTTCGCCCGCGACTACGTCGACCTGACCAACGAGCCGAACCTCCAGGCGCCGTTCCTCTTCAACTACTCGGGGCGCCCCTGGCTTGCCCAGAAGCACACGCGGGAGAGCCTGGAGCAGCTGTGGAACACGTCGCCCCTGGTCGGATGGATCGGCGAGGAGGACGAGGGGCAGCTGAGCGCCCTCTACGTGCTGTGGTCCATGGGTCTCTTCGAAATGGACGGAGGCTGCTCCACCCATCCCTATTACGACATCAGCGGCCCCCTCTTTGACAGGGTCGCTCTGCATCTGGACCCCCATTACTATGGCGGAAGGGACTTCGTCATCGAGGCCCACGGCAACGGACCCGGCAGGCCCTATATCCAGTCCGCCACGCTCAACGGCAAGCCGTACAACAGCTCCCGGATCGGCCACGACGTGATCGTCGCCGGCGGGAAGCTCGAGCTCGAGATGGGACCCATGCCCAACAAGGATTGGGGCACGGCACCGGACAGCGCGTCTTCTTCGGCTTCCCGGTGATGCCGGTGGCAAGGGAGGGGTGCCGTCAGGCGAAGCTCGATTGACCCGGGCGCCTCACGCGCGCCTGCTCAAGAACACATGCGCCGCGTTTTCTCCCGCGACAGACCTGGTGCATTCGAACCCCAATGAACGCATGTCGATGCCGCCCAGAAGGTGTTCGCCTTGGCCAAGCACGACGGGCCGGACGGCAAGATGAAGTTCATCCACCAGTCCGGCTTGCAGGTACTGCCGGATCGTGGAGACGCCGCCGCCCAACCGGACATCGCGTCCCCCCGCGGCAGCCATGGCCTGCTCCAGCGCGGCGTGGATACCTTCGGTCACGAAAGTGAACTCCGTGCCCCCGGCCATCCGCAGCGGCGGCCTCGGGTGATGGGTCAGTATGTATACCGGAGTGTGATAGGGCGGCTCATCCCCCCACCACCCTTTCCAGCTCTCGTCTGGCCACGGCCCCCGGACGGGTCCAAACATGTTCCTCCCGAGGATCCAGGCGCCGATCCCGGCGAAGCCTTGCTCGGCGATCCCGTTGTCGACGCCCGTCTCGCCGCCCCCGGCCCCGTGCATCCGCTGGAAAAACCGGGTGCGGAACACCCACTCCATCAACTCAGGCCCGTTGACGCCGAGCGGGTTCTCGAGGTTCTGGCCCGGCCCGGCGCCGAAGCCGTCGACCGAGAGGCTGAAACTTTGGACGCGGAGCTTCGGCATGGCGCTCAATCCGGAATCTCCGGCTCGACGAGCATCGCCAGGAGGCTGAGGGATTCCTGCCAACCCAGGTAGCACGCCTCGGCCGGAATGACGGCGGGAACGCCCTCCTGCACGATGTTCACCTCCGTCCCGCAGAACACCTTCTTCAACGTGACGGTCACCTGGATTTCGCCGGGAAGGTTGGGATCGTCGAACTTGTCCGTGTAGCGAATGCGCTCGTGGGGCACCAGCTCCACGTATCTTCCTCCGAATGAGTGCGCCTTCCCGGTCGTGAAATTGGTGAACGACATCTTGAAGGTGCCCCCTTCCTTCGCGTCCATGTGGTGGACCTTACCCGTGAATCCATGTGGCGGAAGCCACTTGCCCATGGCATCAGAGTCGAGGAAGGCGCGATACACCTTCTCGGGCGATGAACGGACGACGCGGTGAAGGCGGATGGTGTGTGTGGGCATGATTCTATTCCCCGGTTGTTGGCCTATAGTCCGCTCGAAACACGAACGCCGGCCCTTCGGACGGCTCCAAGTCTTGCGGACGTTTATCTCAGAGCGATTTGAAATCGTTTTCAAGGGCCCTTCAATCCCGAGAAGGCGTGAAACACCTTTCTTTCCAGTGCGGGTGGGGGCTTTGGGCCCGGGGGCGATCACTGGCAGGTCTCCTAGACCGCGCCATACGAAGAATGAAGTCCTTGTTGACAAACGGGATACCGTACGTAGACACGGGCCCGTG
>CAYPXZ010000037.1:0-38123 GCA_964414785.1 uncultured Opitutaceae bacterium
CATGTAGCCTCCTCCTCCGGCCCCGAGCAGCTTGCATGCGGCGAGGTCATCGCCAGCGCAGCGTATCACCCCTTCGATCTCCGGGGTCGTCGTTCCGGGGTCGAGCTGGCGGTTGAGATCCCATGAGCGCGCGATGCAGCGGTGAAGCGCGGCCTGGTCGTCCTCCTGAATCGCCCGGTGCAGGTGCTGCGCATTGGCCCGGATCAGCCCCAGCGTTCGAAGCGTCGAAGAACGCCCGAGGAACATGTCGTGCACGATCTCCTTGAGTATGCCCTTGGCGAGGCGCGTCACCCCCGTGTAGTAGAGCAGGAGCGTCTGGTTTGCATGCGCCTCGCCGAGCAGGTGCTCCGGGAGGTAACGCACGCTTGGGGTCTGCGCGAGGCCGGGCTCGGTCTGTATCAGTTTGACGCCGCTAAACAGGGCTCCCGCCTGGTCCTGCCAGCCCCCGCCGGTCGTCAGCAGCTGCTCGATCGACAGGACGCGCTGGTAAAGGTCCACTTGGTCCCAACCCAGGCCACATGCGCGGTTTAGGGCCGCAAGGAGCGTGGCGCCGAGAATCGAGGAAGTCCCGAGGCCCGAACCCTTGGGCACCGCGCTCAGGAGCGAGATCTCGAGCCCGCCCCCGAACTTCTCCAGCGCGGCGCGCAGGGAGCGCGAGGGCCGCCCAGGGGCGAATTCAGGGAGGAAGCCCGCGAGCGCCAGGGCCGCCTTCGCGAGGCTAAAGCCCGATCTGGCGTCCCGGAACGATGCGAGCCCCGCAAAGCTCTCAATGTCCTCGGTTGAGCCGAGGTCGATCGACCTGAGCCGGAACTTGAGTTGAGGGATTGGGCGGACGAAGACCTGGATAGGCGGCTGGCCGTTCAGGAGCACCGCGACATTCAGGACGCAGCCCCCAAACTCAAAGCAATAGGGGGGCGTGTCCGTCCAGCCTCCCCCGAGGTCCAGTCTCAAAGGGCTTCGCGCCCAAACGATCTGGTCATCCTTTAGCAGGAGGCTTGGGCGGGACTTTCCGAGCCTGTTCGACGCCAGAACCGATTCCTGAAGGCGGGCATAGCCGGCGGCGACGAGCCCGGAGCGCTTGCGGCCGTTCTCCAGCCCTGCCAGCAGGACGAGGAGCCGGGAGGCGTGCTCGGGCTTGTTAATGGTTGAGAGGACCTGCGGCCCATGGTCGCGAAGCCACCGGCCGAGGGACGGCGCCTCCCTCCTTGCGTAGTCGGAGATCGCGGCAAAATCCTGCGTAAAGATCCCCATGTCGGCGCCGATGAGGCAGGCCTCGAACTCCGAGCGCAGGCAGCCCGCATGGGCCGCCCTACGTGAGGAAAAATACCGCTTGAAATCCACGGCACCCGGGATCTGTGCAGCAGAAAGGCGCCGGTGCCGGCCGAGGCGTAGGCCCGTCGCCGGGTCCGGGTGGAGGTCGAAGAACCAGCTTACGGCCTCCTGGTCGATCTCGAGTGCCGGGAGGACGGGGTAGATCGGCAGCGTGAAGATATCCCCCTTGAGGTTCCCAAGGCCGCGCTTGGCAAGCCAGTCGGCAGCGTCATGGCCGCAGATCGTTCCGCCGGACCCCACACTGTCGCGCAGGGCATCGTCGAGATGGTGGGGCCTTAGGACCCAGTCGGAGCGCCCTATTGGTGCGGCCTCGACGCACCAGCCTTGCCCGAGGCCCGTGACCCCAGACCTCGGGGGAAGTCCGGAGACGATATTGTGGCCGTCGAGGCGGATTGCGCCCCTTCCTCCCACGGAGTCGAGCCACACCGGAAGGGACGACGGGCTCGAAAACACCGAAGTCGGTGTCGCGGCGCACAGGGCCCTGCGGGGCGAGAGTCTCCCGCGCTGGATCTGCTCAAACGACTCGAAAAGCTGGCGGCTGGATCCGAGGTGGTAGAAGCGGGCGTCGTCAAGGGGGATCACCGACGCGCTCAGGCCGGACCATCCGAGACGCCTCAGTAGGGCAGGGGGGCGCGCCCGGCTGCCGAGCGCGGAACCGATCTCCGTGTAAAGGTCGAGATGTTCCGGAAAGCCGTCCCTCGCCGCGAAGCGGCCCCGCTCCTCACTCCATCCGCAGCGCTTGAACAGGAGGCGCAGCGCGTTGATGCTCAGAAGCCACATCCCCGTATCGACAAAATAGTCGTATCGGGCGGAGAGCCGGTGGATTTCCTCCGCCGCGGGCTTCTGAAGAAAGAACGAGATCGGATGCTCGCGCCCCTCGGCGTGCCCTCGCTCCTTCCCGACGAAATAGACGCCGAAGTTTCGGGCGACCTCGGGAGCCACCCTCATGCCGATTCCCGTGATGTCCGCGGTCACCGCCGGAATTTGGAGGGGGTCAAAGTCGAGCCAGACGTCGCCGGCCGTGACGAGGACCGCGGCCCTGGGACCGGCCTCCCTTAGCACCTGCTGGTAGGCGGGGATCTGGAAGTCCGCGAGCATCTGGTCGAAGCGCCGCGGCGCGAGGCCCTCGACCGCAGGCATCGGCAGGAAGATCTTTCCCATGGCCGCATAGGAGGGGAGGCGGCGGCTTTCTCCTCCGCCGTGCAAGACCAGCCTCTGGTCGCCACCCAGCCACTCGAACAATGGCCTGCGCCTGCTCTTTGGCCGATCCGCCCAGGCCTGGGTCAGGAGATTGATGGTGCCTCCGCCCGATCCGAGCCGTCGCTGCGTCGGATCGGCCCCGACGAACACGTGGGCCCCTCCGGCGATCTCCGTGAGCCTGCGGTCCCAGAGATCGCGGCCAGCCTTGGATCGCATGAAATCGCGCAGGTGCGGGGGGACCGAAAGCAGCACGCGACTCATGAGGTTGAGCTGAAATTCTTGGCGCCGGTACGGGGGAAGCAAGGTTTCATTCGAAGGGCTTGGGGATTCGTGCGTGAATGCCCCGGGCGCGGGATTGCCGCGGCCGCATGGGTTAGACTTTAGGCGGCCCGGCGAGATTCCTGTCCCTGGGAGGAAAGCGACTTTCCGCGGGAGGATGTGAACCTTTTGCGGCGAAAGTCTCGATCTATCCGCAGGCGCCGGGCGGATGGCGCGGGTCCATCCCCTTAGGCCTGGCGACCCCTAAAGACGGCACCCGCCCGGAGAACGACCTCGGTGACAAGCAGCGGGATGGCCCAGCAGCCCCACGCGAGGAGCTTCGCGCGCTCATCGCTGTCGAGAATCTTTGCCGCCCCCATCAGATCATCGGCGAGCCGGAAACTGACAAAGGCGAAGGTAACGACGTAGCTGCGCACCATCCACTGGCGGTGCTGAAGCAGGTGCTTCCTACGGATCGCCACAAACGCCATGAGCGTTGTGGTGACCCATGCCAGGCCCAGGCACGCCAGTCCCATCGAGTAGGCCGGCGCACCGGAAATCTTTGCGGCCATGCCCCAGCTGGCGACCGACCCGGCCACTACCGCGACGACATAGGCGCGGCCGGCAATGCGGTGCGCCCGAAGGTAATCGCGCCGCATGCGCGGCCAGAACTGCAGCGGACCGATGATGACCGCAAGGAGGCCGCATGCCACATGGGGAAACAGCCACGTGACCCGGGGCCAAAAATAGCTTCCATACGACTGCGGCGTGAAAACGAAGTAACGCGGCACGTTCTTCTGCACAAAATAGGCGAGAAGCCCGAGGACGAGCGACCAACCGATCCAATTCAGGGCATGGGTCCTTTTTCCCGAGTCGACAGCCGATGGGGTAGACGGCGGATTTATGGCCGGGTACGATTTCACGATTTCAATATCTGGCAAGAAGTTTGACCCCATAGGCTTATGTGGCCCGGATGCCTGCTTCGGGAGTGTCCGTAGCGGAGGGGATGGGGACTTGAGGCCGTACAATACCGTAAACTATTGATTAGCAGAGCCAAAATGGATTCGTGCCCCCTCATTTTGGGGCGGGGGGCACATCGAATTAACACGGCTGTCAAATTGGCTTCCGAATTGCTGTTGCAGGTCGCCCGACCAACCAAGAAAACGGACCTTCAACACCTATCTTTAAAAAAATGAAATCAAGAAAGACATTCAAGACACCCACCATCTCTGCGTCGCCTGCCAAGGCCCCCGCTCCAATCGCCGCAGGCAAGGCGCCCGCGATCTCGGCCGCCAAGGCGGTCCCAAGCGCGCCCACGGCCTCCAAAGCCTTTGCCCCCGTGGCAAAGGTCATTCCGGTCAAACGATCTGAGGCGCCAAAAGCCGTGCCTGCGCCGGCCGAGAAGGCCTCTGTCGTCGCCTCGAAGCCGCTTGAGACCATCATTTCCGTGAAGGTCGACGTCGGCTTTGGGAACCAGGTGTACCTGAGGGGCGAGGGCCCGGGTTTGAGCTGGGAGAAGGGCGTTCCCGCCGACTGCGCGGCAAGCGATCTCTGGACCCTGGCGCTCAAGGACGCGGCAAAGCCCGTGAGGTTCAAGGTCCTCGTCAACGACGCGACGTGGTCCACGGGCGAAGACTACGAGGTCGCTCCCGGCCAGAGGGTCACCTTCACGCCGGCGTTCTGACGGCCGGGCCCGTCCCTGAGCCGTCCGAGGACTGGGGGATCCTAGAGCGTTCACCAAAGCGGACGCTTCGCGGTTATCGTGATTGATGCCGCGAAGGGGCGCCGCCACCATGGCGACGCCCCCCATGTATGTCGTGATGATTGCATCCGAGTGCGCGCCCGTCGCCAAAGTCGGCGGGCTGGGCGACGTCGTGTTCGGCCTGAGCCGCGAATTGGAGATAAGGGGCAATTCCGTTGAGGTCATTCTGCCGAAGTATGACTGCCTTCGGTACAGTGAGATCTTCGGTCTCGAGATTGCCCTCAAGGACCTGTGGGTGCCTTGGTACGACCGCTCGATCCACTGCAGTGTCTACTTCGGATTCGTTCACGGTAGGAAGTGCTTCTTCATCGAGCCTCACTCGGAGCAGAACTACTTCAACCGCCACGTCTTCTACGGGCACAGCGACGACGACCAGCGGTTTGCCTTCTTCTGCCGCGCCGCGCTCGAATTCATGCTTCGGACGAACAAGCACCCGGATGTGATTCACTGCCATGACTGGCAGACGGCCCTTGTGCCGGTGCTCCTGTTTGAGGTCTACAAGCAGCTTGGAATGACCCACCCGCGGGTCTGCTTCACGCTCCACAACATGGCGCACCAAGGCGTCACAAGGGAGCACATACTGCGCGAGGTCGGGCTCAACCGGCATGCCTATTTCTTCCAACCCGACCGCCTGCAGGACAATTTCAACCGCGGCGCCCTGAATCTGATGAAGGGCGGCATCGTCTACTCGAACTTCATTACGACGGTCTCGCCGCGATACGCCTGGGAGATCATGCACACCGACCAGAGTTTCGGGCTCGGCCAAACCCTTGGGCTTCACCGGCAGAAGATAGGCGGCATCCTGAACGGGCTCGACTACGACGTCTGGAACCCGGAGACCGACCAGCGCGTCGCGAGCCCCTACGGCCTCGCGACTCTCGACAAGAAATACGACAACAAGCGGGCCCTCAGGCAGCGTTTCTGGCTTCGGGACGTCTACAAGCCGATCGTCTGCTTCGTCGGGCGCCTTGACTACCAGAAGGGCGTGCCGCTGATCACGCACGCGATCCACTATTGCCTGCAGCACGGCTGCCAGTTCGTCCTCCTTGGAACAAGCCCGGACGGGAAGATCGCCCAGCACTTCCAGGAGCTCAAGCAGCGCTACAACGACAACCCGGACTGCCATCTCGAGCTGGGGTTCAACGAGGACCTGTCCCACCTGATCTACGCGGGATCCGACATGATCATCGTGCCGAGCCTCTTTGAGCCCTGCGGGCTCACGCAGCTGATCGGGCTTCGTTACGGAACCGTGCCGATCGTGAGGGCCACAGGCGGGCTCCTCGACACGGTCTTCGACGCGAACTACTCGAACCGGCCGTACGAGGAGCGCAACGGATACGTGTTCAATGATTTCAACACGCAGGGAATCGAGTCAGCGCTCGAGCGCGCCATAGGCATGTGGAACGCATTCCCGCAGCATTTCCGCGAGCTCATGGGAAACGGCATGCGGTGCGACAACTCGTGGAATCACCCGGGGCGGCACTACCTGAACGTCTACGAGCACATCCGGGACAAGTGACCTAGGACTTGGCCGCCAGGAGGACGATGCCCTGGCCGGGGCGCAGGGCGTAGTGGAAGGGCTCGTGCACGGTATCCAAGGGGAACTCGGGCGAGACGTCGCGAAGCGCGGTCCCGGCCGGCAGGAAGTGGCGTAGGTGGTCCGTGTAGAACTCCTGGTGGTTCCACATGTCCTTGTTGAGGATCAGCAGGGCATCCCCGCCGCTGCGTCCGGACGACTTTCGCATAAGGAGGATGGCGGGGTTGGCGCACGCCAGGAACGACGTCGGGCCGTCCTCCTGGAAGATGGGATGATCGCGCTTGATCGCATTCACGCGGGCGATGAAGTCGCGCAGGTCGGCTCCGCTTTCGGACCAGTCCGAGGGCGAGGTATCCACGACGCTAAGGGACTTTCGCATCCCGAACTCGAAGCCCGCCGGGATCATCACGCCGGCGGAGAACAGGGCGGAAAAGAGGTAGCGCTGTTTCAGCCCATTCGTGTTGCCGTTTAGCTCCTCGGCGAGGCGGGGGGTATCATGGCTCTCGGCGAAGCTGATCGAGGGGGTCGTGTCTCGTACCAGATTGTAACCGTCTAGCAGCCAACTATCTTGGTAATTCCACCATTTGGAGCTATTGAACACGAAGTCGAATCCGGCGCGCGCCGTGTCCTTGGTCTGCTCGGCGGTGCAGCCGAGGGTCTCGGCGACAAAGGCCAGCCCGGGGCGCCGGTCTCGGGCCTCGCGCACCAACCGGGACCAAAGAGCGGAGGGTATCTGATAGGCCGCGTCGCACCGAAACCCGTCGAAACCAAGCGAGGCGAGGTGCTCCACAACGCTTAGGCAGTACCGGTAAAGACCCTCCGAGTCGCGGGTGTTGCGGTGGTCAAACTGGGCGAGGTCGCACCATACGACAGTCTGGCCCTCGTGGATGCACGAGGGGTTCATGATGCGCCCGTCCGCCGCGCGGACAAACCATTCCGGATGGTCCCGGGTCAGCGACGAATCCACGGCGCAGTGATTGATGACCAGATCGATCATGACCTTCATGCCCGCCGCATGGGCGCTCGCGGTCATACGGCGCACCTGCTCATCGTCTCCCACACCGGAGCGCGGGTCTAGGAGCCTGGGGTTCACGGCAAAATAGTCGGCGATCGAATAGAGGCTGCGCGAGGCGCCCGTCTTCTGGATTGGGTTGAGGAATATCCAGTCGAACCCCATCGCCTTCGCCCGACCAAAATGCCCGTCCCATTGGGACATGGGCCCGGCAATAAGGGGAAAGAGGTCGTAGATGATCATCGGCAGACAGGGTTCCTGGAATTTTGAAAGGAAGGCAGCTCAAATGATCGGATGGGGCCAAATGAGGTTGAGAGCCAAGTTGGCGCATCCGGGAACGGGGACTTGAAACCCGGGTCCGCGGGAAGTCATTACACGAAATTTGACCTGCCGGTCATTTTGGGCGTCAATCGAGCGGGCGTCGCGCCCCCAAACCCACCCATGAACGAACTTGCTGAATCCCTGGCCCAGCGCCCCAGCCTTAGCGGCTCGCAGACCCAGATAGACGCCGCCCTTCGCTCCGGGCAGGGGCGCCCCGTCTTCCTTCCCGAGAGCCGGGTTGACTTCGGAAGGGCCAAGAGCGCCTTCGCAATCGCCCTTCACATGCACCAGCCGCTCATCCCGGCCGGCGGCAGCGATCTTAGGACGGCGGAGATCATCAGCAACCTGCAGCACATGATGGACAACCCCGGAATAGGGGACAATCACAACGCCTCCGTCTTCCGCTGGTGCTACAAGAGGATGGGTGATTTCATACCGCAGCTCGTCGACGAGGGGAAGCAGCCGCGCGTCATGCTCGAATACACCGGCACCCTCCTCTTTGGCTTCCAGCAGATGGGCCTGGGTGACGTGATCGACAACCTGAAGCGGATCACCTGCGAGCCCCGCTACCGATCCTGCGTCGAATGGCTCGGGGCCCCCTGGGGGCACGCCGTCGCGCCGTCCACCCCTGTCCAGGACTTCCGGCTTCACGTCAAGGCGTGGCAGCACCACTTTGCGTCCATCTTCGGCCCGGAGGCTCTCGCCCGCGTCCGCGGATTCTCGCCCTCGGAGATGGCTCTCCCCAACCACCCGGATACGGCCTACGAGTTCGTCAAGACACTGAAGGATTGCGGCTACCAGTGGGTGATCGTGCAGGAGCACACCGTGGAACGGCCCGAGAACGGCGCGGGGCTCGAGCGCCGGCACCTGCCGCACCGGCTCGTGTGCCGCAACTCGAAGGGCGAGGAGGCGAGCATCATCGCGATCATCAAGACGCAGGGCAGCGACACGAAGCTCGTTGCGCAGATGCAGCCGTACTATGAGGCCAAGAGCCTCTCCCGTTGGGAGCTCGCCGGCCGGCAGGTGCCCCCGCTTGTCACCCAGATCGCTGACGGGGAGAACGGCGGGGTGATGATGAACGAGTTTCCACCGAAGTTCCTTGAGGCGATGCGCGAGTCCTCGGGCTCGGAGACGCCCGCCATGAACGGGACCGAGTACCTGGAGCACCTCTTTGCCATTGGGGTGAAGGAGGCCGACCTGCCCGTTGTGCAGCCGATCCACCAGAAGAAGATTTGGGATAGCTTCCAAGCGGGCGCGGGGCCCGAGAAGATGGCGCGCGTCATCGAGCAGCTAAAGAAGGACGACCACCGGTTTCACGTGGAGGGGGGAAGCTGGACGAACGACATCTCCTGGGTGCGCGGATACGACAATCTCCTCGGCCCCATGGAGCGGGTCAGCTCGCTCTTCTACGAGAAGGTCCTGAAACCCGCGGTGCCGCCGGGCGACCCCCGCTACAAGAACGCGCTTTTCCACCTGCTGTGTTCCCAGACGAGCTGCTTCCGCTACTGGGGCCAGGGGACGTGGACGGACTACGGCCGCGAAATCTGTCGCCGCCTGGAGGCAATCCTGACACACGATTTCTGACGCGTCGGTCATTTACGGCCGACCGCAGCAACACCCGAGCAGTCTAATCCGACACTGAAGAACGCGTGAGCGAGCTCCCGGAATTCATAAACGGGCTTCCCAACATCTCAGGCTGGGACGCGGAGCGCGAGGAGGCGACGCACAGGGGGCGCGGGGGCACGGTCTACCTGCACGAAAGCGGCATAGACTTTGGCAAGGCGAGGGGAGCCTGCGCCGTCGCCCTTCACATGCACCAGCCGCTTATCCCTGCGGGCGGCCCGGGGCGTGGTGCCGACCCAAGGAGAGACCCGCTCGTCGGCAACCTCCAATTCATGATGGAGAGCCCCTACGAGGAGGACAGGCACAACGCCGGTGTCTACCGCTGGTGCTACCGGCGGCCGGGCGAGTTCATTCCCCAGCTTGTGAACGAGGGCAAACAGCCAAGGCTCACGCTCGACTACACGGGCACTCTGCTGACAGGGCTCCAGCAGATGGGAGCCCGCGACGTCCTGGATTCGCTGCGGTCGGTGGCGTGCGACCCGCGCTATCGGCGATGCGTGGAGTTCCTCGGCACGACCTGGGGGCACGCTGTTGCCCCGTCCACGCCGCCCCAGGACTTCCGGCTGCACGTAAGGGCATGGCAGAACCATTTTGCTTCGGTCTTTGGATGGGAGGCGCTAAGCCGTGTGCGCGGATTCATGCCGTCGGAGCTTGCCCTCCCGAATCATCCGGACGTCGCGTACGAGTTCGTGAGGACGCTCAAGGAGTGCGGCTACCAGTGGCTGGTCGTGCAGGAGCACACGGTGGAGAACCCCGAGTCGGGCTGGGGCTCACCGTACCTGCACCTGCCCAACAGGCTGGTCTGCAGAAACTCCAAGGGGGAGACGCAGAGCATTCTCGTGCTCATCAAGACGAAGGGCAGCGACACGAAGATCATCGGCCACATGCAGCCCCACGACGAGGCGGCAAGCCAGTCGCGTTGGGACTACCACGGGCGCAAGATTCTTCCCCTGGTTACGCAGGTCGCCGACGGCGAAAATGGCCACGTGATGATGAACGAGTTCCCGGGAACCTACATCGAGGTGGTGCGCCGCGCCACGGGAACGGATGTGCCGCTAGTAAACCCGACCGAGTACCTGGAGTACCTTTGGGCCGACGGGTGGAAGGAGGAGGATTTTCCGGTCGTTCAGCCGGTCCGACAAAAGCGCATATGGGAGCGGTTCGAGTCTGGTGACGGTCCGGAGAAGATGGCCCAGGTGATCGAGCAGCTGCAGCGCGAGGACTACCACTTCCACGTTGAGGGCGGGAGCTGGACCAACGACATATCATGGGTCTACGGCTACGAGAACGTCCTCGGACCGATGGAGAAGGCGAGCGTCCTGTTCAACGAGAAGGTTCTGTGCAAGGGGGTGTGGACTGGGGAGCACCGCTACCGCAACGCCCTGTTTCACCTTCTGGCCGCGCAGACGAGCTGCTTCCGCTACTGGGGGCAGGGCCGTTGGACCGAATACGGCAGGGAGATCAGTCGCCGGGCGATAGAGATCCTGACGCACGATTTCTGACGGGCCGCTTTTCTTGGAATCCGTTGACAAGAAAACGCGTCGCGCACGAAATTGCATCCTTGGAATCTGGCTTGGCTCCTGCTGGGTGGCCGCTGACGAACAACCACTGCGCACAATTGAAGGAAGAACTGATCACTAGCGATTCGGCCATCAAACTTGGGCGGCCCGTCCTCGCGGGCACTCGTGTGACGGTGGATGAGGTCCTTGACCGCCTCGCCGCCGGGGCGTCCATGGAGGCGCTGACCAGGGAATGGCCCCTGGTCACGCAGGAGGGCGTACTCGCGGCGCTTCGGTTCGCCGCCGAGGCCGTGCGCGGTGACAACCCGATCGAGGGGAAACCCCCGCTCGAGCTGCACGGGGTGCATCCGGTTGAGATGGCCCAGAATGCTGGCGGCGAACCCCAGCATGCGATTGCGGTAAGGGCGTACTTCCCGGACGCGGCTGCGGTGGCCGTGCGTCGCATGCCGCAGCCTCCCGCGGCGGGGAGGGCATGGATCCCGGTCCTTGGAGAGGGCGCCGAACCGGGCGACACGCCGACGGATGAGCTGCGCGCGATGGAGCGTGTTCACCCGGATGGCGTGTTTGAAACCGTTTTTATCGGGGCGAGCGAACCGTTCTACTATCAGCTCGAGGTGACAGGCGAGGACGGCTCCACGGAGCAGACCAACTCGCCGTACGGGATGCCCCCGTATCTGAAGAGCGATTCCCTGCCGAGCCTCTCGGGCGCGCAGGGAATCGGCGCGGGCGCGGCCATCCCCGCGGCGTATCCCTGCCGGCTTCACGAGTTCCTGGGCGCGCATGTGGTCACTCACATGGGAATCGCCGGCGTCGCGTTCGCAGTCTGGGCGCCCAATGCGCAATGTGTGAGCGTCATCGGGGATTTTAACCAGTGGAACGACCGTTTCCACCCGATGCGCAGGGTCGATTCGTCAGGTGTCTGGGAACTCTTTCTCCCGGGCCTAGGGGCGGGAGCGCTCTACAAGTACCGCATCACGCCGGCCATGGACGGACCGATGCTCGACAAGGCCGATCCCTACGCGTTTGCGGCCCAGGTGCGCCCCGATTCCGCCTCCGTCGTGTTCGACCTGGGACGCTACGGCTGGAAGGACTCCGCGTGGCTGGCGTCGCGCCCAGGGCGTCAGGCCCTGGACCGGCCGATTGCGATATACGAGGTGCACCTGGGCTCGTGGAGGCGTGTGCCCTGCGAGAATGGCGACGGCGAAGGACGCTGGATGACCTATCGCGAACTCGCCGACCAGCTCGTGCCCTACGTGAAGGGCTTGGGGTACACGCACATCGAGCCCATGCCGGTCTCCGAGCACCCCTTCGACGGCTCCTGGGGATACCAGGTCACGGGCTTCTTTGCTCCGACCTCGCGCTACGGCTCGCCCGACGACTTCCGCTACTTTGTCGACAAGGCGCACGAGGCCGGGCTCGGAATCATCCTCGACTGGGTCCCCGGGCACTTCCCGAAGGACGCCCACGGCTTGGCCCTCTTTGACGGCTCGCACCTCTACGAGCATCCCGACCCGCGCAGGAGCGAGAACCTGGAGTGGGGGACCCTCTCGTTCAACCTTGCGCGGCAGGAAGTCGCGGCGTTTCTGCTCTCGAACGCAGTCTTCTGGCTCGAGCAGTACCACATCGACGGCCTGCGGGTGGATGCGGTCTCGTCGATGATCTATCTCGACTACTCCAGGCAGCATTGGGTTCCCAACGAGCTCGGTGGACGCGAGAACCTTGAGGCGGCGGCGTTCCTGCAGCGGCTCAACGCGGTCGTCCACGAAGGGCATCCCGGCGTCCTCATGATTGCCGAGGAGTCGACCGCATGGCCGCGCGTCACGGGCCGGGAGGTGCCCGACAGTCTCGGATTCGACCTGAAGTGGAACCTGGGCTGGATGCACGATACGCTCGGCTATGCACAGCGCGACCCGCTCTTCAGGAAGCACCACCACAACGACCTGACGTTCTCCCTCGTCTACGCCTTCAACGAGAACTTCCTTCTGCCGCTCTCACACGACGAGGTGGTCCACGGCAAGCGTTCGCTCCTTTCGAAGATGCCCGGCGACCCGGAGCAGCAGTTCGCAAACCTGCGTACCCTGTACGGCTATATGTACGCCCATCCCGGCAAGAAGCTTCACTTCATGGGAAGTGAGTTCGGGCCACTGAGGGAGTGGAGCGAGGGAACGGAACTGGACTGGGGCCTGCTCGCCCAGGCGCCCCACAGGCAGTTGATTGCCTATGTCAGGGACCTCAATCGTCTCTACACCGGGACGCCGGCGCTCCACCAGGTGGATTTTGGGTGGGACGGCTTCCAGTGGATCGACTGTAACGATTCCGATCGAAGCATCGTGTCGTTCCTCCGCCGCGGGAGGGACCCCGGGGCGAGCGTCATGGTGGTTGCCAATTTCACACCGGTCTTGCGGACGGGGTATCTCCTCGGCGTGCCTGCCTCAGGGGACTATGCCGAGCTGCTAAACAGCGACGCTTCCGAATACGGAGGGACCGGTGTGCGCAACGTGGGTCCCCTCCGCGCTCAGGCGCTGGAGGCGGGCTCGCAGGCGTTTTCGATCTCGGTCTCCCTTCCGCCGCTGGGCATCGCGATCTTTGCGCGCGTTACCGGGCCGGCCGAAGTCCCGCCCGCGGGCGCCCAGGCCCGCGTATCGTGACTGTGGCGCAAGCCGCGGCCGCAATTGGCGCTAGACCCTAGGGCCCGCCCACCTATATTCCGGTCATCGTGCTTTTCCCCCGCGCCGAGCTTAGGGCAATGCTGGCCGCCAGGCTTGCCAAGCCGCACGACGTGCTCGGGATGCACACGCACGTGCACCGGCGCAAGCCCGGGGTTGTCGTGCGGGCCTTTGTGCGGGAGGCGTCGGCCTGCACCGTCATCGATTCTGCGACGGGAGAGATGTGGGTGATGAACGAGATCGCGCCCCAGGGAATCTTCATCGTTTTCATAGCCGAGCGAACCACGGTGTTTCGCTACGAGCTCCGCGCCACCTTGTACACCGGGGAGACGATCCAGTTCAGGGACCCGTACTCCTTCCTGCCGACGATGGGCGACCAAGATCTCTACCTCTTCAACGAGGGCAACGAGCACCGCATCTACGAGAAGCTTGGCGCGCACCTGCGCACGCTGGACGGCGCACCGGGCGTGGCATTCGCGGTCTGGGCCCCGACAGCTAAGCGGGTGTCGGTCGTCGGCAACTTCAACCACTGGGACGGCCGGTACCACCCGATGCGCATGTTGGGCGCGTCGGGGGTCTGGGAGCTTTTCATCCCGGGCCTCGGGGAGGGCGAGTACTACAAGTTCGAGCTGCGCGACCAGTACGGGGGCGTCCACCTCAAGGTGGACCCCTACGGCGTCTACTTTGAGCCGCCCCCGAACAACGCGTCGATCATCCACGACCCGCGAAAGTTTGTTTGGGGCGACGCTGCTTGGATGGAGGGCCGGGCCGCGGCTGCGGGGGTCCCCGACCGGCCGCTCTCGATCTATGAGGTCCACCTGGGCTCCTGGCGGCGCAAGGTGGAGGACGGCAACCGCCCGTTCACCTACCGGGAGATTGCGCCGCTCCTGGCCGATTACGTGACCAAGATGGGCTTCACCCACGTCGAGGTGATGCCGCTAGCTGAGCACCCGTTTGAGGGCTCGTGGGGCTACCAGGTCACGGGATTCTACGCGCCGACCCAGCGTTACGGCACCCCGGAGGACTTCGCCTTCTTCGTGGACCACCTGCACCAGCGCGGTGTCGGTGTCATCCTCGACTGGGTGCCGGCGCACTTTCCCCGGGACACCTTCGCCCTCGCCGACTTCGACGGCACCCACCTCTACGACCACGCCGACCCCAGGCAGGGCGCCCACATGGACTGGGGCACCCTGATCTTCAACTACGGGCGGAACGAGGTTCGCTGCTTCCTTGTGGCCAATGCGCTCGCGTGGTGCGACCGATTCCATCTGGACGGACTGCGGGTGGACGCGGTCGCGTCCATGCTTTACCTTGATTATTCGCGCAAGGCCGGGGAGTGGATACCAAACAAGTACGGTGGCAGGGAGAACCTTGAGGCGATAGCGTTCCTTCGCGAGACCAACGAGCTCGTGCACCGGTATTACCCGGGTGTGCTCATGATCGCGGAGGAATCCACGTCATTTCCCGGCGTAACGAAAAAGGTCGGGGACGGCGGGCTCGGCTTCGACTTCAAATGGAACATGGGCTGGATGCACGACACGCTCCAGTACTTCCGCAATGACTCCGTCCACCGCAAGTGGCACCAGAAGGAGCTAACGTTCGGCATGCTCTACCAGTACTCGGAGAACTTCGTCTCCGTCCTTTCCCATGACGAGGTGGTTCACGGGAAGGCCTCGCTGCTCCTGAAGATGGGTGCAAGCGACATCACCGGCAAGGCCGCCAACCTCCGAGCGCTTTTCGCGCATATGTGGGCGTGGCCGGGGAAGAAGCTGCTCTTCATGGGGGGCGAATTCGGCCAGTCAGCCGAGTGGAACCACGCCTCGAGCCTCGACTGGCACCTGCTCAAGTACCAGGACCACGAGGGGATCAGGCTTCTTGTGGGCGACCTCAACAGGCTTTACGCGTCCGAGCCCGCGCTGGGTGGCAATGACTTGAGCCCCAAGGGCTTCCGCTGGCTGGCAAACTATGATAATGAGGCCAGCGTGATCGCCTACCTGCGGGTCGATGAGGCGGGCGGCAGCCTCCTTGCGGTCGTCTGCCATTTCACACCCGTCGTGCGCCAGAACTACCGCGTGGGCGTGCCCCAGCGGGGTTTCTGGAAGGAAGTCATCAACACGAACAGCCAATATTATGGCGGCACGGGATTGGGAAACGAAGGGGGGCGCGAGGCGGAGAACGTGGCCGCGGACGGTCACGGACAGAGCTTGCGCCTCACCCTCGCTCCGCTCAGCACGAGCGTCTTCAAATGGACGCCTTAGGCGCCCACTTGCGGGGTCCGCGCGGCGGTGCAACTCGTGCAATATTCGAAATCTTTCCGCGCGTTTGAGATTTTTTGACGCGATCGGGGGAGCGCTGGTGCGTGCTTCATGTTTTCTCTCGCCACGCCCAAACGGGGCCGGTCACTTAGCCGACTGTGTCCACGGAAAATACCGAGATCTCCCAGGCGTATTGGCTGAGGCCGCGTCTCGGTTGCGTGCTTCTGGGGCGGAACTGGGATAAGCCCGCGCCGCCTGCGCTCTTGCTCGAGTCCGAGGGCCTGCGGATCGGGAGGGTTAGGCCGGCTTCGGAGGCGTTCCTCGGGAGGTACTGGGGCTATTACGAGCGTGGCGACGGTTGGATCGTATTCTGTCAGGACGCTCGTCAACATCCGCAGATCGATTTCGCCAAGAATCCCGTGCAGGTGGTCGGGCCCTTCAACCGGTGGGGCGTCGACGGTCCGGCGGAGCACTGGCGGCTCAGGCCCCGGCCGCAGCCGGACGGGAGCACGCGCTGGGAGTGCGCGATTGCGCGGGATCGCCTCAATGCAGGACCTGAGGGCGTCTCGTTCAAGTTCGTCTCCGCGGACTGGCAGTGGCTGGGGGTGTTCTTTGGCGCCCCTAACCGCTCCCATGACGAGGCCGGCAACCCCAATTATCGGTTCGAGCCGGGGCGGTCGGGTCGCCATGTCTTCACTTTCGAGGTGGAGGAGGGCCGCGGCGTCGACCAGCGCTGCCTCGTCCGCCTGGACGCGGGCGAACCGCGGCTGGTCAAACCGGGACTCTCGTTCTTCGAGCTTGCGACGGATGCCCGCCTCGGCGCGCGGGTCGAGACAAGCCGGCCGGGTTTTTCCAGATTCAGCATAGAGACGAAGTGGACCGTGTTCCGGATCTTTGCGCCGCGGGCCCGGTCGGCCGTGGTCGAGGTCTTCCAGGGCCTGGACGCGGCGGGTCCCGAGGTCTACCCGATGGCGCTGCTGGAGGACGAGGTAACGTGGGAGGTTTGGGTGTCCGGCAACCTGCACGGGTGGTACTACCACCTGCGCATAGACGGCGAGAACGACGGGGTGTCGACCTGGTTTGACGGACAGAGGCGCCTTCTCGACCCGTGGGCGCTGGCGACGGCGGGGCCGGGCAGCCCCGCGATCGTCGTGGACATCGAGCGGTTGCCGCGCCGCGACCCACGGGCCGGATTCACCGCCCCCCCGATCCAGGACCTCGTGGTCATGGAGGGGCACGTCCGGGACCTGATACGCGCCGCGCCCGTCCAGCTGAGCGACGAGGAGCGGCTCGGGTTTCGCGGCCTCACGCGCTGGCTCGCTCAGGACGGATCCTATCTTCGCGAGCTGGGGGTCAATGCCCTTGAACTCCTTCCCATCACCCAGTTTGACGGCCCGAGGGGCGCCTACCACTGGGGATACATGCCCACGAACTTCTTCTCCCCGTGCGCGCACTACGCCATGGATCCTAGCCAAGCATCGCAGCTCGGGGAGCTCGCCGAACTGGTCGCCGAGTGCCACCGCCGGGGATTGGCCGTCATCCTGGACGTCGTCTACAACCATGTGGGCGAGCCGGCCCACCTGATGGCCCTCGACAAGACCTACTTCTTCCACGTTGACGAAGATGGGGCGCTTGCAAACTGGAGCGGCTGCGGCAACACGCTGCGCGCGGAGTCGGCGATGTCGAGGCGGCTCATCATCGACAGCCTGGTCCACCTTCTCGAAACCTACGACGTGGACGGCTTCAGGTTCGACCTTGCCGACCTGCTCACGATTGAGGTCCTATGCGAGGTCGAGCGGGCCCTGAAGGCTGTCAAACCCTCGGTCGTCCTCATTGCCGAGCCATGGAGCTTCAGGGGCTCCATTGCCTGGCAACTGCGGTCGACCGGCTTTGCGTTCTGGAATGACGGCTTCCGCGACTTCATCCCCGAGTTCGTGAGCGCGCGGGGCAATGCCGACGGGCTTGGATACTTCATGGCGGGCAGCCTCGGGCACCGATCGGAGTGGCCGGCGCAGAGCGTCAACTACCTGGAGTCACACGATGATCGCTGTTGGATCGACCGCATCACCGAGAACGCGGGCCACGACGGCCGCAACCCCACCCAGGGCGACGTCCAGCGGACCCACCTCGCAATCGCCATCCTGATGTGCTCCATCGGGATCCCCATGATTGCGGCCGGGCAGGACTTCCTCAGGTCAAAGCAAGGCCTGTCGAACACCTATCGGCAGGGGGATGTCAACGAGGTCGACTATTCCCGCTTGAAGCGGTTCGCGCGGACCCATGCCTACACCCGGGACTGGATCCGCTTCCGAGCCTCGGCATGGGGCGAATTGCTCCGGCTGGCGAGGCGCCCTTCGGCGCACTATGTCAGGTGTTTCGCGCGAGAGGGATTCTCTGCCGCTGCCGTGCTCTTCAACGCCGACCTAAGCGGGGGCGATAGGCAGATCCTTTTCGGCGTGAACCCGCACCCCGAGACCGTGGGCATCCAGCTGGACGGCCTCGTTGCCGCCGGATGGCGCCAGCTTGCCACCCGCGACGGTTTCACGTCCAACGGCGATTCGCGCGGACGGCTCTCCGGCGACGGCAGATGGCTGAGCCTCGAGGCCATGGAATGCGGGGTATGGGTGCGCGGCAGCTAGCCGGCCGGAGTCACGGAACGTCGTAAACCTCGACAAGGGAAACGCCCGTGTCGCCGGAAGTGCCCGCCGCACCGGCAACCTGCACCGTGTAGCTGCCTGGTGGGAGGGTGACGAGGATCGCCGAGTCCTTGCTGGCGGGGTCGGCCCAGGCGAAGGCTCCGACCGAAGCGGCTGTCGCCGCAATGTCGGAGCCTCCGGCCCAGCCGTTATTGCCCTGGAGGAGGGTGGAGCTTCCATCGGGGTTGCTCCGGTAGAGCTTCAGCTGGGGATCGGGCAGGGCGCCCGTCACCCCGAAGGGCGCCAGGGCCGGACCGGAAGCCCGGATCAGCACCGTCTTGGACGTCGATCCGCCAATAACGAAGCCGGAAATTAGAATGCTGCCACCTGTGCCGACCTGCACCCGCGCGGAAATGTTGATGATCCTCGGTGAGGAGGGGGTATAGGTGCCCGCAGGCGTCGCGTCATACACCTCAGCCAAAGCCACGCCCGTGTCGCCCGAGGCGCCGGCGATCTGGGCGGTGTAGCTGTTGGAGGCCAGGCTAGGGATGTAGAGCGCCGAATCCTTGCTGCTCGGATTGCTGAGGGCGAAGGCGCCCACGGCGGTGTCCTCGGCGGTGATCGTCGAGCTTCCGGCCCACCCGCTGTTTCCTTGGAGGAGGGTGGAGCTTCCGTCGGGGTTACTCTTGTAAAGCTGCAGTTGCGGGTCGGCCAGGGTCCCCGGGACGCCGAAGGCAGCGAGGGCGGGGCCGGTGCCCCGGATGAGGACGGGCTGTGATCCCGTGGTCCCCGATCCCCCGCTCACGAATCCGACGATCAGGATGTTGCCGCCCGTTCCCACACCCGCCCGGCAGGAGATGTTGACCAGCCGGCCAAGGTCCTGGGTTCCGCTGACGGAGAGCACCGCGGCGTTGCTCGTGGCGGTGCCGAGGGAATTGGCCGCGGTGCAGGTGTAGCTGCCCGCGTCTGCTCCCGAGGCCCCGTGCACGACCAGTGTCGGATCCGTGGCGCCGGGGATCGGGGAGCCGTTCAGGTTCCATTGATAGGAGGGTGCCGGGCTACCTGTAGAGGCGGCGGTGAATACGACAGTGCCCCCCGAGGCTATCGTCTGGGCCACGGGCTCCAGGGTGAAGGCTGGCGTCGCCGCGACCGTGAGCGTTAGCGCAGCCGCCGTGCTTGTCGTGGTTCCCTGGGAGTTCGTGACGACGCAGGTGTAATTCCCAGCGTTGTCGGTCTGGGAATTGAAGATCGTCAGGGACGTTGACGTGGCCCCCACGATCGGGGTCCCATTGAAGGCCCATTGGTAGGTGGGCACGGGAAAACCTGTCGCAGTGATGGAGAAGGTTGCCGTACCGCCGGTGGGGATTGTCACGTTGGCAGGCTGCGAGGTGATCGCGGGCGCGGCGTTGGCCGGATTGACCACCACCTCGTAGGTGAAGACCGTTGAAAAGTAACCCATGCCATCCTGCAGCTGGTAGGCCTGCATCAGAATCTTGTAGTCGCCCGCCTGGGTAGGCGTCCCAAAGAGGGTTGGGTTGGCGAGATTCACGCCACCTCCGTTGGGGGCGGTGACGGAGACCGTGCTGTTGCCGAAATGCAGTCCCGGAGGGATGGATCCCGCGATTGCCCAGGATTGGGGGGGTTGCTGCGCGGGCGTCGACTGGAGCTCAAAGGCGACCGCTGTGATCGGAACCCCTACGGCAACGGTGTAGGGCGAGGGGTGGCCGGGGCTGCCCGTAGAAAGGGTGTAGGTGAAGGAGCTGGCCGGCAGGCCCGTGGAAGAAGCGCCGGCAACCGAATCAACGGCCCCGAGCGCCGCGACCGAGGCCGCCGCCGCCTTGAGGACGGCCGCGGCGGGTGACTCGAGGACATAGTCCTCAAGCGAGGCTGCAATGCGCAGAGCGGGCGAGCGCTGGAGCATGGCCAGCAGGGCGGCCGCCGGAATGTGGACGTGCCGGACACGGCTCCAATAAAAGCGAAGTTGGTTCACGGGTGTTCGGTTCAGCGAGGGGTCATCGTTCAAATTGAAGGGGGCACGGGGCTTTTGGCAGGGCAGGGGGCCAAGCTAGTTGCATCCGCATCCAGCCCCGCCCACGCCGCGTCCTCCCGATGCTGCCTCCCGCGAGGAGGTGACGTGGTCCATCATGGCCGTGCCGAGGGCATCTCGGTTGGGATCCATGGTGGAGTCAGCCAAAAGGCCGCGCTCCCAGGGGTGCACGCGCACCGCCTGCACGGTCGAGCATCCCGTGCCGAGGATGACGACAGCCAGGGCGCAGAAGGCGAGGCAAAGGCGCAAGATGGACTTCATGGTTTTGTGGTTGGCACGGGCCGCGTCATTTCTCGGAGAGCAGGAGCTCGACCTCCTTGCGCAGGGCCTTGTCCGTGTCCGATCCGTGGTATCCGGCGTGGATGAAGCGCACATGGCCGAGCCGGTCGACGAGATAACATGTGGGCATGGTCGGAACGTTCACCCTCCGGACCAACTCGTGGCGCTCATCTAGGAGGACGGCAAACGGCGGTGAGTACCGTTTGACAAACGAGGCATAGGCCTTGGGTTCCTCGTCCACGCTCACGGCGAGGATGACCAGCCCCTTGGAGGCGTACTCTTCGTTCAAGTGGGAATAAGCGGGAAACGACGCCTTGCAGGGCGCGCACCACGACGCCCAGAAATCGACGAGCACCACCTTGCCTTCGGCGGCGGGCAGGTTCATCCCCGCGCCCGGCATGGGAAACGCATCACCGACGGCGATGTCGGCGCGCGCGAAATCCCACGCCGCGGTCGCGGCCAGGATGGTCAGAAGAAGGCGCGCGAGTGTTCTCAAAGGGCTATCGGGTTGGGTTGCGTGGGCGCATTCAAGGAGACGATGGCGTGGTCCGGGCCGTTACCAGGAGAACTGCGCTCCCGCCGAATAGATGTTTGCGTCGGGATAGGCGCTCTGGGGGGTCACGCTATCGCGGCCCCGCATGTTGTATCGACTATAGTCGAGCGTGAGTTTGAGCCAGTCGCGTGGCTTCCAGGAAAGGTTTAGCCCGTACGTCACGGCATAAAGCGAGGAAAGCCGGTAGTCGGACGAATAGGCGGGGCCACCCGGGTCGGGCACGTAGGTCGGTATGATGTTGGTCGTGTCCAAGTTGTAATGGTAGAAACTGGCCGCGCCCTGCTCATGGAGGCGGAAGTCGGGCGCGAGGACGAAAGCGCCGCCGAGCTTTTGGAGCCATTTCAATTCGATTGTGTTGGCGGCCACCCCGAAGGTGTCCGAGTAGAAGCGATAGCTGCCTTCCAGGGCGCCCCTCAACTCGGGGAACGACCTGTTCACGGAGGCGAAGACGACGCCGGAGTTTCGCTCGCTCGGGCGGTTCTCCGGGAAGGCGAGGGTGAAGAACGAGCCGGGGACCAGCTCCACCGTCTTCTGGACCTCCTTGTATTGGTCGCTCAGGTAGCCTGTGTCCCGCGCCCAGGTGACGTTCAGGGTGAACGTCGTCCTGGGATCGAGCACCTGAGTGAACCCAAGGATCGTGCTGAAGTCCCGGCGCTTCACATAAACCTGCTGGGGGTCGTAAAACGTCTCCGCCGAGTCATCGTGGCCGGCGACCCCGAACAGGACCGTCGTGTTCTTCTGGTTTAGGTCCGTGAGCGTGTTCAGGGACCAACCCTTAGAGATGTAGTCGTGCTCGCGGCTCTCCGCGTAGCCGGCGGACACATTCACCTGGGCGAATTGCCTGGAGAGTTCCGTTTCCCAGGCCTTCCGGTGGTCGTGAAGCGTCGCGAGCGGGACCTGGTCGGAGCCCGCAGGCGCCGGGATACCGGTGGGAGTCGCGCCGGCTATCGCATCGTTTATCGCCGTCACGCTCAGCTTGGTGTCGGCGCCGATGTCCTGCTTGGCGAGGATCCCCAGCGTGTGCACGCCGACCCGTCCGGCCGTCTCGCTGTAGTCGGCGTAGTTGTAGGATAGGGAGCCCTCCGCGCGGGCTGAGGAGCGGGGCATCGCGGCCAGCAGGGCTAGCGAAGCGGAAATGGCGTTGAGTTCCTTGGGCAGCGGAACGCGTCGGGAGCAAAGCACGGCGAGGTTATGACCAAGCGAGGCCGTTGGGGTTCCAAGCGAATTCTTTGGTGATGGGTGAAATTCCCGACGGGCCCATGCGAAAAACCTCCGTTAGGGCGGGAAGCGCGGTGTAGACTCTGAGTGACAACTGGACCATCGCAGGAGCGGAGAGCTATGAGAATCCCTAATGGCAAATCAGTTGTGAAAAGCTTGCGAATCTCAGTCTCGAGATTTTCCTCGGGCCCACAAATCCACGCGATTGTCCCCCAGGATCGCGGCTGATTCGGAGGAACTGGGTTCAATTCGTCACCTCGATATCGATTCATGGACTCCCCAATTAAAGTTATGGGCAGGATTCTTTGCGCGGCGTTGGGAGCCGCTTTGTTGTATGCCGGCCCTGCGCGGGCAGATTCGAGCAACGTCTACGGTCTGTTCAAGTCGCACGAATACTTGCAGACCTCGTCGGCTGCGCCGGTCGCCTTGTCGACCTTCCCGTACAGCTTCTCGGTGCAGGGCAGCGGCACCGGCAGTCTATCGGTGCCGGGTGGACTGACGGTGACGCTCCCCCAGAGCAACCCGAGCAACAACGGGGACCTTTTGGTCGTCGGATTCGCCTCGGAGTCGAGCCTTTTGGGGTTGTATCCCAACGGTACCTATAAGCTCAGTCTATCGGGCCTCCCGACGCTTTCGTACACGGTGACATCGGGATATGCCGCGTCCGTGCCCCAGGTGACCAACGGGACCTGGCAGAACAACGTGCTCGTTGTGGATCCGTCGTCCGCGGCGACTCTGAATTTCTCGACCTTCAGCGAATACTCTCAGGGCGTTGCGGGGCACATGAGCATCCAGATTCAATCGGCGGACGGCACGAACTCCGTCAATGTGAGGCAACAGTACGCGACCATTAACACCGGAAGCGGCACGACCGTCTCGGCGACCCCTTTCACGTCCTACCAGATTCCGGCGGGAACGCTCACGGCCGGGTCGGTCTACCAGTGCCAGCTGAATTTCGACTCGGTCGGGAGCGCTGACACCACTTCGGTCCCCAATGCCATCTCCGTCTCCCTTTATACGGACGCCCTTGTCTTCTACATTGTTGGGAAATCGTCCTCGCCGCCGGCAGCGCCGACGTTGTCGGCAAACCTGGCAAACCAGACAGGCCCCCTGGGGGGCAGTGCTACCTTCACGCCAAACGTGACGTGGGGATCGGGCGCCCAGCAGCCGAACAGCGTGAGCTGGCTTTGGCTGGTCAACGGCCTTCCCATCAACTTTGACGGCGTGAAATACGTGCTGGGTCCGGGCGGCACCCTCACGGTGAACAACATCACCACCTTCGACGTGGCCACGTACCAGCTGATTGTCACGACGGGCGGTGGGCTGGCCGAGAGCAGTGCGGCGACGCTGGCGATCGGGGCCGGCACCCCCGGGACTGCCCCCACGATCACGACGCAGCCGTCGTCACAGACGATCGCAAACGGGGGCACGGTATCCTTCCACATCGATGCCACGGGGGCCTCCTCGTACCAGTGGCTGTTCAACGGAAACCCCCTGTCGAACGGGAACGGCGTTTCTAATGTCACGGGGGGCACCCTCGTGATCGAAGGGGCCTCGGCCTCGAGCGCGGGCAGCTACGCGTGCTCGGCGTCGAACTCCAACGGGACCACGACCAGCAACGCAGCCACCCTTTCCGTCAGCTCGACAAGCGACCTGGGGCGGCTCGTAAACATCTCGTGCCGGGCCGCCGTGGGAACGGGCGGAAACATCCTTATCGCCGGGTTTGTGGTCGGCGGGCAGGGAACATCGGGAACCCTTCCGGTGCTCATTCGCGGCACCGGCCCCGCCCTTGCCGGCTTCGGAGTCGCGGGAGCCCTGTCTGACCCGCAACTGCAGCTGTACCGAAGCAACCCGGACGGCAGTTCCACCCTCCTTCAGACCAATACGGGCTGGAGTGGCAATTCGTCGATCACGGCCGAGGATTCCGCCGTCGGCGCCTTCGCCTTGACCAATTCAAGCAGCAAGGACTCGGCGCTCTATGTCCCGAACCTCCAGCCCAACAGCTACACCTCCCAGATTGCCGGCGCCTTGGGGGACACCGGGGTGTCGTTGGCCGAGATCTATGATGCGACGCCTGCGGGCACCTATACTCCCGCCTCGCCCAGGATCATCAACATCTCCGCGCGCGTGCAGGTCGGCACGGGGGGCAACATCTTGATTGCGGGCTTCGTGATTGGCGGAAGCACCTCAAAGACCGTGCTTGTCCGGGCTTCGGGCCCCGCCCTGGTGCCGTTCGGCGTCCCGGGCACGCTGCCGGACCCACAGCTCAATCTCTACCGGAGCAATCCTGACGGGAGCTCCACGCTCCTTCGGAGCAACACCGGCTGGGGAGGAAAGACGGAAATCTCAAGCACGGCGTCGTCCGTGGGGGCGTTCGCATGGAGCAACCCCTCGAGCCGTGACTCGGCGCTTCTGGCCACGCTTCCCCCGGGGTCCTACACGGCGCAGGTTTCGGGATCGAGCAACGACACCGGGGTTGCGCTCGTGGAGCTCTACGAGGTTCCCTGAACCGGCCGCGGGGCTTGGTAGCCCCGGCTGCGGGCGGGTCGTGGATTTGGTGGGCCGGGGCGAAACCCCGCGGCTAGCCCCCCATTGACTTCACCGCCTGGGTTGGGATGATCGCCGTCCTTTCGCCCGGCGTGGCCGACCCGATGCCTGAATCCCAGCCCGTAAGTGTCCGAGTGCGCGACTTGGCCAGGCGATATGGTCCCATCGAGGCCCTCAAGGGGGTGAGTTTTGACGTGGCGCCCGGCGAGGTCTTTGGGCTTCTGGGCCCCAATGGGGCCGGCAAGACGACGGCATTGGAATGCATCCTTGGCCTTCGGCGCCCGGACTCGGGGGCGATAACGATCGCGGGAATCGACGCGCTGGCCCGGCCGCAGGAGGCCAAGCAGCTCCTTGGCGCCCAGATTCAGGCGGCCACCCTCCAGGACAAGATCACACCCAGGCGGGCGCTCGGGCTCTTCGCTTCGTTCTACCGCCGGCACGCGGACGTCGCCGAACTGATCGGCCGATTCAGGCTGGCGGAGAAGGCGGACGAGCCGTTCGACTCGCTTTCCGGGGGCCAGCGACAGCGGCTATTCCTCGCGATCGCGTTCGTCAACAACCCCGGCCTGGTGGTGCTTGACGAGCCGACCGCCGGACTTGACCCCCTCTCCCGGCGGGAACTGCACGGGATCATCTCCGAAATGCGCGATGCCGGGCGCACGGTGCTCCTGAGCACGCACGACCTTGGCGAGGCGCAGGTCCTGTGCGACCGGATTGGGATCCTCGACCATGGGAGCCTCGTGGCGGCGGGAAGCCCCGCGGAGCTGACCCAAGCCTGCGGAACGCCCTCCTCGGTCCAGGTGAGGGCGAAGGGCCCTTTGGATGGCGCGAGGATCGGGGCGCTTGCCGGCGTCACCGCGGTCAGGCGGGAGGGCGACCTGTGGGTGCTCGGCACGGGGGATGTCAACGCGACCGTGGTCGGCCTGGTCGGGCTCCTGGAGGCGGACGGGAACGAGATCCTTGAGCTTCGCATCGCCAGGCCCTCGCTAGAGGACGTTTTCCTGTCGGTCACGGGTAGGCCCTGGGGGGACCCGAGGGAGGAGGCCCGATGAAGGAAGAGGGAAGCAAGTTCGGCGGGCTCGCCCGGCACTTCGTCCTTTGCCTGGAACTCAATCTTCGAAGCAGGCAGGCCTTCGTCTACGGGTACCTCGTCCCCGTACTCTTCCTCGTGGCCTTCGCGAGCGTCTTTCGGGCCGAGATCCCTGCGCTCTACGGCCAGATGGGCCAGATCCTGACGATCACCATACTTGGCGGGGCGTGCTTCGGCCTGCCGACGACCCTGGTGTCCGAGAGGGAGCGGGGCATCTGGCGCCGGTACCGGCTCCTTCCCGTCGCCACCGGAAGCCTTGTCGGGGGCATGCTTGCGGCGCGCCTGGTCATCGTCGTCTCGGCGGCGGCGGTTCAGGTCGCTGTCGCGCACTTTGGGTACCACACGCCGCTGCCGGCAAACCCCGTTCAGACCGCCGCGGGGGTCGCGGTCGTCTGCGTCTCGTTCATGGGCCTGGGGCTCCTCGTCGCGGCGCTTGCTGACGACGTGCCTGCCGTGCAGGCGATCGGGCAATGCCTCTTCCTTCCCATGATCATGGTCGGCGGCGTGGGCATTCCCCTGGTGGCCCTGCCGGACTGGGCTCAGCGGGCCTCCGGGTTCATGCCGGGGCGCTATGCCGTGGAAATCCTTCAGCTCGGCTACAGCGACCCCCGGGGCATCGGCCACGGCGCCTTTGATTTCCTGGCGCTGGCCGTCATAGGGGCGAGCGCCGCGATCGCCGGTGTCCGGCTCTTCCGATGGGAATCCCGCCGCAATTTGGGCCGGGCGACATGGGCCTGGCTTGGAATCGCGCTCGCGGGGTGGGTGGCGATTGGCGTTTCCTCGGCGGCGACCGGGCGCCTCGCGATGACGGTGCCGCCGGATGCGGGATTTGGTGCCGTGAGCGACTCCCAGATCGAGAGCATAACCTACGAGGACCTGCCCGGGGACTTTGAGCTCGTGAGCAGGCTGGCCCGGCCGATGGCGGAGTCGAAGAGGGACGGAGCACTTAAGGAATTCTCCGTGGACCTGAGGTCATGGGGTCCGGGCCGTGTTGCGGACGAGGGCCAGAGCGCCCGCAACCTGCTTTCCCTGGCGGGGATCGGCGACGTCAGCCAAAACACACACGAGGGCGAGATCGCGCGCCTGATATTCGATGAGCTTCGCTCGCGGCTGGGTGACGAGCACCTGCGCCGAGTCCTGGCCTGGATCATCCTCTACCCGGATGCGGGAGCGGTCCTCACCTCGGCTCCCGAGATGGGCTTCAGGCGGCAATTCACCGAGGCGGTCATCCGGCAGAGGGTGGACCTCTATGCCCGCAAATTCCTCGGAAAGCTCCGCGGGAAGATCCGGGACTAGGCACGGCGTTGCATGGGTTTCGCCGGCGGCCCCCGGCGCGCTCGCCCAGGGGGGCGGTGCGCGTGGAACTTGACCGTTAGGCAAAAGTGCGGGATTTGTGGGCGCCCGCCCCCAAAATCATGCCTGGAACAACGCTCAATGACATCGCCCGGGAGCTGGGGTATTCGAAGAACACGATCTCACTGGCTCTGCGCGGCGACACGCAGATACCCGCGCGCACCCGGGAGAAGGTGAAGCTCGCCGCGGACCGCCTCGGCTACCGCCCCAACGCCATCGTCTCGCAGCTCATGGCGCAGCTGCGCTCGGCCCGGACGAGCCGGCTTCAGGCGAAGCTTGCCTTGGTGAACGCGAACCTCGACGCGGATGCATTTCACACCCACCCGACCATTCCCATCTACGTGGAGGGATGCGAGAGGCGGGCGGCCAGCCTCGGGTACGATTTTGATCATTTCTGGCTCCACAACCCCGAGCTCACCGCGGACCGCTGGCTTCGGATCCTGACCGCCCGAGGGATAAAGGGGCTCGTGCTGGTCGGGCTCATGGACACCAACCACCTTCCCTTCGCGTTCGAGGCGGTGTGGCAGAAGTTCCCGTGCGTGGTGACGGGCGTCCGCACGCGGGACCCGGCGCTTTCGTTCTGCTGCGTGGACCATTTCAATCTGGCCCTCATCGCATTCGAGCGCGCGGTTGCCCTGGGGTACCGAAGGCCGGGGCTCGTCCTGGACGACGTGATTGATGCGCTCGTCGAGAGGCGCTTTTCGGCCGGATACCTCTCAGCCCAGCGTATGATGCTTCCCGCGCAGCGCATTCCGATCTTTGGCGACGTCGGTGGTCCGGGACGCGTCGAGAAGTTTGGAAGGTGGATTGACCGGCACGAGCCCGACGTCGTTTTCACCCTGTACAATAGCGTGCTGTCGTGGATCAAGGCCGCCGGCCGGCGGATTCCCGAGGACATTGGGGTGATCCAGCTTGAATGGAGGGCCTCGAGGCCCGAGGTCGCCGGCATGAACCAGCACAACCTTGTCACGGGGGAGGCCGCCGTCGACATGGTGGTGAGCCAGATCCACAACAATGAGCCCGGCGTGCGGGAGTTTCCCCTGGCGACGATGATCGGCGCGACGTGGGAGGATGGCTCCACGGTGAGGCAACGGTCCGATTCGGGGGCCGTGCGCAGGCCGCGGACCAAGGCTCCCAGGCGGAGGAGTGCGACCGCCCGCCCAGGGGTCGGGAGTTAGAGCTCCAGGACGACGACCGACATCGCGGGCAGGACGATGCTCAGATGGTCCCCTGCGACGGTCGCCCCCGCGAAGGCCTTAGGCTCCACCGAATGGGGCGCATCAAAGGTGTTGTGCGCGGTGATTTCCGGGGCCGTAAGAACGCGCCCGGCAACCGCCTTTATGTCCGCTCCGACGACCGTGCAGGAGACGTTGGCGGGGGCATCGGGGTTCGTGTTCACAAGCGAAAGATGAATACGGCCCGAGGCGTCGCGGGAGGCGGACGCGCTGACCGTCGGGATCTTGACGCTGGACTGCGCGAGGTCCGGGGTCTTGAGCACAGTGGGCAGGGAAGTGGCGCCCTGGTGGACATTGAGCATCTCAAAGACGTGGTACGTCGGCGTGAGGACGAACCTCTGGTGGTCCGTCAGGATCATCGCCTGGAGGACGTTCACCATCTGGGCGATGTTCGCCATCACGACGCGGTCGGCGTGCGCCTGAAAGATGTGGAGGTTGAGCGCCGCAACGATGCCGTCCCGCAGCGAATTCTGCTGGAAAAGGAAGCCAGGGTTGGTCCCCGGCTCGACGTCGGTCCAGACGCCCCACTCATCCACGCACAGGCCCACGCGCTTGCTGGGGTCGTACTTGTCCATGATGGCCGAGTGCTTGGAGACCATCTCATCTATGCGGAGCGTGTTTCCTATCGTGTCGAAATAATCCTCCTTTGTGAACTTGGTCGCCGACCCCTTCGCCTTCCAGGAGCCCGTGGGAATCGTATAGTAGTGGAGCGAGAGGCCGTCCATCTGGCGCCCGGCGATCTTCATCATGGTGTCGGTCCACTCGTAGTCAGTGTCGCTCGGCCCGCATGCCACCCGGTAGATCCTGTCATCCTGGCTGGCCGCATAGTTCTTGATGAACGTGTTGTAGCGGCGGAAGTTGTCGGCGCAGAACTCCGGGCGCATCGACCCGCCGCATCCCCAGCTCTCGTTGCCGACGGCGATGTAACGGACCTTCCACGGCTTGTCGCGCCCGTTCGCGCGGCGCAGGTTCGCCATGGGGGAGCTCGCGTCGGAAGTCATGTACTCGACCCACTCCATGGCCTCCTGGACGGTACCGCTGCCGACGTTGATGCAGACATAGGGCTCGATGCCGAGCATCTCGCACATGTTGAGAAACTCGTGCGTCCCGAAATGATTGTTCTCAACGACGCCGCCCCAGTGGGAATTGTACATCGATGGGCGTTTCTCCATCGGGCCGATTCCGTCCCTCCAGTGGTACTCGTCCGCAAAGCACCCGCCCGGCCACCGAAGGATGGGCACACGAAGGTTCTTCAGGGCCTCCAGAACCGCATTGCTGTAGCCGTTCGTATTCGGGACCGTGGAATCCGTCCCCACCCAGATTCCGTCGTAGATGCAGTGACCCAGGTGCTCGGAGAACTGCCCGTAGATGTTTCGGTTTATGATCGGACCGGGCTGGTTTGCCTCAATCGTGAGGAGTGTGTCGGAACCGGCCGCCGCTAGCGAGGATGCCGAGAGCAATGCGAGGAACGCCGCCGCTCGGATTAGGGTAGGGGTCATGGAGAGAGTTCAACCGCAGGCGTCTACGGAAACGATCCAATCGTTACTTGACCGTTAGCCTGCCGCCCGCAATGCGGGCCATCGGGGGTGTCGCCGCCGCTCTCAGACCTCGATCATGGCCTTGATGACCCCCGAATCGGGCCCGACCCAGGACGGGAAGGCGCGGGCGACCTCGCTTAGGGTGGACCGGTGCGAGATCCAGGGTGCCGTGTCGATGACGTCACGCTCCACGAGGCCGATGATCTTGGCAAAGTCCGCGGGCAGGGCATTGCGGCTCCCAAGGAGCGTCAGCTCGCGCTTGTGAAAACCGGGGTCGTCAAACGAGATGCTCCCCTGGAAGAGGCCGACGAAAACGATGCGGCCTCCGTGGGCTGCGTACGCGAAGGCGTTCGACATGGATTTCGGGTTGCCCGTAGCGTCGAAGACGGCCGTCGGCATGTCGCCTTCCGTGAAGCGCCGAAGCGCCTCCGTCGGATCCTCCCGCGCGGCGTCTATCGTGTCTATGATACCGAGTTCCCGCCGGCAAAATTCGATCCGCGCCGGGTTCACGTCCTGGACTATGACGCGCGCGCCCGCGGCCTTTGCGAACTGCATGACTGAAAGCCCGATGGGGCCCGCGCCGACGACCAGTGCCGTCTCGCCCGCCTCCAGCCGCGCCCTCTCGACGGCGTGGCACCCGATGGCGAGCGTCTCGATGAGCGCGAGCTGGTCCATGGTGAGTTTACCGGAGGAGTGCAGCTTGCGCGCGGGCACCGTGAACTGGCTGCGCATGCCGCCGTCCATGTGGACACCAAGCACCTTCAGGCTTGAGCAGCAGTTGGGCTTTCCACGGCGGCAGGCAGCGCATCCCATGCAGTTGATGTAGGGCTCCACGGCGCAACGGTCCCCCGGCCGGATTCCGGAGACGCCTTCTCCGATCTCCAACACCTCGACGCCGAGCTCGTGCCCGAGAACCCGGGGATAGCTGAAGAAGGGCTGTTCCCCCAGGTAGGCATGGAGGTCCGTTCCGCACACGCCCACACGGTGCACCCGCACGAGCGCCTCGCCCGGAATCGGCCCTGCCGGCACCGGGGTGTCCAGGTCGGCGAAGCGCCCGGGTTCCTCAAGACGGATCGTCTTCATGGGTTGGGCTTGGGAAATGCCATGGCCGCCTGCGGGATTGGGCCGGGCTAATGCCGCCCATCGGTATGCCCGGCGGGCGTTGCCATGGTCGCCCGAAGCCTTCCCATCCTCGCGGCCACCTCGGCGCTGATTCGCGCAAAATCGGGGTTCAGGCAGATGCCGTTCTCGACCACGAGGCGGGCTCCCACGTAGACCCTCTCGATGTTCGCAACGCCGCAGGCGAGCACCAGCGTGCCGTAGGGGTCGAACACGGGCCCCGCCTCCATCTTGTTCGGATCCACGATGAGGAAGTCCGCGAACTTTCCCCTTTCGAGGCTTCCGACGCGGTCGGCCACGCCGATGACGTCGGCGCTCCCGAGGGTGTGGAATCCAAGCACGTCGCGCGGGCTAAGGATGCCCGGGTCCTCGTACCTGTCCCGGATGGCGTAGAGGCCGGAGCGCATGTTCTCGAAGGGGTCGGCGAGGTCGGCGCTCGCCTGGCCGTCGACACCCATGCCGATCCGGATCCCCAGGCGCCTCATCCTTGGGATATCCGCGACACCCGAGGCCAGCCTTCCGTTCGAAAGGGGGTTCCAGACCATCCCGGCTCCCGCCCTCGCGATACTCCCGAGAATCTCGTCGTCGGGATGAACGAGGTGCCCAAAGCTAAGCCGCGGCCCGAGCTCGCCGCTCTCGGCGAACCACCCAAACTTTGCCCTCTGCGACGCAACCTGCGAGGGATCCGCCGGCTCGAGGTAATGGGCCTGGTTGTAGAGGCCATACTTCGCCATGATCTCCCCCTCGAGGAGGGCGTAGTCCTTGTCGGCGGCGACGCAGGCGTACCCCCCCAGGGCGAGGGCCAGGAAGGCCGACCTCTTCGCGAAGGGCCGGGTGAAAGAGTAGAACGCGTTGAAGTCGCCCAGGCGGCTGTCGCGGCTTCCCTTGAGCGGAAGGCAGTACCCGTGCACAAAGCGAAGCCCGGACGCCAGCTCGCCGTTGAACGCCTCGGCGTCAACCTCCGGCTGGCCGTTCGCGTCGTTGAAGTTGAACGCCGTGGTGATGCCGTGCCGCAGGAGGTCAATGCAGCCGAAGAGGGTGGTGTAGTAGCGGTCCGAGGGAGGGACCCCGACGGTGTAGGGCCTTATGGCGTCAAACCAGCCCCTGAGGGCCTGGTCGGTGGCGATGCCGCGGGTGACCGCCTGGTAGGCGTGTGAATGGGCCGAGACGAATCCGGGCACGATAAACTTGCCCGCGGCGTCGAGGGTCTGGGTCGCCCTGACGCCGGGAGGGGGGTCCCCGTAGCCGACTCGCAGGATCTTGCCGTCCTCCCCGGCTAGGAGGAAGCCCTTGCGTGGCTGGGTCTCGTCGGCCTGGAGCGTGAAGAGAATGCCGTTCTTGACGAGGATCCGGCCGATCTCGACGTCGGCCCTTAGGGGGACGGCCAGGGCGGCGCCCGCCAGGCAGAGTCGAACGAGGCATCTCATCGTTGTGAAGCTACTTGCGCGAACCTCCCGCACTCCATGAAAATCGTCCGGTATTTTGCGTGGACAACCCCGCGGCGGCTGCGCTTTCATGAGCCCTCAATGCAACAGCCGGAAAACAAATTGGTCACACCCGCCAGCCTGGCGGTCGACGGGATCCTTGTCATCGCCTTTTTCGTGTACATGTACGGCGTTGTCTCGACCCACGTCCCGTCGAAGGACCACCGGATGGTGCTGTTCTGGGGGGCCGCGTGCTCCGCGTGCCTCTCGGCCGTCTTCTGGCTCACGCTCCAGATGTTCCGCGTCGTCCTTAAGGCCCAGCGCGAGGCGTCCAAGGGCTCGAGCTAGGCGGTTGCCGGCCCCTTCCTGAAAGAGGCCACAAAGAAGGCGTCGCCGTCGTGCTCCGGCGGCATCAGGCGTCTGCCCGCGAGGACCGCATCGAAGCCCGGGGCCGCGCGCAGGAATCCCTCCGCGACCGATTCGTTCTCGGATAGGCACAGGGAGCAGGTCGCATAGACCAAGATGCCCCCGGGTCGCACGAGGCGCGCGTTCTCTCTTAGGAGCCGAAGCTGCAGCTCCGCTGCGGCCCTCACGGTGCCGGTTGTGGTCACCCATCTTAGGTGCGGTGCCCGGCGCCAGGTCCCCGAACCCGAGCACGGGGCGTCGACGAGGACGCCGTCGTAGCCCCCCTCGGGGTCGGCTCCCGCGCCGACCCTGATGCGGTCGCCGAAGCCACCCCGACTGGCGCGGACCATGAGCTCCTCTAGGGCCGCGCGCCGAACGTCCCTCGCCGTGACGGTGCCGCGGGGGCCGAGCATCCGTGAAAGCTGAAGTGTCTTCCCGCCCGAGCCCGCGCACGCGTCGAGCCAATGGCCGCCCGGCGCCACTTCGACGCATCCGAGTATGAGCTGCGACCCGATGTCCTGGACCTCGACCATGCCGGTCTCGTAGGCGCGGGTCTTCGCGACATCGGCGCCGATCGGCAGCTCAATGGCAAACGGTGTCTCGGGGCTTTGCAGCCAGGTCCATCCCCGGGCGTCGAACTCGGTCGTCACTGCTGCGGGTTCGCCGGTCTGCAGGCGCACCCAAAGCGGCGCGCGTGTCAGGAGGATGTCGCGAAGCGGCGGGTCGAGGGCCTTGGGGCATTCGTCCTTCAACCATCCCGGGCTAAGGGCGCCGACGTCCGCGCCGAGTACGCGAGCCTTTCCCTCGGCATCGGCCGGGCACTCGGGCATGTCCCCGGCGACGTCCCTGCGAAAGGGGCTGACGGCCGGTGACTCCGAGGCGAGCCAGGCGATCCGCCGGGCTGCACCGGAGGGGTCCGACTCGAGCAGGGGCTCGACCCAAGGCAGGTACCTGAGGGCCGTGTAGACCAATTCCCTGTAGAGCCGTCGGTCGCGCGAGCCCAGGCGGCGGTCGCCGCTCAGCATCGAGTCGATCCGGGCAGGCAGCGACGCGTCGCTGCGCCAATGGGGGCGCAGCCTTGCCAGCATCTGCAGGATCGTTCGCTGCTGGCTTCCGGAGCGACTCACGTTATCGGCCCTTCGCGGGTGACCCGGTGCCGGATCAGAACCGGATGATGTTGAGGTTCACTTCCAGGCCGAAGTGGCCCTGGCCATTGTTGGGGCCGGACGAGAACACCAGGGCGTACTCGAGAAGCCAGGTGTTCGAGATCCTCTGCACGACGCCGTAGTACTGGTCGACAAAGAGATGGTTGCGGGCGTCGAAGTCGCCGCGGACAAAGGCCTCGTACACCTCGTTCAGGCGCGCCCGGGCCTCCATGTGGTACGTGTCCACGCCGACGATGGGGTTGTTGCCGAGGCCGGGAACGTAGAACGAGCCGTACTTGTCGGAGAGGTAGCCGACGCCGAACCGGGCCATCCAGATGTCGCCCTCGTGCACCGTGATGTCGGTGTCGAGCGCCCTCTGCGCCGCCCTCCGGGTCGAAACCGCGTCCTCGATGCGCAATTCGAGCCACCGGGCGGGGGTCGCCGTCAACTCGGCGTGAACGTCGGAGAAATCCGTCTGCCCCGGGGCTCGCTGGAAGCGGAAATCCTCGCCGACGTCGAATTCCACGAGGTCCCGCGACCCGTACTCCTTGTCGCGGGTCTGCAGCGTGTTGTTCAGGCTGACCCTGAGCACGTTCGAGGCCTGCAGCTGGTCGAGCGCCCTCATGTCGCCGAGCTCCATGATCGGGAGGTAGTTGGTGAAGGTGTTGCGGTCGATGGCCGGTATCCAGTCCGCCGACTTGTCCGCGTTCGGGATGTACCGGTAGCTCAGGGTGGGGGTGAACAGGTGGCGCAGGCCGTCGATGTGGAGCAGGGGGTTCTTGTAGTCAAAGACGGCGTTTGTCTTTAGGTCGGCGTCGAATCCGAGTTCGCCGAGCGCCCGGCCGGTCCCGCCCGGATTTAGCGCACCCTCCGTGTCCCAGTAGTGCGTGTAACGGGCGCCCGCGACCGGGGTGAAGTCCACGATGCCCTTGTAGGTGAAGGGACGGCTCAGGCCGAAGAACGTGTCGAACCTGTCGCTTGCAAGCACGGCGCCGGCGCCGGGCGGGTGCTCCTCCAGATGCGCGAATCCCGAATTGAGTCTGACGTAGAACCCGCCCCCGATCGCCGTCGGCAGCAGGTCGAACCGGAGCTCGGGCAGGCGCTCCTGCACGGGGTAGTAGGGGTCCGGCTGGATGCGGGCGAATAGGGAGCCGATGAAGTCGGAGTGCGCGTAGGTCGCCTCCAGGAAATTGTCCGGCTCCTGGACCGGTATGAACTCCTTGGAGTGGAAGTCGCGAATGACCTCGGAATCGCTCGACCAGTTGATCTCCCCGATGACGGTCAGGTCGGGTGTGACCTGCTGGTTGTGGTGCCACTCCGCGTAGGCGCGGTCCGCAGGCACGGGAAGGTCGAGGATGTCCGGGTAGCGCACCCCGAAGTCGTGAATCCACCCCGACCTCATGCTCCCAATGGCCGTGTCGTCGCCCTTCGTCACGTTGTAGCTGGCGACCGTCCCCAGCATCAGCCCGCGGGCCGTGTAGACCCCAAGGTCGGGCCCCGCGTTGAAGCCCTCGACGATCGGGATGTGCATCGCCGCGTCCAGGTAGGCGCCGAGCGTCCTGCGGTATCCGCCGTCCAGCTGGGTGTTGGCGAAGCTCGACTCGTGGGCGAGGTCCTGGCCGGCCTTGTAGATGGGCAGGGGCCGGTAGCTTCCGATGCCCACGTTCGCGCCGACCAGGCGAAGATAGTGCCCCGGGGAATACGAGAGCGTCCTTGCCCTGATGGTGGGCTGCCATGAGCCGGGCTCGCGGTAGGTGACCGTGGCGTCGTGCACGATCACCTCGGTCCTGCTGCCCTCGGCCCTCGGGCCCTCGATATAGTAGGGGAAGCGGCCGACCCGCAGGTTCGTCGCCGTGAAGGTGCCGTTCGTGCGGTTGATGGTGAGCTGGTCCGCCAGGAGCCTGTCGCCTATGCGGGTAAGGACCACATTCCCGTTGGCCGTCGCGATCTGGGTCTTCTCGTTGAACCTGATCTCGTCCGCGGTGAGCAGGAGCCCCGCGTCGACAAGGCGGGCTTCGCCCCTGGCGACGCTCTCGCCCGTCCCGTAGTCGGTCTCCAGGTTGTCCGCCGTGAGTCCCGCCTGGTCCCCTGCGGCCGCCAGGACCGGGACGACTGCTAGGGTGAGGAAAAGGGCGAGGCGGCGCATCAGTCGGCATGAGCAAATGCCCCGGGGCACGGGCAGGCAAGCCTCTCGGGCGTCGAAAATCCGCGAACAATCGCCGTTCTGGCGCACTTTTGGCTTTTTAGTCGCAGCCGCGGACTCCATCGTGGCGAAACTTAATGGCCAAGAAGAAGCCCATACGCATGTCCAAAGCCGTCCGCGACATGGCGCCGCTGCGGTCGGAGGTCAGGAGCCTGGGCGCGGCCCTGGGCAGGGTGATCACCAAGATCGAGGGCCGGGAGGTCCTGGAGACCGTGGAGCTCCTTCGCAGGCTGGCGAAGGCCCGCCGGGCCGACGACGCCGATGCCGAGCGCCTGCTCGCAAAGGCCGTCGCGGACCTCGACCCCCTGGCCGCGTTCAACCAGGCGATGGCCTTCACCCTCTACTTTGAGCTCGTGAACCTGGCCGAGGAGAACTTCCGGATCATCCTGCTGCGGCGCAGGCGGGTGGCGCGCACGACGGGCCAGGACGACGGGCGCCCCATCCGCGAGTCGATTGAGGCGGCGGTGATGGAGCTGAAGGCCGCCGGGGTGCAGGCGCCGGAGATGCAGCGCCTGGTCGATCGCCTGGGGATCGAGCTGGTCTTCACCGCGCATCCGACCGAGACGAAGCGGCGCACGCTCCTCGCCAAGCTCAGGCGCCTGGCGGCGATCCTGCGCGCCCGCGCGCAGCCCGAGTCGACGCCGGACTTCGCGGTGCTCGAGGCGGAGACGATAGAGCGCGAGATCGCCTCGCTGTGGCTTACGGACCGCAGCCGCACCGAGCGGCCCGAGGTGCGGGACGAGGCCCGCACCGGCCTCTGGTACTTCGACACGACGCTCATCGAGACACTGCCCAGGCTCCAGCACGACATGGCGCAGGCGCTCGCCCGGCATTTTCCGGGTGTGCGCGCCCCGCGCCGCTGGCTGACCTTCGGCTCGTGGATCGGAGGGGACCGCGACGGCAATCCCGAGGTGACGGTGTCGACGACGGCAGACGTGCTGCTCCTGCACCGGACGCTGGCCATAGAGAAGCTCAGATCGACCGCCGGCGAGCTGAGCAAGACGCTCACGATAAGCGATCGGCGCGACACGGTCGTGCCGGCGCTCAAGCGCGAGCTTCGGGAGGACCTGCACCTTTCCAAGCACATGGACGAGCTCGAAAAGCGGTATCCGCACGAGCCATACCGCCTTCTCCTCGGCGTGCTCCACGAGAGGCTCGGGCAGGCCAGGGAGGAGGTGCGCGAGCGCCGGATGCTTTTGGAGGGTCCGGTTGTGGGCTCGTGCCTTTCGCGGGCGACGGTGCGCGAGACATTCGAGACGATCAAGGCGGGCCTGGAGGCCGGCCGGGGCGGGATGCTGGCCGAGGGAGGCGACCTGGCGGCCGCGATGAACCAGTTCGAGGTGTTCGGGCTTCACACGGCGCGCCTTGACCTGCGCCAGCATTCCTCGCTGCACGAGGCGGCGGTCGCCGAGCTCCTCGGGCGCCCCGACTATCCCGGGCTCGGGGAGGAGGAGAAGCAGTACGTCCTGATCGAGGCGGTGGCCGTGGCGGGAAGGCTCGGGTCGAGCGAGGGGTACTCGGCGGCGACCCGCAACGTGATCGACCCGCTGATGATGGCGGGCAAGGCGGCCTCGATCGTCGGCGCCGAGGCGCTAGGGATCTACATCATCAGCATGACCGACGGGGTTTCCGACGTCCTCGAGGTCGAGCTTCTCCAGAAGCTCGCGGGGTCGTCGCTCCCAATAGCACCCCTATTCGAGACGTTGGACGACCTCGACCGCGCCCCGGACGTCCTTTCGGACCTTTTCGCCATACCTGGGAGACGGCCCGCACACCAGAACGTGATGCTCGGCTACTCGGACAGCAACAAGGACTGCGGCTACATCACCGCGAACTGGGCGCTCT
>CAYPXZ010000038.1:0-35491 GCA_964414785.1 uncultured Opitutaceae bacterium
ACGGCGGGACCTGCGATCGTGATCAGGAGCTCCTGGCTTGGGCGCCGCGGGATCTGATCGAATTCCGCCATCCCACCTATTGGCATCAGGAGGATCCGGCGAACGTGCACGCCGAACCGCATTGCGGTCAGGGAATGCCCCAGTTCGTGGAGCACGACGCACGTGAAGAAGGCGAGGAAAGTCCCGGCGCTCCACAGGAGCCCGGGCAGGCCATCCGCGAGCCACCCCTCGTTGCACACGTAGGCGAGCAGCAGCAGGAAGCTGAAGTGGAGCGAAATTCTGATCCCGCGGATCCGGAACAAGTTGATTGACCAGCCAAGCATGCTATCTAATGAAGCCCGATTGCGCTAAAGCGCGAGTCGAACCTTGGAAACAAACACCAAAGCACCCACCATCCTCGTAATCGACGACGACGCCGAGATCCGGTACTCGCTCTCCCGCGTCCTCTCGTCCCGTGGCTACCAGGTCTCCGAGGCCCCAAGCGGGGAGCAGGGGATCGCCCTGGTGAAGAAGGGGCCGTTCCCCGACCTCATCTATCTCGACATCAGGATGACCGGCATGAGCGGCCTTGAGGCCCTGCAGCACATCCGCGCGGCCAACCCAAAGCAGCTCGTCATCCTGATGACGGCCTTCGGGACCGCGCAGACGGCGATCGAGGCCATGAAGTTCGGGGCGCTCGACTACGTGATGAAGCCCTTCGACCCGCAGCGGGTCCTGACTCTCGCCGAGAACGCGCTGAAGACCCACGCCGACCTGCGGGCCGTGGGCGACTACAAGCCGACCATCAACACCGAGGACTACAAGGAGGGGATCGTGGGCTCGTCCCCGGTCATGCAGGAGGTCTTCAAGATCATCGGGCAGGTCACGGCGAGCGATGTCACCGTCATGATCACGGGCGAGAGCGGCACCGGCAAGGAGCTGGTCGCCCGCTCCATCTGGAAGCACAGCCACCGCGCGCTTAAGCCCTTTATCGCCGTCAACTGCGCCGCGATCCCAGAGAACCTGATAGAGAGCGAGCTCTTCGGCCACGAGAAGGGCTCGTTCACGGGGGCCACCGGCCAGCGCATCGGCAAGTTCGAGCTCTGCGACGGCGGCACGATTTTCCTGGACGAGATCGGGGACATGGCCCTCGCCACCCAGACGAAGATCCTGCGGGTCCTCCAGCAGGGCGAGATCCAGCGGGTCGGCGGCACCGAGACGATCAAGGTCGACGTCCGCATCATCGCCGCGACCAACAAGGACCTCGAGACGATCGTCAAGGAGAAGGCCTTCAGGGAGGACCTCTACTACCGGCTCAACGTCGTCAGGATCAAGATGCCCCCGCTTCGGGAGCGCATCGACGACATCCCCCAGATCGTGGACTTCTGCGTGCAGAACCTGGTCAAGCAGCGCAAGGCGAGGACGTCCCGGGTGTCCCCGGAGGCGATGAGCGTCCTCATGCGCCACATCTGGCCGGGGAACGTGCGGGAGCTCGAGAACGTCGTCTACCGCAGCGCCGTGGTGGCCCAGGGCGACGCCATCCTTGTGAAGGACCTTCCGCCGGAGATCCGCGGAAGCGCGGGGGAGTCCGCCTCGCCGTTCTCGATCACCGTGGACTCGGCCCTCGACTACCTTGCAGAGCACCTGGAGGGCTCGGAGCAGCCGCTTCTCGCCCACCTTGAGCGGGAGCTCGCCCAGCGTGTCATGAAGGCCCTCGGCGGCGACGAGACCGCCGCCTCAAAGAGGCTCGGCGTCACCAAGCCCGCCCTTCGAAAGCTCCTTCAGCGCCCGCCGAACCCGTCCGGGTGAGTCCGGTGCCAGTTCCAGGCCGTCGCCACGATTGAGTCGATGTCCGGGAACTTGACCTTCCAGCCGAGATCCCGCTTCGCCTTGGCGGAGTCGGCGTAGAGAGCCGGGGGGTCGCCCGGCCTTCGCGGGCTCTCCGACACCTTGACGATCCTGCCTGTCGCCTTCTCGACCGCGCGGATCACCTGCCGGTTGGACGAGGGCTTCCCCGTCCCCAGGTTGTAGAAATGGGCCGCCCCGGGCTCGGCCAGCTTGTCGAACACGGCGATGTGGGCTCGGCTCAAATCATCGACATGCACGTAGTCCCGAAGGCAGGTGCCGTCCGGGGTCGGGTAGTCCGTTCCAAACAGCTCCAGCTGGGGGCGCTTGCCGATGGCGACATCGATCGCGAGCGGGATCAGGTGGGTCTCCGGGTTGTGGTCCTCGCCGATCGCGCCGTCCTCGGAGGCCCCGGCCGCGTTGAAATACCGGAAGGTGGCGAAGGATATCTTGCCCACCCGGGCGAGCGCCTTGAGCGCGTTCTCGACGTCGAGCTTGGTCTGGCCGTAGGGGTTGATGGGCGCCTGGGGGAGGGTCTCGTCCATCGGGAGCCTGTCGGGCACCCCGAAGGTCGCGCAGGTCGAGGAGAACACGAATTTCCGGACGCCGGCTCCCAGCATGGCGTGGAGCAGGTGGAGCGTGGCGGCCGAGTTGTTCAGGTAGTACTTCAGGGGATCGGTGACGGATTCGCCGACGTAGCAGAAGGCGGCGAAGTGCATGACGACGTCGATCCGCTCCTTGGTGAGGACCTCGGTGACGAGGCGCTCGTCGCCCAGATCCCCGATGTGGAGCGGCACCGAGGGCGCGATCGCGCCGCGGTGCCCGTAGACGAGGCTGTCCAGGACAACCGGCTTGTGGCCGGCAGCGGAAAGCTGGCGCACGCAATGACTTCCGATATATCCCGCGCCGCCGACGACAAGAACGTTCATTGAAGGGAAGGTTTTATTGCGTTATCGCCGTGGTTGGCTAGCGATTTCCACCTTGCGCAGACCATGAACCTTCCGCGAATCGTCATCACGGGCATAGGCCTGACGGCCCCAAACGGCAATTCCCTGGCGGAATTCCGGCGAAACCTGCTGGCCGGCGTGGCGGGCATCGAGTGGCTCGAGGTGCGCTACATGGGCAAGCTCCTCGCCGGCGTGTGCCATTTCGACCCCCTGAAGCACCAGAAGAAGAAGGAGGTGAGGGTGGGGACCCGGGCCGGGAGCATCAGCATCTGGTGCGCGCGGGAGGCCATCGCGGACAGCGGGATCGCATTCGAGTCCGCCGCCAAGGACCGGGTCGGTATCTACATCGGCTGCACCGAGCACGGCAACGTGGAGACCGAGAACGAGATCTTCGCCATATCGAAGTTCGGCTACGACACGAAGTACTGGTCGCACTACCACAACCCTCGGACCGTCGCGAACAACCCCGCCGGCGAGGCCTCGCTCAACCTCGGGGTGACCGGGCCCGCCTACACGATCGGCGCCGCGTGCGCCGCGGGCAACATGGGGCTAATCCACGCGGCGCAGATGCTCAGGCTCGGCGAGGTCGACCTCGCGGTGTGCGGCGGGGTGAGCGAGAGCATCCACACCTTCGGGATATTCGCGGGCTTCAAGTCGCAGGGCGCCCTGGCGACGAACGAGGTCCCGGCCAAGGCCTCCCGGCCGTTCGACCGGGCCCGCAACGGGATCGTCGTCTCGGAGGGCGGGTGCCTCTACACGCTTGAGCGGATGGAGGACGCGCTCGCCCGTGGCGCCAGGATCTATGGGGAGATCGCGGGCTACGGGGTCAACAGCGACGCGAGCGACTACGTCCTGCCCAATCCCACCCGGCAGGCCGAGTGCGTGCGCAAGTCGATCGCCAACGCCGGGCTCGTGCCCTCCCAGATCCACATCGTCAACACGCATGCCACGGCCACGCCGCTCGGCGACATCCAGGAGTGCGAGGCCATCCGCGCCGTGTTCGGGGAGGGGTGCCCGGACACCCACATCAACAACACGAAGAGCTTCATAGGCCACTGCATGGGGGCGGCCGGGGCCCTCGAACTGGCGGGCAACCTGCCGTCGTTCGACGACCTGGTGGTGCACCCGACCATCAATGTAGACGACCTCGACCCCCTCTGCGCGCTTCCCGGGCTTGTCCTTAACCACCCCGTCAAGGCCAGCCGGGTCGACACTATCCTCAATAACTCGTTCGGAATGCTGGGGATAAATTCCACGTTGATTGTGAAGCGATTCGTGGCATAAGTTGATTCCGCTGACCCACACATGACCAACGACGAATGCAAAAAGGCGGTTCTGGACATCATTGCAGACATCGCGCCCGACGAGGACCTTTCCAACGTAAAGCCCGAGGTGCGCCTGCGCGACCAGCTCCAGCTCGATAGCATGGACTTCCTCGACATCGTCATGGAGCTGCGAAAGCGCCATGGAATCGAGGTGCCCGAGGCCGACTACATTCGCCTGGCCTCCCTGGACAGCTGCGCGGAATACCTGACGCCGAAGTTCAACGCACTCGCGGCGAAGAGTTGAATTCAGGCACGCAGTACGACGTAGCCATCATCGGTGCCGGTCTCTCCGGCCTCGCGGCGGGAATAAGGCTGGCGCACTTCGGGAAGCGGGTCTGCATCTTTGAGCGGCACAACGCCGCCGGGGGGCTCAACAGCTTCTACAGCCTGGGCGGGCGCAAGTTCGACGTCGGCCTGCACGCCGTGACGAACTACGTCCCGGCGGGCGTCAAGGGGACGCCCCTGGGGAAGATCCTGCGCCAGCTGCGGATCGACCGGGACGAGTTCGCGCTTTGCCCCCAGAAGGGATCGCGGGTCGCCTTCGGTCCGGGCGGCGAGCGGGCGCTCCGCTTCTCGAACGACTTCGCGCTGCTTGAGTCCGAGGTGTCGGCCCAGTTCCCGGGCCAGGCCGACGGTTTCCGAAGGATAGCAGCCTATGTCCGCGACACCCCCCTCGCGGGAGCTGGGGCCGGCGCGTCGGCCCGCGCGTTCATCCGGGAATCGTTCACCGACCCGCTGCTTGAGGACATGCTGCTGTGCCCCCTCATGTTCTACGGAAGCGCCCGCGAGGAAGACATGGACCTCGGCCAGTTCTCGATCATGTTTAGGGCCCTCTACCTCGAGGGCTTTGCGCGGCCGCTCGAAGGCGTGAGGGTCATGATGAGGGTCCTCCTTGAAAAATACCGGCAGGCCGGGGGGGAGCGGCGGATGAAGTGCGGGGTCCGCAGCATCGTCGAGCGCGAGGGCAGGGCGGCGGCGCTCGTCCTCGACTCCGGCGAGGAGATCCAGGCGACCCACGTCCTCTCCTGCATTGGCGCAGCCGAGACCGACGCCTTGATGGGCAGGCCCCGGGAAACCGCGCGGACGCTCGGCTACGTGGAGACCATCTCGGTCCTGGACCGCGCGCCCGAGGCGCTCGGCTGGGGCGACGACACGATCGTCTTCTTCAACGACTCGGACCGGTTCGACTACAAGGATCCCAAGGGGCAGGTGGACCTAAGGAGCGGCATCATCTGCTTCCCCAACAACTTTCTCTATGGAAAGGGCCGGGGACTGTCCGAGGGCCTGTTCCGGGTCACGTGCCTGGCGAACTACGAGGCCTGGGCCAAGCTTCCCGAGGAGGTGTACAGGGCCGACAAGGCCCGCCATTTCGCACAGATCCAGGCTTCCGCCATGCGCTTTCTGCCGCGCCTTGAGTCCGGCGCCCTCCCGGCGGCGACGGTCGCGACGGACATGTTCACGCCCACGACCGTCGAGAAATACACGGGGCATTTCCGGGGCGCGATCTACGGCTCCCCGGCGAAGCATCCGGACGGCCGCACGGGCCTGGCGAACGTCTTCCTCTGCGGCACCGACCAGGGGATGCTCGGCATAGTCGGCTCGATGCTGAGCGGCATATCGATGGCCAACCTGCACGTCCTGAGGGCCGCGCAGGCGGCCTGATCCGCGGCGCGAAACCAGTTGCCGACGACCCGGGGGCTCATCCAGCATCGCACCTCCATGGCTTATGACTGGCTCAAAGGCGCCGCCGACGAGTATGACGTGATCGTCATAGGGAGCGGCTTGGGCGGCCTCACGGGCGCAAACGTGCTCGCGAAGGCGGGCCACCGCGTGCTGCTGGTTGAGCACCACTACCAGTACGGCGGGCTGGCGACCTGGTTCACGCGCAAGGGGGGGCATATCTTCGACATCTCGCTTCACGGGTTCCCGGTCGGCATGATCAAGTCCTGCCGCAAGTACTGGACCCGGGAGATCGCCGACTCGATCGTCCAGCTCAAGGACATCCGCTTCGTGAACCCCGAGATGGACGTCTGGACGACCTTCACCCGGGAGGACTACACGAGGGTCCTCGTGGAGCAGTTCGGCCTGGGGGCGGCCCACGTGGAGCGGTTCTACGAGCACCTGCGCGGGATGAACTTTTACGACAACAACCCCGAGACGACGGGCGAGATGCTGGAGCGGTTCTTCCCCGGGCGAGACGACGTGAAGCGGCTCCTCATGGAGCCGATCGCCTACGCAAACGGCTCGACGCTCGACGACCCGGCCATCACCTACGGGATCGTCTTCTCCAACTTCATGGGCTCTGGCGTCTACACCTTCAGGGGGGGCTCCGACCTGCTGATCGGGAAGATGACGGACGAGCTCAAGAAGAACGGGGTCGAGCTGCGAAAGAAGGTCCTTGTCGAGCGGATCCTGGTCGAGGACCGCGGGGGCACAAGGGTCGCCTGCGGGATCGTGGCGAACGGGGGGAGGGTCATCCGCGCGAAGGCGGTCCTCTCGAACGCGAACATCAAGAACACCATCTTCCGGCTGGCGGGGGCCGAGAACTTCACGCCCGAATACGCCGCCTCGGCGCAGGCGGTGCGCATCAACTCGAGCTCCTGCCAGGTCTACCTCGGCATCCGCAAGGGGGAGTCGATCCCGCACATCGGCGACCTGGTCTTCACCTCGGCGAGCAAGGTCTTCAGCAGCTCGGAGCTCACGGACCTGCACACGACGAGCCGGACCTTCTCGGTGTACTACCCCGACACGAGGCCCGGCTCCGAGCGGTACACGGTCGTCGCCTCCATCAACGGCCTCTACTCGGACTGGAGGCGCCTCTCTGACGCCGAGTACGAGGTCGAGAAGGCCCGCCTCATTGAGGAGTCGATCGTCGCCCTCGAGCGTTTCGTGCCGGGGGTCAGGTCGAAGATCGACTGGAAGGAGGCCGCGACGCCCCGCACCATCGAGCGCTACACGACCCACTTTGCAGGCACTTCCTTCGGCACGAAGTTCGAGGGCCTGAAGGTCTCGATGGACCTTTCCGAGCAGCTGCCCGGGCTCTACCACGCCGGGTCGGTCGGAATCATCATGTCGGGCTGGCTCGGCACCATCAACTACGGCGTCATCACCGCCAACAAGGTGGACCGCTACGTCTGCGCCCAGCGGCAGGGGAGGGCGGCATGAGCGCGGCCTCACCCGAGGTCCTGGCGCGGATCCCGCACCGCCCCCCGTTTCTCTTCGTCGACGAGATCGTCTCGGAGACGCCGGACGGGCTCGTCGCCCGTCGCACGTGGCGGGCCGAGGAGGACTTCTACTCGGGGCACTACCCCGGGGCACCGATCACCCCGGGCGTGCTGCTGTGCGAGGCGGTGTTCCAGGCGGGCGCCCTTTACCTCTCCAAGAACCTCTCCGGGGCGGCGGCGCAGGGGGGCGTGCCGCTCCTCGTGAAGATCTCCGACGTGCGCTTCCGCAGCCCCGTCCTTCCCGGCGACACCGTGACGATCGAGGTGAAGAAGAAAGAGGTCCTCGGCGGGTTCTACATCATGACGGGCGTCATGAAGCGCGGGGACACGCGGATCCTCAACGTCGAGTTCTCGGTGGCGTGGAAGACCCCGGGGGGTGCGCCATGAGCTTCCTCGGCCTCGAGGGGAAGGTGTTCCTCGTGTTCGGCGTCGCCAACAAGCGCAGCGTCGCCTGGGCGGTCGGCCGCTCGCTCGAGGAGGAGGGCGCCCGTGTCATCTACAGCGTGCGCTCGGACGAGCGCCGCAAGTCGCTCGATTCGCTCCTCGGGGCGCGCCCCGTCCATGTGTGCGACGTCGAGAGGGAGGGGGCGGTGGAGCGCCTCGCCGAGGAGGTCCGCTCCTCTGCCAAGGGCCCGCTCGCCGGGATCGTCCACTCGATCGCCTTCGCCAACTACTCCGAGGGCCTGCAGCCCTTCCACGGGACCAAGAGGAGGGATTTCCTCCAGGCGGCCGCGGTCTCGGCGTTCTCGCTGGTCGAGGTGGCGCGAGCGTTCGCCCCGCAGCTCGCGCGGGACGCCTCGGTCGTGACGATCGGGATCTCCTCCCTGCTCGTGACGCCGGACAACTACGGCTACATGGGCCCGATCAAGGCGGCGCTCGAGTCCTCGGCGCGCTTCCTCGCGAAGTCGTTCAGCGCGACGTCCGAGGTGCGGTTCAACGTGGTCGGCTCCGGCCCACTCAAGACGAGCGCCTCGGCGGGCATCCCGGGCTACCTCGAGAGCTACCTCTTCGCGGAAAAGCTCACGTTTAGGAAGCGCAACCTCGAGACCCAGGAGGTGGCCAACACGGCCCTCTTCCTCCTTAGCGGGCGCAGCAGCGGGATCAACGGCGCCACGCTCGTCGTCGACGCGGGCCTCGGATCGAACATGTTCGACAAGGATGTGATCCGCCTGGCCATGAGGCCCGAGCGCTGAGCGAGCAAACCCCCCGGGATGCGCTTCAACAACGTCTGCCTTGAGTCTATAGCCGTCGCCCTTCCGGGGGAGGTGTGGACCTCGGCGCAGATCGAGGAACAGCTGCGGCCGCTCTACGAGCGCCTGCGGCTCCCGTTCGGGCGCCTGGAGCTTATGACCGGGATCCGCGAGCGGCGCGTGTGGCCCGACGGCACGATGCCCTCTGAGGCGAGCGCCGCCGCCGGCCGGGCGGTCCTCGGGGTTTCGGGGGTACGGCGCGAGGAGATCGGGCTCTTCATCCATGCGGCCGTGTCCCGCGACATGCTTGAGCCCGCCACCGCGTCCTTCGCCCACCACAAGATCGGCCTGCCGCGTTCGGCGCAGATCTTCGACGTCTCGAACGCGTGCCTGGGGTTCCTCAATTCGATCGTCGTCGCGGCCGGGATGATCGACAGCGGCCAGATCCGCTGCGCGCTCATCGCGGCCGGCGAGAACGGCCGGCCCCTCGTCGAGGAGACCGTGAGGACCCTCCTCGGGGGATCCTTCGACCGGAACTCCATAAAGCCCTATTTCGCAAACCTGACGATAGGCTGCGGCGCCGTCGCCGCCGTCATCTGCCACAGCGACCTGGTGAAGGGGAGAAGGCGCCGGATCCTCGGCGGGGTGTGCCGCAACGCGACCGAGCACAGCGAACTCTGCCAGGGAAACACGGCGGCGGCCGGCGGGCTCGCGATGCAGACGGACTCGGAGCGGATGCTCGAGGCCGGGGTCGCCCTCGCCAGGGAGACCTGGGATGAGTTCACGGCCGCGACCGGGTGGAACCGCGACTCGGTGGACCGCGCAATCTGCCACCAGGTCGGAAGCGCCCACCGGCGGCGGCTCTTCGAGACCCTGGGGCTCGACGTCGCGAAGGACTTCTCGACCTTCGAGACCTTGGGCAACATGGGTTCGGTCTCCCTGCCGGCGACCCTTTCGGCCGCGGTCGACGCCGGCGCCATCCGCGACGGGGACAAGGTCGCCCTCATGGGGATAGGGAGCGGGCTCAACTGCCTCATGCTGGCCCTCGAATGGTGAGCACTCCTCCAGGCCTCCCCGACTGGCTGGCGCGGCTCTATCCGTTCTCGCCAAGGCTGTTTCAGACGCCGAGGGGGCCCCAGATGAGTTACCTTGACGAGGGGCCCGGGGGAGACGAGGCGGTCCTCATGCTCCACGGCAACCCGACGTGGTCCTTCTACTACAGGGACCTCGTGCGGGAGCTCTCGCCGACGATGCGCTGCATCGCCCCGGACCACATCGGCATGGGCCTGTCCGCCAAGCCGGGCCACCACGACTACACCCTGGCGACCCGCATCGCCGACGTGGCTTCGCTGGTCGACAGCCTAGGGCTTAGGAAGATCCACCTGGTCGTCCATGACTGGGGAGGGGCGATAGGCTTCGGCTTGGCGACCCGACAACCCGAGAGGATTGGGCGGATCGTGATCCTCAACACCGCTGCCTTCCCCTCGAACCGGATACCCGCGCGGATCGCGCTCTGCAGGGCGCCGCTTGTCGGGGAGTTCATCGTCCGGGGCCTCAACGGGTTCGCGGAGCCGGCGACCTGGATGGCGATGGCGTCCCGCAGGCTCAGCTGGGACGAGCGCCGGGGTTACCTCTTCCCCTATGACAGCTGGGCGAACCGGATCGCGGTCCACCGCTTCATCAGGGACATCCCGCTGGAGGACGACCACCCAAGCCGGCCCGTCCTGGAGGGGATTCACCAGGCGCTGCCCACGCTCGCCGGCAACAAGAAGCTGATCGTCTGGGGCGCGCGCGATTTTTGCTTCGACGACACGTTTCTTTCCCGCTGGCGTGAGATTTTTCCCGACGCGCGTGTTGACCGGCTCGAGCGAGTCGGCCACTACGTGCTCGATGACGCGGGCCCCGCGGCCCGGACGGCCATCACCTCCTTCCTAACAAGCCCCCTATGAAATTCGAGCACTTCGCCCTCAATGTTCCCGATGCCAAGGCAACGGCTGCATGGTATGTGACCCACCTCGGCCTGCGGGTCGCGCGCACGCGCAGCGACGCGCCCTTCACGTCCTTCCTAGCGGACGAGACCGGCCGGGTCATCTTCGAGGTCTACAGCAACCCGGCCGCCCCCTATCCGGACTACAAGGCGGCGCACCCGCTTTGCTTCCACGTGGCCTTCGTGGCGCAGGATCCGGCAGCGGTCCGGGCCAAGTTGGTCGCCGCCGGGGCAACCCCCGCCTACGAGGAGACGCTCCCCGACGGCTCATTCCTCATCATGGTGCGCGACCCCTGGGGAATACCCCTGCAGCTGGTCCGCAGGGTGACGCCGTTTCCCTCGTCCTGATGGCCGGGGCAGCGTTTCAGGTTGACCCATCGGTCGTGCTGGTGGGCCGGGGTGTGCGCCTTGAGCCGCTCACGCGTGAGCATGAGGGGGCGCTCCGCGCCGCCGCGGCCGACGGCGAACTCTGGAAATTGCATTTCACGTCCGTCCCGGAGCCTGAGAAGACCGTCGCGTACATCGAGTCGGCCCTGGCCGACTGCGCCAAGGGCGTTCGGGTGCCCTGGGTCGTGCGGGAACAGGCGGGCGGGCGGATCATCGGCTCGACGAGCTACCACGACATCATCCCCGCGGCCCGGCGCGTCGAGATCGGCTACACCTGGTACTCGGCAAGCTGGCAGCGGACGTTTGTGAACACGGCCTGCAAACTGCGCCTGTTGGAGCATGCCTTCGACACTTTGGGATGCACCGTCGTCGGCTGGCGCACGGACAATGAGAACCTGCGCTCGCAGGCGGCGATCGAGCGGCTCGGGGCGAGGAAAGACGGGGTGATCCGCCGCCAGGCCGCTCGCAAGGACGGCACGCTCAGGGACACCGTAATGTACAGCGTGACCGCCGAGGAATGGACGCAAACCATCCGGGAGCGACTCACCGGATTCCTTTCCAGGCAAGCGACTTAGCCCGCGTTTGGGCGAGCAGGCCGCCGCGGGTGTGCGACACCGGGCACGACTCCGAAACGAACTGCGGAGGGGTGGGAGTGTAGGCTTGTATCTGCAAAGAGACTGCAGTTATATCCCGACCCATGAGCTTCCGGCGCTTTACCTATCTTGCGCTACTCACGGTCCTGGCGGCGCCCGCGTTCGCCCAGACCTACATCTGGACCGGCGAAATGCCGACGGGATGGCAGGGGCAGGTGACCCCGCCCAATGACGGCACGGCCGACCTGTTCTTCGGCGACAGCCTTTACCCTCAAATCACGCTGTCGACCTCGCTCGACAACATAAACGCCATCGGACTTTTCAACGGAAACGACATCACGATCCTGAGCTCGTCGGCGATAACACTCAACCTGGCGACCGGCATCGCGTTTGCCGATGAGGTCCCGGGATCCCTGGATTTTGCGTCGACTATCAACCTCGGGATCACGGGCTCGATGGCGATGGATGCAGGCGAGAGCCGCATCACCATCCGCGGCCAGGTCACCGGGACCGGGGACCTTACGCTTTTTGGCGGGCCGGCGGGCAACGGGACGTTCGTTTTCTCCAACACCGGCGCCGGAAACACCTATGTGGGCAACACGCTGGTCGGCACGGGAAGCGATTTCGTCTCCGTGGCGTTTTGGAACAGCTCACCCTTTGGGACTGGCACGGTAACCTTTTCAAACGGGGGATTCCTGATTGCGCATGGAAATGATACCATCACGAACCCCCTGGTCATCAATTTGGTGGGATCGAGCAACGAGCTTGGCCTAAAGAGCTGGAATGGGCCCCTGACGCTCAGCGGCCCGGTGACTCTCGACAACAACGTCGTCCTCAGTCCCAAGTCCGCGCAGACGTTCCTGCCCGCACCCACGGGGGACGGAAGCATCGTGCTGCCGGGCCCGACGACGGCGAACCCGATCGTCTTCTCGGGAAACATCAGCGAGTCGGGCGGATCCAGGAGCGTCCTCGTCCAGGGGCCGGGCAGCGTTTTCTTCACCGGGACCTCGAACACGTACAGCGGCGGTACCACGGTCGGGGGGACGAGCACCCTGGGAAGCCTCGTCTTTGGCGCCAACTCCATCCCGGCGAGCGGCGCCATCCTCTCGATCAAGGGAAGCTATGTCGGGACGGCCGATCCCTCGGGCACCTCGTTCGCAACACTCGTGAGTCATTCCAACCTGGGGGCCTCCACGGGAAGCTTTGGCGTGGACACCCTTCCCGGGAATTCGACCGTCCCTTACAGTGGGACGATAGACCTTTCGAGTTTCACGAATTCATCAAACCCGGTCGAAATTGGCACGGCGACATCGGCCATTCTGACGGGAACGATCATTCCGCAGAGCTCGACTAATTTCAAGTTCGGCGGAGGAGGGGGCACGCTCTACGTCGACACACCGCTCGCAAATGGTGTCGCAACGAATGTGCTCCTTGCCAACTACGGCATCTCGCAGCCCCTGACCGTCTACCTACAGGCAGTGAACACCTATATCGGCACGACGACGGCCGCGGACGGCTTCCTCATCTTTGACGCCGTAGGCTCGATGCCGGGCAGCACCACCCTGAAGGCGGCCGGATCCCCCACAAGCGTCGGCGGCAGCTACATCGGCTACACGGACAACGTGGTGGGGATGACACCTACGACGTTCCTAACCGCCTTCGACAAGACCAACACCTGGGGAATCGTGGGCTTTGATTCCTCAAACCCAATGTCTCCGGTCACGATCAACGGCGTCGACCTCTCCCTCTTCAATAACGGCACTTACATCGGCACCTCGACCGCGGCCGTCCTCACGGGCACCCTCACGCCCTCCGCCGTCACCAACGGCAGCAATGCCGCCAACACGCTGCGCCTCACCGCCGTCAAGAGCGGGGTCCTCACGGTCAATAGCACCATCAGCGACAACGGCTCGCCCGTCTCGGTGCTTCTCGGCTCGCCTTCCTTCTGGGGCATCTATTCCAGCGGCACGGTCAACCTGAACGGGACCAACAGCTATACCGGGGGCACCGGGATCGAGGCGACCAACTCCGACGGACTCACCGTCGGAGTGGGCAGCAACTCGGCCCTTGGTTCAGGCCCCGTCACGCTCATCAACAGCCCCGGCGATCTCGGCCTCGCCGGCATCCAGGCCACGACGGGCGGCATCAACCTGCCCAACCCGATCGTGTTCCAGGACAACGGGGGGACGGGCGCCCCCGCGCTCTACCTGAGCGGGACGAACAATTTCACGCTTTCGGGCGGCATTTCGGGAGACAGCACCTCGGAGATCATCCTCTTCAATCCGACGCCGATCACGGCAACGATTTCCGGCAACAATGCCGCCTACAGCGGGAAGTTCACGGTCTACAACGGGACGCTGAAGCTCACGACTTCCATTTCAGTCGGATCGGGCCTTGCCGAGCTGAACCTCCAGGGAAGCTCCGCGACGATCGACCTCACCGGAGCGACAACCCCGGTCATCGAGAGCCTCCACGGGGCGATCGGCAACCTGGTGCTTGGGCCCACGACAACGCTCACGGTAGACCAGACGCCCGTGACGAGCGACGGCGGGAACGGGTTCGGCGGGATTATCTCGGGATCCGGCAGCCTCGTCGTCACGAACAACTCCACCAGCAATAGCCCGGCCGTGCTGCTCTACGGGAACAACACCTACAACGGCGGGACGACCGTGACCCAGAACGGACTCCTCGTCCTCGCCAGCAACCAGGGTGCGGGAACCGGCCCGGTGACCGTGGCCACGACCTCGCAGGGCGCCCTGGCCCTGGACACGGGGGTCACCTTCACCAATCCCATAGTCTTCACCTCCGGGAACCTCGCTGGGTACGGGACGTTCGATCCCTCAGGCCTCGGGTTGGCCGGGACGGTGACGATCGGCACGAACCAGGGCGTCGCCCCGGGCTTTCCCGCGTCCAACAACAAGATCGTCACCGGGAAGCTTTCGTTCGCGGGCAACATGGCCTTCAACAACGGGGGATCGTTCTACTGGACGCTCCAGGACAACTCCCGGGTCGACGGGGTGTCCCAGCTCAATATCGCGGGCAACCTGACGATCAACGCCACCGCGGGCGGATTCGGGATCAACCTCCTCACGTATGACTCGACGGGGACGCAGAACAGCGCGGCCAACTTCAACGTCAACGCCCCGTACTCGTGGGTCATCGCCACCACGGGGGGAACGATCCAGAATTTCAACGCGGCGGACTTCACCCTGGGGGTCGCGGGCTTCGAGAACGGCATCATCCCCGTGAACCACCTGTCGCTCACGGTCAACGGGTCCGACAACCAGCTCATCCTCAACTTCACGCCCGTGCCCGAGCCCTCCACCTACGCGCTGGTTGCGATCGGCCTCGGGCTCGTCGCCGCGGCGGGCCTGCGCCGGCGCAGGGCGTGACGCCATAGCGGGATTGCAGGGTGGGGTGGGTGAGGGCATACCCTCTACCCCTAACCATGAAGCTCCTACGACTGGTACCCCTGCTCGTCGCGCTTGCGGCGGCCCTAGCCCCGGCGCGCGCCCGCGCGACCGAGGCCCCCCGCGCGCCCCTTGTCCTCATCACGGACATCGGCACCGACATCGACGACTCCTGGGCCCTTGCGCTCGCGCTGCGTTCGCCGGAGCTCGACCTGAAGCTGGTGCTGACGGACCCCGCGGACACGGTTTACCGCGCACATGTTGCCGGCAAGTTCCTGGAGGCGGCGGGACGGGCCGACATCCCGATAGGCATAGGCGACAACAACGGCCCCAAGGGCGACAATGCAAAGACTCTCGAACCCTGGATCGCGGGATACGATCTAGGCAAGTACCCAGGCAAGGTCTACCAGGACGGCATCGGAGCGCTGATCGACCTGGTGCAGGCCTCAAAGCAGCCGGTCACGATCGTCGCAATCGGCCCGGTCCCCAGCCTGGCGCTTGCCCTGAAGAGGGCCCCCGGGATCGCGGCCAAGTGCAGGCTGGTCGGCATGTACGGGAGTTTCGACGTGGGCTACGGCGAAGGGCCCCCTTCGGCGGAGACCAACGTCAGGGTGGACCCGCCCGGGCTCCGCGCGGTCCTCTCCGCACCGTGGCGGGACGTCCTCCTAACGCCCCTGGACACCTGCGGCTCCGTGAGCCTCACCGGCGAACGCTACCATGCGATCTGGAGCTCGACCGCGGACCCCACGCTTCGCGCCCTCATCGAGAGCTACTGCACCTTCGCGTCGAGGCAGACCTGGATGAACTGCGATTTCTTCGCCCTGCGCTCGACGACTCTCTTCGACTGCGTCGCCGTGTACCTCGCGTACTCGGAGGACCTGGTGGAGACCGAGACCATCCGCTTCGATATCACCGACGACGGCTATACCCGGCGCTCCGCCACGGGGGCGTTCACGGCGAGGGTTGCCATCCGCTGGAAGAACCGGGACGGGTTTGAGGCCCAGCTGGCAGGCCGTCTCCTGGGGCACTAGGCAGGGGGGCCGGGTCAGTCGACTTCCGTGACGCTCGGCGCCCCGGCCGATGCGTCGCCCGCGGTGCGGGGGAAAGTCTTCTCCAGGAGGTCGCCTGCGCGATCGATCCCGTGCACGATGCCCTCGGTGAAGCTGCCGCGAGAGAAATAGCCGCCCATGGCCTCGGCGAGGCCTGTCCAGAACGGGTCGCCGCATTTCTCGTGGACCCCGGTGTCCCCGACGACGGCGAAGTTCCTCGATCGGGGAGCCACGAAGATGAGCACGCCATTGCGGTGGGGGGAGGCCGCCATGCCCATCTTTTGGAAATAGGCCTGCGCTGCCGCGATGGGATCCGAGGCCTTGTGCCGCGCGACGAGCACCCGGATCTCCCCGGACGTCTTCGCCTCGGCGGCGCGGATGGCTGCGACGACCCGGTCGTGGTCTATCTTTGGCATGAAGAAGGGAAGTCTCATGGTCGCATCACCAGCTTCCGCCGGCCCCCCCGCCGCCAAAGCTCCCGCCGCCCCCGGAGAATCCACCCCCGCCGCCTCCGCCGCCCCCGAATCCTCCGCCCCCGCCCGAAAAGATCATGGGCACGATGACGCTGCCGAACCCGCGCCGTCCCCCGCTGTGGTACATGGAGGCCTGGCGGCGCATCACCGAGAGCACGATGATGAAGAGGACGAACGCGAAGATCATCACCGGGGGGAATCCGCGGCTTCTGTTGTCGGCGACCGTCCGGCCGCTCCCGTGGTATTCCCCGCGGGACGCCGCCATGATCGCGTCCACACCCGCCGTGACCCCGCCGTCGTAGTCGCCCCTGCGGAACGAGGGGACCATCTCGTCCGCGATGATCCGCTTCGCGACGGCGTCAGGTATCGCACCCTCGAGCCCGTATCCCACCTGGAGGTAGACCTGGTGCGACTGGGCGAAGATGAAGAGCACGGCGCCGTTGTCCTTGCCCTTGATTCCGGCGTGCCAGGCCTGGGCCACGCGGACCGTGTAGTCCTCGATGGAGGAATCGCTCTCCAGCTTCGGGAAGATGGCGACGACGATCTGGGTCGAGGTCGCGCGCTCAAACTGGTCGAGCTTCGCGTCGAGCGCGGAGGCCGTTCCCGCGCTCACGAGCGACGCGTAGTCGTTGAAATGCGCCGCCGGCGCGGGGGGAATGGCTTCGGAGGCCCTCGCGCCGCCCGCCGCTGCCAGAAGGAGCGCGAGCCCGATCGGTCGAAGTCTCACGGCTTTGCGGGCGCGGCGCTATTGAAGTCGAACTGAACCTTCGGAGGGGTCTCCGATCCGGCCGTCGCCGTGAAATAGGGGCGCTGCGTGAAGCCGAACATCCCGGCCAGGATGACCGTCGGGAACCTTCTTATGGCCGTGTCGTAGGCCTGCACGACCTCGTTGAAACGGCCGCGCTCGACGGCGATCCGGTTCTCCGTTCCCTCAAGCTGCGCCTGCAGGTCGCGGAAGTTCGCCGTGGCCTTCAGGTCGGGGTACTGCTCCGAGACGACCAGGAGCCGCGAGAGCGCGCTGCCAAGCTGCCCCTGGGCCTGCTGGAAGGCGGCCAGCTGCGCGGGGTCCGTCGGGGCGGCGCCCGCCGGGAGCTGGACCCGCCCGACCGAGGCGCGGGCCTCGGTCACCGCAAGGAGGGTGGACTTCTCGAAATTGGCCGCTCCCGACACGGTGCTCACCAGGTTGGGCACGAGGTCGGCGCGGCGCTGGTAGACGTTCTGGACCTGCGCCCATTGGGCGTCCGTGGCCTGCTGCAAGCCTACCAGGCCGTTGTAGCTGGACATCACCAGGAGGCCGGCGATCACGACCAGGGCGATGAAACCGATGAGGATTTTTGTCGCGGTACCCATTGCGCCACCCTATGTCCGACCGTCCGCAGTAGCAAGGGCGATCCCGCCCGAAACCCCGCACAATGAACGTCCCGATCGACCACAGGCCCGCCGTCCTCGCGATCTTCGTGCTCACCTACGTCGGCCTCGCGGTCGGCCGGATCCCGGGCCTTAGGGTCAACAGGACTGCGATCGCGCTCATGGGCGCCATCGGGATGATGATCGTGTCAGGGTGCACCCCCATGGAGCTGGCCTCGGTCGTGAGCTGGCCGACCCTGCTGCTCCTCTTCGGGTTCTTCGTGATATCGGCGCAGCTGCGCCTGTCGGGATTCTACGACTGGATGGCGGCCGGCATCTCGGGCTGGGCGGGCGGGCCTCCGCGGTTCCTCCTTCTCCTAATTGCGGTCTCGGCGGCCCTCTCGTCCTTCCTCAACCACGATGTCGTGTGCTATGTGCTGACCCCCGTGGTCGCGTCGGCCCTCCTGAAGAGGGGCCTGGACCCCGTCCCGTTCCTGGTCGCTCTGGCCGCCTCCAGCAACATAGGCTCCGCGGCCACGCTGATCGGCAACCCCCAGAACATGATGATCGCCACAGTGGCCGGCCTCGGGTTTGCACGCTACCTGGCCTGGTGCTTCGTACCGGTCGCCTTCGGGCTCGCGTGCACGTTTGCCCTCACACGTATGGGCAATCTCAACCGACCCGCCCCGCCGCGCCTAAGGGACGTGGAGCCGCCGGAGCTCCCGTGCTCCCTGGACCGCTACCACATGACCAAGGGGCTTGTGGTGCTCGCGCTCGTCATCGCGCTCCTCTTCACGCGGATCCCGAGGGAAATCACGGTGCTCGTGGCGGCGAGCATCCACCTTCTGAGCACCAAGTTCCGCTCCGAGGACCTCCTCGCCGTCGTCGACTGGCAGATCCTCGTCCTCTTCAGCTCGCTCTTCGTCGTCGGGGGGACGTTTCAGGCGACCGGCTACGGGGAGGCCCTCGTCCAGTGGATGCAGGGAATCGGCTTCAACCCCGCGACGCCGCTCAACGAGACGCTCCTGACGACCGGCCTCTCCATCCTGATCAACAATGCCCCGGCGGTCGTCCTCCTAGTGAAGATCGTGCCGATGACCCACGCGACGGCCGCGTATGTGCTCGCCATGGCCAACAGCTTCGCGGGAAGCGCAATCCTAACGGCGAGCGTGGCCAACATCATCGTCGTCCAGCAGGCGCGCCGCCTGGGGATTGTGGTCTCCTTCTGGGATTTCACCCGACGCGGCGCCCCGATCGCCCTGGCTTCCCTTGCGGGCCTCGTCGGCTGGGCGGTCCTGATGGGAGCCTGAGCCGGTGCCAGGGTCTTAGTCGCCGCCGCTCGCCTTGGCCGGGGCGTGCCGGTAGCTGAACGTGTGCGGCGCCGCCGGGTCGACCATCGCCTCGGTGTTCGGGCCGACCGCCGCGCCGCCATTCTGCGGGAACGCCCGCGCGTCGACCGTCGTGTTCCAGCCGTCTACGGCAAGAAGGGGGGTGTCCCCGCCCAGGGCCGCCGCGTCGGCCTCGACTTCGATGACCCTAGACTCTCCCGGCACGAGCGACACATAGTTGGCCGTGTAGTAGGCCGGAAGGACGCGCTCGCCGGAGCGCTGCCGGCGCAGCTGGACATGCGCCATCAGGGCGACGTCCTTGCTCGGGTTGGTCAGGGTGACCTCAAGCCGGCAGGTGCCGCCCGAGTCCCCGCGGACGACGCTGGCGCCGAGTGTCACGCGCTTCAGGAGATTGAGGTCCTGGAAATCGTCGGGGCTGGCGGAGGGCGACCGCCAGTAGAAGTTCCCCGACACGAGGCGCCCCGCCGAGTCGCGCAGCTCGAGCTTGACGAAGTGGACGGGCGAGAGTCCCGGCCCGCGTCCGACGACACCGATGTCGGTCGCCAGGCTCGGGGGAGCGTCGACGGGAATCTCGCTCCTGGAGAAGAGCGTCCCGTCCAGGTTCACGACGGAGACCGTCGCGCGGGCGTCCTTGACGGGGCTCGGGAGGTTATTGATCACCATCACGTGCCAGTTGTCCTCATTCATCTGGATGTGGACCGGCTCGCACGCCAGCCGCGTCGCAAAGAGCGAGGAGTTCGGCTCAAGGTCGTAGCTGTAGAGCTGCCAGACGAAGCTCGGCTGCGCTGGATTGCTCATCCACGTTATGACCCCGGTGCTGGGATGGAAGAGCTTGGCATTGCGGCCCTCGTACATCGCCCTAAATGCCTCGAAGTTGGCCAGCTGGGCCTTGCGCGTGAAGTCCGCCAGGTTGACCAGGGGCCCGAAGCGAAGCGCAAGGACGCCCGGGTACCTCATTCCGTCCTGGGCTCCGTAGCACAGGTCGTGCTCCGCCCAGTCGTCGTTGACGCTCTCCCAGTCGGCCGCGGGCATCATCGCATGGATCGCCTCCAGCGTCGGGACCGAGACGCTTCCGACCTCCGTCTTGAACGCCTCGTCGAAGACGTAGTAGGCGCGCGGCGCGCGGTAATGGTAGGGCCCCCCGGAGTTGACCCCCCGGCCCGACGTGGAACTCGGCTGGTAGAGACGGCTTGGATCGAGCTCGTCCATCTGCTGCTGGATGGCCTTGTCGATCACCGGCGGCGGGAAACCCTCGTTTCGCCCGCACCAGAGCGCGATCGAGGGGTGCTGGCGGAACCTGAGGATCTTCTCGCGCACGTTCTCCATGTAGAGCGGGTTGTTGTCCGGGTCCGGGCCGTCGAAGGGGTTGGGCTGGAAGAACTCATCCCAGAGGAGGATGCCGTACTTGTCGCAGAGCTCGTAGAAGTCCCTGCCCGTGCTCTGGCCGACCCAGTTGCGGATCATCGTGTAGTTGGCGATCTGGTGCATGCGGATCTGCGCCTCCAGGCGTTCCCTGGGGATCCGCTTCATCGCCTCGTCCATCCCCCAGTCCCCGCCCTTGGCCATGACGGGCACGCCGTTGACGGAGAGCGTGAGGTTCTCGCTGCCGGCGACATGGTAGGTGATCTTGCGAATGCCAAACGTGACGACCGCCGCATCCGAGGGGCCCGACGCGGTCTCAAACCCGAGCCGGAGGCGGCAGAGGTTCTGGGGACCGTAGCCATTGGGCCACCACAGGGGGGGATGGGAGACGTGGAGCTGGGGCACCGTGTCCGGGGCGAGCCGCACGAGGCGGGCCTCGCCGGGCTTCAAGCTCACGGGCACCCTGAAGGCGGCTTGCTCGCCGTCGCCTACCAAGTAGCCCGTCTGCGGCTCCTGCGTCACGTTTCGCAGGGTCGCCTCAAGCGTCAGATCGGCGACGTCCGTGCGCGGAAGCGGCAGGTCGGAGACGACATACGGATCCTCGATCACGACCGGCCCCGACGCCGACAGGGTCACCTTCTGCCAGATTCCGGTGTCGCGGTCGCGGATGCCCGGTATCCAATCCCATCCGATCGTGCACAGGAACGTCGGCCCATCGATGGCGGTGTTGCCCCCGTTGCCCCCCGTTCCGGAATAGACCGTCTTCTCATGGGTGTACCCGGGATGGGGCTGGGGGAGGATGTGCACCGCGACGGCCGCAGCGTGGCCTGCCTCGACGTACGGCGTGACGTTGAAGGTCCCTCGCGCAAAGGCGCCCCGTATCTCACCCGCCTGCCTGCCGTTGACCCAGACCTCCGCTAGGTAGTTTATCCCCTCGAAATTGAGCCATATCTCGCGGCCGGCATAGGCCGCCGGCACGTCGACCCTGGCCTGATACCAATACGAGGTGCGGCACAGGCTTTCGGGGATCTTGTCCGGCCGGTTGTTCTCCCCATAGAGCGGCTCCGGGTAGACCCCGTCGTCCACGAGGGAGGTAAGGACCGTGCCGGGAACCGTGGCCTTTAGCCAATGGCTTGGCTCGAAGGACGCCATGGAGAGGGCGGCTCCGTTCTCAGGAACCTTCGCCGCGTCCTGCAGCTGCCAGCCGGAGCGCAGCTCGACCGGGGCGGGAATGGGCTGTCCCGACGCCGGCTCAGCGCCGGGCGAGATCGCGGCGCCCGCGATAAGACCGGTCAGTACGGTCAGGAATCCGATATGCCTAATGCGGGGGCTGCGATGGGACATGGGAAGGGGCGCTGGCGGGGTGATGGCCCGCACGGGGGAGCGGATGCTCCGCTGCACGGGGGTGAACGCTAACGCTGGGTCAAACGGCAGCACTCGTCAAAAGAAAGGTGCCCGCCGGGCGCAAGTCCTCCAGTGCCCGCCGCAGCCTGATGGACAAGCGGCAGGTGCCTTGCGATCCTGTCCGGTTTCGTCGCCGTCGACTAGGTCTTGGGCGCCTCAGCGGGCGCGTTGGGGAGCGAGAGGCTCCACAGCCAAACCGACAGCAGGGCCAAGACAATCACGGCAAACATGCTCGGGATGGAGCCGATGTGGTGGCTGCCGATCGTGACCTCCCATTTTGTCCACAGACGCAGCACATGGGCCAAACAAGCCAGCGCAAACAGAATGCTGGCGACGCGCAGACCGACTACTTGTGACGTCATAAACGATCCTTTCGTGACCTTCCTGCTTATTGGGGTAGCTACATTAACCGTCCGGAGCCTATCCCCAATGGACCTAGAGGGCTCCGCATTTCTTGGCAAATGCCGTGCAGAGGTTGCCGCGGGAAACACGAGGTAGGGAAACACCCCATACTGGGTTCCTTGCCGACATCGGGGGGGATTGGCAAACCGGGGGGGTACAATCCGCGGCAACGCCTTCATACGGGTGGGGTGTGTGCGCCTCGACCCCAAGTTATCCATGTTCACTTCCACACTACATCGCTCAACGGGAGCAGAAGTTGCCATGAAAACATCCCCTTCACACTGCATGAGTATCGGCCACACCGATGAAGGCCCTCATACGGGAATCAACCTCGCACTGATTTACGAGGACCTCTCAACCGTACTTTGGGCCGCAGAGAGCCTGCCGGTGCTTCTCCTGCCGGACCCGGGTCAGCCAAAATTCCTCGTGACTCCCGTCTGCTTCCTGAAGCTGGAGGACTCAAGGTATCGCGATTCTGCAACGGCCGTCGCGATCCAGGCGGACCTGATACTTATCGCCACAAGCAGCGGCCGGACGCTTCTCCCCGAATTTGTCGAAAGCTGGCTGGAAGAGTGCCTGCAGGCGCAAAGCAGCGCCATATCCACAGTGGCGACGCTCTTTAGCAGCTCCGGTCGCCCGGACCCCTCGGATTCGCCGCGGCTGCAGGTCGTGCAGAGGATCGCCAACAAGGCAGGCAGGGGATTCTTCGCCCTCAACGTGGACGAGATGACCCCCATCTTGGCGTAGCCGCGATAGGGGGTTCCAGCGCCGCAGAAGGCGGCGCTACTTTACCACCGGCATCTTTATGTCACCGGAATGGTTGATGATCCCGAACCCGTAAAGGAGCCAGAGGATGACGGCCACCACCACGACGATGTTGATGATCGACTTGATCGTCGACTGCATCGGGATGTAGGTGTTGATGAGCCAGAGGAGCACTCCGACGACGATTAACGTGAGGACTACGGTGACGAGTGGCATTGTTGTCTTTCGCTGAATTCTGTTTTTCCGCTTCTTAGTGCCAAAGGGTAGCGCGAAACTGGAAAGGACGGTATGGGGATTAACCCGAATAGGCCCGTTTGGCCGTGGGCCAAACTCCGCAAGTATCTCCGAATACGGAATGAGGCGGCGACTTTGACCCCGGTCGGGTGTCTGTCTATGGCAACTCCCCGAAGGGGAGGCCAACCCCATGAACAATACCGAACGACTCCAGAAACAACACGCCGGCCCGCACCTCGACGGCAGCAAGCCTCAGCGGCCCCTGTGGAAACGCATCCACCACAGCCCGTTCTTCTGGGTCGGCGCGTTCTTCATGCTCCTGGCCATGGGGGTATTCGTCTTTACGGACGGCTTCCTGCTTCGGTCCCGGGGGAGCGCCCCGGCGCCGGCCCCGGTAATCGCGCGGCCATAGGAAGACCTGCGGGCATTGGGCGCCCCCATCAAACCTGGATGGGGGACTGGAATTGAGGCTCTCCGAGGGGTTTTCTCCTCTGAAAACGAATACTTAACATAATGTATATTGTGCGATATCTGCCCAGTGCACGCTTGCCTATGAAATCGGCTCTTACGGTCCACACCTATTTGTTAGCGTGAGAACCCGGACCGATCGCTACCCCGGCAATGAGCTCAAACGAATGCAGGCGCGCTCCGTGGTCGAAGATGGCTGCCGTGACTATCATCTCGTCAACCTGAGTCCGCTCTATGAACGCCTCCATCCCCCTTTTCACCGTCTCAGGCGAACCAACGATCGCCTCGCCAAATGCGTGCTCGACGCCCTCCTGCTCCACCTTTGTCCACAGACCGCCCATCGAGTCCACCGGTGGCGGCAACGGCCCCGGCTTTCCTTTGCGCAGGTTGACAAAGCTCTGCTGAAGCGACGTGAAGAGCCGGCGGGCCTCCGCATCGGTCTTGGCAGCATAGACCGCGGCTGCGGCCATCGCATAGGGACGCTTCAGCGACTCAGACGCCCGAAACTGGCTTCGATAGAGCTCCAGCGCGTCATGGAGGAGGTCCGGCGCAAAATGAGATGCGAAGGCAAAGGGCAACCCAAGTGCGGCCGCAAGTTGGGCGCTGAACAGGCTCGATCCCAAAAGCCAGATCGGCACGGAGAGACCCGCTCCAGGCACGGCCTGGACGGCCTGCCCCGGCTTCGCCGGACGGAAATAGGCCTGCAGTTCCATGACATCCTGCGGAAACGTATCGGCCGAATCGGTCTGGCCGCGGCGCAGTGCCCGCGCGGTGAGCTGGTCGGTCCCCGGGGCGCGTCCCAGGCCCAGGTCTATACGACCAGGAAACAGCGCCTCCAAGGTCCCGAACTGCTCGGCGATAACCAACGGCGAATGGTTGGGCAGCATCACCCCTCCCGATCCCACGCGTATTGTCGAGGTGCCCTCTGCGACATGGGCGATGGCAACAGCCGTCGCAGCGCTGGCTATGCCGGGCATGTTGTGGTGCTCGGCCAGCCAATAGCGGCGGTATCCCCATTGCTCGGCGTGCTGGGCCAGATCGAGCGCCCGGCTTAGAGCCTGGCCGGCCGTGCCTCCCTGGACAATCGGCGCCAGATCAAGGATTGAGATGGGGACCATATCGCAATCTGCGCAAAAGCACCCTTTTCGCCAGTGTCTGCCAAAGTCGAGCCGTTCTGCACGGACCTAAGATAGTCCCCGACGGGGAATTCATATCTTGCCTCCGGTCCACAGAGGGAATGGTTTGTCGTCCCTTTGTGGCCGGACCCAACTCGTCTTTCCGCGGTGTAGCAAATGCGTTTCGGTGGCTGGCGTGCGGCGCCATTGCCGGGCTATTCGCCTGGATTGTCACGCTCTACTACGTCCCCGGCAAGGGGTATACTTTCCTCATCGATTTCGGCGCGCTCAATCACGCCAAGTTCCTTCCGGAGGTGAAGGCGGTAAACCACTTCGAGTTGCCGAATTCCTTCGGCTATGACGCTCAGTGGTACGCGCAGATCGCGGTACATCCCAACCTCGCAGATCCGGCTTTGAACGCCGCAGTCGACGTACTCCCTTATCGGGCCCGCAGGATACTGTTCACCTGGACGGCCTGGCTGATTGGCGGCGGCGATCCGATACGCGTGCTGAACGTCTATGCGCTCCAGAATGTCGCATGCTGGTTCATCCTTGCAGCCCTACTCATGCGTTGGCTTCCGCCCGTATCCTGGGGCAATTGCCTCAGATGGGCAGCAATTCTCTTTTCGTTCGGCCTCATTTTCAGCGTGAAGTCCGCACTCCTCGATGGTCCGAGCCTGCTCATGGTCTCGATCGGAATGGCGCTAATCGAATCGGGACGTCCTTGGTCGGGCGCCTTGGTAATGGGGATTTCCGGAATGGGAAAGGAAAGCAACGTCCTCTGCGGATCGGCGCTCAAGCCTCCGGATTCACTCAATTCACGGAAATGCATCGTTTGGCTCGCGCGCATTGCGCTGATACTACTACCCGTCACCCTCTGGATACTCTATCTGCGAATGTTCCTCGTGCGCGGGGACAACTTGGGGTCGCACAATTTTTCCGGACCATTCATTGGCCTGTACGACAAGCTCATCGACACGTTTTCGAGCCTCGTTGCCGAAGGCTACCCGTTCGCCTCCGACACCAAGTTAGACTTTCTGGTGCTCGTCGGGCTTCTCTCCCAGTTTCTCTTTTTTGCTCTTCGGATCCGGTGGAGAGACCCGTGGTGGCGCCTGGGCGCCAGTTACGCCGTGCTCCTGGTCTTCCTCGGCGATGCCATATGGGAGAATTATCCCTCTGCGGCGGCCCGGGTACTCCTGCCGATGACGCTCGCATTCAATATCCTGGTGCCCCGCGGACGATTGTGGCCCATCCTGCTTCTCGTGGGCAACCTTGGGGTAGTCGGATCGGCCGACCTTCTGAGCCTGCGTCCGCCTGACAGGCTCACCAATTGCTTCGTCGTGGAGGGTCCAAGCGCACTTCGGTTCAATCCGACGGACTCGTTCGATGTGGCTGCTTTCTATGGCGCACGCAACTGGTCCTTGCCAGAGAAGGAGAAGATTCCTGGAAGGAAGGCTTGGGACTCGTGGCGTTGGAGCACGGGGGATAGCTCAATAGCCATTCACAATCCCCAGACGTTCCCAATTGTTGCGGACGTGAGCTTCGGCCTGGCCACAGGGGACGAGCGTGGCGCCATCGTTTCTCTCAAAGGGAATGTCATTTGGCACAGCCTTCTGATGCCTGCCCATGACAACGAAGCATTCATATCCGGAATCATTCTTCAGCCCGGCGACACCGTACTCTGGTTTCGAAGCGACAGGCCCGCGGTTTGTCCGGGGAGTGGCGATCATCGACTCCTCACCTTCAGTGTCAGGAACCTGAAGATCATTCTGACGGGAAGGCGTTAGGCCAAGTCACGAGAAGTTTGCGGAGTTAACGGACCAATTCGGGAATTTCGGTCTAGTCGCCCTTGTAGAGGCAGCCGAATCGCCCAGGTCCAGGACTCAACACCCACCAGCATCATTGCGGCCCCTATGCCAATCCGCGAATAGGCGGCATGCCCTTGCCCTTCGCTTCGGAAAGCGAATACTCGCCCCAGCTTCCCTCACTCCCTAACCCCATTTCTATGCGACTAGCCCATCTGCTGCACGCGGCCGTTTTCGTCGCGGGTCTGTCCCTCACCTCCATCGTCTCCGCCCAGGACCTCTACGTTGGGACGAACTATCATCCCCATGATTCAAATCCGGAAACCTGGAAGCATGATATCGCGCTCATGAAGGCGGCGGGCTTCCGGGTGGTGCGAATGGGGCACCTAGCCTGGGATAGTTATGAGCCCGTGGACGGCGGATTCTCTTTTGCCTGGTTCGACCAAGTGATGGACATGATGAACGACGCCGGAATCAAAGTGATATTGGACATCGCAGTAAGGCCGGCGCCGATATGGCTGCACCAGAAGTATCCTTCAATAGACATCACAGACAGCCAAGGTAATGTCCTCTATCCAAATCACCGTTACATGGTGGACGTGGGCGACCCCAACTATCAGCAGTATGCCCTCCGGTTTACAGACGCCCTTACCAGGCATTACGCGAAGCACCCCGCGTTGCTGGCATTTGGGATCGACAACGAACCTGGCGACGGCCCGATCTCATACTCTGCAACCGTGCGGGCCCGTTTCGTAGCTTGGCTGCAGGCGAAGTATGGTACAGTAGCAAACCTTAACGTCGCCTGGGCTTCACAGCGGTGGTCCCGTCGGATCGGGGCGTTTGAAGAAGTGGCCCTGCCGGCATCGGGTTCTATCGAGGGCCCGCCGGAACGTGTTCTCGACTTCCGTCGTTTCATTTCGGACGAGGTGAACGGCATCCTTCAGAAGGTCATCGCCAAGGCGAACGAGAATGCCCCCGGGGTCCTAACAACCACGAACATGTGGTATTACAGCTCGATGAAATATTTCGACTATTCGGAGCTCGCCTACGAGGGAAAGATCGCACGCGGTGGCTGCGGGTTCTATCCGGGAAACTCTCTCCAAAATAACGAGGGTATTGAGAATGCTCTCTTTGGAATCGCGAGGATCCAGTTTGAGAACACCACCCCGTTCTGGTGCACGGAATTCACCACCCACACAGCCGTGCCCGGCTCAATCCGAAAGTCAGCCTACGCATCTCTCATGGCGGGGAACCAAATGGTATGCGGCTGGACCTGGCAGGCCATGCACGGAGGTGAGGAGCAGTACCTCCAGGGCATGGTCGACTGGGATGGCACCCCAAACCGGAAATACGAAGAGTACAAGAGAATCGCAGCAGAGTTTAAGAAGATTGGACCCTTCGGGTTTCCGTATCACCCGCACCCCGAAGTCGCGCTCGCGTTCTCCTTCGGCAGCCAGATAGCGAGTGCTAGTTTCCCGGAGCTTCACGACGGCCAGATCCAGACGGCATTCAATGTCTTCGACAAACGAAACATTGACGCGAGAGTCGTGGAGGTCAGTCGCAGCACGTTGCGGTACAAATTGCTCGTGATTCCCGGGCTGGTTCTCATCGACGAGCCCACGGCATCAAAGATCCGCGAATTCGTGCGCGGTGGCGGGACGGTGGTCATGACCAGTTACTCAGCGATGGTCGACGAACACGGCCAGGTCTTTTCCAGCCCGCTCCCTGGCAGATTGAGCGACGTCTTCGGGATACGCGTTTCCGGATTTGAGGAGACAGAGCAGTTCAACGAGCTTTCCCGGGCAGGACTCACGGGAAATACGGTGCGCCTCACCTACGGCGGCCGACGAATCGACAGTCAATCCCCCCGGTTCGACCTGATACATCCCCAGGGTGCAACGGTTCTAGGCCAGCTCATTAGCCTCGACAAGGATTACCCAATCGTGACGTCACATCCGTTCGGGTCCGGCACAGCCATCTACGTCGGCCTACCGGCCCGCGAGGCGGTGCTTGGGCCAATCCTCGGAGATCTGATAGGCAAGCTAGCAATCGAAGTAGGGCCAACCGTACCAAGCGGCGTGATGGCCCGACAAATTGATTCAACGCACGTTCTTTACCTCAATCTTGAAGGATCGGCGAAACGCATCGAGCTTAAGGGAAGAGGCAAAAGCATCCTCAATGATCGGGAATATTCGGGCGCATTCAATCTTGGCCCGTACGAACCCGAGTTTGTCGAGGCCCGCCTCTGAGCATTTAGCGCCCCACCGGATGAAGTCGATACACGTCCTGCGATAAACACGGGGCTGGCGAAATATGGCGTATGCCTGCCCGATTATTGCGCCCAGTTCCTACCTTCCGGAGAACGCCTCCAGGCAAAATACGCGTCGAGCACCTGAAGTGAGGACTCGCTGGGTACAGGGCCGGCCGAAGCCGTGTTGTGGAAATACATTACCTTGCGGTTAGCGCTGTTGAACTCGGGCCATACGGGGAGGCCGGGCCCGTTGGGATCGCCGTGTTTGGCGAAGTTGGTCCAGTAGGTGGATACCGTGTCAGAAATCGCAAAGTCGTCTGCGGTGAGGTTGGGGTCCTTGGGATCCAGGGTTTGGAAAACGTAGGGCACATCCACCCCATGCGGCATCCCGTGGTCGTACTCGGGCGAGCCTGGGGTATGCTTATGATGCTGGTCGAAGTAGTAGTAGTATACCTTGGACATGCCGGTTCGTGCCTGCAGCGTCGCCCAGGCCCAGGTCTGCCAGCCAAACGCTCCATCGCGCGTCAGGTCACGCGCCGTCTTCGGGATGGAATCTTTTCCGACCGGGTAGGCTGCAAGAAGTTTGTCGGCGAATGGCCCGTAGCGTTTCCGCACATTCGCGATAAACTCCTCCGGTGTCTTTTCGCGGGTGAAGATCAATCCGTCGTCCGAATTGTACCCTACGAGGATTGCCACGTCGTTGAAATGACCAGCCGCATAGCTTTCATGCTGGTCTCCCGGGATCACCCAGCCATCAACGATGGGCCATGCTGCACCGCTGCCATAACCTGCAGGAAGCTTTTCCGGAGCGAGCTTTCGTAGCTCGGCAAGCGTCGTCACCCCAGCCTTGCGAAGGTAAGCCTCTCCCAACTCCTCGGCCTGGGTGAGAGTCCGCATGTTCTCGCCCGGATAGGTGGTGGCTCGGGTGGGACCAAATGATCCGCCGCTTTGCGAAATCGCTCCCCGGAACAGGCCCTTCGCCAAAGGGGACCCACACAGCTCGCTCACGGCGATTCCGCCGGCTGATTCGCCGAAGATCGTGACCTTGTCCGGGTCGCCGCCAAAGGCGGCAATATTTTTCCGCACCCACTGCAGGCCTGCGATCAAATCGAGTAGGCCATAATTGCCGGATACGTGCCGCGGCGACTCTGCGCTCAGGCCAGGTAGAGCAAGGAAGCCGAGCGGGCCCACCCGATAGTTGATGCTGACCAAGACAACGCCCTTTCGTGCTAGATGCGCGCCGTCATGCACCGGGGATGAGGAGGAGCCAAACGAAAAGCCGCCGCCGTAGATCCAGACAAGCACGGGAACGCGCTCGGTAGGAGACTTAGCGGGTGTCCACACGTTGAGGTAGAGGCAATCCTCACCCACCCTACCCTTCCCGTCTCCTTGGTAGGGATCCGCGGCGAACTTGTCGGCCGCGCGAATGCCGTCCCACTTTGCGGCGGGCTCGGGCGCGCGCCAGCGAAGGTCGCCAATGGGCGGGGCAGCAAACGGGATTCCCCGAAAAACCTTCAGAGCGTCCTCGTTGGTTCCTTGGACGAGTCCGTACTCGGTCGGTACGGGCTCGGGCATCTGTGCCATACAGGCGGCGGCAGAGAGCAGAGGCAAGAGCCGGAGAGTCACATTCATCAGGTTATGTCCGCGCGTCGCTTGTTGTTTTGACCTAATCTCGGGGGGGCTGAGAAGCCGGACAGAGACATTCTTTTTTCTAGGTGTGGGTGACTCCCACCACTATTTGTGTGAATGAATGCGCAGGGAACGAATAGTGAATCCCCGAGGCGCCGACGGACAGTTCTTCTGTCTTCGGTGCGTAGCTATCGCGCGCCTCGTAGGTGTAGGGCTTGTTCGAGACGTCCTCGCTAGTGACTAGGCTGACGGTCGCCGTCCCAGTGAAAGTACCCGAGACGTTCAGGATATCAGTCGTTATCGCCTCGTCCTTGTGCCGGTTAACCACATTTATGACCACCTGTCTTGCCTGCTTGTCATAAACGGCCGAAACGTCGAGGTACGGGATGTGCGCGAAATGGTCACTCGTCCGGAACGTCCCGCAGTCGACGAAGGCATTGATAGCGGCGCCTCTGCAGTGCGTGGAGAACATCTTAAACGTATGGAAAAGCGGCGTCTTGTATGGAGTATCTGTCTTGGGGTCCCTTGCGAGTATGGAGGTCAGAAGCGTGTAGTTTGCCATCTTGACGACGTTCGCATGGCGGATGAAGGCGTTGAAATACTGTGCCATAGCGAGCGTTGACAGATGACCGCCCCGGAATGGAGGCGCCCATTCGTCGACCGAGATATGCATCGGCTTTTTCTTCTGAATCGCATCAACGGCCGCAATCTGCCCTGACACGATCCCAATGCGCTCTTCGAGATCCAGGCCGCGTTCCCCCATAAAAGTGTAGTAGTCGTCAGTCGGATCCCAATAGCGGTGCATGGAGACATAGTCGGCGACGCCATAAAGCCCCTTGACCACCGTCCACGTCCACTCGACCCAATCCAAGTTGTCCTTGTAGTTTGAGGGGCCATTAGCGATGAACTCGAGCTTCGTCCCGGGTGAACTCAGGCGCATCACCTTGGCCGCCTCGACGGCGAACTTGACGTAGTCTTCCGCGTTTTTGTAGCCCAAGATCCAGGGCGCGCCGTCGACCTCGTTGCCCAGGCACCAATACTTAATGCCATATGGCTCCGGGTGGCCATATTCGGCGCGTTTGTCAGGCCAATAGGTTCCGACCGGGGCGTTGCAATACTGCACCCAGTAGCGAGCATCATCTAAGGTGCCGGTGCCCATGTTGATGCAGACGACGTTCTCTGTGCCTATAAGCTTGTTCAGCTCCACCCACTCGTCAGTGCCTACCTGGTTGCTTTCCACGACACCCCAGGCCAATTCCATGCGCTTCGGCCGCTTTTCCTTCGGTCCCAACCCGTCGCGCCAATCGTATCCGGAGACGAAGTTCCCACCAGGCCAGCGCATCTGGGTTAGCTGCAACTCCCGCGCGGCGTCTATCATGTCGGTTCGAAATCCATCTTTGTTCGCAAGCGGCGAAGCAGGGTCGTAAAGCGGGCCGTAAAGTGTGTTGAACTTCATTCCCGGTCGGTTGAATCCGATGGGCTCCATGAACACGCCGTAGATCCGCGGGTCCACCGTATCTATCACATTGTCGACATCGATCTTGATCGTTGCCGAACTAGCCAGGGAGATCAGGGGTGAGGAAAGCAGGATACCTGCGAGTCGAAGGGCTTTGGCATTCATGGGGTATGGATCGAGTGAGTTTGCGAAGCCTAATCCTGACGACGTCGCACGGCAAAGAAAGATAAGCGAACACGCCAGAATATATTCGTCTAATATTGGACAAATGCTGGCCGTCGGATGCCCGTCGAGGAAGGTCCGATCCGACGTGGCCCATCATCCTACCAGCCCATCACGAAATTCCTTGGGCGGCTCGACGCCTTAGTGTCGTGACTAGTAACAGCTAACAATCCAATGGGCAGAATCCACTTTTGCTTCCGAAATCACCCTGTCAAAGCATGCGCCACTAGAGCCGTTTGGCGCGTCCTTTCCTTCGCTGTGCCGAGAATAAGGGCGCGAATCAGCAGCTCACGAGATACGGGCACACAGGATCCTCTGGCCCGTGGCCCTCGAGGCGTTCTGGACACTTCGCACGAGCGCGAAGAAGTTTTCCTGCACAGCAAACGTAAGGTGCTCGAGTTTGGCGGTCACCCTTGAGTGATTCTCGTAGAAAAGGCTCACCGTCTTGTCCGCCTCAATCTCGACCCGCGAGACACCGGATATCCAGGTCTCCACCCCACTCGGTAGGATTACGATTATAGGATTTGCCGTCATGTCTGGTGTTTCTTGGCCAGCTAACCTTCTGCGGAGGCAACGAATTCCGCCCGAGCCACGGCCTCGGCATACGTGCCGTAATCGGCCGCGAGATTGGCGCGAGCCACAACCCAATCCTTCTCACGCGCCGTTTCCGCCGCATGAATACTGTGCCTGAGCCTCTTCTCGCCCGTCGTCATATCCGCGATCGCAGCTTTGAAGTCGGCCTTGAAGTCTCCCTTTAGGGATCTCTCGTATCTTTTCAGAAATGCGGCGATCGTGCCGACGCTGCCGGCCAACTTGGACCTTACGGACGCTGTCGACTGGGACCGGGCCCTAAAGTCCGCCGTGTGGACGAAATCGATGGTGACGCCAGCGTCGAGCGAGGCGCTCGCATCCGATGGCCCAGCCGCAGAAAGGACACGGGCCCGCGTTGCCACTGCGGCGTAGGCGCTGTAGTCGGCCGATATGTCGGCACGTGCCGACGCCCATGTCTCCATGGTTGATCCGGATGCGGCCTCGACCGACGCTCGAAGCCTTCGCGCGCGGGCCTGGGCGTCGGCCATGGCGACCAGATATCCTGGTCCAACCCTTTCGGTCTTCACGTTTGCCTTCATCTGGGCGAAGTCCCTTTCGTCATGCTCGAGGCGGTTTTTGATGCTGGACGCCATCTCGGCACGTCCCTCGAACGATCCGTTTTGTATCGCAAGGACTGCGGAGCCCGAGGAGCTCGTCCGGACATCCTGCATCCGCACGTCTTGTAGCCGCGCCTCGCGCATGCCGATTGATTCGAAAGCCTGGGCTCCCGCGGCTCCGAAATTGCCCTGCGTGATGGCGGGCACAGAAGGCGCATTGACCGCGGGCTGCGCCCTCGCAAAGGGGGCGGCGGCCGCGAGAAGGGAAAAGATCATGCTCAACGAACGGGAATAGCGGGTGCTTGTTTTCATGGTTCGTGAGGTCTGTCTGACAATCCATTCGATTGCATTTTAAGGGATTCGGTTCCCCTAGCTGGGGCGTAGACCCCCTACGGAAGTGACAAATCGGCAGCCTCTTTGCCGGGAATCGGGATGCCAAGCTCGTGCCGGTATCCCTCTACCATGATGTGGCGCTCAGGGCGGTCGTAGCGGGTCAGTGCTGGGCGATCCCCACCTTTGAGTCGACGCCCGATACGCCGTCAGTATCGAGAGCGAGGGCCACCGCACGCCCGACGAGATCGGGGGCATCAGCGCTGCCCGACAGGGTGACGCGGCTGTCGAGGACCGATACGTGGATGTCGCAGGCAGACAGGTCGCGGTCCAATATGTACTTCGCTTTCACGACAGCCAGGATCCGTGCATCTGAGATCTTTTCTCCGACGACGTGGGCCTGGTTTCGCACGACCTCGCCTGTGCGCGCCAAATCCTGCTTGATGTCGTCAGGGGCTAGGCGCCATTCGCGCATCTTCTCTTCAACCCCGGACGGGGTCGAAGCTGCCGTTTGAATCGTCGCCGGCACGAACGGAGCCTGCGGACGCAGCTGGTATCGGTCGATGTAGATCCCGAGGGCGACGCCTATGACCAAGATTACTAGATATTTCATGACCCTTTGGACCCCAAGACTCGTTCCGCGTTCGATGCGAACTTCAAATCAGAATCGAATTGCCTCGGCCAGGGAGTCGGAGCGCAATGGGGGCCCTATGCCTCGGCGACGCGTTATTCTTAAAGACATCGCCATCAAGGCCGGCGTGCACGTCACCACGGTGTCGCTCGCGCTCCGCAACCATCAGAGAATACCGGAAGCCACGCGCAAACGGATCCGTGAGCTAGCGAAAAAGATGGGGTACCAGCCCGATCCGCTCCTGCGCTCCCTCACGGCCTACCGCGGCAACATCATGGAGCGCAAGAACCCGCCGACATTGGCCTATGTGACGAACTGGGACACTCGCTGGGGTTGGAAGAAGGCCGTGGCGCACCTCGGGTTCTTCGCAGGAGCCCAGGCCAAGGCGGAAGAGCTTGGGTACAAGCTTGAGCATTTTTGGCTGCACGAACCCGGCCTCACCCAGGAGAGGTTGAGTCGCATGCTCTGCGCCCGAGGGATCAACGGTCTCATCATCGCCTCCCACAGCCGGCAGATGGGAGACAACCTCGAGTTTGACTGGGACCGGTTCAGCGCGGTGAAGATCGATTACTTCCCCCACCGGCCGGTGCTGCACAACGTCACGAACAACCAAAGCAGCGTCATCCGGCTGGCCATGCGCAAGGTGATCGAGGCGGGCTACCGCCGGATCGGCTTTGTGATGCACCGCGGCTGGAACCATGCGGTGGACCACAATTGGACGGCGGGCTTCCTTTGCGAGCAGGAGCAACTGCCGCGCGCGAGCAGGATTCCCACCCACATCTTCCCCGAACCGTTCCCTGTCGATCGCTGGTTCAACGAGACGGACGCCTCCGTGCAAGCGGACCCCGAGCCGCTCGGCCGCTGGCTTGAGAAATACCGGCCCGAGGTGCTGATATCTAAGGCCGCGTACGTGCTTCCTGCGCTGAAGCAACTGGGCATACAGGTACCGCGAGACCTAGCGTTCGTGAACCTGTTTCTCGATGAGCACAGCGCGGGCCAGGCGGGAGTGCGCCAGAACCACACCATGGTGGGCTCGCTGGCGGTGGAGATCCTGGCCGGCCAGCTTCACCACCAGAAATTCGGCATACCTCAGATTCCTACCACGACCTTTGTCGAGGGCACTTGGTTCGATGGCGACTCGTGCCCGATGCCGAATGTGAGCGC
>CAYPXZ010000039.1:0-34459 GCA_964414785.1 uncultured Opitutaceae bacterium
CTCAGAAGCCTGTGCCTTAACAGCATGCGAGTTCGAGTCTCGCCTCGGGCACCATATTGAATGGCAGTGAGTTGTGTAATTAACGCTCTCAAGAAAATCCGGTGGAGCTGCTAGCACTGCTAGCAAAAATCTACCCCGACGAGCGGATGAAGGCGAAGACTCTGACCCAAACGACATGAGAAAGTGGTGAAATTCTCACGACGCCACAGTCGGAGTCGCTGAAATGTGTGGATCGGTTTGTGGCTGATCCGGATCCCTTGACAGCGGGACTCCTCAAGGGCCTCGAGAACCAAGCGGGACCGCCACCGGTATTGGACCCTGAAGCATTTGAGACGCGATTGCCCCCAGGCCAGCCGACCGGTTGAAAATGTACAAACCATCCGAGACGCACCTGAATCCGAATCGACAGTTCTATCTTAAGGCCCAAAATAGAAAGCGGATCGCGCCGGGTGCTCAGGAGGAGCTGCTTCTCTGTTATGGACCCTGTCGTAGCAGTCACCAGTCACGACACCGACCCATAACACGATCATGATCCACGGCAGACTCCTGCCTAGGCTTGGATGGGTTATCTTTACTGTGTGACTATCTCTAAGAACATCGTCGAATTCGGCGCAATGCATTCTCAGGACACGTCGCAAATGATATACGATAACATCTTGGTTCCTAGTCATCTTCATCCACGCAATAGACAACCAGATTCCGGCAATCGCACAGGCTAACGAGAACCACATAGATGAACGGCTGTTGCTTGCGAAGGCCACAAAGAACATGGATTGTGCAACAATATAGAAATTAATCCGGTTGGTGAACAGATTCCCTTCGTGCAATAATCGTTCCCACATCCGGGCGACCTCAGCCTCTGTGTACGTCCGGTGCCCGGCCGCATTGGATTCATGAAGGGGAATCGATGGGGTCTTGTTGCTCTTATTCATGCGCTAATAGGCCTTCGACTTTCCTCGGGAAGATTAGGCCACCGCCGAAATGTTGATCGTGAAAGCGTTTCTCGCAAGACACGTTGCATTTGACACATAGGTGCGGCAAATAACGCCATACACCGGTAGCGCATAGCGTTTGTGAAAAATATGCTGAGACGCATGGAGCGCTGTGAAATGCGGGAACGCCTTGTTCGGAAAAAAAGCTGATCGCCTCTAATGCTGCATTTCCAAGATTTACGTCTCCCATCTTCGCCTGGATGTCATGTGTTTTTGACGGCGGAGGCCGGGTGCCGATGTGGCAATCCGCTTCAGAAAAGGAATTCGCCGAAAAGGGATCGCTCCTAAGGCGTTTGAGAAGCTTTTGATTAGCGTAGAGTGACCCAACTAGTACTGAGCCGATATTCCGAATCTTTATCTCCTTAAGGAACCGCTGCAATTCATTCCCCGCGACACTTGGCAGGTACGGTTTGATTGCAATGCAGGTGGGCACCTCTCGCGTGCCGAATCGCTGAAGTGTATCCAAGCGTTCGTCCGGCGGACGTGTTCCCGGTTCGAATCGTTTCCAATGATCAAAAGTTGTTACAGTCCCAAACAAGACCAATTGGTTCTTATATCGGAGCGCGGAACACAGACGATCAACTAGGGGCTCACCTAATGCGAACTTGGTGCTTACTTGAATTGGATTCTCAAAAGGAGCTATAGCCTCGATTAGATCGATGGTCTTGTGGACCACCGCTTCTTCAAACGGGTCGCAGGACGAACCTATCGAAAAGAGGAATCCGTTCCGACCCTTGATAATTTCAACGGCATTCTCAATCCAACTTACGAGGTCGGTCAAAGGGGTTTCAAACAGCTTACTGTGCGTCCCGTGTCCGAAGTCATAGATGTAGCAGTATCTGCATTTCCCTTCACATCCACTAGCTGGATTTAGAAATAGGCGGTTGAAGCTCGTGCTAATATAATGGGTCCAATCAGGCGGTATAGGGGGTTCTCCTCTCATGTAGTGAAGATTGGGTGTCGACTTATAAGCGCTAGGAGGAGGTCCGGAACAAATTACTGTCGTTCGCGGGACCATGGTTTGAGTCAAAGGAGCGCCACTGGGAAACAATGCGGGAGCAGGACGGTAAGCTGATTTGGAACCACGTGGCTAAGGGCCACGGGTCCGAAGAGTGTGATTGCATGGGGGCTAGACCACCCGCGTTATGGAGGTGCGCTCCGAGAAGGTCAGCCCAAATTGACCGACTAATTTCGCGCACCCCCTTCCCACGTTGCAGCCGAGGATTCGCGGCCTAATATCTAATGGAACGCCGGAAGGACAGCAGAAGCGGACCGCGGTCCACAACTTCCAAGCGCCCAGACGCCTGGAAGCACCCCATTACAGGGAATGGTGCGTGAGGGAGGGCGGTGGTGCCTGGGCGATCGGCTGCACAATCTGCCTCTCAGATTAATTGGAATCCTAGCGGAACCCGCTTGTTGGGTCAGCGTTTCGCCAAATCCCCGTATGGCCCCGGCCAGTGTGCCAAAAGGTGTATTTCGCCACACTGGCCCGGGCCACGGGTGGCAATGTTCCCGGCCGAGCGGGATTCAGGCGACGCCCTTGGCAGCTAACAGGGCCGCGAGCTCAGCCTGATCCACTTCGCCCTTGATCGAATTCAAATGGCTTAGCACAACCATCCGGTCACCGGGTCCACAGGAGGAGATCTCGACCATCCAATCCTCGGTCTTTGGCGCCGAGACAATGACTTCATCGCTCCATGCGATCACTTCCGAGGCCTCGACGAAGCCCCTGGTGATCCCCTGGATGAAATACTCCGCTTTTGTCCGATAATTCATTCCAAGGACACTCTCCAAGGCTCTGGACATGCCAAGCGTGAAAGACCCGTTACGATCTGTTTCCGCAGAAACAGCGCGACCAGTGGCCGAAAACCAGTGCAACGTACTACGCGTAACGTTGTACCGGGCGCGGCAGGCGGCGCCGCGAAAGACCAGCAGCGCGGCGCCGGGACCCATTTGACGCACGGTTACGCGTATAATGTTGCATCGCTAGGACGTGGCAGCTGGCAGTAAAGGCAACTTGGTGGCGCCAATCGCGCCAATAATAGTTCTAAGTGGATGGATAACAGGTGGGCCGGCCAACTATATCTCGCCGTATAACCTAAGACGGACCCTTTCCGGCCCCAGCTCATCTGGCTCTACTTGTACCGCTCTGCGGGCGGGCGCCAGTTTGCGTGACTTGCTGCCCGTGAAAGCTGGGCATTGGGTGAATCTCCCAACTCAAGCTGAGGGATAGGCCCCATAGCTTGTTTTAGATCTTTCGCGCATAATTGAGGGTGGCGTGAACCGTTCATTTACAATTGTCTGCATCGTATCGCTACTCGGCGCAACTGCGTCGGGGGCGCCCCCGGACAATTGGTCGAGCACCTCCTCGTCTCTCTGGGGCAACGGTGGCAACTGGAGCAAGGGCGTTCCCGGAAGCGGCGACGTGGCGAAATTCAACGGTTCGGCCGGTCTGCAGACCTCCATCACGCTTCTGCCCTCGTCGGTAGCGGGCTCGATTTCGTTTCTTAATGCCGGCGGAGCAAGCGACTACACCTTCGACACTGCTGCAACCGTGAATAGGAACACGCTGACCCTTGGCTCCGGCATCACGAATTCGGACGTGGGTTCGCTTACCTTTTACAATACCACGATCCTCTCGGGCAGCCAGAGCTGGAATAACAGCGGCGGTGCGATGGCCTTCAACGGCAAGGTAAATCTTGGCTCCGGCTCCTCGGGAGGCACCCTCACCGTAACCGGGGCGGGTGACGTCAGCCTGAACGGGGTCGTTGCCAACGGCGGCTCGGCCGCGGGGAATCTCACCATGGCCGGCACCGGCACGACGACGCTCTCCGGTGCCAACACTTACACAGGGTCGACAACCATCAGCTCCGGCACCCTCCAGACCAACACCAACGGTGCCTTGGGCAGCGGCAACCCTCTCTCAATTGCATCGGGAGCCACTCTGTACCTTAACGGCACGAGCCAGTCTGTGGGGGCCTTTACGAGTTCCGGCGCCCTGAATATGGGCAGCGGAGGCGCCTTTACCCTCCTCGGATCAGCCTCGCTTGCCGGCACCTTGTCCGGCACAGGCACCCTTACGCTCAACGCCGGTTCCACCCTGACCCTCGGGGCCAACTTCAGCGACAGCGGAATCAACATTGTCCTCAATGGCGGGACGCTGAAGCTCAATGGCACGAGTGACACATTCGGCGGCCTCTCCATCACCTCGTCCTCAATCGTTGATTTCGGCACAACGGGATCATCGATCCTTAATGTCAACGGAGTCTCCCTTGCGGGTAGCTCGACGCTTTCCGTCCAGCACTGGGCCAACCTTGTGGACTACTTCTATTCGAACAAGACTACAGGCACGCAGGGCACCGCCCCTGAGAACCAGATTGTCTTCACGGGCCATTCTGGAAATGCGACCGTTTGGAACAGCTACACGGACGGTCCAGATAATGGGCACCAAGTCACCCCGGTACCGGAGTCGGCGTTCTATGGAAGCATCATGATTGCATTTAGTTTGGCTGGAATCATGGCATTTCGCCGCCGTCACCCTTTTGGCAATCGCCTTCCTTACCGCCAACTTCGGAGAGAATTGGAGAATCGACTCTGCTACCGGGCCTCGTTCGATCACCTCTTGGTACCAGTCAGGGTTCCCGGCAGTGGAAGCAAAGGGCGCCTGAGCCCCGCAAAATGAAAACGGCAAACCCACCGTTTCCTCCGTTATCCGGCCAAGAATTGCCTCATGCAGGCCCAAAGTTTCGCCCAAACTTGAGCACGAGTCATGATGGCGCTTACCAGAATCCTCCCGCCAAGACCCAAGCCGAGGTCATTCAAATACTTCGCGATTTTTATGAAGGTCTTTTTCCGAAAACCTGCGCGAATTGCGGCCGCGTCTTTGCAACGCTGCAGGAGTATGTTCTTGCAAGCCAACGACTCTGGCCAAGCTTGAACTATGATATGGAGTTGGGAAATTATAACACGCCGCACCCAATAGGTGGCTTGGCGATGGCAAACTGCCCTTGCGGATCTACGCTGGCACTTTCCACGAAGACGATGCCACTCCCCCGGGCCCATATGATTATGGCCTGGATCAAGGCTGAGATGGAACGTCGAGGCATGAAGCACGCTGAACTGTCAGATTACCTGCGCGACGAGGTTAGGAAGCAGATCTTGGTTGAACCGACTCGAAAAGCCGCAACAGGTTTAAAAGGGCTGCGGGTTCACAAACACCGGAGCTAGGATCCATGCGCGCCTCTCCGATTGCGCGGCCGCGGCCGAGACATTAAGCGGTCCTTTTTGAAGTAGGGCCGTCAGATCGGCGGGCCCATGTGCCTGCACTTTTCTACACTCCTATTTCTGCACTCTATTAAAATTTGAAGCAAAAATAGGAAAGAATGGGATAGGAGGGGCACGTCTCCTAGACCATGTTTCCTTCTGAAAGTAAGATTGGGAAAGATTGCGAAAGGTTTAGCAATGACGCTGATGCGTCTTTGCAGACCTCGGCCATGCCACTTGGCTGGCGCGCACTGTTCCAACCCACAGTGAACGAGAAGAAATGCGGTTTGCAGAAGAAGGCCTGACAAACAATTCCGTCGGCGGCCGAATTCCACATCCCTCATGCAATTCGAAGCCACTAAACGGCAAATCGACCAAGCGCCCGAAAAGGGGCCTTCCGAAGACCTGCGCATCGGGCCGATCTGATGGGGCGTTGCCTTGGCGGCGGACTTCGGGTGCAACCCAATCCCTGTAACGTCGCACCCGGGGTCGCTATATCGGCTATTCGCCCCTTCACGGGGACTGCTACTTCGTGCCGCGAGGAGTTTCCTGATCTTTGTCGTCCATGGTAACACTCCTTCTTTCATTGGAGCGTCACCCATTTATTCCACTATTGTGTGTCTATGATCTGGTAGTTAGCAAACTCGCTTCCGGATCGCGCGGTCAGGCCCTCAATCGGTACCCGGCCTTGGCGATCCACCCGGTGGCCTGAACGACCGCGAAAGCCAGGACAAGGGATCCTATCACGGTCGCAGCCGGTGACAGGGCATGATAGAAAAATACGGATTCGGCGACACGCTCGCCCGCGAGACCGATGACGAGGTAAAGGAACGGGTGAAGCAGGTAGGCAAGGAGGGGATTGGCGCCGGCGGGCTGAAAGATGCGACTCCAGCGGCGTTGGCCGCGCACATCAATCAGCCAGTAAAGGAACGCCCAGGCCGCTGTCGTGATCGCGGAGCAATACATGCACCACGAGGGCGTTGCCCGGATTTTGTTGATGCCAAAGGGGGCATCCAGGACCACGCCGAGGAGGAACAGGCCGAGCGAGAACGAGAGCGCCCAGCGCAGCCGATGCGCCGGTTCCACCACGTCGGAGCCCTCCGAAAGGATCGAGCCCAGGCAACACCCCGCCACGGAGATGGATGCCAAGGATCCGAGCTCACCCCCGATGCCCACGTGCCCATTCACCCAGCCAAATCCGGCTTCAAGAGCGGCGACGCCGGGCGTGGCCCACGCCAGCCACGTGCGCGACGCGAGCTGGCCCGGGAGATCCGACCTAGCCGCCACGTAAAGCAGCACAAGCCAACCGGTGGCTCCCACCAGCCATTCCCTCCGCCTTCCAAGAACGAGATAGACGAGCGACGCGACAAGATAGGCCCATGCGATCAACCCGAGGATCCCCCACCAGGAATGCCTCAGCCAAATCGTGTCTGAGGGATCCCAAAGGGGACCCAGAATGAGGGCTTTGCCCTCCGAAGTGCGATAGGCGAGCGCGAGGGCGACCAAGGAGGCCGCGCCCAGGATCTTACCCCCAAGGAAGAGGGTTCGGCGACGGCCGGGTTCGGCTGGAACAACGGAGAAAGCGAGGAACATGGAGACATACGCGAGCGTCCCCCAAAGGGCGCGGGCCCAAGGCTCATACTCCTCCATGTTGACCATGATGACGCCCATGGTCAGCAGGGTCCCGACTCGCAGGAGCACCTTCCGCAGAAGCTGCATGCGCGTCTGCCCGGCCGCCAGCACTCGGCCCATTGCGAGCGGAACGGACATGCCGGCAATGAATAGGAAGGCCGGGAACACCAGGTCTGGGAGCCTCATTGCGTCGGCGTCGATCTTCACGTGTTTGAGCAGTATCGGGGCCTGGGGGGTTTCGCCCAAGTCGTTGACGAAAATCATCAGCATGATGACCAGTCCGCGAAGGGCATCGACTGAGGCAATTCGCGGAAGCACGGTTCCAGATTGGGATTTGGCTTCGAGCATGGGCATTGGGGAGTACGGGTAGGGCAGGCATGAAGCAGGCTGCGCAGCACGCCCGGGGGGTGGAATCACCGTACCGAGTCTGTGGGCCATTGAGCAACAAGGTTCAGACGGACTGGGTGCGGTCCATTGTAAACCCGTCTTCTGCCGAAAAGTCCTTAAGGCGGAAATTTTATCGCTATGAAAGTGGCGAGGGAAAGCGTGATCGGGCCGGTAGCCGGGTCCATCGTTAGGAAAGCGGAAGCGGCGTGCTGGCACCGCCGAGCCTGACTGTTCTGAATTTTCTGAGCCGGCGGAGCGTGGTAGGAACGAACACCGGATGGGGTACGAATCCCAATCCCGCCCAGATAGCGAGCATCGCGGCCTTGGTCGGGGCATTTAGCCTCGCATCCGGCAGTGCGGACAGCGCCGTGGTGGTTAACCTGCCAGCAGGTGCCTACACGGCAGAGATTTCTGGGGTCAATAATACGACAGGAGTCGCCTTAGCTGAGCTCTATGAGGTGCCGTGATTGTTTCTGGGCGGGAGATGCATATCGGAATCTGGCGTGCTTAACCGTGAATCCAATGGCCTCCAGACGCCCAGCCACAAGACCCGCTTCGTGGGCGCTCCCACAATAGATCAGAGAGGAGTTTTCTGGAGTAGCTTCGGAAAGAAGTTTGGCCGCCAAGAGAGCATTCATGTCAGGAACGTTCTCTACCAAGGCAGCGGTGGCGGCCTCATTCCCCATAGAAATGGGGCGAAACACTGAGACTTCGTAATCTTTATGATCTGCCATAGTGCAAGGGGGGCGCTTATTGGGGTTGATGTAGGAGCTCTGTAAGCAGTTCGAGGCAAGGACGCCCATCAGAACGGGTTGTCGCGATGCGGAGCTAGTCGAAGATCGGCGCCGCTTTGCGAGGGTGGCCCCCTTCGGAGATGCGCTTCGATTCGGGATCTGAGCTTCAATGGGCTCACCTGCTGGACATAACATATGATCCGGGGAGCCCGCATCGCTCCTTCCGCCGTCTGCCTTTCGAGCCATGGCCGTGTTTGTAGGTACTTTTGAGCTCGTGGCGGCCTGCCTGCGAATCAACCCTCGGGTGATGCACATTCCGGGGTTTTGGCGGCGTCCTTTGCGCTGTGCGACATTCATGCTCGGTCCTTTGATTGCCGCAGCCGCGTGCCGAGGCATGGAGGCAAGGATGGTCTACGCCATCACTGAGGAAGGTGTCACCTTGAGGCAGCCCGAGGGACAGACTTCGCCCGTCGCAGCCAATGCATCGTCAAAGTCCCGCACAGAACGCAAGGAGGGTCGACTGACCGTCACCCTGGGCGATTCCTATTTCGAAGAAGAAAGGGCCGACGGATCGGTCCGGTATAATTTTCGATCGAGGCGCATCCTCTTGCGGGATCCGCGGAAGGCGAATTGGACAAGCTACCCTCTGTACAGCGACCTTGGCTTCCGGCTGATGGAGTACCAGAACAGGGTGATGCTGGGCCGGGCGCTTGCGGCGGGGGGAATCAAGGAGACCTCGATCGCCAGTATGGGTGACACTTTCGAACTCGAGACCCTATTCTGCCTTCGGTTTCCGGGCGACCGTTCGAAGCCCGTGGACGGCCTCACTCGGAAGGTGCTGGCAGACGGGACGTGGTCCTACGTCAGAAACGCCGACGAGGTGGCGGGATTCAAGGCTTCGGCCTACAAGGTGCCGGAGCAGCTGCGGGCAACCTATGAGAAATGGCTCATTTACCGTTCACGGATTCATCCGCAGATCCGCCGGGAAATCGTGGAAGCTGGCGCCTTCCCGCTGCTCCTGCGCACCCACTGGCACAACACCGGTGAGACCGGGGTGACAACCCTTCTCTTGAAGGATTCCGGCACAATCGAGGGTAGCCCCCACACACCCGACCCGGCTCTCGAGGCGCTTCCATTTGCCGAAGGTGATTTGCTAAAGGCCCTGCTTTCAAGCCGCGACCCGAAGGTCAGGGCGGAACGCGGGACCCTGGACGCGGCGGTGCGGCTAGCGGACGAGGCTGTTGCACGGGGCCGGCCGCTCGACGGACTCCTCGGGCTCCTTGAAATCCAGTTTCAAGGGGGATACGACACCGCACCCGCCCTGCAGCAGCTTCACGCCCAATTCTCGCAGGATCAGGAATGCACGCGCTTCATTGCGTCGCTGAGGCAATCGAGCAGGACGGAGTGCGAGGTGGGCCTGAAGGTGCTGCGTGGGATTGACCGAAAGGGCCTCACAAAAGGCTACATTTTGGATGTCCACATCGGCGACCAGCTCTCGAGCCTCGGCCAGAGCAAGGATGCCGAAGCGGAGTTTCTGTCCGTCCTGCAGCTCAACCCGCTGCTTGCGGGTCCGTGGAATGACCTGGGACAACTCTACTACCGGCGATACGACATGCCCAAGGCATGGCTTTGCTGGGACGCGGGCCGCGGCGTTTGCCCGTCTCATCCGATGCTCCAGGGAGTAACGAAGCTCGAGGGGCGCATGCAGAACGACTTTCCCGAGTACTTCATGCAATAGCCGGGCTGCGTCAATCGGGGCTCCGACATACCGAGGTCAACGAGACAATTGCGCACAACTCTTACGGGTAAAATCGCCTCTATGCCGACCTAGGCGTCGTGTTCATTCGTGACGCCGGCGCTTGTGCCCGGTGCAACCTAACGTGCGCAACGTCGCACCGGAGGGGGCTGCGGGTGTCGGCTTCCAACGGGACGCACCCAAGAGGGGCCCCACTGCGGTCAGTTCCCAAGGCCTGTGAGCTTAATGGTGACGGACAAAGCTCCTGGTTCCCTTGAATTCAGGCATGGGCGACTCCGCTTCGAATGCTACACTTGATCCTCGGTGAAGCACCAGCTTATGGGCGGTTGCAAACGGACTGACCTTTCCTTCCATGGCCGGGACCGTGGTCCTGGCAAACTTCAAGGGGGCGCCCTCCACGACCTTAATACTTATGATAGGGACGTTTTCGTCCGGCGTTTCTTCGGGCACCCGTGCCACGTCCTTGCGGTCGGGCCGTGCCAATGTAGCCCGGATTAACAAAGCAGGCAGTACGCTGACAGCGATCATTAGCAGGCCAACTTCACGAATGGATAATTCTGCAAGGAGCATTACTCCCCGATTTTACCACTGGATGTGACCGTTTAGATATGGGGTGGACAGCGTACAATTTCTTCGCGGCCGCCGAATTCATTCCCGGAGGAAGCCGCAAGCCTGCGGATGCGACCTAACATGCGCAACGTCGCACTCAGGGGAATACACGAGAATTTGCAAGAACGGCGGGTCTTGTTTTTCAGGTCTATTGCGTTCGTGTCATCGCACCGCCTATGGAAGCGTCCGAGAAATCTTGGATTTTCCGAAGACCCGCGGTGCAGCGTGAGTTCGGCCTAGGTTGCGAAGAAGGCTGCGTAGCGATCACCCGATACCGGACCTTTGGCCTGTTTATGTTCCTGATGGTACAAGGGATCACGAAGAGGCCAGTTGTGCCTACGACATCGAAGGCGTTAAGGGAGGCTATTGAGGCCGCTTCGCGGGTTGGGATGTCGCAATGCAGCCATCCGACATACCGCAAGCTGGCAGGCGACCATGAGGTCAACAGGGAAGCCATATGGTTGGTGTGCCGCCAGAGCCAAGAAACTGAACCCGTCCAACCGCCTAGGGCTGGTGGCCATTCTTTTGCAACCAATCTAGACTTTAGCAATATCCTCGATCCCTGGCTCCCTCTTAAGTGGCTTCGGAGGAACGACTACAGGGGGTGGAGGGGCCGTCTTTTCAAATGCCAGCTGCAGCTGATTGGCAAGCCAGGGAGCCTCGCCTTCGACCAAGCTGTCCAACCCTTCTTGGGTAAACCACGAGAGTCCCTCTATCACTACATCCCTGCCTACTGGCGTGATCGCCTTAATCTTGGATCGGGATACTAGCGTCCTAGAGCGTATAAATCGCCAGTTGCGCTGAATCACGATGCCGCTTGGGCCAACGATTACCTTGAGGGTCCCAATGGAGTTAAGGATAAAATAGATGTGACCAGTCAATAAAATCCAGAGGGCAATGACGTCAAAGAATGCAAGAACCGCCATGAAAAGGAGCATTCCCAGATAACTGTTTGTAGTGAAGTTGAGTCCATCACGGAAGAAGGGCCAACTTAGAAGCCCAAAGAACGCCACCATAAAAAGCCTTAAGACAAGGCTACCGATATATTGGGCAGTGTTGAATTTCCCGATTCGCGCCAGGTCGAAAACAAAGGAGCCATCATCAGCCTTTGATATGACTGTCACAGCGAATTCCGGGCGCGGGCGATGCGGCACAGGTACGCTTTCCTCGGCGGGCACTGGAGGATCTATGGGTGTGTCCGCCTTCGGCTTCGGATCTTTCTTCATCCAAGCGACAAGCACTTCTTTCAATAAAGCTAGGAGCACAGGCATCGTGTTTCGCGGGATTCAGTCCGAACAGCGGACTTATTCGTGGAATCCCGATGGGCAGTCAAACCGGATCCCGCAGCCATTATATGTTATCATGGCATTGAAGAATTAAGGCTGGGAAATGAGGCTAAGGAAATTTTGATGCGCCCGATGCGATCCTTCGAACCGGACGGCGCGAAGTTCTTTTGGATGTTGCTAGATTCTGAACGTGCTGGGTGCAACGAACGTCGTGTAACGTTGCACTGGAAGTAGTGGACCTCAGATTCGGTGTTAAATGAGCCCGAACCGTGGGCGATGTGCGCAAAGTATATTTTGTTTCCGGGTCGCTTGTGGGGGCATTCCGAACGACACTGCTCCAATTAAAGTCATGAAGACCCTATGTAGCCTGGTTGTTCTGCTCGTATCAGGCATCTGCTTTGGCGGCTGCTCTCGCCAGTCGGCTCCACCGACAGAGAGAGAGGCCAAAGCCAATTTGCTGATCGACCAAACTTTCAAGGGTTCAAAGGAGTATTGGTTCGCTGTAAATAGGCTGCCGGGAGGGAAGAAGTTCCAATTGGTCGAACTTCACAACCCGAGTACTTCGCTATATTCGGTTCCGGTCAGCGAGACAGATCGTATGAACGGCGTGTCGGAGCGGTTCAAGTTCGTCGTTGAATGCGACCAGTCGCGAACCTGGGATGGGAAATGGACTCCCTGGAAGGAGGAGACCGGCGGCAAAGCGGCCCTCGCGAATACGATGTTCCCTAGTGCAGCCATGGGCTTTTGGGTAATTCAATTCGAGGCCGCGAACGGCGAGTGGCATACCAAGAATGCCTTCCCTTTACGTGATCTCGCTCAGGACAGGATGGCGCTCGTTGCGCTCATGCGGGACGCCAATGTCACACCTTAGGGAATTTTGGCCGGGACAAAGATGCTTGGTATCTGGTGTTATTTTAGGGAAACTCCGTGAGAGTTTGCCGTTTTCCTCAACGAAAATGGTCGCGCATCATTCTCACCAGGCCCTCGGTCGCCTTGGCCGGTATCTCCTCTCCTTCCCAGTTGATTGAGAAATGAGCGTTTCTTTGGGTGGGCTTCACATAGGTCTCAAACATCGGCAGGACGGTGGCCAATATCTGGTGCTTGATGCCCTCGATGTCACGACCGCGTTCGCTGATGTCTCTTTGGACGCGGCGCAGCATAGCTGTCACGATGTCGGTCGATACAAAGATCTTGAAATCGCAAAGGTCGAGCAGCTCTTGGAAGTAAAGAGCGTAGAGCCCTTCGACCACGACCATTTGGGTCGGCATGCAGGTGACGGACTCCTTTCGACGGGTGTGTATCTTGAAGTCGTAGACCGGCTGCTGAATCGCCTTGCCGGCGCAGAGGTCGCGCAGATGGTTTACGGCCAGCGCCGAATCGATGGAATCGGGATGGTCATAATTCTGGGCCTTGCGCTCCTCGAGGCTAATGTGGTCAAGGGGGCGGTAATAGCTGTCGAGCGAGAAGATTTGCCCTGTAATGCCAATTGCGGCGCATTGGGTCACCAACTTGGTGGCCAGCGTGGTTTTGCCGGAGCCGGAACTTCCGGCGACTCCGATTACGAAGTGAGGTTTCTCTTGGTGATTCATCTAATTCACTCGAGCCTGCACGTTCATATCATGCAAGGACTTGAGTTGTCTAATCAAAGTGACGTGAGCCTAATGGGTGCGGGCGGCTTGGAATGTCGGCCTTGATATCGCTCTAGGAATGGGGGCCGCCTTAGGCGCCACTTACGAAAACCAGTAGATATCAATGATGGTCCTGGCGGCGTACGGCAGAACTAGGGGACGTCATAGACCTCGACGAGCGCTATGCCGGTGTCGCCGCTCGCACCCTGAACCTGAGCGGTGTAGGCCCCGGGCGGCAGGGTCACGAGAATCGCGGAATCCGGCGTTCCCTGGAGGCCCCAGCTGAAGGCCCCTACGTTTCCAGCGGCCGCCGCAATCTGGGCGTTGCCGCCCCATCCCGTGTTGCTTGAGAGGAGGGTCGAGGTGCCGTCGGTGTTGCTCCGGAAGAGACTTAGCTGCGGATCCGGCAGGGTGCCCGATACCGCGAACGGAATGAGCGCGGGGCCGGAGGCGCGAATGAGCACGGTCTTGGAGGTCGTTCCCCCGATCACGAATCCTGCGATCAGGACATTGGCGCCCGTGCCGACCTGGAGCCGCGCCGAAACGTTGATCAGGTGCGGGGAGGCGGTCGTAAAGGAGGCCGCGGCGGTGGCATCATAGACCTCCGCCAGCGAAATCCCGGTGTCGCCGCCGGCGCCTGCGATGCCGGCAGTGTAGGCCGCCGGAGCAAGGGTCTCGACGAGCGCCGAATCCTTGCCTGCAGCATTCGTCCAGGCGAAGGCTCCTACCGCGGAGGCGGTTGATGCCACCTGGGCGTTCCCCGCCCAGCCGCTGTTGGATGCCAGGACTCCCGACGGGCCATTGAGCACGAGCTTGGGGTCCGGGAGCATGCCCGTCACCCCGAACTGCGCCAGGGCCGGTCCCGAGGCGCGGATCAGTACAGGCTCGCTTCCTCCATCCGAGCCGCTGCCAACCACAAAACCGGCGATGAGCTGGCTCGCCCCGATCCCCACCTGGGCGCGGCAGGAGACGTTGATCAGGCGCCCCGGGCTTGCGGCGTTCTCCACGGCGAGTGTCGCCGCTGCGCTCGTCGCGGATCCCCACGCGTTTGCGGCCGAGCAGGTGTAAGCCCCTGCGTTCGCGCCGGTCGCATGGGTCACCATGAGGACCGGAGTGGCCGAACCCGAGACACCCCCGCCGTCCGTGAGCGGACTCCCATTAAGCCACCACTGGTAGCCCGCAGACCCGACGCCGACGGCCGCGGCGCTGAAGACGACCGTTGAGCCATTCTGAATGGTCTGGGAGATGGGTTCGGTGATGAATGCCGGCGGGCTCGGGCCCATCGTTGTCTGAAAGACAAAGTGGGCCGCGGTCAGGGCCGGAACGGTGTAGGTGAGCTGGTTGTTGGCCAGGGTAGCCGACGGAAGGGCCTTGAGTGCGGGGCTCGAGGCGTTGAAGGCGTAGACCGAGGCCCCCATGTACGGCGTTGGGCCGGCGATCTGGAATGCGACGTCGGCGGGTTGCGTGTAACTCTTGTTCAGCACCACGACGTGAAGGGCGCCGGACTGGTCGAGCGAGGCGTAGGCCGACGTGTTGACCGTGTCGGAGTCCGTTGCCTGGACCGAGGTGCTTCCGAATTTTGAGCCCTGGCCGTCATAGTTCAGATATAGGTTGAAGGCCGCCGCCGCGTAGGTGGGTGAGGGCGATCCGTGCAGAAGCCAGAAACAGCCGAGGTAGACCCCGTATTTGCCGTAGATCCCCAGCACGTCGGCCTGGGCCAGCCCGCCCGAGATGTCGCTCTCCCCTCCGTAGCAGTACTCCGTAAAGGAGAGCTTGGTTCCCGGGTAGCGGGCGGCAATCGACGTCTGGATGTTCGGGATCCAGGGCAGGAACTGGGAATAGTACGTCTGCACCCAGCTGTTCTCCACATACGCCGGGTCCCAGAGGACCCGGGGCGCCTGGACCCGGGCCATGTTGGTCGCCGTGTCGGTGGAGTCGGTCTGGGCCGTGATCGATGTCCCCGCGACGGGGCCCCCGATGTTCTCGTCGCTGTAGCGGTGGAGGTCCAGGACGTCCAGGAGGCGCATCCCCGCCGACGCGGAGGCCTGGCTCATCTGCTGGAGGTAGTAGTCGATGAACCACCGGTAGCCCGTCGATTTCTGGATAGTCGCCCAGTCGGGCGCATTCTGAAAGGTCAGGTAGTCCTCGCTCCCGTAGAACACCCCTCCCAGGACCTCCGCGGAGGGGTCCATGCGCTTGATCGTCTTGGCCAGGGCCACGGACTTCGTGGTCTCCTCCGCACAGGTGGTCTGCGCGGGATGCAGGTAGGGGTGGGTCGACGGCCAGAGGGACGGCTCATTGTCCAGGTTGTAGCCCCGGATCCCGGTCTTCCCTGAGGCGGGCCCGTACTTCGCAATGAGGAGGTTCAGGAGCTCATCCATATACACGGTCCCGTCGGTCAGATTCGGCGGGTTCTGGTACGCCCCGCCTGGCTTGTCGTTCACCACCTGGATCCACCGGGACGACGGGGCCGCCTGCGCGGCCGTGACCGGGCCGTTCTCGTCCGCGGCGACATAGCCGGCCATCTGGAGCGTGACGACCGTGTAGGGCGTGCCGCTGGCCAGGGACTGGTCGTGGAAATTGGTGAGCGCAATTGCAGGGATGCCCTGCTGGGACGCCGGGAGCCCAGAAACCATATAGTCGTCGCTATTGTTGATATAGTCGGTTCCGGCGTTCGAGGCGTTGGTCTCCCAGTTGTATCCGGTCAGTCGGTCGCCCCCGATGCGGCGCGAACCCGGGGTCGCGACCCCGGGCAGGTCCTGGTTTGTCCCATAGATGAAAGGGCTGATCGGAAGTGTCCCGGCTCCCGGGTTGACCGCTACCTTGACGGGCAGGTCCGCTAGCAGGGCCGTGGGGAAGACCGCGAGCAGGGCGCACCAAACGGGCGTTCTCATGGGGACATCCTACACCCGAGCCAAGGCCGCCTCAACCGCATACGGATCGCGTGACGGCGTTCCCGCCCGAATGCGCCCCGCAATCGGATCGCGGTCACGCCAACCCCGCTAGAGCCCGAATAGCTCCGAGATGTCGCGCCGCTCCTTTTTTGTCGGACGGCCCATGCCCCTCTTGCGGGCAAGCATGTGCTCGATGCCGGCCTGCTTGGCGCGCTCGTACTCGGCTGCCGGGGTCAGGTCCGTCATGAACTCAGGAAGCAGGCTTGCGCTGACGCGCGAGCGCGGCATCGCCACGACCCTTAGCGTGCGGGTGACAGCTCCGGCGCGGACGACAAGGGTTTCGCCCGGGTGGACCGTCCGCCCCGGCTTGGCTTCCAACTCCCCAATCAGCACGTGACCAGAGCGGCAGGCGGCCATGGCCAGCGGGCGCGTCTTGAACACCCGCAGGCACCAGAGCAGCTTATCGAGACGTGCGTCGTCCATGGCGTCGGATTCAGGCGGCCGACCTGGGGGAATTCAAGGGGGTAGGGCCGCTGCGCCCCGGAATTTGGAGGGTTGCCGCTCTGTACCGGAGCCCCTTTGGGTGATGCTACCTCCCGCCGGATCCGGGGCGGGCACCGTGCACATTGTGTATCAAGGGTTTCTGGCAGCAAGTGGCAGGAGGATCACATCACGAAGGCCCATGGGGCACGGTGCCATATATCTGTAACCCGGTTACCTATTTTTAGGCGATTTTCGGATTGGCCAACACCTTTACGACGTCGGAGCTTTGCTCAGGTCCAATCAAAAACCATGAAGACTCCCCTCTTGTTGGTAGCTTTGTTTTTTGCCTGTGCTTCGATGGCCTCCGCCTGGGGAAACCTCGGGCATCAGACGATCGGCGTCCTCGGCCTGCAGGTCCTCCAGAATGAGAACCCCGCCGAATACGCCAAGGTCGAGAAGCTCCTCGGCGGGCAGACGCCCCAGGACGCCGCGACCTGGATGGACGACCTGAAGCGTGCCAAGAAAGGCACGGGGCCGCTCAAGCAGGCGAAGGGCGAGCCCGACAACGAGGCGACGATCTTCAATCGGGATTTTCCCGACAACCACGAGTGGCACTTCGACAACCTGCCCCTGGGTGAAACGAAATATACGGACGACGACCCGTTTTCGGCGCCGAACGACATCGTTCACGAGATCAATATCGCGATCTCGGTCCTGGAGGGTAAATCCACCGTCCACACGCCCGTCCAGGCCCTGAGGATGATCATCCATTTCACGGGCGACATCCACCAGCCGCTCCATGTGGGAACGGGCTATTACAAGCCGGGGGCCAACGGGGCGATCGCGCTGGTCAAGGATCCCGCATTGGCGGCAAAGCTGCCGATGGACGTCGGAGGAAACGATATCCTCCTGCCGGGGGTGCCGGACGACGGCCCCTATGCGGCCGAGCTTCACAGTTTTTGGGATACGAACCTGGTCGCGGACAGCGCGCACACGAGCAGCGCGAAGAAGTACGCGAAGGCGCTGGCGGCCCGTTACCCGACGAACGAGTGGAAGACGTCGGGCGATTACCATGCCTGGGCCGAGGCCTGGGCCACGGAGTCGGTGGCGCTTGCCGACAGCGCGGCGTACGACGGGATCAACCCGACCCAGGGAACGGTGAACACCGCGGGAACCTCGGTGACGGCATCGGTCACGCTTCCGGAGAACTACGAGGAGAACAACACGGTGGTCGCCGAGAAACAGATCGTGAAGGCCGCCTACCGACTGGCCGACCTCTTGGGAGAGATCAAGTACGCGAAGTAGCGAGGGACAAGGATAGGCTCCAGGCTCAAAAACCCATGCCCTGACGGCATGCAGGGCTCGGGTTTCGCCTCGGGCGCCCTCTTTCCAGGCAGTTTTCCGTTAATGCGAAGAGCGGTGGGCCACGAGGTGCCTCTCAAGGACCGAAACCCCCTCCCTGTCTTCAATGGCCAATAGCTCATCAGACTTCAGGCATTGGGGAAGACCCAGGAGGAAACCGCCCCGGGCCGCCTGATGCAGCGCGGTGTCCCCTTTCCGGCTCGGCGAACTTGCTACAGATTTCAGAACCTCCTCGTCCATGGATTGAAGCGCATGGTTCCTGGCCGCTATCTCGAACGGCGTCTCATTCCTCTCGTTGACCTGAAGCAGGGCGTCGGCCGTCAGGGCGCCCGCAGGGATCGCGTGCCATGCGCTGTTCTCGGCCGCCCAATGCAAGGGGGATCGCCCCGCATCGTCAGTCAGCGTGGCGGCACCGACCGTGACGATCAGCAGTCCCCACGGGTGCAATCCCGCTTCCTCGCGAAAACCTTCCGAACGCAGCTCCTGTTCCGCGGCGAACAGCTTCGCACGGCATTCACTCGTCTTCCAGCTTTCTGCGAACTGGTCGGTGAAAGCGACCTTGTGCTTCGCGATCTCCTGTTCGACCGCGCTGAGCACAGAGGCCCCTTTGACTTCCCATGGATCATCCTGGCTCAAGGAGAGAACCGCGGCCACGATGCGATCGGTGCTCGTTAGGTCCAAGTCTGTCTGGGGTGTGTCGATTTGGGACGTATTCATCGCACTTCGCAGAATAGCAGATTCAAGCGGCAAAATTTCGTAAAAAGACTAAGCACAAGTGCGTACGGTGTTTTGCGATTCACGCACACCTATCGGCGTCTGCCTCCGAGAATCATTCTCATGAAAAGGCGTCCTGTGCCGATGGAGGTTGGACTCCGTATGCACCCGAGAGAAACACTTGATTCATGCGATCTTGGGAAGCTCCCGAGCGGCCCTCGCGTCCTCTCCCAGCTCGTCTCCGCCGTTCACCGGACAGACGTGCAGCTTGCCGACGTGGCCGCGCTGGTCCAGGTGGATCCCGCGCTGACCGCGAGAGTCGTCGCGGTGTGCAATAGCTCGTTCTATTCGCGGGGGGCCACAACCCGGGATATCAGGGACGCGATTCTGCACCTGGGCTTGTCCGAGGTTTCGCGGATCGTCCAGGCGGTCACGATGACCGACTTCAAGAAATACCCGACGCACCTGTACACAAAGACGGCCGACCACTTCTGGGAGCGTTCCCTGCACACCGCATTCGTCATGGACGAGATCAGCGGCGGCGATCCATCAGCCTACACCGCCGGCATCATGCACCTGGTTGGGGTCTGGGTGCTTTGCAGCATCTTTCCAATCGGGATGCTGTCCATCGATGAACGGGAGTTGGAGCTGCAGGCCCAGCTCGAGCAGTTCCGGTTGGGCGTGACCTTTGCCACGGCGGGCAGCCGCGCCATGGCGATGTGGGGATTTGCCCCGGAGATCTGCGATGCGATCCTCTGGCAGATCGCGCCCTCTGCCGCCGACGAACCCGAGAGCCGCGAACTTGCCCGCCTCCTGAAGCGGGCCATTGCAATTAGCAACTGGCACTACGGGGTGAGGAACGAGCACACGCTGATCCGTTCCGACCTTACGATCACCGATTTGGAGGAGTGCAACCAGCGCTCGTCGGAGAAGGTCGCCCGCATTGGGTTTGGGGGGTGAGGAGGGATGCCCAGGCCGGGGCTGCCTCCCCCAGAAATGGCCTAGCCGTTCACGGGGGATAGATCCTCGACCGACGCTCCCGTGCGGACCGTGACAAGGGCGCACACTTTCGGGACATACATCCGTGTTTGCGTAGGCAGCGAGGAGGCTACGCCGGCAAAGTCCTTGGCACCGCGGGAGGCGAGCAGGCGGCTTACGCGACCCTCGCCGGCGTTGTAGCCGGCGAGCGCAAGGGGCCAGCTCCCGAACCGGGTATAGAGCGCGTGCAGATAGCGCGCACTGGCGTGTGCAGCCTTCTCCGGGTCGGTGCGGTCGTCCGGAAGAAATGTGCTGAGCCCAAGGGCGTGTGCCGTGTCGGGCATCAGCTGGAAAAGCCCTTTCGCCCCGGACGGGCTTCGGGCCGAGGGATTAAGTCCCGACTCCGCCTCGGCTATCCAGGCCAGCTCAGGGGGCACCCCCTCGGCGACAAAGGCCGCGCGGAGGAGCGGCATGAGTTCGTCCGCCCCGGCGGGCATCGGGCGATCGCGCTCCCGCGAAAGCCAAAGGCCGTACAGGGGCACCGAGGACGCATGGGGAGCGACGCCATGCGGGGTGGGAGAGGGCGCTTTGGCCTGCGCCACCGCCTGCTTTGCGGCCTCAATCTCGTCGATCCGGAGCTCAAGCCAGTCGGCATAGTCCTCGTAGCCGGGCAGGGCGCGCAATGCCGTCAGCGCGGCCCGGGCCTGGGGTTCGAATTCGGCGAGCTCCTCGAGCGAGTTGTTGTCGAGGGCGTGGTTCAGCCGCGCGGCGAACTTGTCCCATTCGTCCTTTGTCGGAAAGGAGTACTGCTCCTTGATCTCGGGAGGGGCATACTGGTCGAAGAGCTGCTGGCCGAGGTTGTAGAGATCGTCGGTGTTTACAGGGGTCGGGGAGGGCGTGGGTTCCGTGCCCGCGACGAGGACGGTGGCGGCAAGGCAGGAGAGCCAGCACGCGTGCCTAAGCGCTGCAAGGCGATGGGCACCAGGTCTCATCCCAGAATGGGGTGCGGGGCTCTTGGCCGCTCGGGTCGGGAAAAGGCTCAATTTCAAAGGGGGTCTGTCCGGGTACGCGGATCGATCCCAAGGAAACCCGATTCAGGGGAGATGCCCACCCCGAAACGAAATGTCGTCGCGGTTGAGGATCCACGGATCGGCTAGGGCCGCCGATACGTCCCTCGTCGAGGCCATGCCCCATCCGACCTTTCCGGCGTTTCCGTCCCACCACTGGACGAAGAAGGTGGTCCGGGGCATCTGGTTATGGAAGGCGGACACGAGGGTGGTCTCCGCAAAGTCGGGGTTGCCGAGCTGTGGGGAACCGGGCCCGAACTCGCACATGCAGACCAGTTTCCCGGTGGCGACCAGCCTGTCGTAGCCGGAGACCACGGAGGGATCGGCCGGATGGTCCATGTAGACATCCTGCCCGACAATGTCGACGTAGGCATCCCCGGGATAGTTTGCAGTCACGGGTATGCCCGGCTGGCCGGACTCGAAGAGCCACACGATGTTGTGCAGCCCCTGCGTCTTTTCCATGTAGTCGTGGGTGAAGCGCCAGAGATCGACGACCTGAGCGGAGGAGAGGCGGAATCCCGATCCCCACCAGAACCAATCGCCGCCATTCTCATGGTAGGGACGCAGGATCACGACGACGCCTGCGGCCTGGAGCTCCTTTAGTCCCGCGGCGACCTTGCCCAGCGCGTTCATGAGGGCGGCGTTTGTGGGCGTCCCAGGGGTGAGGAGCCCCTTGGCATCAAGGGCAGTCACATCCCAGACGGGACCGCCCGTGGTCGGGTTGGGCATGTGCAGGTTGAGCAGGACGAGACCTCCCGCATTCCAATAGGCGATGGCGCTGGCGTTGAATGAGGTGACCGGCGGCCCCTTGTGGTCGTAATGATAGTAGTCGCCGCTGATGAGGCCGAGCCACTTGCCCGTGGAGGCATGGATGGCGTTGATCGGCGCAAGGTCGCCCGTCTCGATGTACTGCCCGGAAAGGGTGTGGGTTCCCGAGATCTGCCGCAGGTAGCCTATCAGGTCCGATGGGGTCTTTATGCCGGATGGACCCGCCATGGCGGGAACCAGGCCTGCAAGGAAGACCGCGAGACAGAGGCGGTGGGAAGGAAAAGCCAAGGGATCAGGATATCAGGCTAACGGGGCGGCTATCATCACGAACGGATCCGCCCATGGAATCCACAACAAAGGAATTTGGCGCCAGGGGGTGTTGACCTGCCGCCGGAGAAGAACGCTTACGGAAGATGCCCCCAAGAGATGAGTTAGGAGATGACCGCCGCAAGCGCCGCCGGCAGCTCGGTGATATGGTCGTCCTCGTTAAAATGGCCCTTACCCGGCTCGACGACGATCGTGCACCCGAGGTTTGCCTGAAACGCGGCCTTTGCCTCCTCAAACGGGATGTACGGATCGTTGTCGGAAAGGATTACGGTGCAGGTTCCCATGGCCTCCTTCACCTTGGCCGGATCCACGGGGGTCGTGAGCCATGGCAGCAGGATGACGTCGCCTCCAGACCTCTCTTGGGCGGACTCGGGGGACATCCCGGACGGGTAGTTGCTCGCGATGAGAACGGTCCTTCCCAAGGAGCGCCCGGTGCCCCCCAAAGTCTCGAGATAACGGAGCACGGCCTGGGCGCCGATACTATGGCCAATCAAGACCGTCTTCCTGTCGGGTTGCCCCACCAAGTCCGCGATGAAGGCTATCCACTCCTCTAGGGTGGGCCGGTCCGGATGCGGCATCTTTGGCAATGCCACCTCATAACCTCGCCGCTCGAGTTCGGCCCTGAGCCAGGGCTGCCAGGCTTCCTCGGGGTAGCCGAGGTACCCATGGATGATGAATGCGCGATCCTTCATGTGCGGACGGCGGGACCGTATTTGGCGGATTGAAGTCGGACGAGGACAAAGGGCTTCGTTGGCCAATGCCACAAAAGTCGCCGTCTTTCCGACGGACTGCCAGGAACTTGCCCCCGCAACCCATGGCGGGACGCAAAGGAGATCGTCTCTAGGTAGGAGGCCAACACCCCATGGGAGTGAAAGCGCGCAGGTGCTATCTTGCGGCCGTGAATCTCATCGTTTCGATTGGGCTCTTCCCGTTCGCCGCCGGTGCCAGCTATTATTATGGCGGTCCCGTCCTCGGGACCGTTTGGCTTGGCGTGATCCTGCTGACCTGCCTCGTCATCTATTCGGCGCTGGCTCGGGCGAAGACCTGACGAAGTGCAGGGGATAGCGGCGCCATGGGGCCGGGTTCGAAACTGACGTATTGCCCGGACTTAATATCTTGATGGTGAAGCGGTTTGTGCGACTTCACCGCGGGCCCTTTGATCCGTGCTGACGGGAGACCCAAGGGATCGGCGCATGGCCAAGCCCCTATGGACAGCATCGGCCTCCCAAAGGGCAGCCGATGCGACGCCGATACGATCAGCGCAGGATCAGAACGATGATGACGATCAGGAGAACGAGGCCCAAGCCGCTTCCGATGTAGAGGGCGCTGGCGAGAACAGGTGCGATTAAGAGGTGCATAATGTATCCGTTGTTTTTGATGACGAGTTGTTCGCCATCACTTTCCTCGCTACAGTACGCGACGGACCACTGTTTCGCTATGGGTCCTTAACCTACCGTAGTACGGCGCTGCCCGCGGCTGCCGGACAGGGCTCACTTCGTCAGCCCAAATTTCCTGCTACAACCAGGCCGAGAAACGTGAGCCTTCGTGTCCACGCTAGCTCACAGGAACGCCAGGGCTGGATAGGCGGCCTTGAGCGCCGCAGCCACGACGCCCCACGCGGCGGCGGCGGCCTGTTCCGCCACGACCAGTGAAACCGCCGAGTACGACTGAAGCACCCCTTCCATGGCCCTTTGCTGCATCAGCTTCAGCATGTTGTAGTCGGCCTGGGTCATCGTGTCCTTGTTGTTTTCTATCGACTGCCCGGCGGCCACGACCGCCGCAATCTGTGTCGAGGCTCCCTGCGAGACGGTGCCCCACGCGCCCCCCAGCACCTTGCCGACCGCCTGCCCCACGTTTGTCGAGACTGTGTTCCAGTTGATAGCCATATTGGTTCTCCGTTAGTTGGAGGCTGTCTTTCCGGAGCCTCCTGTTGAGCCCGTGCCGGTGGACCCTCCCGAGCTGGACGAGCCGTTCTTCAGTTGCAATTCGTACGTGAGCAGGGCGCCGATCTGTGCGTCGACCAACTTCTGCACCGTGCCCAGCTTGTCCTCGGTCAGGATCCCGTCGGCCTGGTGAAGGAGCCGCATGGAGGCGTCGGTGCCCAGTAGGTTGGAGCGCAGGTCCTTCAAGGCCACGTCAAGGTGCTGCGTTGCCGCATTCGGCTCCGCGTCCACCCTCGTCTGGAGCCCGATCAGGTCGACGTCGACCTTGTCGTAGAAGGTCCCGTTCGCGTCGAACGCCGCCTTCGTCTTCGCGTCGGCAAGGGCTTTCTGCGACGCCTCGTCGGACTTCTGGGCGAGACTGCCTATCTTGTGGTCGAGGGAGATGAGCGTCACGATTTCCGTGTCCACGTCGGTCTGCAGCTGGGTGATCATCTTATCCGTCTGGTCGTCGTAGTCCGGCGGGGTCAGAAAGCAGCCGCCCAGCGACAGGATCATGAGGGGTGCGGCACCGAGGAGAATTCTGGCCCTGGCGTTTGGCTTCATATTCATGAGGTGATGTTTCAGGTGTTTATGAACGGGCGGGTTGGGCACCTTTGGTGCTCAGGCACGTGTCAGTGCAATCGGGCGCCATCCCTCGGCAGGCGCCGCCGGATTGGCTGGCGGCGCACCGCTGAAGATCCTCGAGGCGATGAACCGACCGAGCCTGCGGTAGCTCTCCCACTGAGCCTCGTTGAAGAACTGCTCCAGGGTCGACTCCTGCGGAAAGGTGCCGTTCTTCGAGGCATAGTCATGTACGTCCAGCGGTTCGTCCCCCAGAAGCGCGGGCTTGATAACGAGGAGCCACCCGTTGGGGGTGTCCTCGTTGAAATACTCAATCTCCGCGAGCGCCGCGCAATGGGAGCTCAAGCCCTTGGCGTTCTTTGAGAAACTCGTCGGGTGCCCGAACAGCGGCGCGAGGTCGGGTGCAAGAACGTCCCTGAGCCTATTCTGGTCAAGGAAGGTTACCTCCGCGTCCAGGTCGATGCGCGCCTTCCTGACCAGGTTCGACAGGTCCTCGAACTTGTAGTCGCTGTCCGCCCCGCAGTCGCACATGACGATGAACGAGACGCGCCGCCGGATGAGCTCATAGGTGGCGGTGTTCTCGAAATGGCCGCCGTCGCTCAGGTTCCAAAGGCGACGCGCGCCCGGCCCGTGGAACCGGGCGGTCAGTTCATCAATAAGATAACTCGGGGCGGATAGGATCTCAGCCGCCGTCGCACCGAGCCAGCCCCCCGGCCCCAACGCGAGGCTACGGCGCCGGGCGCGCTCACCCGACCAGCTCAACCTCTGGCCGGGGAATATGTGGCTGTTCCACCAGTAGCCCAGGCGGACGTTGAAGAAACCCGCGAGGAAGCTGTAGGCCCGGTTCGTTCCCTGGCCGAGCCCCGTGCTGAACGCAGCACCCGATACTCCCATCCAGCCCCCTGTCGACATGGCCTCGACCTGTCCGCGGACGGGATTCATGGGGTCGGGGGCGAGCGGGTGGAAGGCGGGTCCCGCGACGGGGGTCACGTAGACCTCCTTGGACCAAAGCCGGCGCACGGTGCCGGACGCCTGGGAAACCATGGATATGAACGAGGATTTCCCGGTTTTCTGATTGGTACCCGGTGCTGCCCTGGGGTCGAACAACGCGTGGGCCACCCGGCCCGTCGAGATCCCCTCAGGCCCCATCGCCATTGAGAAACCGTGGCGGTCCCGCTGTTCGAGGTTGGAGCGGCCGGCTATGGTCTCATTCACCGTGGTATTGATGATATGAAGGGGGCCGCCCTTGTCCTCGGGATGGTACTCATCGAACGGGATGTCGTCACCCTTCACCGGCTGCGTGACATTCTGCTTCTCCACGGATTTCTGGCGGATCTCATTTGACGCGCCAAGGTAGGCGCGCGTGATCCTCGCCGTGTAAAGCTGGAGGTCGGACGAGAGATTGAGGAGCGTCGTCGTCCGACCGATCGTGAATACGAGGACCAGGAGGCCGATGAGCAGCGCCTCGAGGCGGCCTCCGTCATGGCTCCTGCAGCTGAACACGGCGAGGTGGGCCACCAGGCTCAGGGTGACGCCGCACACCAGGGCCAATGCGAATGCGCAGAATCCGATCACGAGGGCCGTCTTGGTCTTGGAGTTCGCCTTGTCCGCCAGCGACCCAGCCTGCTTCATGAAGAGCTTAACCGAGGCGACCAGGGAGAATATCGCCGTGGGGCCCATCGTGAAGGCCTTCTTGAAGAACGACCAGTTCCCGTCCTCGAGCACCTTGCCGGCAAGCGTCCGGCCCAGGGTGTCGACGAGCGCAAACACCGCGAACGCAAGCATCGCCCAGAGGCCCAGGGCCGTGAGTTCGGTGAGCTTCCTGCGGAAATAGTCTATGTTGTTGGTGAACGCGGAGCCCCAGTAGGAGACCGACCATGTGTAGCTGAGGATGACGAATGCGGTCCACAGCAGCCAGTGCCCCTCAAGCGGCAGCTTGGCATCGGGAGCCGCGATCAGGATACCCTGCTTGATCACGATTGCGGCTGAGAACTGGTCCTTCGCGTCGACCCAGATCAACTGGAACCCGTTGAAGGCAAAGTACGCGCCGATGACGGACGCTATTGCGAGGAAGTAGATCGCGGCCGAGGCCGGTACGTTATCAACGCCGCACGATTCCTTCCAGAGGTATGCCGCCAGCGAGAGTAGGCCGATGCCCGCGATGCCGAGCAGGTCGGCCCACTCGACCCGGTGCCATCCTTCGGGTCGCTTGACAGCGTAGGCGACCATGACGAACACCGTGATCACCATGAACAGCTTCACTATGGGCGTCAGCCTGAGCGGTTTCTCTCCCAGGAGCCAAAATGCGCCTCCCATGGGGACCACCCATAGGATGCAGACGAAGTAGGGTACCAGCCAGTATAGGCTCAGCCAGAAGGAGCCGAAGTGAGGGGAAAGGAAGGAGGGAAAATTGTCCCGGACGAGCGTCGTCGATTTGAGGACCCAGACCTCGCCGGCGGCGCCGGCCACAAAGACCGTGAAGAGCACGATTCCCAGAGCCAGGAGGATCGCCAGCCATCCACGCAGGTAGCTTGCCAGCGCAACGCCGGCGTCACCCGAGCCATTTGGGGCGATATATCGCCCGTTCTCCCTAAGGAAGCGGACCGGTGGGCTCTCGCTGTTTTCCAGGCTCGTCTCGACCCTGAGGATATCCATGTCCTTCCGTTGGACCCAGGCCCCGAGAAACCCGCCGAAGAAGCCGCCCCCTGATACAGTCGAAAGGAAATCAAAGCGGCGCAGAAGCCGGGATTCGGCGAGGTGCTGGCAGACGCCGAGGCAAAAGGTGGCACTTCGGATCCCACCTCCGGAAAGCGCGAGGCCTATGAAGTCGTTCCCCTTGTTGGTTGAGGATCCCTTGGCGACGGGCTCCGCAACGGCGGGGCCCGCGTCGGCATTCCTCCTGATGTAATCCCTGCGGGACCTGACCTTCCTGTGCTCCCTATCTGCCAATTCTCTTGGATAGTATTTATTGGAAAATCCCTCCGCCACCTGCGGCTTACTCGCGTCGACAGCTTCGGTCGCGCCGGCCTTCATCAGGGAAGATCACCGCCGAATTCTAGACGAGAAACGGGCTGCCCGGCACACGCTGGAAGGTGGACCATGGGGCAATAGAGTAGATGCCTCCCGGGCCGTCGCTACGAGGAAGAATACATGGTTTTACGCTCTTTGTTGTATGAAAGTTGCAAGAGACGACGGGAGCGATTCAAGACGAGAACCGGCTATATTGTGCCGCTAGGGGCTATGGGGAGGTGGTGCGTCAGTTCCCCAATTCGCCGGTAGGCATGATATAAACATCGCTCATTCAACGATCACACGAAACTACCCGATCGATCCGTTGCGGCTCTAATGGCGCCTCAAAAAACGATTTCTCGCTCGCCATTTATATATAAGTGAAGCAATCACGCACGACCCTCATAATGCCGCGTTTCTGACGCCCTCCCATCATGCCAGCCCTCGAAGGCACGTTTCGTGAAAGGCTCCTAAGAGGGGACCCGTTGCACTTCAGGAGAAGTGCTCCGCAAGCTGATCGAACTGTCCCTGCGGATTTAATCGTCGATGCGGCGCGGGCCGGAGCAAAAGCCTACCTCTACAACGCAGTCATCGAGGGAGAACTTTGCCTGAGGCATGTCTCGGTCAGTAACGATTTCTCGCTCGTTAGGTGTCACCTCAAGGAGGCAGCCAATTTCTCGTTTGCCACTTTCAATTCACTTCTCGTGCTTTCGGGGACCCAATTCGCGCATGGGGCCACCTTCAAGGGCGCGACATTGCAGGTCGGGGCGAGGCTGACCGGCACCAAATTTCTCGCCGGCAGGACCAGTTTCGAGGAGTTGAAATGCCGTGGCGTCTTTTCCGCGCGACGCGCCCGATTTGCGGGCCGTCTTGAAACCTCATTTGCATTCTCCCATATAGAGAAGTCGGCCAGTTTCGCGGGCGCCGTCTTCAACGGGAACGCGAGCTTCATCCAGGCACATATTGCAGGTGAGGGTGACTTCCGCGGCGTCACCTTCGCGAGAAAGGCGACCTTCAACGCCGCAAAGGTTGAGGGCACGCTCTTCTTCCGGAGCGAACCAGCGAACGGCCTGTCCGGTACGGTCTTTCGCGGCACCGTTGACTTTGTCGGAGCCGAAATCGGCTCGCTGGATTGCCGGAACGCGAAATTCTGCAGCACTGACGAACGAGAAGCCGTGACGTTTGCTAGCGCCCGGATCGCTGGTGAAGCGTTCTTTGATGGCTCAACGTTTTCGCGGGCCGTCAGCTTCTACGATCTTTCGGTCGAAGGAGCGTTGACGTGTCTGAATTGCGTGTTTTCAGCGGAGGGTGGGCTCGTCACCTTCGAGCGGGCGGCCATAGGTGGTAACGCGAATTTTGATGGGGCAATTTTCGAAGGGGATTGCAAGTTCGCGTTCGCCAAGTTCTCCGGCGCTTTGGCTATAGGTGGAGCTACCCTTAAGAGACAGGCAAGTTTTGACGCAATACAGGTCGCCGGACCGGTTACTCTTCAGCGCTTCGTCGAGAAGGATGACACGCTGCCTCCCGCCGGGGTTGTTGCGGCGGGAAAATGGACTGTCGCGGCGACCAGGTTCGACGGTTATGCCAGCTTCATAGCGGCGCGATTTCGTTCGTCGGCCGACTTCCGCGGCGCGGTATTTTCCAGCCAAACCTCGTTCAACAGCGTCGAAATAGTCGGGGTAGCGGAGTTCAATTATACAGGCGAGGTGAGCATCATCATCTCTGCGAATCGCAGGACACAATTGGTTGAGATGCCGGCAACCAGATTCGATGGAAAAGTTGACTTTACCGGTGCCCGGTTCGGATCGTCCGCGAACTTTATCGGCACAATCTTCGCACAGGACGTCGACTTTAACATCGCTCAATTTGCGGGTATAGTCGTCTTTAGGACGATTTCCACCGCGAGGCCTCTGTTGCCAAATTTCGGTGGGAAAATTGACTTCACTGGGTCCGAATTCCTCGCACACGCCTACTTCAGTAATTCGTTCTTTTCTGGCGACGCGATATTCACTTCGGCGAGATTCAGCGGTCTCGCCGATTTCTGGGCTGATTTTGCGGGGAACGCTTCCTTTGTGGGTACGCGATTCGGGGCCGCGTTAGGTTTCCGCGGCGCATTCTTCTCCCGGGCCGCTGATTTCAGTCTCGCGCGGTTCGAAGGTCCGCCGCATTTCGAGGCGGTGGGTGATTCGGTTCCTGCGACCACATTTGGTGGTGTGGCGGATTTTACAGCTGCTCAGTTCGGACCAGATGTGAGCTTCAGTGGCGCGGGATTTCGGGAAAAGGGTGATTGCGCAAAATTCGATCGGACCTTCTTTGGCGGATTCGCGAACTTTCAGAATACGAGTTTTTCGGGAACCGCCAGCTTTGCCGGAACGCATATTCGAGGCCGTGCGTTTTTCTTGTCCAGATTTGCCAAGGAGGCCATCTTCATCGCAGCCCATTTTGAGGCGGCTGCCGATTTTCGGGGTTCGGTTTTTGAAGGTCCTGGGAATTTTTCCGCAGCGCGAATGGACGGGCCTGCGTTTTTTAATTCTATCCCGGCAGCAGCACAGGGCGCGAAGCCGGCCGAGACGGTCTTTTCTTCTAAGGCGGATTTTGATGCTGTGCTATCCAAGGTAGAGGCGAATTTCAGCGACACTGTGTTCAAGGGAGCTGCGACGTTCCGGGAGGCGTCGTTCTCGATTGTCCGGTTCGCTCCCCTGAGGCGCCGCGGGGATCCGCTGCAGTTTGAGCATGCCATCGATCTTCGAGGTTGTACCTACGAACACTTGGATGGAGATGGGTTTGCGCTGCTGCAGTGTCTGGCGGGTTTGGAGGATCCAAACCAGTATGACAGGCAGCCCTTCGGCCAACTTGAGAAGGTCTACCACCTCGCGGGTTTGGACCATAAGGCCGATCGGGTCTACCTGGAGCGGCGTGTCAGGGAGAGCGAGAACCTGAGCTTCTTCCTCGGCGAGGTGGGTGAGCCTCTCACACCGGTGGGTTTTTTCCTGCTTAATCCGCTGAACTGGCTGGGAAACCGTTTCTATCGGTGGGTCTTGAACTATGGAGTGCGGCCCTACCGGCTTATTGGTATCGCTATTATATGCCTGTTGCTTGGCGTCGGCACACTATCTGAGCGTGGAGCGGTGCTAAAGAAGGACCCGAAGAGCGAAATCTCGGACCCCAAACCTGGATTGGCGATCGCGGACGCGGCGCGTTTGAGCCTCAATCAATTTCTTCCCGTTGAGGTGCCCATGGGCTCGCAATGGAAGCCGTCGACCGAGCCCGTTGCGGTAAACCTATGGATAGTGAGGAAGGAGCCGATTTGGAGTAAGTCGTTTCCCCTGACGATGGACGCCGACATATTCACGACCTGGTTTCTGAGGCTGCCGGGTTGGTTTCTCGTCCCGATTTGCGTGGCGGCGTTTGGTCGGCTGCTACGCGGCAGCAAATAGTCCCGGGCAAGGTCGCCGCATCTAGGCTTTCCCTGTCAGGCCTTCTTCTCGGTTCCGGCCCGTCCGGGAAACGTGAGCTCCGCGATTCCGCTCTTGTCGATGGCGCCAAGTCCCAGGGCGACCATCCGGTCGTACTGGGCCTTCGTGGCCGCCGCGAGCGGGAGCTTGAGCCCCTTCTCGACCCCCAGGGCAAGGGCGATCCCGCTGTCCTTGGCGGCATGTACCGCGGAGAAGAAGCAGGTGTGCTCCCGATTGACCATGTCCTCGCCGTCGGTCGCGACCACGCGCGAGGCGGCGCCCGTCTGCGAGAACACCTCCAAGAGCATGTTCGGGTCGAGCCCGAGCGCGGAACCTAAACCAAGTCCCTCGGCAAGGCCCGCGGTATTGATGTTCATGACCATGTTGACCAAGGCCTTCACCTGTCCGGCGGTGCCCGCGGGCCCGATGTAGCGGAGCAGCTTCCCGCCGTCGCTTAGTTCTGTGAGGATGGGCTTAAGCCGGTCAAAGACCGGCTTCTTGCCGCCACACATGAGGTAGAGGGTGCCGTTCAGGGCCTGGGGGATGCTGGAGGCCATGCACGCCTCGAGGGACGAAGCGCCGGCCTTCTCGGCGGCGGCCTCGATCTCGACATGGACCGACGGGCTAATCGTCGCGCAGTTGACGAAGGTCTTCCCGGAGGCGCCGATCAGGAGGCCGCCCGCCTTGTCGTAGAACACCTCGCGCTGCGCGCTGTCGTCGGTGACGATCGTGAAGATGATGTCCGACGCGGCGGTCACCAGGGCCGCCTGGTCGCAGGCCTTGGCGCCGAGTTCGGTTGCGACGGACTTTGTGGCCTCCGCATTCCGGTCGTAGACGGCCACGACGGCGTAGCCCCGGCCCTTGAGGCAGCGGGCCATGTTGGCGCCCATGCGCCCGACTCCGACGAATCCTAGCGTGGGTTTCACAGGTGGGTAGGGGTTGAGGTTTCCAGCTATCTCGAAGCATAGGCGGCGAGCGCCTTTGTCCATTTCCTTTTGATGATCACGCGGAGGACCTTGGCGTCCTCCCAGCTGTTGGGAAGCTGGCTCAGGTTGTAACCTCCCCGGACCGGTCCCATCTCGGGGCAGGCGAAGAACTCCCTGTTTTCCTGGTTCACGGAAAGCCACATCTCGAGGGTCTTCTCGAGCACCGGGAGCCACTGCTTGAACTCGAGGGAGAGCCCCTTTGAACCGTCGGTCACCGGCACCTGGCAATGGTGCCCGTTGAAGGGACGGAAGTGGATCTGACGCGAATGCTGGATAAGCTTCGGATTTACGAGAAGGCGCTGCCAGTACGGGGGCGCCAGGTGCTTCACGACCGAGATGTGGGACAGGTCCCAGGTCATGGGCATGAGCCTGCCCGTGGCTCTCTTGAATCCCGCCGCGATGGCATACGTCTTCTCGGGCGTCTCCGTGCAGGTATCGCGGTGGACCTCGATGTCGCAGGGGACGCAGAGCCTTTCCCCATCCTCGACGATCCTTACCGCCATGCGGACGGCCGTGTCGACGGGCGTGTCGTGGTCGCCGAGCTGGACGTTGATCCGAAGGGCGCCGCCGTCCCGGTTCTCGAGGATCTTCCTGCGGAACTCCGAGGAGTTGGAGGAGGAGATGTAGCCGAGCGCGCAGAGGCCGTGCTTCTCGGCGAGCCTTGCCTGCTTTTTGTCCAAAGCCGCTGAGAACCCGTCAAATCCCGCCTCGCTGACGGCGGCGATCTTCCGCTCAAGCGACCATTCGCGCGTGGCGCTTGGGTAGTCCCAGAGGGACCAGAGGTTGGCGATGAGTCGCAGGCGGGGTGGGGCTTTCCTGGGCTTCATGGGGTCACGGGGAAGGTCATGCGGCGCAGGGTCGCCTCGCTGGCGCCCATGGGGACGAGACCGATCGTCTCGGTCTTCATCGAGTCGAGGCTTAGGAGCGTGGCCTCGAGGCGGAGCGGCGGCGCATCCCACGGGTATTTGGCGTCGGCCTTCGGGTTCGCGGTGAGCCTGAACGAGGCGAGCTCCGGGATGCCGGCGCCGGTCCTCGGGAGGGCGTAGCGCGCCTTGCCCCAGGTGACCGGGAAGAGGAGGTAGTCGTGGAAGCCCGGCACCGGGTAGTCCTTGATCGCCTTCATGATGGCCGGGATCCCGACGGCATAGAAGAGGGGGCCCCGTCTCACATAAAACTCCCCATTGTTGGCGGGGACGGGCTCCGCGGAGGCGCCGAACGAAAGCTCGATCGTGTCGCCCGTCTTCCAGGTCTTGGAGACAAGGAGCCAGTCGCCCGCCTGGTGGACCTCGGCACCCGGGCAGACGGCGCTGACACCCGTGGCCCAGGACGGGACCCGAAGGTGGACGACAAAGGGCACCGGTGAGGCGGCCTCGACCCGGACCTTCACCTGCTCGGAGAAGGGATAGGTGGTTTCCTCGGCAAGGGAGACTGCCACGCCGCCCACTGAGGTCCGGACCTCGCAGGGTCCATAGAGGACCATGGCGAGCCCGTCCTTCGCCCGCATCCACATGTTGCGGACGAAGATGGGGCCGATCTGCGTGAAGTTCGGGGCGCAGCAGTTGGCCACGTCCTCGTGGGCGGGCGAGAAGACCATCCGGTTCATGACGGCGCCGTCGATCCGGAAGACATTGTCGGTCGTCACGTAGTCGACGCCCTTGCCGTCGGAGAGCCGCGATCCCTGGACGGAATTGTAGTAGGTCGTCTCGGCCCGCTCGGCGAGCGCCGCCCGGCCGGTCTTCTGCGCCGCGCTCAGGAGGGAGGTCATCCACTCCTTCTCGCCGCAGCCCTCATACCCGTTCTTCTCCGGATCGGTGGGCTTGTTCTCGATGAATTCATCCGAGACGGGGCCGCCGGTCGGCGACACGTGGGGCCACGACTTGGCGAGGGCCTCCTGGCCCGCGGCGAGGAGGACCGGGTCGCCGCTCGCATAGCCCGCCCAGATCGGCACGCGGAGTCCCTCGTAGGTCGTGGCGCCGTGGCCCACGAACGGGTGGTCCTGCGCCAGGAGGATGGAGAGCGAGATGTCGGTCTTCGCCTCCTTCGAGTAGTCCCGGTAGAGGTAGACCCCGAAGTCGCGGTAGGCGGTGTCCCCCGTCAAATCAAAGAGCCGCTCCACCACGTCGACGAACATCAGGTTGTGGTTCTGGGTGTCCGGGCCGTAAGGGTCCGTCGCCCCGTCGTGGTAATGGCTCATCGTGAGGCGGACGGTGCGCTCGACGGCCTTGAGGACGTCCGCCCGGCCCGTCGCCTCGTAGTAGGCGATCAGCCCCCGCAGGATGCACGTCTGCGTCCAGAGTTCGCCGTTGTCGATGTTGCCGGCCGGGAAGCGAAGCGTGGGGCCGTAGATCCCCATGTAGCCGTCCGGATCCTGGGTCGCCAGCAGCGCCGTGACGCGGGCGTCGGCCTGGGCCCGGAGCTCGGGATCCCCGGACAGGATCGACATCATCGTATTGCCGCTTCGCCAGTTGCCCTCGGTCTCGCCCTTCCACCACATGCCCTCGGCCCCGCCCCAGCTTCCCCCGCCCGCGTTCTGGTAGCGCTCCGGGGTGTTCCGGTTGGAGCCAAAGATGTCCGAGGCGCAGGTGAAGGGCGCCACCTCGGGCATGTGCCCGGCGAAGCCGCCCT
>CAYPXZ010000040.1:0-34413 GCA_964414785.1 uncultured Opitutaceae bacterium
CACCCCGAACGCGCATATGGTATTTCAAATTGGGGCGGCCAACGGGACTCGAACCCGCGACCCCAAGATTCACAATCTTGTGCTCTAACCAACTGAGCTATGACCGCCGTAAATTTGGGAACGTGAACCTTCCCGACCCACAGAAGGCCTGTCAACCCGTTTCCCGGTTGTGTATGGAATAGGGTCCTCTTAGGGTGTTCCCGTGTCCACGCGGCGGCTGCGGCTAATCACCTTCAACATTGCGCATGGGCGCGGGCTGACGCCGATCCAAGGACTGACTTCGTCGCGCAAGCTCCGGGTGAACCTGAGGAAAATCGCCCACCTTTTGGGCACCCTCGGGGCGGATCTCGTTGCTATGCAGGAGGTCGACGAATGCTCGGTCTGGTCGGGCAGCTTCGACCACCTCGACTACCTGAGGGCCCACGCCGGCTTCCCGCACGCCGCGTTCGGGATCAACAACCGACGTTCGGGCCTTGTGAACCTGTGCTACGGCAACGCCATCCTTTCGAGGTTCCCGATCGTCGAGACGGAGACGATCGTCTTCGGCAAGCGCCGGGTGGGCGAGAAGGGGTTCCTGTTTGCCGAGATCGACGTGGGGGGGCGCATCGTGCCCCTGGTGAACCTGCACCTTCACTTTGGCTCGAGGCGAAAAAGGCTCCTCCAGCTGGACCTGCTCATAACCTGGCTTAGGACGAAGCAGCGCGAGCGCGGGGACGCCTGGGCTGTTCCGCCGATCGTGTGCGGCGACTTCAACACACCAGACACAAAGGACGACGCGACTGCGGCCCTCCTAAGCCACCTCTGCGACTACGGCGACTACCACCTGCATCCCCCCCTTGGCCCCACCTTCCCATCCCCGCTTCCGCGCAGGGCGCTCGACTTCGTGTTCATCCCGCCCGGATGCCGGGTCGTCCATAGCGAAGTCATCCGCTCGTTCCTCTCGGACCATAGGCCCGTCATGGTCGAGTTTTCAGTGGCGTGACGGAGCGAATTGCCTTTGATCGAATTACGTATGGGACGGATCAATAACGCCTTTGCCAGTGCGCGATCGCAGCAGCGCGCTGCGTTTGTGGCGTACCTCTGCGCGGGCGATCCCGATTTTGACACCTCGCTTGCGGCGTGCCTCGCCGTCGTGGGCGCGGGGGCCGACGTCCTCGAACTTGGCGTGCCGTTCTCGGACCCGCTGGCCGACGGCCTCACGAACCAGCTTGCGGCCCAGCGGGCCCTCGAGTCCGGCATCACCTCGGCGAGGGTCATCGATCTGGTGCGCGCGATCCGCAAGGTGAGCGAGGTGCCCATCGTCTTCTACACCTACTACAACCTCGTTTTCTCGAACGGTGTGGAAAACTACGTCAAGAAGGCCGCAGGGGCCGGGGTCGATGGGCTCCTGATCCTCGACCTGCCGCCCGAGGAGGCAGGGGAGGCGGCCGCCGCGTGCCGGCGAAATTCGGTGGACACGGTCTGCATCGTCGCCCCGACGACTCCCGATTCCCGTCTCGAGAAGATCGCGGCCGCGGCAACCGGGTTCATCTACTATGTCTCCCGCGAGGGCGTCACGGGGGTGCGCGACACGCTTGCCGGGGGCATCCCCGAGGCCGTGGCGCGGATCAAGGCGCGGACGGCACTGCCCGTTGCTGTGGGCTTCGGGATATCGACCCGGGCGCAGGTGACCCAGGTGGCGGCCTATGCCGACGGAGTCGTTGTCGGGAGCGCCCTCGTCAACCTGATCCGCGACGGGCTGGGCGCGCGGGCGCAGATTGCCCCGTCCCTTTCCCGCAAGGTCTCTGAACTCCTCGCGGGGACTAAAAAACCATGACGCGTGTCCTTGTCATCGACGACGACCGGCTCCAGTTCCGGCTGGTCCAGGCGCACTTCAACCGGTTCCAGGCGGGCTCCTACGAGCTCGAGTGGTCCGAGACCTACGAGGACGGCCTGGCCAAGCTCCTGAAGGGGGGCTACGCGGTGTGCCTTCTCGATTACCGGCTGGGGGAGAAGGACGGGCTGCAGCTCATCCGGGAGGCGGCGGAGGCGGGTTGCCGCACCCCCATCGTGTTCCTTACAGCCGAGTCGTCTGGAACGGTCGACATCCAGGCCCTGGAGGCGGGTGCGCTCGACTATCTCGTCAAGGGCGAGATATCGCCCAGGTCCCTCGAGCGGTCCCTTCGGTATGCGCTCAAGCTGGGAGATACCCTGGAGGCGCTCCGGCGCCTGGCGACCCGCGACGAGCTCACGGGCCTCCTCAACCGGCGGGAATACGACCGGATCCTGGCCGAGGAGGAGGACCGCGCCAAGCGCTTCGGGCATCCGCTTGCCCTGGTCATGATCGACCTGGACCACTTCAAGGCGGTCAACGACAACCACGGGCACCCCGCGGGCGACGCCGTCCTTAGGGAGGTGGCCCGACGCCTCGCCGGGTCCATCCGGACCGTCGACCGGGCGGCCCGGATAGGCGGCGAGGAGCTGGCGCTGATCCTCGTCCAGACGGACCGCGATGCCGCGACAGACGTGGCGAAGCGCGCGATTCGCCTGATCAGCGGCGCCCCCATCGACATCGGGGACGGGTTCAAGCTCAGCGTGACCGCGAGCGCCGGGGTGGCCGAGATGCCGCGGGACGCCGTGGGCGTGCCCGAACTCGTCGCCGCTTCCGACAAGGCTCTCTACGCGGCGAAGACCCGCGGCCGCAACAGGGTCGTTTCCGCAGGGGAAGCGCGCGCCGGCCCGTGAGCGGGCGGCTCCAGTCGGGCCGCGTCCTGCATGTCCTGACGGGGTGCACCGCGGTGGGGAAGACGGAGTGGGCGCTCCGATGGGCCGAGGCGCATTCGGCCGAGATCATCTCGTGCGACTCCCTCCTCTTCTACCGGGGGATGGACATCGGAACCGCGAAGCCCTCCCCGGAGGAGCTCGCGCGGGTGCGCCACCACCTGATCGACATCCGGGACGTGTCCGAGCCAATGAATGCCGCGATCTACGCGCCGATGGCGCTGCGTGCGGCCGAGGAGATCCTCGGGCGCGGGCACTCCGTCCTGGTCGTCGGGGGCAGCGGCTTCTACCTGCGGTCGTTCTTCGCCCCGGTCTCCGACGGCGTCCAGGTCCCGGCTGAGGTCCGCGCCCGCGTGGCCGCCCTGCTCAGCGCCGGCGGTCTGCAGGCCGTCGTGGCCGAGCTGGGGCGCCTGAACCCCGGGGGCCTGCCGCCGGCCCTCGACACGCTCAATCCCCGCCGGGTTGCGAACGCCCTCGGGCGCTGCATCGCCTCGGGCAGGACGCTCGAGCAGCTCTCCGCGGACTTTGCCGGGGCGAGCCACCCCTTCGAGGGCTGGACGGTCAGGCTTGCTCGCCTTGACCTGGCGGGAGCGGCCCTTCAGGCGCGGATCGAAAGCCGGGTCGGCGCGATGATCCGGGCGGGTCTGGTCGGGGAGGTCCGGGGGCTCCTCGCCCGCGGCCTTCTCGCCAATCCGAGCGCCGCGCGGGCGATCGGCTACCGCGAGACGATCGAGGTGATCGAGGGAAGGGCGCCGCCCGACGGCCTGGCGGACGCGATCGCCAAGGACACCCGGGCCCTCGTGAAGAAGCAGAGGACCTGGTTCCGCACGCAGCTGCCGCCGCATGCCGCGCTCGACGCGGCCACGCTGCGGGACGCGGCGGCCCTGTTTCCCTAGGGCGAGGGCCGCCGCCTCTGGTAGACGTCCTTGTAGTAGACCAGGGTGTCGCCTACGAGGTCGACGACGCCGCTCTCGGCGGTCGTCAGGCAGAGGAGCCCGTCGTGGCGCCCAATCCGGTAGGTGTCCCTTGAGTCGTTGATCGGCCCCTTGGCACCGACCTCGTAGAAGCGGACCTGGCCCGTGGCGTCGACCTCGATCACCCGGTCGCCCGTCTTGGCGCCCGTCGCATAGACGCCTGCGAGGGCCACCTCCTTCGCGCGCACCTCGTCCGCGTCGGTCAGCAGCTTCACCTCGACCTTCTTGTTCACGCTCTCAACGTAGAAGACCGAGTAGAGGATGTACCCGTTAAGGATGAGCCCCAGGGTCAGCATGGCGAAAGCGATGCCCCGGTGGGGCGCGGTGGGCGGCGGCTGGTCCTCGGGACCGCTGCCGGGGAAGGGCGAGGTTGTCTCCACCCGGTCCAGGCGCTCGATTATCTTCGCCACGGTCATCTCGACCGCCGGGGCGGCGTGGTCGCGCACATCGTAGACCTGGAGGCGGCCGCGGCTCGTGCGCACGATCAATTTCGCGCCGCGCCCGGTGACCACGACGTGGGGGTCGTGCTCCTCGTTGTCGGCGGGGTCTATCTCAACAAAGGCGTCGAGGAGGATGGTCAGGTCGGCCGCGCTCAGCTCGCCGCGGTCCATGTGCTCGCTCACCGGGTTTGTCCTCCGGGCGTCGGGACCGAGTTTGGATGTGGTTACGCGGTACATTTAGTGTTCCAGGACGAATACCGGATAATTGCGGAAGCCGAGGAAAAAGTTGCCGGTCGCCAGGTTCCCGTCGTCGAGCTTCTTGTCCATGTCCGAGAGCTGGTTGAAGTCGGAGGACACCGGGTTGTTGGCAGAGGAAGCGATGATGATCACGGCCGCGTACCTTCCGCCCGCTTGGGGGGACTGGGTCGCGAACTGGTAGTTGCCGCCGATGGGCGTCGTGCGCGACCAGTTGGTCTGGCTCAGGTACCCGTCCATGCCCGGGGGGAACACGCCGGGCCCGCCGCCCCCGGGGGGCCAGTCGCCGTGCTCCTGGGCGTAGGCCTGGAAGGCCCCGGCGTACACGCGCAGGTCGTTCAACACGGCGCTCGAGCGCGCGTTGATGGCGTTCTTCTTCAGGGCGGGCACCGCCAGGGCGGCGAGGATGCCGATGATCAGCACCACGACCGCTAGCTCAACCAAGCTGAACCCGGCCTGGCGGCCGGGTCCCTCATTCCGGCAGGCTGATATGGTAGAGTTGCAGCGAGCTCCCCTCGAGGAAACGAAGGTTTGCGATCGCCGAAAGCAGATTGACCTTCGCCTGCAGCTCACTGACGCGGGCAGTTTCAAGAGTGTTCTGAGATTGTAGCACCAAATAGCTGGTGGCAAGACCGGCGTCGAATTGGGCCTTCGTGAGCTCGTAGGCCTTGGTGGCGAACCGGGTGTTCTCCGCCGACGAGCGCACGTTCTCAACTCCCGTCGCGACGCCGCGGACCGCGGCCCTCACCTTGACCACGAGGTTCTGGTCGGCCTGGTCGTAGGCGACCTGCTGGCTTCGCACCTGCGAGAGGGCCTGGTGGTAGAGGGCCCTGTTGGCCTTCAGCCCCCACGGGACGCTCAGCATCAGCCCCGCCGTCCAGTTGTAGCCGTTCCACGGGCCGGTCACCGACTCGTTCGCGGTCGAGGCATACGAGCTGTAGCCGACGCCCCCGTTCACGTTGAGGACCGGCAGCACGTCGCGCTTTGCCTTGAGCGCGTCGAGCTTGTACTGCTCGACGGTCGCCAGCGCGACCGCCAGGTCCGGCCCGTTGTCCCGGGCGAGCTTGTAGGAGCGGTCAAAGGAGACGTCGGGCTCGCCGACCGCGGGAAAATCGATGGGTCCCACGGCCGACGTGAACTGCCTGTCGCCAAGCAGCTGCAGCAGGCTGTCCTCGCCGTTCTGGACGGCCTGCTTGTAGAGGATGAGCTGGTTCTGGGCCGCGGCGACGCCCGCCTTGGCGTTCATGACGTCGAGGTCCGTCAGCACGCCCGTCTGCCGGCGGATGGTGTTCTCATCGAGGAGCTGCTGCGCCTGCCTGAGCTCCTCCTCCTGCACCTTGTACTGCTCGCGCTGGTAGAGGAGGTTGAAGTACGTGTTCTCGACGCCCAGGACCATCGTGAGCACCGTGCTCTTGAACGCCAGGTTGGACAGCCTGACGCCGATCCTCGCCCTCTCGATGGCGGCCTTGTTGTAGTCGGTCCCCGCCCCGTGAAGCAGGGGCTGCACGACCGTCAGCGACACCGAGCTCGCATAGGCGGGATTGAGCGAGCCGTAGGAGGGGTTGATGTCCTGGCGATAGAAGTTGTAGCCCGCCGTCAGCGTGCCGCCCGTGACGAGCGTGTCGTTGACGGTGAGGGCGGCCGTGTCGGCGGAGGTGTAGGGGACCGTGAAGACGGTCTCGGTGGTCGCCTGCTGCGTGACCTGCCGGCCGGCGTTAAACTCCAGGACCGGTTCAAAGGCGGCCTGCTGGACCGTGACGGCGTCGGCCGCCTCGAACACGCTGAACTGCTGGATCCGGACAGCGAAGTTGCGCCCGAGGGCCTGGCCCACGCAGTCCTGCAGGCTCACGGCCCCGGAAAGGTCGACCGGCTTGGCGGTTTCGCCGAAGGCCGGCACGGTGGACGGATAGTCGGCCGCCCGGACGGGCCGGGCGGAGAGGATGCAGAACAAGCCTAGGGCTGCGCGGACGATGGGTCTGTGCATTAGAGATAGGGGGATACGGCGGTTAATCCTGATTCAACACCGCTGCGGGCCCCAAAGTTACTCTTTTTCTACGTGCGGCGCGCCAAACTTGGGGGACGGTCGAAAGCCGCGGTTGAGCGGCATCCGGCATCGGCGCCTACTTGGCGGTGGGATCCGTGCGCTTGAGCTCCTTGTCGACGATCTCGCGCATGGCCGATGTGGCGTCCGCGCGGGCATAGGTGTCGGAGAGCTGGAGCTTGATCTGGCCGTAGAGGGCGTTGGTCTCGTCGGCCACGGGCGTCTTCTTGTCCGCCGCATAGATGAGTATCCCCTTGTCGGCCGTGGCCTCCATGTCGGAGACGGCGCCCTTGCCGAGGCGGTCGAGCGCGGCGATGACCGCCTGCCCGATGTCCTGGGGCTGCTGGCGCAGGGTGAACGGCGGGTACGCCTTCACGGCGACCTTGACCGAGCCCGCGGCCGAGGCGGCCGCCTTGTCAAAGGAGTCCCCGGCCTTCAGGCGGCGCTCGATTCCGGCCTTCAGGCTCCTGCCAAACTCGACAAAGCGAATCCTCTTCTGGTTGTCCATGGCGTCGGCGCGAACCCGGTCGCGGACCTCCGCGAGCGCGGGCTCCCGGGCGGGGAGCAGTTCCTTCCAGATCAATACGACGGCCCCGGCCGGGGTGGGCAGGCCCTCGGAATAGAACCGGTCCGTGTTGAGCGCGAACGCGGCCTCGGCGACCTCGCGGGAGCCGCCGAGCTCGACCGGGCCCGACTCCCTCGTGAAGGGGGCGAGGCTGTCGAGCTTGAGCTTGTGGCTGGCGAGGAACGCGTCGAGGGCGGGGCGCGAGACCTTGCCCTCGTAGAGGGAGTAGGCGAGGTCCGAGGCGGCCTTGACGGCGCCGCGCTTCGCGAGCTCGAGGATCAGCGCCTGGCGAACCTGGGGCTGGGCGGCGGCGAAGTCGGCCGCGGGGTCGGTCTTCACGGCCGGGGCCTTCGCGCTCGCCGGCTTCGGGAACAAGGACGGGTTGGCGTCGTAGTACTCGCGCACCTCGGCATCCGTCGGGGCGATTCCCGCCATGAACATCGAGGCCGGGAACTGCACGCAGTCCGCGGAAACACGCGGGGCGATCGTGTATCGGAAGATATTGTCGGAGAAAAATTTGGACATTTCGATGTCGCTCACGCTGATGTCGGGTGCGAAGCCGGAATAGTCGACGGTGGCCGTGGACACGGTCCACGTCGTATCGGCCTTCACCAGCAGCTCCTTGACGTCCGCCGGCATCACGTAGCCCGGCCCCGCCATGAGCCTCTGGAGCTTGCCCATGCGGGCATCGTCGCGGATGACGCGCGCAATGTCCGCCTCGGAGGTCGCGGAGCCGCTCTTTAGGGAATTCCGAAAGGCATCATAGCGCGAGACGTCGAACTGGCCGTCGGCGCCGGCGAAGATGTGGAGGCGCTTGATGAAGTCCGTGATCTCGGCCGCGGTCGGCTGGGGCAGGTGCAGCTGGTCGGCGAGGTACTGTGCCGCCACCCGCTGGTACATGTAATACTGGATCTGCTCCTGCGTGACGCTCTGGCCGTACTGGAGGTCGGCGCTGATCCGGGTGTCCAGGATCAGGGTCCGGTAGTCCTCCTGGGAAAGCAGGTTGTGGCCGAAAAAGACCCTGGAAGCCGTCTTGCGCTCGGCCCGCCCGATTCCGGGCGTCGACCCGATCGTGAAGATGAACGGTATCACCATGCCAACCAGGAGGATGGCAAAGATGAGGCGGAAGTGGTGCTGGAAGGTTCGCTGGATCCAGGAAATCATGTGGGGAAAAGGGATCGAAAACTAGGGTACCCACAGGGGGTGGCAACGTTTAATTGGCGGCCGCCTCGTCGTTGAGCAGTTCCTCGACCGACTTCCGGAAGTAGCCCTCCCTGCCGGCCTTCTCCATTGCGACCGAGAACTCACGGACGAAGGGGTCGATGTTGTCGACCGACTGCCCCGACGGGTCCGCGCCCAGGTTGTCGGCGGCCGCCTTGAACTCGAAAAGCGAGATCCGGTTCAGGGGCCTCGAGGGCTGGTAGAAGACCTCGGTCGACGGCGAGCCGGCGGGGCCGGGGACGCACATGACGTAGCCCGCGTCGGCGATCCGGTTGAGGCACTCGTTGACGACCTGGACGGGGAGCCTGACCGTCCCCGAGATCTCCGTCACCGAGATGGGCGGCTGGCAGGCGTGGAAGCGCCGGCAGACCGCCACCAGCACGGCCAGCGACAGGCGCTCGCGGTTCGACGCGCTCAGGCTTCCCCAGGCCATCCGGCTGTTGCGCACGTGGATGTTCTGGACGGCGTAGCTGATCTGCGCGCCGATCAGCACGAAGAGCCAAAAGACGTACAGGCCGAACATCAGCACCGGGATGATTCCAAGGGACCCAAACAGGCTGCGCGTCAGGAGCACGCGCTTGAGGTAAAGGAACGCCAGGAAGTTGTTGGTCGTCAGCATGAGGGCGACCGCAAGCGCCCCAGATAGCGCGGCCCTCCAGTGCACCCGGGTGTGGGGGATCGTCCGGTAGCAGACGGTGAGGACGCCCACCAGGAACACGAAGGAGAACGACGGCAGGGACCAGCGAAGGCCCCGGGCGATCTCCGCCCCGAAGGGCAGCCTTTCCACGAAGACGTTGACGAAGGCCCCCGCGCCAAGGAGCGCCACGGCGGCGAAGAAGATCACCCCGCCGAGCGTCATCACAGCCCAGTAGAGGACCAGGCGCATGAAAAGGGTGCGTCCGCGCCTCAGGCCCCAGATGTCATTGAAGGCATCCTCGATCGACTTGAAGAGGAAGAGGACGATTGCGATCAGGAGCAGGGCGCCCACCGCGCCCGCCGTCTCCGAACGGGCCCCCGTGATGAACCGGTTGATCATCTCGACTAGCTGCGGGTTGACCGGGACCGTCCCGCCGTCGCCCAGGCTCTCGTACTGGCCGAGCTGGGGGGCGATGAACGTGATCACCCGGTTGAGCATGTCGACGGCAAGGTTCGGGTTGCGCCCGCCGAGGAGCGTCGAGGCGACCAGCATCGCGATGGCGATCAGGGGCCCGAGGCCCAGGAGCGTGCTAAAGCTCAGGTCCGCCGCCCGGCTTAGGGTCTTCGTGTCGAAGAAGGTGGCCAGGGTCGTGGAGACGACCCTCAGAAACGCGTAGAACCAGCCCAGGGGCGAGCGGTCCGCCATGTGGTCGGCCTGCCAGATGTCCTTATTCCAGAGGCGGGAGAGGCCCTTCCCGATGCCCGTCGGCGGCATTGGGGAAGGTCAGGTCGACAGCAGGAAATACGCGGTTCCCGCCGAGCCGAGGACACCGACGGAGGAGACGACCAGGATCGGCAGCATGTCCACCCAGACGGTGGTGAAGTACAGGCCTACCGCCGCGCCCGCCTCAGCGAGGAGCGGGGTGGGGCTTCCCTGGGCGAAGAACACGAAGCCGAACAGCCCGAGTCCCAGGGCCGCCCGGAAACGGACAAAGGGGTAGAAGGAGACGACACCGAGGCCGAGCATGACCGCGATGAACAGGTCGAGCGCGCCGAGGAACAGGAGCGGCTGGCCGATAATCTTGTTGATGTCCACGGCGGCGATCGCGTCCGCGCCGGGCAGGACCTCCCCCGCGGCGGCGAGCACGAGGCAGGCGACCGCGGACCACATCCCAATCCGAGCCGCATGGGCCTGCATGATCGCCGGGTCCACCTTGTCCTTGGTTTCCGCCGTCCGGCCCTCGGCGCCGGCGAGCATGTCCTCAACCGTGATGGGCGCCAGCGAGTCCTGCTGCTTCGTCTGGGGGGTGACCTCGCGGACCTTCATCCGCAGCTTCCGCTTCTCGGGGAAGAGCGAGGCCTTGAGCTCGTCGTTTTCCCCGATGAGGGCCCAGTCCTCGACGGCCGGGTCGTACCAGAGCGTATCCCCGGTGAGCTGGCCCGTCTCGGCCAGCGAGATGAGCTGCTCCATGTTGAAGGGGCCCCTCGCCTCGTTCTCCGAGGCCTCGCGAATGTAGAATTCCTGCGTGGCCATGTGGGGGTAAGGGTGGTCGGGCGAGGCTGGGGCGGCAAGCGCGTTTTGCTCACATCCGCTCCAGGGTGCGGAGACCGAGGAGCTGCAGGCCCGTCTCGAGGATGAGAAGCGTCCGGGCGCAGAGAAGAAGCCGCCGGGCGCGGACCGGGGGCTCGTCGACGATCACCTTGTCCGCGTTGTAGAAGGTGCTGAACTCCCCGGCCAGCTCGTAGAGGTACAGGCACAGGAAGTGGGGGCAGAGCGTCTCGTTTGCCAGGCGCAGCGCGTCGGCGAACTTGACCAGCTTGCGGGCCAGGGCGACCTCGCCCGGGGTCTGGAAGCCGTCGGCCCCGGCCTCCGCCGCCGGGTCGCCGCACGCGAGGCCATGGCGCCGGAATATGGAGCGGATCCTGGCCAGGGCGTAGAGGAGGTACGCCGCCGTGTTGCCCTCCAGCGAGATCATCTTGTCCCAGGAGAAGACATAGTCGCTCGCCCTGTTCTGCGAGAGGTCGGCGTACTGCACGGAGCCGACTCCGACGATTTCCGCGATCCTTCGCCGCTCGTCCTCGGGGAAGTCCGGGCTCTTCTCGGAAACGAGCGCGTAGGCCCGCTCGGCGGCCTCGTCCAGGAGCTCGCGCAGCTTGATGTTGTCGCCGGTGCGGGTCTTCAGCGGCTTGCCGCCCTCACCGAGGACCGTGCCGAAGTCAACGTGGACGAGCCTCGGCACGCGCCGGCCCTTCCTCTCATACCACTTGCGGGTCGTCAGGAAGAGCTGCTCGAAGTGGTCGCCCTGGCGCTTGTCGACGACGTACAGCACGCAGTCGGCGTGGAAGTGCTCCGTGCGGTAGAGGATCGTCGCCAGGTCGGTCGAGGCGTAGTTGGACGCGCCGTCGGACTTGCGCACGATCATCGGCTGGGTCTTGAACCTGGGGTGCTCGGGATGGAAGACCACCTGGGCCCCCTCGCTTTGCGTGGAGATCCCGGCCCGCGCGAGCTCGTCGTAGACGCGGCCAACCTTGTCGTTGTAGAAGCTCTCGCCGAGCGTCTCGTCAAAGCGGATCCCCAGCCGGTCGTAGATGGCCTGGAAGGCGGACAGGCTCGCCTTGTTGATCCTGTCCCAGATGGCCAGGTTCTCGGGGTCGCCGGCCTGGAGCTTCACGAGCTCGGCCCGGGCCTCGTCCATGACCCCCGGGTCGGCCTCGGCGGCCGAGTTCCCGACCTTGTAGAGGCGCTCGAACTCGGCGATCGGGTCCGCGGCCTGTGCGGCGGGGTCGACGTGGCGCTTGTACGCCCAGATCAGCTTGCCGTACTGGGTCCCCCAGTCGCCGAGGTGGTTGTCGCGGACGACGTGGGCCCCTGTGAAGGCGAGGAGCCGGCAGATGGCCTCGCCGATCACGGCCGATCGAAGGTGCCCGACGTGCATCTGCTTCGCCGCGTTGGGGGCGCTGTAGTCGACCACCCAGTTCTCTCCCCGATGGGCCGCGGAGGCCCCGGCCGCCAGGTCCGGGCCGCTGCGGTGGGTGCCCAGCCAGGAGAGGAGCATGGCCGGCTTAGCCGAGAAGTTGATGAATCCGGGTCCGGCCACCGAGACCTCAAAGGCGGCGCGGATGGCCTCCGGAAGCTGGGCGACAACGGATTCCGCGATGGGGCGGGGCGGCTTGCCGGCGCGTTTTGCCGCCGCCAGCACCCCGTTGGCCTGGAAATCGCCGTGCCTGGGGTCGGAGGTCCGCACCCCGGGCTCGAAGGAGCCTTCCTCGAGGCCGGCCACGGCCGCCGCGGCCGCCAGGGCCCGTTCCAGCTCGCCGATCAAGTCGAACGCAAGGTGCATCCGCGCACTTCACCACCCCGCTGGCAGCGTGCGCAAGCGTGGAGTCGATGAGCCGTTTTGGCTCGACATTTCCTAGGGAGCGTGTTGGCTCGTACGCTTTCCCCGTCCCGGGGCTACTTTACATCCGCCATCAACTCCATGACGAGCAAACGCACCATACCCGCACGGCGCTTCATCAAACCATCGTTTAACTTCTTGATTGAGAAGAAGAGAGACGGCGGAGAGTTCACGCAGGAGGAGATTCGATACATCATCGACAGCACGCTCGACGGGGAAATGCCGCTCCACCAGCTGGCGGCGCTTGCGATGGCCATCTACTTCTCGGGCATGTCGGCGCAGGAGACGGCCGACCTGACGGAGGAGATGATGCTATCCGGCGAGGTGATAGACCTTTCCCACATCGCGAAGCCGAAGATCGACAAGTACTCGACGGGAGGGGTGGGCGACAAGACCTCGCTCGTGCTCGTGCCCCTCGCCATGGCGTCGGGCGTCGTGGTCCCCATGATGTGCGGGGTCGAGCACGACTACGTCATCAACACGCTGGAGAAGCTCGCGGCGATTCCCGGCTTCAAGGGGCACCAGACCAACGAGCAGTTCGCCCAGCAGCTCGCCAAGATAGGCGGGGCGATCATCGCCCAGAACGAGGACCTCGCCCCGGCCGACGCCAAGCTCTACGAGCTGCGCAAGGACACCGGCACGATCCCGAGTCTTCCCCTCATTACCGGCAGCGTGCTCTCCAAGAAGCTCGCCGAGGGTGCCGAGGGTCTCGTCATCGACGTCAAGTGGGGTAACGGATCGTTCATCAAGGACTTGGAGCAGGCAAAGCAGCTGGCCCGCTCGATGACGCGTGTCGGCCGCTCGATGAAGCGCCGCTGCGTCGCGCTCGTGACGGACATGAACCAGCCGCTCGGCGACTCGGTCGGGACCGCGCTCGAGGTCAAGGAGGCGATCCAGCTCCTGCGGGGCGAGGGCCCCGAGGACGTGAAGGAGCTCGTCCTCAAGCTCGGCATGGAAATCGTCCGGCTTGCCGGGGTCGCGGGCTCGACGCTCTCGGCCAAGCAGACGGTCCAGCGGCACCTGACCGACGGATCCGCCCTCGAGAAATTCAAGGAGCTCGTCAGGGCCCAGGGCGGAGACACCTCCTACATCGACCACCCCGAGAAGTTCCCGCAGGCCCGCCACATCCGCAAGCTCCCGGCCCCCAAGCGCGGCTACGTGCACACGATCAACGCGGCGATGATCGCCCGCGGCGTGCACCTGCTCGGCGCCGGCAAGGAGAACCCCCACGACAAGATCGACCACTCCGTGGGCGTCTCCGAGATCAAGAAGGTCGGCACCCAGGTCAAGCAGGGCGAGCCGCTCATGATGATCCATTACAACGACGAGGCGAAGCTCGAGCAGGCGCTCGAGTACTTCAAGAACGCGTACCGACTCGCCCCGAAGCGTCCGACGCCGCCCCCGGCCATCGTCGAGCGCGTCGCCTGAGCGCGGGCGAGGGCCTGTCCGCCGTGGTCGACCGTTCGTCCTGGTCGCGGCCTTGGGCCCAGCTCAAGTACGTCACCTTCCAGCCGGCGATATTCCCGCGCCTGTTGGGCGAGGTCTCGGACGGCGCTCGCCCGGGAGACTGGGTGTCGGTCTACGACAAGAACGGCGAACCGGTGGGAGCCGGGCTCTACAATCCTCGGGCCAAGATCCCCCTCCGGGTGGTGGCCCACGGCGCCCAGCCGATAGGGGAGGACTACTTCGAGGGCGCCATCCGCCGCGCCGTCGCCCTTAGGCGCGAGCTCTTCAAGCTCGACGCGGGTACGGACGCCTACCGCCTGGTCAACTCCGACGGGGACGGGCTGAGCGGCCTGACGATAGACCGCTATGGCGACGTGCTCCTTTGCGAGGTGGTGAGCCTCGGCATGGCCCAGAGGCTGCCGAAGTGGCTCCCGCTGCTGCATGAGCTGGCGGGGACCAAGTTCGCCCGCGTCCACGTGGACCACGACCTCGGGAGCCTCGAGGGCATCAAGCCCTCCCTCTTCAACGAGACGAACGCCGCGGCGCCGCGCACGGTCAAGATCCGGGAGAACGGGGTGCGCTTCGAGGTCGACTTCGCGGAGGGCCACAAGACCGGGTTCTTCTGCGACCAGCGCGAGAACCGCAAGCGGCTCGCCCAGTTCTCGGCGGGCGCCCGCGTGCTGGACCTGTGCTGCTACACGGGGGGGTTCTCGCTCTACGCCAAGGTCCTCGGCGGGGCGGGCGAGGTGACGAGTGTGGACCTGGACGAGGTGTCCATCGCCCAGGCCAGGCGCAACGCGAACCTGAACCAGGTGCGCCTTAGCTTCGTGCATGCCGACGCCTTCGCCTACGCCCGGCAGATGTTCCAGAACAAGGAGTCCTGGGACCTCGTGGTCCTCGACCCCCCGAAGTTCATCTTCACTCGCGACGCCCACGGCAACTGGGAGGGCCGCCAGAAGTACGAGGACCTGAACCAGCTCTCGATAGGGCTCGTCAAGCCGGGCGGCATCTTTGTCACGTGCTCATGCTCCGGCCTCCTTAGCCTGGAGGATTTCGAGCAGCACGTGATCAAGGCCGCGCACAGGCTCAACCGCAGGCTCCAGTTCTTCGACCGCACCGGTCCCGGGCCCGATCATCCGGTGTTCTCGAACTGCCTCGAGAGCCGGTACCTGAAGGTGCTCTGGGCGAGGGTCGTCTGACGCCCAGGCCGGGCCGCCCTAGGCGCGGCCGAGGTAGGTACCGTCGGCCGTACTGACACGGACGAGCTCGCCTTCCTTGACGAAGAGCGGGACCTGGATCGTAAGGCCCGTCTCAAGCTTAGCGGGTTTCTGCACGTTGCTCGTCGTGTCCCCTCGGATTCCCTCCGCGGACTCGATCACCTTGAGATTGACGGCGGACGGGAGCTCGACGGTGAGCGGCTTGTCGTCGACGAAGAGGACATCCACCTTGCCGCCGGCGGTGAGGTAGTTCTTCACGTCGCCGAGCGTCTCGGCGGTCATCTCGATCTGGTCGAAGGTCGTCGGGTCGATGAAGGCGAAGGAATCGCGGTCCGCGTAGCTGAATTCCAGCGTGCGACGGTCGGTGGGGAGCACCTCGATCGTGTCGGTCGATGCAAAGCGCTGGTCCAGGGCCTTGCCGTAGCGAAGGTTACGCATCTTCACCTGGACGAACGCCCTCAGGTTCCCGGGCGTGCGGTGCTGGGTTTCCATGACGAGGTGCGGCTCGCCATTGTGTTTGATTACCTGGCCTTTACGGATGTCGTTTGCTGCGGGCATGGCGTCGGTGCGTGTCGGAAGGGTCTATTTGTTTGCTGGAAGGTTCACTCCTAAGGAACCAGCCTTCCCTGTCAAGGCCGACCCCGCCGACTCTCCGCGCTTGCGCTGTCAGGCACGCCTTGCCGAAACTCACTTCTCTAACACACATGAAACAACGCACCTTGTCGCGCTCCGTGACTATAAAGGGAAGCGCGCTGCACACCGGTGAAGCGGTCACGCTCACCCTCAAGCCGGCGCCCGTTAATCACGGGGTTGTTTTCAAGAGGGTCGACCTGAGCGGCTCGCCCGAGATCCAGCCCCGCGCGGACCACATCACCGACCTGGTGCGCGCCACGACGATCCAGTCCGGGCACGTGAAGATCCACACGGTCGAGCACGTCCTGAGCGCGCTGAGCGGGTGCGGGATCGACAATGTCCTTGTCGAGATGAACGCCTCCGAGGCCCCCATCATGGATGGGTCCGCCCGGCCCTTCGTGAACCTGATCATCGAGGGCGAGCCGGTCGAACAGGACAAGGACCGGGAATACTACGTGCTCGACGCACCCGTCTCGGTCTCGAGGGGCAACTCCTCGATCATCGCGATCCCCCACGACGGGCTGAAGATCTCCTGCACCTCGGCGGACGACCGGGGCATCCACACCCAGCACCTCTCGCTCACGGTTGACCCTGAGACCTACGTCTCGCAGATCGCCCCGGCCCGGACCTTCACGTTTTTTGAGGACATCGAGGAGCTCCTGAAGTTGGGGAAGATCCGCGGGGGCTCGCTCGACTGCGCCGTCGTCATCAAGGGCGACAAGGTGATGTCCAAGGAGCCGCTCAGGTTCAAGGACGAGTTCGTGCGCCACAAGATCCTCGACATCGTGGGCGACATCTCGCTGCTCGGAATGCCGCTGAAGGCCCACATCGTCGCGACGCGACCCGGGCACGCGGTCAACGCCGAGTTGACGAAGGCGCTCTTCGAGCGCCTCCAGGAGCGCAAGAAGGGCGGATCGAAGAGGAAGGGGGCGCTGCGGCCGACGCCCGAGGCCGACGTGAAGAGCCTGGATATCAGGAGCATCCTCGACATCCTGCCCCACCGCTATCCGTTCGTCATGATCGACCGCGTCGTCGAGATCAAGGGTTCCGACGAGCTGGTCGCGATCAAGAACGTCACCTTCAACGAGCCGTACTTCAACGGGCATTTCCCGGGCAACCCGGTGATGCCCGGTGTCCTCCAGCTCGAGGCGATGGCCCAGGCGGCCGGGGTCCTCATCGTGCGCTGGAACAACTGGGTGCCAAAGCCCGCTTTCTTCATGAGCGCCGACAAGGTCAAGTTCCGCAAGCCCGTGCGCCCGGGCGACCAGCTCCAGATCCACGCGAAGCTCACCAAGGTGCGAAGCGGCAAGATCGCCGTCGCCGAGGTGAGCTGCTCCGTGGACGGTCAGGTGGTCTCGAGCGCGGACCTAATGATCACGATCCTCGACGAGGCCGACGTCGAGTGACGCGTCACTTCTTCTTGTAGACCTCGGCCGGGTCGAAGGCCCGCTCGGCGGCAAAGTCGAGCGTGAGAGACTCCGGCCGGTCGGGGTCGGCCCCCGCCGAGAGCTTCCTGTAGAAGCAGGAGGGGTACCCGTTGTGGCAGGCGCCCTTCCCGGCGTTCACGACCCTGACAAGGAGCACGTCCTGGTCGCAGTCGACGTAGAGGTCCACCACCCGCAGCACGTTGCCGGACTCCTCTCCCTTCACCCAGAGCTTGCCCCGGGAGCGGCTCCAGTAGGTTGCCTTGCGGGTCCTGATCGTGTGGGCGAGGGATTCGGCGTTCATGAACGCGAACATGAGCACCTCGCTCGTGGCGTTGTCCACGGTGATGCAGGGGATCATCCCGTCCGGGCCGAATTTCGGCTGGAGCAGCCTGCCGAGCTCGACGTCGTGGGTTGTGGTGCGCTCTGGGAACATGGCGGGTTTTGTCATGGGAATGGGTGTCAGGCCGGCGGAAGCTCGCCCAGTTTCCTGAGGTAGTCGAACGTGTAAAGGCCGCTTCCGTGGCCGTCGCTGAAGTCGAACCGGATGGCGTAGTTGCCGATCCGCTGCCAGCCGACGACGTGGACGCCGGAATAGTCGGCCTTACTGTCGCCGCCGTAGCGGTTCCCGAAGACGTCGTGCTCGCCCTGGGTCGACGCGCTGGGCGAGGCCCGGCGCAGCAGGTCGTGCCGGATGAAGGACTCTGCGCCGTCGCTCCAGGCGATGGCGACTTCGTTGCCGATCACCTGGATGTTGGAGGGTGTGTGCATGCGGGATGGGCCCTGCGCGGGGACCCGGGACCCTTGCCCCGCAGGGCGGCGTTCGCAAACCCGATCTGGGGGGCGCCGGCGGAATGGGGGAGGCTAGGGCCGCAGTCCGAGCGCCCTAAGGCAGCCCGGGTCCATGCTCCTCTTTCCGGAGGCGTCGGTGTCGGCCACCTTGAACCCCCCCGCGTAGTCCCACATGCTCCAGCCGACCGCGTTCGCCTCGCAAAGCTCCCTGACGTCCCGGATCCAGCGGTAGCGGCTGTCCGGGGGAGAGACGCGGGTGTAGACGCCAAATTCATTGCACGTCAGGGGGACGCCGTGGGCCTTTCCCCAGGCGAGGGCGATCGCGATCCGCGACGAGATCCACTCCCGGTTGGCGTGGTACCCCTCAAGCTCCTTGCGGGCCGCGGGACTGCTCAGGGATGCGAGCTGGGCGGCCTTGCCGGCCTCGTCGACCGGGTAGACGACCCCGGAGAGCGCCTTCTCGCCCTCGCCGGCCCACGAGGCGCCCTGGTGCGTCTCGGCCATCGGCTCGTAGAAATGAAAGTTGTAGACCACGTTGTCGTCGGAGACCGGTGTGAACTTGGCGAGCTCGTCGACGCCGCTCCAGCGGTTCGAGGTGACGATGATCGTGTGCTTCGGGGCGCCCGCGCGTATCGCCTTCACGAGGCCGCCCTGGACCCAGCTCCAGCGCTCCAGGGACATCTTCCCGGCCGGCTCGTTCATGGTCTCAAGGAAGACGCGCTCCGGATTGCGGGTCGATAGGTGGCGCGCCATGGCCCCCCAGAGGGCCTGGGCCTTGAGGGCCAGCGTGTCGTCGGTGCGCAGGCGGTCCTTCGTGTCCTCGCGTGCGTGCCAGTCGACGATCACGGCCAGGCCGGTCGCCAGGATGTGGTCGAGAGCCGCGTCAAAGTCGGGGAGGTACTCCCCGCGCAGCACGTCCGGGTTGTCCTCGTCCAGGAACATCTCGAGCTCGACCGGGTACCGCACGTGCGTGAACCCGGCATCGGCGATCAGGGCGAAGTCCTCGGGCCGGTCGTAGGTGGAGAACCACTCGTGGGAGTAGGCGCCCTTGTTCTTCGGGATCTGCGAGAACCAGTGGGATAGGTTGACCCCCTTGGAGAGGGAGGCGAGGCGCCCCGGGGGAACCTCGGCCCGGGAGGGGGTGCTGGCTGCCAGCAGGGCGCAAGACAGCCACGCAAGGGCGCGGGCCGCCGCGCAAAGGGTTCGGGTTTTCATGGGAAGGGAGGATATTCCTCCTTGGCGCGTGATTCGAGCACGTTTGCAATTGCCCAAGTGAGACCGGGATGCTAACTCCTGCCCTCTCATGGGACGTCAATGGCTTCATGCGAAACGCGCGATCGTCAATTTGAAGAAGGGGCAGGTGGTCGGAAAGATGGTGAAGGAGATCACGGTCGCCGCGAAACTGGGCGGCCCTGACCCGGCGGCCAACGCCCGGCTCTTCGCCGCCCTTGAAAAGGCCCGCAAGGCGAGCGTGACCCGCGACGCCATCGAGCGCGCGATCAAGAAGGGGGCGGGGGGGGGCGACGACAAGACCTCCCTGGAGCACATCGTCTTCGAGGGCTATGCCCCGCACAAGGTCCCGGTGATCGTCGAGGTCTACACGGACAACCACCAGCGCACGGCGCCCGAGATGCGGTTCATCTTCCGGCGCGGCGTCCTGGGGAACGCGGGAAGCAACAAGTTCCTATTCGACCATGTCGGGATCGTCGAGGCCCACCACCCGGATCAGGCGGTCGACCTGGAGGCTGCCGCCATCGAGGCGGGCGCCAACGATTTCGAGACGCTGACGCACGAGCAGAACGATGACATCCCCGTGGACCACAAGGGCGCGCGGTTCATTACGGACCGCACGGCGGTCCATGCGGTCTCCGTGTGGCTCGCAAAGAACGGCTGGTCGGTCATCACGAGCGAACTCGGGTACCTTGCAAAGGTGTTCCCGGAACTCGACGAGGCGACGCGTGCCGAGGTGGGCGAGTTCCTTCAGGAACTCGAGGACCACGAGGATGTTCAGCGTGTTTGGGCCGCCGTGAAATGAGATCTACCGCCAATTGCTGGCTACAGTTGACACAGGGGCCGGTTTTTCTGAAATGAAAGTCGTCACCCCCCAGCTGTGAATATCCTGATCGTCGAAGACGAAGCCACTTCGCGAGAGATGCTCCTCAACATCCTCAAATCCGAGGGGGACCACCGTATTCTGACGGCCGCGGACGGGGACGAGGCGCTCAAGCTGATGGAGGACCCGCGCCATCCCTTTGACGTCGTCTTTTTGGACCTGATGCTCCCTTCGATCTCGGGGCTGGACCTCCTGGAGCGGGTCAGGGCGACCCCGGCCTGCCGCTACGTCAGGGTCATCATCTGCACGACCTCGACCGACAGCGCCACCGTCGTGAGGGCCGCGCGCCTGGGCGTGCGCCACTACATGGTGAAGCCGGCCGACAAGATCCGGGTCTTCGAGCAGATCAACATCATCAAGGCCGAGATCGCGGGCCTTCAGAAGATCGAGAAGCCCGAGGAGGCCGCGGGCCGCCTGGGGATCGACCTGTCGACCTACAAGTCAAAGGTCAGCTCGACCCTCGAGAACATGGAGCGCTGGCTGACCCACGCCAAGGCCGGGGCCCAGTCGTCCGACCGCCAGCAGCTGGCCTCCGACTCCGGGCGCCTCAAGAGCGAGGCGCTCGACCTGGGCCTGCGCGAGGTGGGCCGGCGCTTCTCTACGCTTGAGACCCGGCTCTCGATAGAGCCCAACGGGGACGTCCCCGACTCGCGCGCGATCGAGATCGCCTTCATCATGAGCCACCTCCACGGCGAGCTCAACCGGGTGCGCTCGGTCCTGAAGATCATCGTCCCCGACAAGGTCGGCCCCTAGGCCGACCGCGGGACCCGTCAGGGCGGGGGCGCAACCGCCCGCTTCCAGAGTCCGACGCGCCGGCCATCCTCGTCCTGGTAGGTGAGGATGTCGCACCACACGTAGTCGGGCCCGACGGCCTTGTTGATCCTCTCCCAGAGGTCAGGGGTGTCGCCGGGGCGGTACCACAGCACGTAGTCGATGCCCTGGGCGACAAGCCACTTGCCCGCGTCCTGCATGCCCCCGCTGTAGAAGAGCATGAGGCGGTCGTGGCGCCTGCGCACGTCCTCGCTGTTGGCGCGCCACAGGAGCTCGTGGCCCCACCATCCGAGCCACATCCTCTGGCCCGCGAAAAGCGGGATGACCGCGGAGTTCGTGAAGCCGCCCTTCTCCTCGGGCCTCTCGATCACGACCCCCGGCTTCTCGACCTTCAGGCGGCCCAGCATGAGCCTCGGGAACTCATCCTTCGTCAGGAAATAGTGGCCCTCCAACTTTCCCATGGAGTCCTTGGGCCAGTACCGCAGGGGCTTCGAGAGGTCGTAGGCGTAGTAGCAGGGATACAGGCAGAAGAAGCACGCGGCGATCCGCACCCAGCGCCGCTTCGACTGCTCGACGACGATCGGAGCCAGCGTCATGAGCGTCCCCGCCATCACCCAGGGCCACCACTTGAGCGTCGTGTTGAACCGGTCAAAGTGCCCCGAATACTCGTCGTCCACGTAGAAGAACTCCGTGAAGAGCAGGAGCGTGAGCCAGAGGAGCGCGAGTCTGCGTCCGGTCGCGCTTCCCGAGAAGAAGCCCAGCACGATGAAGGCGATCGTGGGGAGGAAGAACAGGGCGAAGAGGATGGGGGGCGTGTGCTCTATCCACGGGACCAGGCGGACGGCCGTGTCGTAGCCGGAGGCGGAAGAGGTGAAGGCCGAGAGGTACACCCATGCGGCGAGCCAGACGGTCGCCGCGCCCGCCGCAACCGCGGGCACCAGGCGCCTCCAGTCGCGCCAGTTCAAGGCGAGCCACATGGCGATCGCCAGGCCCTGCAGGGGGAGGACCCACGTGTTTGCAAGGAGGGTCCACGTGAGCGTACTCCCGACAACGGCCGCGTACCGGCCCTTCTGGCTGCGGGTCCAGAGCAGCATGCCCATCGCGCAGAGCCCGAGCAGGTAGTAGCCCGAGAGCGGGGCGTGGTAGTCGCCGAGGAACACCACGTAGGAGTAGATCTCGCCCGGCAGCTCCATCACGAACGTCTTCACCTCCGGCTCCGGCACCGGGTACTTCGCGTTGTAGGCCTTCAGCCACGTCCCGAGCGGGGCCTTGTCCATCTGGGCGCTCCCTATGTAGCGCATGGTGGTCCAGGGGGTGACGTCGTTGTCCGTGAAATGGTCGATGATGGTGACTCCCGTCCCGCCTATCACGAAGCACGCGATGACGATCACCCGGGTCCACGCCTTGCGCGCCACCATGAACACGGCGCCCGCGAACGCGGTGCCGCCAAGGGCGACCAGCAGGCAGTAGCCGATGTTGTACGCCGAACCGGGGGGCAGCAGGAGAACCCGGCCCATCAGCGCCGCGCCGTAGTGCTGGAAGCTGTAGTACTGCGTCGAGGGGTAGGGGCTGAACCACGCGTCGGGGACGGGTATCGTGGCCCCGGTGTAGTAGCTGCAGATGTAGGAGAAGTCGGCGATCTTCTCGGATCCGCCGTCGACGTCGGGGAACGTGAAGCGCCAGACCATGGCGTAGAGGAACACCGCGATGCAGACGCCGAAGCATCCCGCCAGCCGCAGCAGGGCGAACTCCATCCGCCAATCCCGGACAAGGGTGGTGCCGCGGGCGCCGAGCCACCGGGGTTCCCAGGGGACGAGCGAGAACGCGATCAGGAAGACCGAGAGCGCGGTGGAGAAGAGCTCAAGCCCGGGCAAGGTCGGCCCGAGCCCGTGGTGGCACTCGATCGCGTAGACGAGGGTGACCGCCAGGAGCGGGCCCAGGGCCAGGGCAAACCAGCGGTTTCGCCAATAAAGGCCGGCGATCAGCATCAGTCCCCAAAGGTTCACCGCGAGAAGAGCCAGGGTGAACAACAGTCCTAGGTATTGCATTCGTCGAGGCGGAGTTGGAGATAGGGCCCCCGGCATGATGGCCGCAGGCGGGACGCGGGCAAGATATTGTCCCGAAGGGGCGCCGTTTTAGCCAAATTTTGCCCCGGGCTTCCCGCGCCCCGAGGGTGCCCGGCCTCAGGCGGACTTCGAGGTGTAGAGGGCCACCAGGGCGGCCCCGATGGACTGCGACAGCTCGCCCAGCTCCGAGGCCGCGAACTTTATGGTCGCGCGCTGGGCCGGCCAGAGGAAGGGAAGGGCCGCCTCGCGCAGAATGTTGATGTAGCGCTCCCTGAACTCGGGAGTGGTCGACTCGTGGTCCATGAGCCCGCCTCCCACGACGACGAACCCGGGGTCGAGCGCAAGGCAGAGGGTGGCCGCGTGGATTCCGAGCGCCCTGGCCTGGAAGTCGAAGATCTCGACCGCGAGCGGGTCGCCCTTCTGGGCGAGTCCGCGGATCGACATGGCCTTCTCCTTGGGCGAGAGCGTGGACTTAGCGAGCTCGTGGTCGGGATGCCGCTTGAGCATCTCCTCGACCAGGTGGGGCATGCCGGAAAGCGTCGTGTAGGCCTCCATGCATCCCCAGGTCCGCCCGCACCCACAGGGCAGGGGCCGCATTCCCAGAAGCTGCAGGGGTGCCGGCATGTGCGCCGCCTCCATCCCCGCCAGGGTCTCGCCCTCCAGGGGCAGGCCGTTCGGGTCAATGTAGGCGCACCCCAACCCGGAGCCCGGCGCGAGCATAAGGACGGATGATTTCTTGCCGGCGCGGACGAGCTTGGCCTCGGCGACCCCGCCGAACTTCCCGTCGTTGCCGACGACAAGCGGGATCGCCCGCCCGGCCGCCGCCGCCAGGGCGCGGCTGTAGTCCTCGTGGAAGTTCCAGCCGTCAAATCCGGCCGGAAGATTGGCCGCGCGCCCGAGAACGCCGTAGCGCTGGTAGGGGCCGGGTATCGCCAGGCCCACGCCCCGGACCTGGCTCCAGACGATCCCGTTCTGCGCGAGGAAATCCACGACGCCCTGAACCCACCCCTTGACGACGGCCTCGGTGCCCGCCTGCGAGTTGGTCGAGCTCTGCATGAGCTTCATCGACACCATGGAGCCGTCGGCCCACACGCCTCCGGTCTTGGACGTTGTGGCGCCGCTGTCAGTTCCGATGTATACCAGCCGTTGTGAGGTCATTTGGGGCTCTCGAGATCAGAACATTCCTTGCCCCAACTGCAAGTCCACACGAAAACGGGCCAATTTAATCAAACCGTTTGCCAGATTAAGTTTTGGAGGGCACCGTCATGCGCTATGAGCCCGCATCCTGTACCGCCGCGCCTGGACCTGACGGTGCGCGTGGGCTGCAGCCTCATTTACGAGGTGACGGGCACGGCCTGCGTCCTTCTCAACGTGAAGCCGAGGGTCGACGCGCGGCACCAGGTGATCGCCGAGGCCCTGACTCTCGGCGACAACCTTCCCGCCGAGGAGTTCACGGACAGCCACGGCAACGCCTTTCACCGGGTGGCGCTCGCGCCCGGCAGCAACTACTTCAGGCACGACGCGATCGTCGCGGTCTCGTCCAAGCCGGATGACCACGGGGTCCCGATTCCCGCCCCCCAGGACATCGGCAAGGTGCCGGTTGAGCTCCTGCGCTACACCCTGCCTAGCAGGTACTGCGACTCGGACAAGCTGATCAACTTTGCTTGGGAGAAGTTCGGCGCGATCGAGCACGGCTGGGTCCGTGTCCAGGCGATCAGCAAATGGATCCACGATAACATCGAATACCGCTACCTGTCGGGCCGGCCCGACCTCTCGGCGTGGGACATCCTGAACAGGGGCTACGGGGTGTGCCGCGACTTCGCCCACCTTGCCGTGGCGCTAAACCGGACCTTCAACGTCCCCTCCCGCTATGTGACCGGGCACCTTCCCGACGTCGGCTTCCCGGATCCTGAGGGGCACATGGACTTCCACGCCTACGCCGAGGTGTACCTCGGCGGCACCTGGTTCACCACCGACGCGCGCTTTCACACGCCGCGCATCGGCAGGATCACGGTCTCCCGCGGCATGGACGCGGTCGACGGGGCGTTCTCGACCATCTATGGCGGCGCGAACCTCACCTACTTCCAGGTCTGGGCCTACCAGGTCCCCCGTGGGGCCGTCGGGGTGGGGGATCCGCTGGACCTCTCAAAGAGGCTCGACAACCAGTGGGCGGTGCAGCTGGACCCCAGGTCCTGAGCGGGCGGCCGCTGGGGCCCAGCCCCCGGCCGCGACGAAGGGTCAGCCCTTGCTCACGGGATTTGGCGCCGCTGCATGAACGACCAGGAGGTCCGTTGGACGGCATTTTGCAGCTCAGGATTTGACGCGAGCGACCGGAGCCCTCCTCGGGATGGCCGGGGCCTACGCCCCTTGGAATCCCTTGGCGCGCCCGAACGCCAGGCAGTCCCCCTGGGCAAGGACCCCCTCGGAGCAGGTCGGATGCAGGAGCGAAGCCGCGGCGGCGCAGGCGCCGAGCTCCAGCGAGCGCTCGATGGGCCATCCCTCATGCATCCCGAAAAGGACGCCGGCCGCCAGGGCGTCGCCGGCCCCAACCGCACAGGATATGAGCTCCGCCGGGACCCGGACCGAGGGCTGCCAAACGACGGTCCCGGCGTTTGAGCAGGCGCACGCGGCCTCAGGGAAATGCACGATGGCCCAGCTCCGGACCCCGAGCCCGACAAGCGCGCGGGCGACGGCCTCGGCGTCGCCCCGGTCCAAGGCCCCGCCGCTGCCGATACGCAGGCCCGTGATCTGCTCGGCCTCGTACTCGTTCACAAAGAGCACGTCGACCTCGGGAAGGACGGGCGCGACCGTGGTGCGGAATCGGGGGCTCGCCGAGCTGACACAGTCCAGAGAGGTGAGCATCCCCGATGCGCGGGCACTGGCCATGACCTCGCGGGCCTGCGGCGCGCCGTCGGCACCGATAAGGTCGAGCCCGTCGAGCAGCAGGAGGTACCCCAGGTAGAAGATTCGCTCGGAGGAGCCGGAGAAGTCAAAATGCTCGGGGCCGAGGAGGGCGTTGGCGCCGCGGTGGTGGAAGAAGGTGCGCCTGCCCGTCCCACGGACCGCCATGACGTCCGTGTAGCTGGTCGAGAAACCGGGCGCCGTCAAAAGGCGGGAGGTGTTTATCCCCGAGGCCCGGCAGTCGGCGAGGATCGCGCGGCCGTCGGCGTCGTCCCCGACGAGGCCGATCCCGGCGAGCGGGAACGGCGCGCCCAGCCTGAAGAGGTCCTTGAGCACATTGTAGGGGCCTCCCCCGTTGCCCTGCGCGTGGTCGAGGATGTTGGCGAGGCCGTCCTGGGCCGGCCAGACGTCGACCGTCTTCACGTGGTCCCGGATCCAGTTGCCCGCCGCGAGTATTCCGGAGCGCATGCGTGCCTACTCGCTCACGAGCCTTACGGCCGGGGGCTCATCCTCCTCAATGCCGGGAAACCGACCTATCAGGGGGTCGATGAAGAAGTTGTCCCCGATGTCGTCGTTGGCGGTCGACACCTCGCCGATGATGCATTCCCCGCCCGTCGGGACGAACATGTGCCAGACGCCGGGAGCGAGCGTGACCCGGGAGCCCGGGGCAAGGACGACGGGTGCGCCCGTGCGGACCTCGGCCGGCTCGCCGTCGATGCGGGCGGTGAACCGCTCGGGCATCGGAGCCCCCGGCTCGGGCTTGTCCGGCCAGAGGCGCAGGGTGAGCTCGCCGGACCTGCAGATGATGTCCTCCTTCTTCCTGGCGTGCGCGTGGCAGGGCGTCACCTGACCCTCGCGGGCGAACATGAGCTTCTCGCAGTACTCGGGCTCCGTCGCCAGGTTGACGAGCGTCAGGCCGCACCGTTCGAAGTCTCCCAGGCCGAAGTCGGTGATGTCCCACCTCGGCCGCGGCGGGAGCGCCCAGCGGTGGAAGGAGAAGCACGCGAGGGCGTCGCGGTAGGCTCGGTTGATTGCGGAGCGTTTCATGGGGGCGTTCAGAGGGTGACGACGGACTGCTCCGCTTGGCTTCGGAGGGCGCCGGCCCAGAGCTCATGGTGGGCCACGGCCTCGTCAGGGGTCGCGCAGCCGAAGCGCTCGCCCAGGACCCCCGCGCGTTCCGCGAGGAAGGCGGCCCACATCTGCATCAGCACGTCGGGGAAGCCCGGCTCGAAGATCGAGCCCGTGATCGTCTTGAACTGCGTGTCGAAACCCAAGTCGGTCTTTTCCCAGGTCTGCTCCCGGCCGCGCCTGAAGGTCCAGAACGTCTTCGGCTCCTTCGTTGAGAACCGGATCCCGCAGTCGGTGCCGAGGACCTCGAAGATCCAGGTGTTGGTCTCACTCGGGGCCATGCGCTTCATCTCGAGCGTCATCGGCACCGGCTCCCCCGATAGGACCACGCTCGTGTGCAGGACCGCGTTGTCCCAGGTGTCGCAGGGAGCGGTGCCCCCGCGCCCGTCCGGGCGCACCCGGTAGATCTTCTGCAGCTGGGCGTGGACGCTCGAGGGCCTCCAGCCGAGGCGAAGGGGCAGGTGCGCCACATGCAGGCCGAGATCGTTCATCACGCCCGCCTCCCCGCAGTGGGCGTTCTGCCGCTTCCAGTTGATGGGCTTGTCGGGATCGAGGTCGCTCGAGTGGTGGAAGGCGGCGCGGATCTCGATGATTCGGCCAAGCTGCCCGGACGACGCCATCTTGAACGCCCGGCGCGCCCCCGGAAGGAACGGGAATTCCGACGAGACGCGGACAAAGCGTCCCAGGCGCAAAGCCTCGTCGCGGATCCGCCTCGCTGCCGCCAGGTCAATGCCGAAGGGCTTCTCGGCGAACAGGTCCTTTCCGGCCCGCAGGGCGTCGACGTAGAGCGCCTCGTGGCGGTCGTGGGGAACCGCGATGTACACCACGTCGACGTCGGGCCTGGCAAGGAGGGCCCGGTGGTCCGTCTCAAAGCCCTTGATGCCGGGCACCTGGCGAAACCAGTCCAGCGCCTTTGGGTTCACGTCGCAGACCGCCGTGAGCTCGGGCCTGACGGGGCAGTCCAGGAGGGCGAACCAGCGGCCGAATGCGCTGGCGACCTCCCGCCCCATGAGCCCGGCCCCTATCACGCCGATGCGGGTGGGTTGGCCTGGGGACGCTTCAGGGCGGCTCATGGATAGGAGCGGGCGGGATTGCCTCGGGGGTCCTAGGCCCTCGCCTGGCCGGGCACGTACCGGATTTCCTTCACCTTGATCTCGCCGGAGACCACGCGGATGAACGGTTTGCCGTCCGCGACCCCGACGGTGCCGTAGCCGGTGGCCGTGGAAATGAAGCTCCGGAAGTCCCCCGCCTCGGGGGGCTGCAGGTGCAGGACGCCGTCCACGGCGTCGTACCGCGCGCCGCTGAGGGCCTGGAGGAGCGCGTAGGACGCCATGGCGCGCGCGTACCAGTGGCCCCATTCGTATTCGTCGAAGGGATTCCTGGTCTTGCCGTCATAGCGGGCCCTGCAGGAGCGCACGACCTGGAGTCCCTCGCCCACCAGCCCCATCATGATCATGTGGGAGGCCGCCTGGTATTCGATGCCGGTCCACACCTCGTTGGAATAGACGAAGGGAAGCGACGGCATCCCCCCCCTGGGCCATGAGCACAGCAGCAGGCCCCCCTCGTTCCCGTTCGCGTAGGTGGGGCGCTGGGGATTGGCGTGAGCGGAGAGGTCCGCCTTGAAGTTGTGCCGGAACACGGATTTCAGGTGGCTGTGGACCTTCTCCTGGTCGAGGACGGGACTTGATCCGCAGGCCATGGACATCCACGCCCCCATGACGCCGTCGGAGAGGCAGCCGTTTCCGTACTGGTACTTCGGCCCCTCGCGATCCAATAGCTCGGCGGCTTCCTTCGAGTACCGCCCGCCGTAGGACTTGCTGTTCTTGTCGTCGACCTTCGCCCGCAGGGTCTTCCACTCGGTGCGCTGGAAGTAGTACTCGCCGTTGAAGAGCTCCCGGTCGATCCGCGGCGTTCCGCGCGCCAAGAGCTCCTCGTAGCCCGCGACATTGTCGCCGAGCGCGCGCCCCATCGCGACCGCGGCGGTGAGCGCCCCCGCGTAGAAGCTCGAGATCATGCAGCACGGCCCCCAAAACTCGATGTCGTAGGTGTTGTGCTGCGGCTCCTCGGGCCATCCCTTGCGCTCCGGGTCCCAGGTGGCGATGCAGTAGTCCAGGCTCGCCCGCACCCGGGGCCAAAGCCCCCTGAGCCACGCCGTGTCGCCGCTGACCCGCCACTCGCGGTGGACCTTCATGATGCCGCCCAGCTGGCCGTCCGCCGCGGCGTAGAAGTCGTGGGCCGAGGGCTGGATCGGCAGCGCGACCCGGAAATTCTGGTGCCCGTGCTCGTCCTGGCCGACCGTGAATTCCGTCTCGCGCAGCGTGCGCTCAAGCGAAGGGAACAGGTGGGAGATGGCCTGGGCGTAGTTCCAGACGTGGGTGCAGGTCCCCGGACCGATGGCGTTGTTGTCGTCGCAGCCCTCCCACCCCCAGAGGCGCCCGTCGGCCTGGCGCAGGATGGTGGTGGATTTCAGGATGCTCAGGTTGGCGGCGACCGCCTCGAGCGCCTCGGGCGCAAGGGTGCTGTCAAAGAAGCAGCTCGAGAAACGCTCCGAGCGGCGCCGCAGGTCCATGTAGGCGCTGGCCCAATAGGAGGTGAGCTCGTCGATGCTCGCGAAACGGGAGGAGTACCAGGGCCTGTAATAGTCCGCCTGCGTGGCCGCCCCCTCCACGGGCGGCGCGATCGCCCTCAGGCGCGTCTTTGGCGAATACCAGGCGAGGCGCAGCCTTATGGTCCTCGTCGCACCCGGCACGAGATGGAAGGGCACGAACAGGGTGGCGCCCGTCGGCGGCTTCCCCTCGGTGGGCGCGGGACGGTCGAAGGCGGCGCCCTGCTCGACGTCGCGCCACGCCATCGTGAGCGGGTCGAACCACCCACCCCGGAACCACGCGAGGTTCACCTTGGCCGAGGGATCGTCGACCGTGGCCGAGAACCAGGCGTCCTCGTCGCCCTTGTCGGGCCATGCGCCGCCGAAAAGGATGAATCCCCCCGGCGCCGCGCGGGCCCCGCGCTCCGGCTCCGGGCCGCCGTTCCACTCATCCATCAGGGCGGGCAGGAAGTTGCGCGCGTTGAACGAAAAGACGGCATCGATCTCTTCATGCCCGTTGTGGGTGAAGGTGTACTCCAGGCCCGCTACGGGAAGGCTCGAGGCGTCGGCGTCGCCGGGCTCAAATGGGCTCCATCCGGTGACGCGCGCGGAGACGGGTATCGCCGAATCCTCAAGCTCGACGCGCGCGAACGGGAAGTTTGCCCTGAAGGTGGCCGACCTGAACCGGGGAAGGCCGGCTCCAACGGGAGCGCTTCCCGTTGCGGCGTGCCCGCGTTCGAAGAGCTTCCATTTCGGCACCGGACCCTCGAGGACGCGCGCAACCTTCTCGGGACCCCCGAGGGAGAGGGCGGCGAAGAGTCCGGGCTGGTTCTGTATCGCGGGCTGGTGGCGAACCGAGACGTTGGTGAGGGCGCCGGTGCCCTCAAGGCACATCATGCCGGCGCCGATGCCGCCCATGGGGAACGCGACCTGGTCGAGGTGCTCACCGCTGAAGGTGAAGTCGGGCCCCCTCTGCGGCGCCGCCCCGGGCTCCGCCCCGGTTGTGCCCTCGCCCCGCGACAGGGAGGCGCCGGCGGCAATGGCTCCTAGGGTGGCGACTGAATTCCGGAAGAACTCCCGGCGGGCGATAAGTTTCTGGGGCACGGTTTCTAGGGGTTGTGCCGCGCGGGCGGCCTTAGGACGCGGTCGATGCCAAGCCCCTATTCGTGACGAGCAACGTCCCGATGGCAAACGCAATGGGGTCGCGCGTCCCGGGCGGATGCGCGCCGCCCCGCGTCGCTACGGTTTGACCTCGACGTGGTAGTTGTAGGTGCCCTCGACGAACTTGCCGTGATCGACCGCTGGCACAAAGAGGCACGCCCGCTTGAAGCCGCTGCTGAACATGGCGACCATGTTTGGCTCCATGCCGGTGGGGTCCACGTCGACGTTCAACACCTTTCCGTCCGCCGCGACCTGGAACTTGGCCGTCAGGTTGTAGACCTTCATCTGGCGGAGCTTGGAGGCATAGAGGGGGTTCCCTACGAGAACCGGGTCGCAGTGCCCGTTCGCATAGATCACCGGCTGAATAGCCCGCAGGTAGTGGGCGCGCGCGATCCAGCCCTTCGGGTCCTCGGGCCTCATGAGCTCAAGCATCCCCGTGAATTTCTGAAAGATGGCCTTCACCTGCTCGTCGGTCTGGCTCTCGGGACCGAAGAGCGGGATGCCATTGCGGGTCATGACGACGATGCCGTACAGGTTCGTGGGCGTGAGCTTCTGGAGCGTGCGCATCGTTATCTCGCTGCGAAACTGCACGAACATCCATTCGCCCTTGGTGTTGGTGGCCACGTCGGAGTAGGCCTGCATGTCCTCGGTCTGGAGCCCGAAGACGACACCCTGCACCAGGTCAGGGAACCTCTTGACCATGTTGGAATAGAGGGAGGGGGTGGAGCGGCTGAGGATGTCCCAGGACTGCACCTTGTCGTCCGCCGTGTAGAAGACCATGAAGAACTCCGGTTCGGGCCGGCCGCTCTCGTCATCTCCCTCGAGGTTGTCCCCCTTGTAGTGGAGCATCAGCCCATAGAGCTCCTTGCTCACACTGCTCGTCGCCTGCTTCCAATCCGCCGCCCGGGCCGGCTGCTCCTGGAGCCCCTTGTAGAAGCGGACGCAGTCCTCGTTCGAAAGCAGGTTCAGGGGAAGGAGCGTGCTGTCGTCAAAGAGGGCCCACGGTCCGACGATGTCGGCGGGGGCTGCGCTGAAGCTCTCGCCCTGGGCATTTGTCCAATGCTCGGTCTTGGCGCCAGCCGCCGGGGTGAATCCCCACGCGGCTAGGACAGTTGCGACGCATAGTACTAATCGGGGTAGTCTCATGTTCATGGCCTCTTTGGGAGGCTGATTCAACCACCGCCCGCCCCGTTGGGCAAGTGCAAGCTCAGGCTCGCGGACGAACCGTGCTACGCCACCTCGGCAACCGGCCCCTCGTGAAGCGCGTCGTGCACCATGTCCAGAAGTGCCTGGACCTTGAACGGCTTGTAGAGGAACGCACCGCCGAACCGCTCCGCCCGCACATTCTTGCCCGCGCTGGATAGCCCGCTCATGGCCATGATCTTAGTCCTCGGGTTGAGATGCTGGACGATCCCCGCTAGGGCGGACCCGTCCAGGTTTGGCATGATCAGGTCCGTGATAAGCAGGCTGATCTCGCTGCTGCGGGTGGCAAAGATCGCAACCGCCTCCGTGCCGTCGCAGGCCGTGATTACGCGGTAGCCGTTGCGAGAAAGCATCGAGGCGATCATCTCCCTGATCTGCGGCTCGTCGTCCACGATCAACACGAGTTCCCCGCGTCCCCGGTCCCTCTTGATCTGTGCCCGCTGGTCGATCCGCTCGATCGCCGAAACATCGGCGGCGGGCAGATAGACCCTGAATGCCGTGCCGACACCCGGTTCGCTCTTGAGGCTTATGAATCCGTGGTGGCCCTCCACGATGCTGCGCACGGTGGACAGCCCGAGGCCGGTGCCCTTTCCCTGGCCCTTCGTGGTGAAGAAGGGCTCCCAGATGCGTGAAAGGACCTCAGGGGGTATTCCCGATCCCGTGTCCTCGACCTTGAGAACCACCCAAGCGCCGGGCCGCGCGCCGTCGATCACCGCCGCGGCGACATCGTCGAGCATGCAGTTCTCGGCCCCGAGGCTGAGTGTCCCGCCGTCCGGCATCGCATCCCTCGCGTTGACGCACAGGTTAAGCAGCACCTGGTGCATCTGCGTCGGGTCCGCCATGATCGGCCACAGATCGTCCGGGAAGTTGAACTCCAGGAGGATGTTCTTGGGGTACGTCTCCTTGGTCATTGCCAGCGTCTCCCTGAGGAGGTGCTTGATCTGGACAAGCTGCTGCACGCTTGCGGCTCCATGGGCAAACGAGAGGATCTGGCGCACCAGCTCGACGCCGCGCTCCGCATTCTTCTCGAGCGAGGCGAGAATCCGCAGGTCGTCTGGATTCGTGGCATGCTCGCGAAGCGCCGGCGCGGCGAGCACGATGGGCGACAGCACATTGTTGAGGTCGTGGGCGATCCCGGAGGCAAGCAGGCCGATGCTCTCGAGGCGTTGGGCCCTGAGAAGCCTTTCATCCACGGGTTCCCGGACGTTTCCGGTGGCGTTTGCGTCCAGCCTCTGGCGCGCCTCCTGTCCCTCGTCGATCATGACCGTGGCGCTCATTCTATATGGAGGCCGACCGGCATCTCTCCCGCGGCGCTCCAGCGCAGGGTTCGATTCACTTGAAATTCACAACGTGAGGACGCTTCGCGGAGGGCCAATCCCGGAAAGGCAGGCGCTCCCGGGAAACGGGGTCCAAGCACAATCTGGAGGCCGAATTCTTCCATATGTGCAAGCTGGGTGCGTCGGTCAGCACCCTCGACGTCGAATTCTACGTCTTTTTACGTAATCCTGACGGAATTTCATCGGACCCCACGGTTTACCTAACCATGCTTGAGATTGATCTGTAATTTTTCTAATCTTCCCGCGTGAAAATCGTAATCGTCGAAGACCATCTGATGATCCGGGACGTGATACGAAAGGTGTGCAGTTCCGACTTCGGGTATACGGTTGTCGGCGAGACCGATTCAGGCGTGCAGGCGGTTGAGTTGATCCTCAAGCACCGGCCCGACGCCGTAATCCTGGATCTCTCACTGCCCGACATGGACGGCTTCAACGTGGCGGACCGCGTCCTGAAGGTCATCCCGAACCTTCGGATCCTGATGCTGTCGTCCCACTGCGACGACTACACTCTGTTCCGCGTGGAAAAATCGGGCGTGCACGGCTTTATCGACAAGAACTCGAACACGATCGAGATCCTGCGCGACGCGCTCAAGGCCCTGGCCGAGGGCCGGATCTATTTCTCCCAGGCGTTCCAGGCGGCCCGCATGGCGCGCCGCTCGGACCCTAGATCGTTCATCAAGGTGCTGTCCGACTGGGAGCGCGCCATCCTGTCGCTTATCGGGCAGGGCATGACCGACGAGGAAATCGGGGAGCGCCTGAACCTTTCGCCGCGCACCGTTCAGACCCATCGCAGCAATATCCTGAGAAAACTGGACCTGAAGGGTACCCCCAAGCTGATCGCGTTTGCGGTTGAGAACGGCTTCACACAGATCCAGTCGAGGCACGGATCGATTCCAGTTTATACCTGAAGGCGGAGAACTCCGTCTCGAAGAACGAGAACATCTTCTGCAGTTCGGCTACGCTGGCAGAGCCCGATGCGGACTGGAGGTCCTTGGCGATGCGGCTAAGGGGCTCGTATTTCACGACGCTGCAGTGCGAAAGGAGCCGGTGTGCAATCCTGTGGACCTCCTCGGGAACCCCGCTTGCGATAATCCTTCGGGCGTTGATGCGGTCCGTGTCGAATGAGGCAAGGTAGCGGTCGATCTGGCCATCGAGGCCCTCTAGGGTCTCGTTCCCCAGGAAGCTCAGCATCTCAAGATCGATCTCGCCGGGGGGTTCGAACGTGATGTTCTGAGACCTGACCTCCACCGAAGCGGCGGTCCGCATGGGCCCCCCGAGGTCGCGGAGCGCGGCCGCGATCTTAGCCGGCGTGATCGGCTTCGAGATGAATGCGTCCATACCGGCCTG
>CAYPXZ010000041.1:0-33243 GCA_964414785.1 uncultured Opitutaceae bacterium
AGGTAGAAATAGGGGTCCTGCTTGAGCGACACGCTGGCGCTAAAGAGGATCGTCAGGCCGAGGAACGTCAGGCCGATTGCGCAGACGACGATGACCGCCACGGGGTTCGCGATGGACCATGTCCGCAATGGAGCCTCGGGCCTTTCGCTATCCATGGTTGTCGTCCTTAGGGGCTCCTCGGCGGGGTCCCCGCCCCGGAATCGTCAATCTTCACGACAGGGACCTCCGCGGCGTTCGGCGCCTTCAGGCCTGCATCCAGGTCCTGGTCGGCGCCTGGCGCCGGCATCTTGCCGGCGGGTCCCGATCCGCTACCCTTGGACGCATCGGCCGTCTTTCCAGACTTCGACTGCTTGCCGGCGCTCGAGGCGGACCGGGCGGGAATGATGAGCTCCTGGCCGGGCTGGATCTTTCGCGGGTCGGTGATGTTGTTCGCCACGGCGATCTCGCCCTGCTTGACGCCGTACTTGCGGGCGATCGCCCCCAGCGTCTCCCCCGGCTTCACGACGTGCCGGGTTGAGTCGGCGGACGCCTTCTCGGCGGGAGCCGCCTCCGCCTTCGCGGGAGCGGACGCCGCCTCGGGAGCCGCCGCCGCGCCCGGCTTCGACGGGATGATCAGCTTCTGGCCGAGATGGAGGATGGCGCCGCTCTTCAGGTTGTTGGCGGCCGCGAGGTCCGTCTTCGAGAGATGGTTCTTCTTGGCGATGGTGGAGAGGGTGTCTCCCCTTCCCACCGTGTACGTCGTGGCGGGGGTCACATCCGAGACGGGCTGGGTCTCCAGGGCCGAGGCCACGGTCGTCCCGGGCCTTGTCGGGCTGTAGCGGATTCCGACCGTATCGGGCGCCGTAATGACCGCGCTCGACTGCGCGCTGGAGTCGCCCCCGGGGGCTGACGATATGGGCGAGGACTCTGGGCTCGCCGCCTTAGAGTAGCTGCAGCCCGGATTCGCGAAAATGAGGATGAGTGCGAGCGCATGTATGCCCGCGGCAATCCCTAGGATCTTTAGTATTTTCATGGGAAAAAGTTGGGTTCTCTCGGTTTGGTGTGAGGTTGTCGGTTGTCGGTGCCAACGCCAATTCAAACTCGGACTGCGTGCAGCTCTTTGACTGCCTTTTCAAACCGGTCGCCGCGGTCCTCGTAGCTGCGGAACATGTCGAAACTGGCGAATCCCGGGCTGAGGAGGACGTCGCCGGACGGGTGGGCGGCGGCCGCGGCCGCCCGCACGGCCTGGTCCAGGCTTGCGCAGACCGCGTGCGGCAGGCCCACCACCTCGCAGGCCCCCGCCAGCGCCTCGCTCGTCTCCCCAATGAGGGCGGCAAAGGATACGCGCGGGGCGATCCGGCGGACGAAGCCGGCAATGTCGCCCCCCTTGGAGCGGCCGCCGGCTATGAGGACGACGGGCTTCGGGAAGCCGCGGAGCGCTGCCTCAACCGCGTGGAAGTTCGTTCCCTTGGAGTCGTTCCAGTAGGTGACGCCGTCGATGGTGTCCACGCGAGCGAGCCGGTGGCGCCCAAGGCGGAAGCTCTTCGCCGCCGCGTACAGGGAGGCCTCCGAAAGCGCCTGCGACCGCCACCACGCCTGGGCCAGGATGAAATTCTCGCGCTGCGGGTATGAGGCGAAGGGCGTTCCGTCGAGGCCGGGGTCCGCGGGCTGGTCCTCGGTGGCGACGCAGGAGGCCTCGGCCAGCGGGTGCCCGAACTTCGCGGCGAAGAGCCGGACCGACGTGCCCGCAAAGAACCGGCCCGGCGGCGTACGGACCACGAGCTCCCACTTGGCGGCGAAATACGACTCCATCCGCTGGTGCCTCTCCAGGTGGTCCTCGGCAAAGTTGGTCCACAGCAGGCCATCCGCGAAGAAGTGCCCCAGCTGCTCGGCCTGGAAGGAGCTCACCTCGCAGACCGCGGTGACGCCGGAGCCGCCGTCCTCATCGGCAACAAGCTGGGAGAAGGGCAGTCCGATGTTCCCCGTAGCCACGGCCCGAGTGCCGGCCATTCCCAGGGCGTGCGACAGGAACTCGGTGAGGGTCGTCTTGCCGTTGGTGCCGGTCACCGCAAGGGTCCGGCCGCGCCAGAAATGGGAGGCAAAGTCGATCTCGGCCATGCAGATGCAGCCGGACTCCCTCGCCATCCTGATCCAGGCGTGGTTGGGCGGGAATCCCGGGGAGAAGATCACCAGGCCATGCCTGTGGGCATTTTCCGAGGTGAATTCGGTCCCGTTGCGGTCGTAGACGACGGCGGAGGCGCCAAGCTTCGAGAGGAGGCGGACTGCACCCTCCCCGCTCACGCCGCCGCCGAAGACGGCCGCCGGTTGGGCCAGGCGCAGACCAAGGAATTCTGGGATGGAGAGGGGCATCGTCTAGCGGATCTTCAGGGTGCCCAGCCCGGCCAGGGCGAAGATGAGCGACAGGATCCAGAAACGAAGGACCACCTTCGTCTCGGGCCAGCCCCGCTTCTGGAAGTGGTGGTGAATGGGCGCCATCAGGAAGAACCGCCTTCCCTGGCCCTCGCGCCGGCGCGTGAGCTTGAAGAACCCGACCTGGATCACGACGGAAGCGGCCTCCCACACGAACACCCCCCCGACGATGATCAGGGTGAGGGGCTGCTGGACCATGAACGCGACGATCCCGAGGAGGCCGCCGAGCGCGAGCGACCCCGTGTCCCCCATGAAAAGCTCGGCCGGGTGAGAGTTGTACCAAAGGAACGCGACCCCGGCCCCCACGAGCGCGCCGCAGACCACCGCAAGCTCCCCTGTTCCAGGAACGAAGCTGATCAGCAGGTAGTCGGCCATCTTCGCGTTGCCGGCCGCATAGGCGAAGATCCCGTAGGTGAGGGCCACCGTGATCGTGCAACCAATCGCGAGCCCATCCAGGCCGTCAGTCAGGTTGATCGCATTGGAGAACCCTACGATCCAGAAATAGACAAACACGACCAGCATGGCGATCGGCATGCTGGCGAGCATCGGATGCTTCACGAAGGGAACCCACAGCTCCCGGATCTTCTCGGAGCTCGCCGGATTCATCAGGAGGACGGTGAGCGCCAAGAGCGTGATCACCGTCTGCCAGAAGATCTTCGCCCAGGAGGAGATTCCGTCGCGGTTCTTCCTCACGACCTTCAGGTAGTCGTCCCGGAACCCGACGGCCGTGAGGGCCGTGTACACGAAGAGCGCAACCCCAACCCACACGTTCGGCGCGGCCCACAGGACCGAGCTTCCAAAGACACAGGCAAAGATGAGGAGCCCGCCCATGGTGGGCGTGTTCTTCTTGTCAAAGCGGCTGGCCAGGTCGCCGGTCCGGTCATCGTCATAGTGCTGCCCGAACTTGAGCCGGCGCAGATGCGCGATGAGCCACGGGCCTATGATAAACCCGATCAGGGCCGCCGTTCCGGCCGCGAGGAGCGTGCGCGTGCTGATGTAGCGCAGGATGCGCAGCGGACCGAAGACATCGTCGTAGTTGGAAAGCAGGCTAAGCATGGGAGGACTCCGCGTATTGGGCCCCGCTGAAGGCCTTCTCCAGCTCGTGCCGCCTGCTGCCCTTCACGAATACCGATCCCCGGAACGCCGACAGCCGCTCGGCCAGAGGTCCCACCGACTCCGAGACCTCAATCTGCTCGGCCAGGGCGCCCCGCTCCAAGGCGCCTTCCCTGATGGCGCCCGCGAGGGAGCCTATGGCGACGAGCTGGTCACCCCTCCTCAGCCCGAGCGAACGGCCAAGCTCGACGTGGTAGCGCCAGGCCTCCTGTCCAAGCTCCTCCATGCAGCCGACGACGTAGAGCCGGGGCTCGTCGCGGGGCGCGACGGCATCAAAGGCGCCCAGGGCGTCGGCCATCGAAGCCGGATTCGCGTTGTAGCAGTCGAGGTAGATCCTGCGGCCCTCCGAGGTCCGCCATTCACCCCTTAGGGCCGACGGAAGCCACGCGGCGACCCTCTCCTGAATCTGGTCCCTTCGCACCCCGAGGCGCATCGCGGCGCAGACTGCAATCGCGGCATTCTGGGCCATCCCGTCCGTCACGCGCCTAAGAGTGAAGGCGGCGGCCTCCTCACCAAGCCCAAGCGCGACGGTCGTGTTCGCCCCCGAATGGGACACGGCAAACGGGATGCGCCCGGGCGCCTGTGCCCCTCGGACATCGGAAACCCGGTCGACCACCACGCAGCGCGCGGGAGGAAGGCTCCTGAACGCCCCAAACTCCATGCAGGCCCTCGGAAAGATGCAGATTCCCTCGCCGCTCAGGGACCTCGCAAGGTCGGCCTTCTCCCGCGCGACGCCCTCGATGCCCCCGAGATCGGAAAGGTGGGCGGGTGCGACCAGGGTGATTAGGACCATGTCGGGGGCGATCATCCCCGCCAGGACGCGCATCTCCCCGGGCGCGCTGATTCCCGCCTCGATGACCGCGTGAGTGTGGCGGGTCGCGTCCAGCCTGCAGAGGGTCAGAGCGACTCCGATGTGGTTGTTGAGGTTGCCCTCGGTCGAGAGGGCGCCCCCCTCCTCTCCGCCCAGTAGCAGCGAAAGCAGTTCCTTCGTCGAGGTCTTCCCCGCGCTTCCCGTGACGCCAATCACCGTTCCGCGGAAGGTCTTCCTGTGCTCGCGGGCGATGGCTTGGAGCGCCTGGAGCGGATCGTCCACGACGAGCTGCGCCAGGGCCGTGCCCGGGACCTTCCTTGCGACGATTGCCGCCGATGCACCGGCCTTCAGCGCCTCCTCGAGGAAGTCGTGCCCGTCGCGCCTGCTCGTCTTTAGCGCCACGAAGGCCTGCCCCGGCAGCAAGCGCCGGGAGTCCGCCGTAAACCCCGTCGGTGACGCCGCCGGGTGCGCCGACCACCGGCCACCGGTCCAAGCAGCAAGCGTCTTTGCATCGAACGCGGGCATCAGGTTCTCAGGGCCTTTATCCCAATGAGCTCCCGGACGACCTGCCTGTCGTCGAAGGGAATGACCGTGTCGGCAAACTCCTGGTAGCCCTCGTGGCCCTTTCCCGCGATCAGCAGGCTGTCCCCGGGCTTCGCGCTGTCCAGGGCGAGGCTTATGGCCCTGCGGCGATCGTCGACCCAGGTGATCTTCGAAGGGTCGCTGACCCCCTCCCTCATGTCGTCGAAGATCTTCCCGACCTGCTCGTTTCGGGGATTGTCCGCGGTCGCATAGGCAAAGTCCGCGAACTCCTGCACGGCCCTCACCATCCGCGGCCGCTTGGTCCGGTCGCGGTTCCCCCCGCACCCGAAGACGACCAGCAGGCGGCCCGGGGTGATGGCCCTGAGCATTCCAAGGGCGTTGCGAAGGGCATCGTCGGTGTGCGCGTAGTCGACCAGCACGTTGAAGGGCTGGCCCTCCTCGATCCGCTCCATCCTGCCGGGGACCCCCGCGAAGCTGCGGATTCTCGGCAGGAAGGCGTTCGGATCGCGGCCGAGGGCCCAGGCCGTGGCGGCCGCGGCCAGGAAATTCGAGACATTGTAGCGGCCAAGAAGAGGTGACTCGACGGGAGCTGAGCCGCCGGGCCATGCGAGCTTGAACGCCGTATCCCTGAAGTTGAGGACGACATTCTCGGCCCGGACTTGGGCCTTGGGGTTCTCGCCGAACGTGACGAGCCTGGCCGAGGGCACCTCCGCCGCGATCTTGGCGGCAAGGCGCTCGCCATACGGGTCGTCGAGGTTGATGACCGCCACGCGCGGGACCGGACCCACCCCTCCTGTGAAGAGCAGGGATTTGACGTCAAAATAGGATTCCAGGGTCTTGTGGAAGTCGAGGTGGTCGCGGGTCAGGTTGGTGAACACGGCGACCCCGAACTCGAGCCCGAGCACCCGCTGCTGGGCTATCCCGTGAGAGCTCACCTCCATCACGGCATTGCGGCACCCGGCGTCGCGCATCTGGGCGAGCATGCCGAAAATGTCGAGCGACTCCGGCGTCGTCCGGAAGGACGGAACGGTCCTTGCCCCGAGGTCGTAGCTGATCGTGCCAAGGAGACCGACGCGCTCGTTCTCATTGAGGAAGTGGCGCACGAGGTGGGTCACCGTGGTCTTGCCGTTCGTCCCGGTGACCCCGACGACCGACATGGAGCGATCCGGGAACTTGTAGAAGCGCTGGGACACCCGGGCGAGCATCGCGCGGGCGTCCGCGACCTGGATGAAGGTCACCTTCGCCGGCGGGTGGACCGGGATCTTCTGGGCGATGATGGCCGAGGCTCCCCTGCTGACGGCCTCGTCCACAAAGGACAATCCGTCCGCGCGCAGCCCAGGGAGCGCGAAGAACAGGTTTCCGGGCACGACGCGCCGGCTGTCCATCACCAGGCCCGAGATGGGCCTTTCCAGGCTTCCCTTCTTGGCGAGGATCTCGTCCTCGTTGACGTAATCTGAGAGTATGGGTGCCATTTTAAACGCGCGGTTGTATTCAAGGTACTCAGCGGACCTGCGGCGCAAGGGCTTGTCCCTGAACGCGCGCACGAGCGCGTGGTTCTGTACGAGGTAGCCGATCACCGGTCGCCTCCCATGGCGTAGGCCTGCTTTGCGTCATTTTCGTCGATCGTGGGTCGGATGTCCAAATAGCGTATCAGTCTTTCCCCCAGGCGCTTGAACACGGGACCTGCCACCTTGGCACCCAGCGCGACGCCCCCCGGGCAACGGGCGTCGGCGTCATCGACAATGACGGCAATTGAGACCTGGGGATGGCTTGCGGGGAAAAACCCAATAAACGACGCCACGTGGTCCTTCACCGAGTAGCGAAGCTCCGTGCTGCCGTCCGGCAGGGTGAATGGCATGAGCTTCTGGGCCGTGCCGGTCTTTCCCGCGCACTCGTATCCCGGGATAGCCGCAAGCTGCGCGGTGCCCTTTGTGGACACGACGTCCTCCAGCAGGCGCGCCATCGTGTGCGCGGTCTGCTCCGAGATCACGCGCCGCTCCTCGATCCTTCCAAAGTTGTACACGAGCTCCCCATGGGAGTCCCTGATCTGCCGGATGATCTGGGGCTTCAGGAGCACGCCTCCCGAGGCGATCACCATCATGGCCTGCTGCATCTGGAGTGCCGTCGCGGTCACCGACTGCCCCATCGGCATGCGCGTGATCGTCATGCTGTCCCATTTCTCGGGGGCCTTCAGGTTCCCCGTGATCTCGCCGCCTATGGGGAAGCCCGTGTGCTGGCCGAATCCAAAGGCACGCGCGTAGTCGTAGAACCGGCGGTCGCCAAGGCGCATCGCAAGCTGGGCGGCGCCCTTGTTCGACGATTTGGCGATGATCTCGGCGACGCTCAGCGGGTGGTCGAAGTGGTCCCCGACGTTCTCCCTGGGGAGGCTGCGGACGATCCCGTTGTACTCGATCTTTTCGAGCGTGCAGTCGAACTCCGTCCTGGTCGTGACGAGACCGTCGTTGAGGGCGCCCGCCGCGGCGACGATCTTGAACACCGATCCCGGCTCATACTCGTCGGCAACGGCGACGTTTCGCATCCTCCCCTGCTCCTCCCGGGTGAGTTTGTTGAACCCGTTTAGGTCGAATGACGGGTAGTTCGCGAGCGCCAGGACAAAGCCCGTCTGGGGGTCGCTCACGATGATCGTGGCCTTCTGCGGCTCGTACTGCTCGGCCACCTTGGCCAGCTCGTCCTCGACGATGTGCTGGACCACCGCGTCTATGGAGAGCGCGACATTGAATCCGTCGACTGCGGGAACTTCGCGCGTGCGGAACTGGGCGAGCTCGCGGCTCTTCCCATCCTTCTCCGACTCGAGCCACCCATTTTCCCCCCTCAGGTAGAAATCGGCATAATGCTCCATCCCCGCCACGGGCCGCTCCTGCCGGTCGACATAGCCGATGATGTGCGCGGCCATCTCGTTGTGCGGATAGTCGCGCCGGTACACGCGGCTGCCGTAGACCCCCCGGACCCCCAGCTTGGTGATCTGGGTGTAGACGGATTCCGGCACCCGGTCGCTCAGCTTGGCCCACCGGATCGGCCTGTTGCCCTCGGTGTCCGGCTCGTCGAGCTGCGTGTCATCGGCCTTCTCCTCCTCGGGAACGGCGGCCTGCGCCGGCGAGGACGCCGCCAGCGGCGTGAACGTGATGACCGCCTCCTTGGAGCTCACGGCCACGCGCGTCGCGGCCTTTGCCGTGACCGGACGGGTCTTCGTGGTGAAGATCCTCTCGAGGTCGGCCAGGGGCATGCCGATCATCGCGGCGAGCTGCGGCCACTTCGGCCGGTCCTCGCTGCGCTCGAACTGCGGATCGACGCCGAGGATGACGATCGAGCGGCTCGTCGCCAGGAGCGCGCCGTGGGAGTCAAGGATGTCGCCCCTGCGGGCGTTGTCCACGATCAGCTGGCGCCGGGCCTCGTCGACCGAGCGCAGGAGCTCGTCCCGGTCGATCACATGCAGCCACACGAGCCGGGCCTCGAGCCCGGCGAACATGGCTAGGACCAGACTCGCTAGAAGGGCGATTCTGTAGCTGGAGGTGAAGCCCTTCGACATGGGGAGTCGGGCGGCGTCAGTGCGCGAGTGCGACGCTTAGCCTCACGGTCGCCGGCCCTTCTCCGAAGAGTTTTCGGTTGTGGATTGAGGCCAGGCGCAACACCGGGTCGTCGGGTACACGGTGCACCTGGGTCTCGCCGGGCGGCACCAATCCGATGTGCCAGGCGACATTTCTCTGATTGAGCACTGCGGGATCCTGCTCGGCCGCAATCGCGGCGTCCGTCTCCTCGATTCGGCGCTCGATATCCGAGATGGAGGCCTCAAGGACCTTGTTCTCGTTGGCCGCCACCGAAATCTGGTGGCGCATCCATACGGTGCCCAGGCCGATCGTCGCGCTCCCGCAGATGGCGACAAGGGCGTAAACCAAGAACTGGTTCACGAATGCCTGGGATCCGGCCTTTCGCGTGGTATGCATTATAACTTCCTGATGGCCCGCAGCTTGGCTGACCTGCTACGCGGATTCGCATCGATCTCGTCCTCGGACGGGACGGCTGGGCGCCGGGTGAGGGCCTCGGCGCTACGCGTCCGCAGATCGTTGGGCAATGAGTCGTCGGCATTCTCCGCCTGTCCGCACATCCGGCGGAAAAACTGCTTCACCGGCCTGTCCTCGAGCGAATGGAAGCTGATTGCGCAGAGGACGCCGCAGGACTGCAGCCTCTCGAATGCGGCAGGAAGCGCGCGCTCAATCGCGCCGATCTCGTCATTTACGGCGATCCTGATTCCCTGGAACGCACGCGTGGCCGGGTGAATCCTCGACGCATGCCGGTCCCGCGCAGGGATGGCCTCGGTGATGAGGGCCGCAAGCGAGGCCGTCCTTCCCAGGGCGCCGGTGCCTCTCGCTCCCATGATCGCATGTACGACGCGCCGCCAGTGGGTTTCCTCGCCGAAGTCGCGGACGGCGCGGACAAGCATCTCCTCCGTCGCGGTCTCCAGCCAAAGCGCCGCGGGCACTCCCGACCGAGGGTCCATCCGCATGTCCGCAGGCGCGTCCGTGCGGAACGAGAAGCCCCGTTGGGGATCATCGAGCTGGAACGACGACAGGCCGAAGTCGAACAGGATGCCCTGGAAGCCCGAATCGGCGAAGGTGCTGAGCCGTCCAAAGTCCCGGTCGACAAGCGTGAACCTCCCGGGAAAGGAGGCCGAAAGTCCCTCGGCCCGCGCCGCCGCATCCGGATCGCGGTCAAGCGCCACGACCTGCACGTCCATAGCCGCCTCAAGGATGGCCCTCGAGTGCCCGCCGCCCCCAAAGGTGCAGTCGAGGTACCGGCCCCCAGCCACCGGGGCAAGGAACCCCAGCACCTCTTTCAGGAGGACGGGCTTGTGGCCGGGGATCATGCTTTCGGCCGCGGATTCAGGAAGTGCCAGTCGCATGAATGAGTGTCTTGCTGCGCTCCTGGCGCCGTCCCGCGACAAGCCGCAGGACAAGACCGTCACGAACCCGGGGGATGGCGCTGGAGTGGGCTACGGCGAAGTCGTTGGCGTCGATCCAGGCCGGAAAGGCGTGCGACACCGCGATGGAAGCCGCCTTGTTGATTAAAGCACGGGTCGATGAAATCTTTGAGGATTGGCTCATGGTCAGATTCCGAGGCGGCGCATGATGTCGCCGAAGTTCTCCCCGGAGGTGCGCGCCTCGACCTTCTGCCAACGGGAAGGTGAATAGATGTTGAACTTGGTGAGGGACCCCACGAGGACCGCGTCCTTCGCGATCCCCGCGTGCTCCAGCAAATCGGCCGTGAGGCCGACGCGCCCTTGTTTGTCGAAAGAGAAAGACTGGGTCTGGGCGAAGAACCGCGACGCGAAGTCCTGGCCCGCGCCGTCGCTCAACGCCATCTGCGCAATCTTTGCGTGAAGCTTCTCGACCTCCGACGGCGGCAGCACGGCAACGTAGCCGTCAGGGTGTGGGGTCGCCAGGAAGGCGTCCCCGTCAGCATGCGCCGAGCGCCATGCCGAAGGGATTGTGACGCGACCCTTGTCGTCGAGGGTGTGCCTGAAAAGGCCCGTGAAAAATGCTTTGCCGGGATGCGCCATGGGGTAAGCGGTGTTGGTACCCGCCCCACAATACCCCATTTCAACCCAATTTGACCCACATGGGTCAAGCCAAGACTGCCCCTTGCCCCACCTTTTTTGGCGCCTGCCGGAGGTCTCCGGGACGGGATAACCATCCGTTGCCCGATCGGATCCCTGAATTCGCCTCTATTCCTGCGTTGAAAGGCGGCGAGAACCGCGTCCGTCATCGTGCGGTTTCAAATTGCCAAAATTGGTTTTCTTAGGCCAATCGCCTCGGCCTGCCGATACGGCCACAGTTAGTCCCCTAACAGGGGAACGAACGCCCGGCGAATTGCTGCTCAGACAACCGCGCCGGATGTCGAGACCGGCTGGCGGGAACTGACGGAGGAGTCGGGTACCCTTTCGAACACGTACGGGCGCCGACCCATTCGGGATAAAATTTTCAGCGCCAGCCAGACCCACCCGCTCGGCATCGCCGCAAACGGAATTCGGCCCAGCGAAAGGCAGCGCCGAAGGACCTCTGGCCGATCGCTAAACCTCCCAGCATATCGGCGGGAGTTGCGGTAGGTGAAAAATCGCGCCAGCCAACGCCCGAACCGCGGGCTGTCGGGAAACTGCTCAGCGGCGATCCTGATGCGCAACAAATGGGTGAGTACCAACATCCTCTTCCAAATCCTCGCGGTCCACTGCGAGTGCGATATGCGGTAGAAAGCCGCCACCGTTCGCACGACCTTGATACGGCCTGCGCACCCAAGGCGGTACCAAAACTCATAATCGGCAACGGGACCCCATTTCTCGTCGAATCCCCCGAGCTGCACCGCTACGTCCCTGCGGAAAAGCACGCCTGGAAACGGGGTCATCGAGCTCTTAAGGAAGTGCCGCACCAACTGGCTGCCGACGGGAGGGAGCGATTGCGGCGGCCGGACATGAGGGGCGACCTGCCCCCTGGAGGTCATGGTGCACACGGCCACCGAATCGTCGCCCAGGTGCGGGAGCACGCATTCAAGGTACCAGGGGTAGAGCGCATCGTCGTCGTGCAGGACCATGACCCATTTGCCGCGGGCGACGGCGATGCATTGGTTCCAATTCCCAACAGCGCCAAGCGTCACCGTATTCTTGGAGTAGCGGAAGGTGTCGCTCGAATACCTCGCGACGACCTCACGAGCCTCACCTGATTCGCCGTCGTCGCAGACGATCACCTCCAGCGGAATATTAACGGTCTGGGCGGCAATGCTCGAAAGCGCCTGCTCAAGGAATGCTGGACGGTTGAACGCCGGCACGGCGATGGTGACCAAAGGGGCCTCGTTGCGCCACTGCGGCTCGGGCAACGGATGGGGAAACCAATTATCGCGGAGCGACGTCAGCATGGCGAATCGGCGTTAAAGACGAGGCCCCAGTGACTCGGTTTCCTGGATTAACCGGATTTAATGAGGCCGAAGAATCGGCTTCCCAGCCGCCCGGATAATGAAGCGCCGATTACCAAATTTTAATCTTTCCCCAATGAATCCTTTCGGGCCTTTGTGCGTCCGGCCCTCCCATGCCCGTACCGGCCACGCACCCCAACGGAGCCTCCGCGCCGGCGCAGGGGAAATCGGGCTCACGCGTTGCGACATCGGCACAGCCCCTTGCGGAGCGGGTGGTCGGTTCGCTTGTGAAAGATGCCAATTCTGTCTGGCGGCTCCCAGGCCACGGAAAGTTTGACTACACCGACGGCGAGAGCCACGAGCAGTATCTGCGGGACGCCTTCCGAAAGGCCACCGACCTCAGCTCAAATTCCTACGAACTTGAGGGCTACATCAGGGACTGGGTAACCGAGTACCACCTTTCGCGAAAACGCTCGCAGCTGCTTCGCGGCTTCACCTTCGACGGGTCAGACAGGGTCCTTGAGGTGGGCTGCGGCTGCGGCGCGATCACCCGGTTTCTCGGCGAGACCTTTGACGACGTCGTAGCCATTGAGGGCAGCCTACCCCGTGCCACGCTGGCCAGGATGCGCACCAGGGACATGCCGAACGTATCCATCCTGAGCGCCCCGTTTCAGGACATAAAATTCGCCACCCGGTTCGACATCATCTTCTGCGTGGGGGTCTTCGAATATTCGAAGATCTATGTCGGAGGCGATAATCCCCATGACGCTGTCCTACGCCACTTCTCGGAAATTTTGGCGCCGGGAGGGGCCGTTGTCCTCGCCATCGAAAACCAGTTCGGGCTGAAGTATTTCGCGTCGAGTGCGGAGGACCACAACAACATCATGTTCGACGGCCTGGAGGGTTATCCCAGGCATGACCTCCACAGGACCTTTGGCTACAAGGACCTCAAGGACCGCCTTACAAGGCTTCTCGGCGGGGCCCGGTTCTATTTCCCCTATCCGGACTACAAGCTGACATCGTGCGTGCTTTCCGAGGATGCGTTCGGCAGGTTCAACGCGGCGGAGATGATCGGCAACTTCGCCCCGCGCGACTATTCCAAGGCCCGCACGCCCGTGTTCGACCAGAGGCTCGTCCTCATGGAACTGGCGAAGAATGACATGCTTCACCTCTTCGCGAACTCATTCCTCGCGGTGGCTGGCGAGAACGGCGCGGCCAAGGTGGGCTTCGACGGACTAGGGATATTGTTCAGCGACAGGCGCAGGAGGGAATTCGAGACCGAGACTAGGATAGTGCAGCGCGGGGACGGAAGCGTCTGGGTGCGCAAACGGCGGACAGGCCAGGGCCAAGCAGGCGCGGGCGACATGAGCCTGGACGGCTACGAGGAGCGATGGATCGAGTCTGAATCGATCCAGATGCAGGTGCTCAAGAAGGCCAAGCGGAGGAACATCGCATTTAGTGACCTCTTCGAGGCGTGCCAGGCATGGATGCGGAAGATCCGGTCGGTAGGCGTCATGAAGCACGGGAAAATGATGGTGGACGGGCGCTATGTGGACAGCACGTGGGCCAACTCCTTTATCGACCGCGGCGAATGCGTGTTCATCGACAACGAATGGGCGTGGAAGGGCGAGATCAGGGCCAGTGTCCTCTTCCTGAGGAGCGCTTACTACCTGCTGAACGAACTCAAGGGGATGCGCGACCTGAACTCGCAGCTGATGAAGGGCACCGTCAAATCACGGATCCGCAGAATCGGACAGGAGCTGGGCATCGAGACCGACGAGGATGACTGGAAGGAATTCTTGCGGTTGGAGTCCGAGTTTACCGGCGCCGTCGCCACCAGCAGGGGATCGCGTCTCAGGCGGCTCAAGAAGAAGATGGGGCGGGTGTTGCACCGCCTCTGGGCGTCCAGCGGCCGCGTGTACTAGGGGGTGCCGCCCTCCGCCCTTTCCGCGGCGAAGGGGTTCAATCAAACACCCGCATATCCTTCCATCCCTCGCGGAGGTCGAAGGTCAGGCCCCGGCAAAGATAGATGTCGAACCATTCGTCGCGACGGGAATAGGGGTTCTCGACACGCCCGACCGCCTCGACGCTCGCGAAGTGCTTCCGATCGCCCGTGCCGTCCGAATTCAGGACGATCACGATCTCCCCCTTGTTTCCGCGCGGCCCCCAGTCCCAATAGCTGTCCCGGTTGCTGATGGCGCGGGGAAGTCCGTATTTGGGCCCAAAATAGTCGACGGCCGCGGCGTCGCCCCAGCTGTTCGCGAAGATCGCGGTCCGCTTCTGCTCGTCGGGAGACAGCGAGTGATAAACGCGCGCCACCGCGCGCACCATGTCCTCCCAGCCGAATTCGTCTGCGAAGTACTGCGGCAGGGGCCCGTTCTCTTGGTGTTCAAACACCACGGGAGGGGAAAGGCACAGCCTGTCCTCATATCGAAGCAGCGCTGAAGGCGAAAGTATCGGAACAACGGTGGGCAACAGCACGATTCCGGATGCGGCGATGAGCACCAAATAGACCCTGCGAATCCATCTCCTGGCCAGGGCCTGCGTCAGCCGTTCCAGCGCGACCGCGCCCGCCGCAAACACGGTCGGATAGGCCGGCGTGACGTAGTAGTTCTTACCCTTCAGCGCGATGAAGGAGACAAGGACGACCAGGAACGCCCAGCCGAACACGCCGTATCGCCTGCGCTCGGCTCCAAAGAGCAGCCAAACAACCCCTCCAATCCAAAGCGGCGCGGTCAGGGGCTCCATGATGAGCATCTGATCCAGCACAAAGGCGATCGGCGCCCTGACCACGTCGCGATGGCTCCCGGCGACATGGTGCAGGTGCGCTAGAAACGGAAAGGCGTGCCGCAATTGCCACAGGAAATTGGGGAGCGCGATCGCGACGCAAGCGAGCACCCCGACCCACAGCCGCCAGTCGGCGAGGTGCCGCCTCTGCCGGGTGAGCGCCAACCCGACCAGCACTCCGGCCCCAAGGAAGAGAATCGAGTATTTTGTCTCCAGCCCAAGTCCGGCCAGGACGCCGAATCCGATCCAATAGCGCCCGTCACCCGTATTGATCACGCGCAAGGCGCAGTACGTGCAGCCGAGCCAGATCAGCGGCTCGAAGGCATTCATCATCAGCCAGTGATCGAAGATGAGGTACATGGGCGCGACACAGACCGCCAACGCCGCCATGGCCTGCGCATACGCGCCACCTCCCATCTCGCGCACCACCCTTCCGGTGAGGAAGACGAGGGCCGCTCCCGCCAACGCCGGAAGAAGCCGCAATCCCAGGAGCGACTCGCCGAATAGGTGGCTCGCAATCCATGTGATCACGATGCCGCCAGGCGGATGGCTGGTGTAGCCCCAATCGAGGTGCTGCGCGCAGGCGAGGCCGTACATCTCGTCGCGGAAGATCCCGTACCGGCCCGCGGTCAGTAGATGCAAGAGGAGCTTGCCTGCGGCCAATCCCAACACGACGTGAGATCCGCCATTCGAATTCTTGCCTGATCGCCAATCCATTTCTTTGGGAGGCATGGGAATAATGCGGGTAGACCGAGGATTATAGGACCCAAAACCCAAGTGCGACGCGAAATTCCTGTGACCTTGTTTTGCTGCGACCACACGGCACTAAGTACCTCTCCCGGGCGAGAGATCCCACGGCACCCCGAACCTCCTTTAACGCGGTTTTGGGAGGATTGGGCAATCCGAGCTGCATTTCATTCACGGCCGTCACTGTAAAACATATGCCGGTCAAATGCGCCGTTCGGGGCCAAAATCGACGGCCGCAATCGGATTCCGAACCACCCGTTCGCGACAACGCGCGGGACTTCTCCCCTCTCGGTGGGGCCTCACTCGACACTCGGCGTGCGCGACTCGGCCGAAGGCGTCGATCGACGAGCTTTATCATGTAGATTCGCGCAGGGAATACCGTAGCACCGAGCATTAAATCCACATGAGATTCTCATATAATCACTTTGATATCATATGAATACGGGATGGCACCGACCGTGCTGAAAGGCAGTGGGGCTCGGCAGCCAGCCGATCATCCGATTCACGATGAACCCTGACAGCAAAAAACATGATCAACCGACATATGACCACGAGAACCCTCCGCGCCGTCTTCCTTGGGGCAGCGCTTTTCCTCACATCGGGTACGGCTCGGCTCCTTGCCGATGACCCAAAGCCCGATCCGAACGGATCGGCAACCGGAATGGCGGGCGACGCGCAGGCCGCGGCGGGCGTCAGCACGTTCGTCGTGAGCGCGCCTGCGGACCTGAGCGAAGCCGACAAGAAAAGCCCCGACAAGGTAAAGGCCTACAATGACGCGAAGAAGGCGTTCGACGACTTCACCGCTCAATCGAAGTCCGAGCCCCTTGCGGTGAAGCTGGCAGACGCCGTGGGCCACAACCGCGTCGCCATCAACTTCGAATGGACGCTGTTCACGGGCTTCCTGGTCATGTTCATGCAAGCGGGCTTCGCCCTTGTCGAAACCGGCCTTTGCCGCGCCAAGAACGCGGGCCACACGATGGCCATGAACTTCATGATCTATCCGCTCGGCATGCTCGGTTTTTACATTTGCGGGTTCGCGTTCATGTTCGGAGGCATGGCCGATCCGATGAGCCCGTCGGGAGGGGGCATAAGTACCATGGGCGGATACGCGGGACTCAACCACGAGCTCGGCTTCATGCTTGGGGGCCACTTTATCGGCCTCCTCGGCTGGAAGGGCTTCCTGCTCCAGGGAGCCGGCTATGACACGGCCGCTTTCGCACTCTTCCTCTTCCAGATGGTCTTCATGGACACAACGGCGACGATCCCGACCGGGGCGGCGGCCGAGCGGTGGAGATTCTCGGCCTTTATGATATACGGATGCCTGCTCGGCATGATCATGTACCCGGTGTTTGGCAACTGGGTGTGGGGCAACGGATGGCTCGCCGAGATGGGCGTTAACTGGGGCATTGGCCACGGTCACGTAGACTTCGCGGGATCCTCCGTCGTACACATGCAGGGCGGCGTGATCGCCCTTATCTTTGCATGGCTCATCGGGCCGCGCCACGGCAAGTACGATGCCAACGGCAAACTGGTTAACCCCATTGTGCCGCATAGCATTCCGATGGTGATGCTCGGAACCTTCATTCTCGCCTTCGGATGGTTTGGCTTCAACCCCGGCTCATCCCTTGCAGGCACCGACCTCAGGATCTCGGTCGTGGCGGTCAACACGATGCTCGCCTCGGCGACCGCAGCCTTCTCTACCACGCTTTACATGTGGTGGTTTAAGACCAAGAAGCCCGACCCCGCCATGATGTGCAACGGAATGCTCGCGGGCCTCGTGGCAATCACGTGCCCGTGCGCGTTTGTGAGCGCGGGCGGTGCCGCCATCATCGGCCTTGTCTCGGGCATCCTGGTGGTCGAGGCCGTCTTCTTCTTCGACAAGATCCGCATCGACGACTCCGTGGGAGCCATATCGGTCCACGGCGTAAATGGTGCGTGGGGCTGTTTGTCCCTCGGACTCTTTGCCGACGGTACCTACGGTGACGGCTGGAATGGCGTCGCAGGGAACGTCACGGGCCTGTTCTACGGCGGCGGCATGGGCCAGTTCTGGGCCGAGCTCATCGGCGTAACGGTATGTTTCGTCACGCTCTCGCTCCTCTCTCTGCTCGTCTACTTCATCGCCGAAAAGCTTGTGGGCAATCGCGTGAGCAAGGCGGTCGAGATCCAGGGTCTGGACCTGCCGGAGATGGGTGCACCCGGTTATTCGGGAGTTGTCTTGGACAGGGCTGGTGAAACCCCGGTCAGCTGATCCCCCTATGGAAACTTCAATCCTAAGCGCTTTCCTCCCGCCAATGGCACTGTTGGCGGGGGGGGTGATCGGTCTGGCATTCGGCGCAATCCAGGATAAGGCCAGGATGCGCTATGAGAGATTGCAGCGGGAGGGCAAGTTCAAGAGCGGCTGGTCGGCAACTCCCGGGTCGTTCCGGAGAGTTGCCTACCTCCTCGTGGCCTTGGCCTTGGTGCAATTCCTCTGCCCGATGCTATTTGCTCCCGGTGGCATAAGCCAATGGTGTGTCTCAGCAGGCGTCGTGTTTGGCTACGGTGCCGCACTCTTTCGCCAGCTCCGCAGGCGCACTACTTGATCTTGCTCCACACCAAGCCCTCGAGGCGGTAGTCCCTTTTCGGAATGCCGTCCTCAGGAGCTCAGTTCCCGCTTCCGCTCGACAGCTACCCACCGGTAGCGTCGAGCGGACTATTTCAGACGCTTGTCGACCGTGTCCATCAGGACCCGTTCAACCTGGTCGCGAGCGGCATCTTCCTGCTGGCCATCATCCACACCTTCCTCACGCCCAGAATCAGGCATTGGGCCCACGTCGTGGAGGCAAGGCACAAGGCCACCGCTGAGACGAGGAAGATGACCTTCTCGGACGACGACGGCGTCGAGATCCCTGAGGTAAGCATCGGAGGCCAGCTCCTCCATTTCCTAAGCGAGGTTGAGGCGGTATTCGGCATTTGGGCTGTTGTCCTTGCGCTCGCCATCACGGCATTCAAAGGCTGGGGCACAGCCGTCGAGTACATCGGCCACAAGGTTAACTTCACCGAGCCGATGTTCGTCATGGTCATCATGGCGCTGGCCTCGACCCGGCCGATGATGCGGTTCGCGGAAAGGGGACTCCTTCTTGTTGCGAGCATCGGTGGGGCGACGATAAGCGCGTGGTGGCTCGCTATTCTTATCATCGGGCCGCTGTTCGGCTCGTTCATAACCGAGCCCGGCGCGATGACGATATCCGCGATCTTGCTGGCTCGGCAGTTCTACCATTATCGCCCGTCGCCGCAGCTGTGCTACGCGACGCTGGGCCTGCTTTTCGTCAATGTCTCGGTCGGCGGAACGCTGACCCATTTTGCAGCCCCCCCCATGGTCATGGCGGCAGGACCGTGGCACTGGGACATGATGTACATGCTGACGAACTTCGGATGGAAGGCATTCACCGGGATCGTTTGCGCCACGCTGGTATATTACATGATCTTTAGGAAGGAGCTCGATCAGCTGCAGGAGGCATACATGAAGGTGGGCAGGGCCACCACCCAGGGTGGTGGCGCCCATATCCCCTATTGGATCATCGCGGTGCAAGTGGGATTCCTCGTCTTCACGGTCTTCGTCGCCCACTACCCTGCGCTATTCATTGGGGGCTTCCTGTTCTTCATGGCCTATGCCCAAGCAACGGCGCACTACCAAAAGAAGCTCGACCTCAGGCCTCCGCTTTTGGTCGGGTTTTTCCTGGCGGGCCTTGTTGTGCACGGAGGTCTCCAGAGCTGGTGGCTGGAGCCGGTCCTCAAGAGTCTGGGCCGCGTGTCCCTTTTTGTTTGGGCCACCATCCTCACCGGGTTCAACGACAATGCCGCCATCACCTACCTCGCGACGCTGGTTCCGGGGTTTACTGAGCCGTTCAAGTACGCGGTCGTTGCGGGCGCGGTCACCGGGGGCGGGTTGACCGTCATCGCGAATGCGCCCAATCCGGCCGGCCAGGCGATTCTGCAGCGCTTCTTTCCCGACGGCGTCTCGCCATTCAAGCTCCTCCTGGCAGCCATACCTCCTACGCTGATACTCGCAGCCGCTTTCATGCTGCTGTAGTGGAAGCCCGGCGTGCCCGGTCCGAGAGCACACGCGGCCCTCGCATTCGCATCCTTGCGGCCGGCTAATGGGGTTTGCTCACGAAGCGGTACCCCACCCCAGTCTCGGTCTGGAAATGCCCGGCCGCTGAATTCACGTCGTCGCCCAGCTTCTTCCGAAGCTGCATCACGTAGTAGCGAAGGTATTCCGTGTGGTCCTTCGCCTGGGGCCCCCAGATCTCCTTAAGGATGTTCTGGTGGGTCAGGAGCTTGTCGCGGTTCATCACGAACATCTGCAGCACGTTGAACTCCTGAAACGTCAGCTTCACCGGCTCGCCCCCACGGAGGACCCGCCTTTGAACCAGGTCCACCTGTATGGGCCCGAATTGGTAGGTGGCCATGGGCGCGGAGGGCGGGTGGGCGCGCCTCAGAAGGGCCCTCAGGCGAGCCAGAAGTTCGCCGCCGCTAAAGGGCTTGGTGAGGTAGTCGTCCGCGCCGGCGTCCAGCGCGGCAATCTTGCCCTTCTCGTTCCCGAGGACGGAGAGAATCAAGACCGGCGAATTGCAGATGGGGCGTAGGGCCCTTAGAACTTCCGTTCCGTTCGTGTCCTGAAGCCCGAGATCAAGAATGACCAGGTCTGGGGCGTTTAGGGCAATCTCTCCTAGTGCTATGCGCCCGGATTCGGCGTCCCGCACCGAGTATCCCTCCTCCTCAAGAACGCCGCGAAGCATTCGGCGAATCTGCTCTTCGTCGTCAACGACAAGGATGCTGGGCTTTGATTCGTTCTTCATGAAATGGGGATCGAACTGGGTTTCTCGAATGGAAGCTGGAGGGTGAACTGGGCGCCGCCTTCGGGCGACGAGGCGATGGAGACGTCTCCGCCCTGTGCCTGCATGAACCCTCGCACGATGGACAACCCAAGCCCCAAGCCCCCTTTCTTGGCGTTGTCCCCCCTCGTAAACTTGTCAAAGACCATGTTGCGGATCTCCTCGGGCACTCCGGGACCGTTGTCCGAAATAATGATGACAACGTTCCTAGAGTCCGGACTCACACCAGCGCTGACCCGGATCGCCGAGTCGGACGGCGTGTGAACCGACGCATTGACGAGGAGCTGCACGATCGCCTGCTCCAAGAGGGCCGCATCGGCACGAAAGATAGGCATGTCGGGCGAGATCTCCACCGTGAGCGGATGATCGCCGATCCGCGATCCGACCACCCTACGGGCTGCCGCAATCAGCTCATGGATGTCGCACCAATCCATCAGTGGCCTGAGGACTCCCGACTCGAGGCGATTCTGGTTGAGCAGGTTCGCCACGAGCCTGTCCAGGCGGTTCAGGGCAATCTCCAGCTCTGCGATCACCCGCAGGCGCTTGCCCTGGTCGGGGGTGCCAAGTTGCTCGATTGCAGACCGGAACACGGCCATCGGCGTCATCATCTCATGCGATACACTGTCCAGAAGCGTTTGGTGCATGCGTTCCGACTCCGCCAGAAGGCCCGCCCGGTCGGCGGCGGAGCGGAGCGCCGTCAGCTGGCTGCCTATCAATGCGACCGCAAAGTACGTCGTCAGTAGAAGTCCTTCGTCAAAGTGGATCCCTGCGAACGAAAGCTTGGGTGGAACGCAAAAATAGTCCCAAGCCATTCCGCTCAAAACGGCAGCCGCCAGTGCTGGCCACCGGCTGATATTCAGACTCAGCGCAATGACGGCTAGGAGGTAGACGTAACCCAGTGCGTGGTAGCTAAGCGGCGCAAACCAACCTGCCAAAGTGATGGCTGTGATGACGATCACTACCCGGGTGAAATCACCCAGGTACCGATTTCTGGAAGCATTTGTCTGTAAACCGCTAAGCATAGGGCTATACCAAACCCAGCAGTTACCGTTCCAAAGCCCCTGTCAGTCACTTGATTGCTATGGGTAGGTGGCGGAAATTGGGACTGCCGCCCTTCGCCTGCGTCGAAGGGACGGGGCCCCTCTCTTGGTCCAAAATTAAGCGCGGCAGACGAGTGCGACCATGCCCACTCCGCAGGAGGCTCCCAGATATGCGCCGGCGACGATGTCCCCCACGTAATGGTAGTCCGAGCCCCAGAGGCCGAGCGCGACCAAGGCGCACAGGGCGACCCCCAACCAGCGAATTCGCGGCACCCGAAGCCAAATCACGGCTGCCAGGGCAGCCATTTGTGTAGTGTGCCCGGAGGGAAACGACTCCCAGCCAACCCCGCCGTGAAGGAGATGAAAGCCGAAGACATGGTCTCCTATCCACGAGGGATTGTTGTTGGTCCATGTCTCCGGCCAGGTCCGGCCGAAGAAGTCCTTCAACAGCTCCTTGATCCCCACTGATACGAGGATCGCCAGGCTTGCCGCGATCAGCGTCCGGCCGTGCGCGCCGGGCCGCCACCCGCGGAAAAGGGCGGCGGCGCCCACCGCAGCAAGGGCGATCGCCGAGAGGGCGCGCAGCGGATCCACGATGTGGGTGAGCATGTCCATGACCGGCGGGCGGTGAAGATGATCGTGGGCCCAGGTCGATGCAGCGCGATCCACAAGGACCACCGTGAGATACACCAGGAGCGGACAGGACAGGACCGCGATCCAGGCGCGAAGGGTTTTATTCGGAGGGTTCCCCATTTTCTGAGCCGAGCTTCGGCGATAGCCATCGGCCATGCAAGACCCCGAAATCCCGGGTTCCTTGGGCCACGACGAGCACGCGTGGGGCGCAGTCACGGCACTTCATAGACCTCGATGAGCGCCGCCCCGACCTTGCCGGTCTTGTCCGTGACGATGGGGGTATACTGCCCTGGGGCGAGGCTCGCGACGAGGGCCGAGTCCTTGGAATTGGCACCCAGCGAAAAGGCCCCCACGGAACGCGCCGCCGCCGTAACCGCGGGCCCTGTGCTCGGCGTATTCCAATCGTCGTTTGCCATGAGCACCCGGCCCCCGGGGACGCTCAATTGGAGCTGCGGGTCGGGCAGCACGACGCCCGCGGGCAGGTCTGTCGGATCGATCGCGGTCAGCGTGGGGCCGACGGCGCGGACCAGGACCGTTCGCGCGGCCGATCCTCCGACAACAAAGCCGGCAATGAGCGCCTGCGCTCCGCCGCGCACCTGGGCGCGGGTCGAGATGTTGACCAGCCGTGACGCCGCAAGGGGGTCCAGATCATAGACCTCGACGAGCGCGACACCGGTCGTCCCGTTCTTGCCCGTTACAAGAGCCGTGTAGGAGCCCGGGGGAAGCGTGGCGATCAGGGCGGCGTCCCTGCTGCCGGCCGGCAGCGCGAAGGCGCCGGCGCCGGATGCCGCGGCCGCTATTGCGGGGTCGTTGCCCCAGTCGTCATTGGCCATGAGCTGCGTCCCATCGGGCCTCGTCAGCTGCAGCACCGGGTCCGTGAGCACCACGCTGGAGGACAGATTGGCGGGGTCGAATCCCGTGAGCGTCGGCCCGACCGCCCGGACGAGTACCTTCTTCGAGCCGGATCCTCCCACGACGAATCCCGCGATCATCAGGTTGGCCCCCGTGCCGACCTGGGCCCGGGTCGAGAGGTTGACCAGGGTGGAGAGCGGCGGCGAATAGGCCACGGAGGCAACCGCCACCATGGCGGGTGCCGTCGTGACCGATCCCCCTTGGATGTCGGTTACGACCACTGCATACGCCCCGGAGTCTGAGGGACCCACGCTGGGAAGCACGAGCTCGGCCGCCGTGGCACCCGCGATGTCCACTCCGTCCCTACTCCACTGGTAGATCATTGCGTTGGCGTCCGTGGCGAGCACCGAAAGCACGAGGCGGGCCCCCGAGCCCACGGTGGCCGACGCCGGCTGCGCAAGAAGGATGGGCACCACAACCACCTTGAGTCCCGCGGCATTTGAGGTCGCGCCGGGATCCGACCCGTTGCCGACGAGGCACCGGAAATGGTCCCCACTCATGGCTGCGGTGGCGCCCGACACGCTGAGGGATGCCGTGCTCACGCCCGAATACGGAGCCCCCTCGGCCAGATTCGCCCACACCTGGCTGCCGGCAGCCTCGCGCTGCCACTGGTAGGACAGCGGCGCAGCGCCGATGGCAACCACGGCGAACGTGGCTCCCCCGCCAGGATTGGTGGTCTGGTCCGCGATGAGTTCCGTCCTGATGGACCTGCTTGCCTGGATAAGCTCGATGCCCGCAGCGGACGCATCGAGGTTTCGCGAGTACTGCATGGCCGTCGCATTGTTCCAGTGCTCATTGGTCCCGAGGCTGGGGATCGGAACCCCAGAGTTGTCGGGGTCGTAGACAAGCCCGCTCGGCCAGTTCGCCTTGTCCGCGGCCTGTCGGAGGTAATCGTCGACGCCCGGCATCTGGACATAGGTGCCGGCGGCCGGGACACGGTCCGAAGTGAACTCCGAGCGCAGGAAATCATAGCCGACCGACTCGATCGCAACCGGGTCAAGCGAGGCGAAGATCGACGCCGAGTAGCCGTTATTAAATGGCACCATCTGCCACTTGAGCGGCACGTCGAGCTCGTAGTCGGTGGCCCAAAGCGCATCCATGAGGTAGACGAGGTTCTTCCTGCCGAGGAGCGAGTGCCCCATGATGTCCACCTGGACCCGGTAGTAGCCGTAACCACCCCGCGTCACGTTGGGCATTTCTGCCGGGGCCACCAGGCCTCCATGCAGGTGCGAGGCGTCGATCCTCGTCTGCGAGCCGAAGTTGTTCTTTGCGAACATCGTCATCCCCGCGCGCATGTGCCCCTTGAGCATCGGGATGTTGATCACGTACTCCGCGTCCTCGGAGATCGTGTAGAGGGAGTCCTGCAGGACGGGGGCGTTGACCGGCGTGTTGCCCGTGGCCTCGCTGGTGCGAAGCACGGTCCCCCGGTCGGAATAGTAGATGATGGCCGTCTGGCTCGGCACGACGGATTCCCTCCCCAGGCTCTCGTAGCCTCCGTTGTCGAGGTAGTGGACGCCCGGAAACTCGCCATGCCAGACTTCGTAGAGGTGCTTGTAGATGTGCTTCAGCGGGTCGCCGATATAGATGTCGGACGGGTCCACGCCGACGGTGCCGACCAGCTGGCGCAGCACCGTGAGCACCGGTCCCACGGAGGTCTCCGAAATGAACGCGTCGGGTGTGAGGTCGATCGGGTTGAAGTTCCCGTTCCATGCGCTGGTGGCGTTTATCTTGATGAACACCTTCTCGCCCTTGGCGTAGCCGACGGATCCCTTGCCCACGGCGGAATTGTGGAACCTGAAGATCGCACCCCAGGCGCCTGCGTCGCTGTTCTGCCCCGTCAGGTTGTGCAGCGCGATCGAGACCATCCCGTCAATGACGGCCTGGTTGTTGTTCTCGGTAAGGAACCAGCCGTGACCCGGAGCATCGACGACGCAGTTCTGGTTCACCGCGGTCGAATCGTGGACCCAGACCACCCTTCCGGGATAGATCCCCTTGGCCTCGCCCATCGGCTGATTCGGGGTGACCAATGCGGTTGCAAAGACCTTCTCGGTATGGCTCGGGGCCGAGGGGGAGGCACCCCACCCCACAGACGCCGCGGCGAGGGCCCACGCCAGTCGACCTGTACGAAGGGGCTTCATTTTTCGGGCTGGAGTCGCGGCCGCACCGCCGCGTTTTGCGTAGGCGCGGGGCCATCCTAGCCTCCCAATGTAGCCCGATCGATGCCGTCCGACTGCGCGTATTTGGACGAAATCCATGCATATCTTGCATGCCTTCTCCGGAATCGTCTTTTGCCCCCGAGAGCACCAGAAGGCACGGGCACCCACCATGGGCAACACCCATTCCACCAATCCCTTTCATCATTCATAATCCCCGAACTCTTCGGTGGCACGCCGCTTTGCCAATCGGAGGGCGTCGGGAACACCCGACCCTCCAGTTGCGCAGGATTGTGCCGATAGGCTCTACCATGGTTGAGCAGCCCTACCCCGCGACGTGGAAGGCCGGACGCCCCGGCAGCCACCGCCGTCTTTCCGACGGCCGCTTTGGCCGGCCCGAGACGGACCGCAATTACGTCGGCCCAATGGTCTGGACGATTGCCCAGGACGCCGACGACAGCGGGGACTTGGGGAGCCTAGATTCCCGCGAATCGCCGACAAGGAGGCGCACGCCGTCCGCAGTCGTGGCGCACTGGTCCCCCGCTTTTCCCTACGGATGCGCCTCCGGCAGCCGCATCCCGGCGCCCTGCACCTAGGTCGCGCCTGCGCCCGCAGGTCCCGCGAGGGGCCCGCCACCGGCGGCGCCCAGGAGCTTCACCAGGATTTCCGTCATTTCCTCGGTCGTGAACGGCTTCGCGAGCACGCCATCGGCCCCGAGCGTCGCCGCCGTCTTTAGGTAGTCCGTCGCGACTATTCGCCCGCCCCCCGACATGGCGACGACCTTGACCCCAGGGTGAAGGCGGCGGATCGCACCAATGGTCTCCAGGCCCTCCTGCTCGGGCATTATGATGTCCGTCATCACGAGGTCGGGCGCCTCCTGGGCGCACATCCTCATCGCCTCCTTGCCGTTCGAGGCCTCCCTTACCTGGTATCCCATCCGGGTCAGGGCGCGGCGAAGCGTGCTGCGTACCGGTTCATCGTCATCGACAAGGAGGATTCGGAACATGGTTTGCTTCGCTAGGCTTCTATTGGAGCGTTCGCAAATAAACCCCGAACACATGGGCCGGGTCGGGCCTGTACGCCCGATTCCCAATTTGAGGCCAATGTACCCATACTTCGGACATCCTCAATAAATAAGATGCCGCGCCCATGCATATAGGCTGCGGTATAGAAACGAGCGTTCCCCGGCCTTAAGGGCCGGGGAACGTCGTTGCGCACGGCATGGCCGTGCTTGTCCTTGGCCTCTCTATGAGGCGGGCCTGTCCTGGGCCGATTCGTCCACCACGACGAAAAGCGTGGATCCGCGCGACCAGAGCCTTAGGAGCGTCTTCTTGCTCTCGACCTTGGCGCTGAGGCTCACGGCATCCTGGGCTGACTGAACGGGATGCCGGTTGATCTCTAGAATGACGTCGCCTGCGCTTATGCCCGCCCGCGCGGCGGCTGAGTCCGGCTCCACGTTCGTGACGATCGCCCCATGGACATGGGCGGGCAGGTTGAACTGCTGGCGCGTGTCGCCGTTGAGGTCGTCCACCGTGACCCCGTTGAGGACGCCCTGGTCGTCGTCCGCCGCGATCGACCCGGCGGGGCCGTGCGGGGAGCCCGGCCGCTCACCCGTCGTCGCGTCGAGCCTTACGTCCTTCCCGTCGCGCAGAATGTCAAAGCTGAGCTTGGTGCCCGGGGCCTCCCCGCTCACCGTCAGCGCCAGGTTGTTTGAATCCGTGACCGGCTGTCCGTTAATGCGGCTGATCACGTCACCCTCCTTGATGCCTGCGTGCGCCGCGGGGCTGTCCTGGGTGACCTCGGCGACAAGCGCCCCTTCGCGCGTCTTCAGGTTGAAGGAATCCACCAGCGCCGGCGTGATGTTCTGGATGTTGATCCCCAGGTAGCCGCGCACAACGCGGCCGGTCCTCACCAGGCTGTCGGCCACGTGGCTGACCATGTTCGAGGGCACGGCTAGTCCCACGCCCTGGAAGCCTCCGCTGCGGCTCAGGATGGCGGTGTTGATCCCGATCAGGCGTCCGTCGACGTCGACAAGGGCGCCTCCCGAGTTGCCCGGGTTGATCGCTGCGTCGGTCTGGATGAAGTCCTCGTAGCCGTGGACGTCATTGAGGATCCCGACCCGGCGGCCCGTCGCGCTCACGATCCCGCTGGTGACGGTCTCGCCGATGCCGAAGGGATTGCCGATCGCCAGCACGCGGTCGCCTGTCAGGATCTTTGAGCTGTCAGCGAAGGTGATCGCGGGAAGGTCCTTCGCGTCGATCTTGACGACGGCTATGTCCGTCAGCGGATCGCGCCCAACGACCTTGGCCGGAAGCTCGCGTCCGTCGGCAAGGGCCACCGTGACGGAGTCGGCGCCGTCGACCACGTGGTTGTTGGTCACGACGTAGCCGTCCGAACTGATGATGACGCCGGAACCCAGGCCGTTCATCGGCTCCTGCCTGAGCTCAGGCATGCGCCCGCCGAAGAACTGCCTGAAGAACGGGTCGTTGCCGCCCGGCAGCTCGTTCTCCTTCAAGTCGACGCGCCGGGCCTTCGCCTGCACCGTGATCTTGACGACGCTTGGCGACACGCGGCTGACGACGTCGGAATAGCTGACACGGTCCGACTGGCTGCGGGGGACCGGGTGGTCGTCGCGCTTGAGCGCGATGGTGGGATCGGACTTCTCCGCGGCGCGGATGCCGACGAAGGTGCCTGCGAGGGCGAGCACCGAGGCCAGCTGCACGGCCCTTCGAAAGCGGGGGTTCTTCAATGTGGGTCTTGTCATGGTGACCCACCCTACCACGGCCGGCTTGCCCCATTCTTTCCCAATGATTACAAAATGGATAGAATTCGGGTTTCGGCGCTTTGACCCTTTAAAAACCCGATGCGACCGCCACAATCCCGGGCATGCGAGTGCTCGTGGTTGAGGATGATGAGAAGATCGCCTCGTTTGTCGTGCGCGGCCTAAAGCAGGCCGGCTTTGCGGTCGACCATGCCCCGGACGGCGAGGCCGGATTGGATTTCTCGCAGAGCACCGACTATGACGCCGCCGTGGTCGACATCATGCTCCCGAAGCTCGACGGGATTAGCCTCGTCAAGAGGCTTCGCGCGGCGCGGAGCACCGTCCCCGTGCTCTTCCTGAGCGCAAGGACGTCGGTGGATGACCGGATAAGGGGCCTGCAGAGCGGCGGGGACGACTACATGACGAAACCCTTCGCGTTCTCCGAGCTGCTGGCCCGTGTGCAGGCGCTCATCAGGCGCGCGTCCCAGTCGCCCGAGGCCACACGCCTGTCCGCGGGTGACGTCGAGCTCGACCTGGTCTCGCGCGAGGTGACCCTTCGGGGCGCGAGGGTCGAGCTCCAGCCCAGGGAGTTCTCGCTCCTTGCCTTCTTCCTGCGCCACGCCGGCAGGCCGGTCAGCAAGACCATGATCCTCGAGCATGTCTGGGACTACAGCTTCGACCCCCAGACCAACGTGGTCGACGTCGTCGTCTCGCGCCTCAGGGCGAAGATAGACCCCGACCGCATGAGGATAGAGACGGTCCGACGCGTCGGGTACATATTCAGGCCCCATGTTTGAACGCCTGCGCAGATCCCTGGCACTGAGGCTCGCCTGGCTCTACACGGGCGTGTTCGCCCTGGTCGCTGCGGTGCTTTTCGCCGTGCTCTACTGGGTCCTTGCCAACGCCCTGGAGGCGCGGGAGCAGGCGGCCGTCGAGCAGCTCGCCAGCCGCCTGGGCCGCATCTACGACCAGGGTGGCGCGCTGGCGCTTCGCGCGGAGATAAACTCCAACACCGCGCCCGAGGTGCGGTCCTTCTTCGTGCGGGTCCTGGCGCCGTCCAATGAGACCGTGTTTGCCTCCGTGCCGCCCGACTGGATCCAGACCCAGGTGCTCAGCATCCCGGTCCCCGACGACTGGGGAATCGCCGCCACCCGCCAGATCCGCACGGTGCGCATCCCCCAGAACGCCCTGCGCGACTATGCCGTCGCATCGGCGCGGCTCTCCGACGGGAGCGTCCTGCAGGTCGGGCGCAGCACCGACAGCCGCGCCGTGCTTCTGCAGCCCTTCCGGCGCGCCTTCGCCTGGGTGGGGGCAGCGGCGCTCCTCCTCTGCATTGGCGTCGGCACCGTCCTGGCCTGGCGCGCCACCCGGCCCCTTCGGTTGGTTTCCGACACGGCCCGGCGGATCCTTGAGACCGGGGACCTGACGGCCCGCGTTGCGGGCCCCGGGGGAAGCGACGAGCTCGCACTCCTCGTGCACCAGTTCAACACCCTCCTCGAGCGCAACTCGGCGCACGTCCAGGTCCTCAGGGACACGCTCGACAGCCTCTCGCACGACCTGCGGACTCCGCTGACGCGGCTCCGGGGGACGGCCGAGCTGGCGCTGCACGACGGTCAGGACCCCGACGAGGCGCGCAACGCCCTGGCGGGCTGCATCGAGGAGACCGACGGCCTGCTTCACGTGATCGACACGCTTCTCGACATATCGGCCGCTGAGGGAGGCGCCCTCCGCCTCAACCGCAGGCGGATCGACCTGCGTTCGCTCGCTGAGCGGGCGGCGGACCTCTACAGCGAGGTCGCCGAGGAGAAGAGGATCGACCTTCGTCTGGACCTGCCTGCGCCCGTCGAGGTCGAGGCCGACGCCGTGCGGCTGGGCCACGCCGTGAACAACCTCCTCGACAATGCGCTCAAGTACACGCCGGCCGGGGGCCACATCGCGCTCTCGGTCGCTGCCGATGGCGCCACCGCAGTGCTCTCGGTCGCCGACGACGGGCCGGGTGTGCCGGCTGCGGAGCGGGAGGCCATCTTCCGCCGACTCTACCGTGGGGACGCAAGCAGGTCGCTGCGGGGCCTTGGCCTCGGCCTAAGCCTGGTCAAGGCCGTGGTGGAATCCCACGGAGGCACCGTGTCGGTCGGCGATGCCCCCGGCGGGGGCGCCCGCTTCACCGTCAGGGTCCCCCTTGCTCCGTCCTAACGGATGCCGACCGAGCCGTTCCCGGGGGCAAAGCGTCGGCACTCCCGGCCCGATCCCGCATTGGGATTGAACGCACAATGCCGGGCGGTCAGACAGGGGGCGAGACGACAGCGAACGATGACCCCAAGCCAAATCCGGACCCAGAAACGCGTAGCCCCCGAGCCGGTTCGCCCATGAGCGCGCTGGCGACCTCCCCGCAGCGGCCGGCGGGCAGGGCCCGGCTTTTTCTCGCCGCGGCAGTGGTCTCGCTCTGCGCCGTTGCAGCGTACCTCGGCAGCCTAAAGGCCCCCTTCGTCTTCGACGACACCACGGCGATCACGGAAAACCCGAGCATCCGGGCGCTCTGGCCCCTATGGGGCACGTTCTCGCCGCCGCCGCAGGCGACGACCGTCGGGGGCCGACCTCTGGCCAACCTGACCCTTGCGTTCAACTATGCGGTAAGCGGCACCGGTGTCTGGAGCTACCACGCGCTCAACCTCCTCATCCATATCCTCGCCGGGCTGGCGCTCATGGGCGTCGTCCGCCGCACGTTCACCCTTCCCACCCTGGCCGCGCGCTTTGGCCGGGATGCCCTGCCCCTCTCCCTTGCGGTGTCCCTCATCTGGACCCTGCACCCCCTTCAGACCGAGTCCGTAACCTACGTCGTCCAGCGCGTGGAGTCTCTTGTCGGCCTCCTTTACCTCGTGACCCTGTATTGCTTCATCCGCGCAGCCGAGTCTCCGGCACCCCTGCGATGGCGCGCGTGTACTGTGGCGGCGTGCCTCCTCGGGATGGCGACAAAGGAGGTCATGGTGACCGCGCCTGTGATCCTGCTTCTCTACGACCGGACGTTCCTCGCCGGCACGTTCGCCGGAGCATGGCGCCTGCGCCGCGGTCTCTACTGCTGCCTTGCAGCCACCTGGCTCCTCCTCGGCTTCCTCGTCGCAAGCACGGGTTGGAACCGAGGCGGCTCCGCGGGGTTTAGCTCGGCATCCCCGGCGGCTTACTGGCTAACCCAGCTCGAGGCCATCGCCCATTACCTTCGGCTTTCCGTTTGGCCGCGTCCCCTCGTCTTCGACTATGGGACCCACCTGGCCCGCGGGGCGGCCGAGGTGGCGCCCTTCGCCCTGGTCGTCTTCCTCCTCGTGGCAGCCACGGCGGCCGCCCTTCGGCGAAAGCCCGCGCTGGGATTCCTCGGCGCATGGTTCCTCCTGATCCTTGCCCCGAGCAGCGCCGTACCGGTGGCGACCCAGACCATGGCCGAGCACCGCATGTATCTTCCCCTTGCGGCCATCGCGGTGGTCGCGGTGACCGGTGCCTATTCGCTGGCGGGCCGCCGTTCGTGGGCTCCGATCGCAGCGACCGTGCTCGCCCTTGGCACGCTCACCGCGATGAGGAACGAGGTCTACCGCAGCGCCCTCACCCTCTGGGGCGACACCGCCGAGCGGCGTCCCGAAAACGCGCGGGCACACAACAATTTCGGCATGGCGCTCGCCAAGGAGGGCCGGGTCCCCGAGGCGATCGCGCAGTACGAGGCCGCGCTGAAGATCGAGCCGGGCGACCAGGCCACGCACAGCAACCTCGGGAACGCCCTGGCCAGGGCGGGCCGGGCCCGCGAGGCCATCGAGCAGTACCGCGCCGCCCTGCGCATCCAGCCGGACTTCGCCCCGGCGCTCTATAACCTTGCTAAGGCCCTATTCGAGACCGGGCAGTACCCGCAGGCCGTCTCCGAGTACGAGGCCGTCATTCGCGTCCAGCCCGACTACGCGGACGCCTACAACGGCCTGGGCGAAGCGCTGGAGAGCACGCCGGGCCGCTCCGCCGAGGCCATCCCGCGCTACGAGCAGGCGCTTCGCCTCAATCCCTCCCTTGCCCAGGCTCATTTTAATCTGGGCGCTGCGTTTTTCAGGGAGCGCCGCGGCGCCGAGGCGGCAGCCGAATACGAGGCCGCGCTCCGGTTGCAGCCGGGGTTTGCCGAGGCGAGCGACAACCTGGGCGTCATCCTCTGCGCCTCGGGGCGGGTGCCGGAGGGGATTCAACGGATCGAGGCTGCGCTCAGCCTCAAACCCGATGACGCGAAAGCCCATTTCGACCTTGGAAACGCACTTGCCCAGTCCGGCCGGATCGCCGAGGCGATCGGTCAGTTCGAGGACGCCCTCCGGATCCAGCCCGACCTCGCCGAGGCGAACAATAACCTCGGCATGATCCTCTGCAGGTCCGGAAGGATTCCCGAGGGGCTTCAGCACATTGAGGCGGCGATCCGGACCAAGCCGGACTTCGCTCCCGCGCATTTCGTCAGGGGACTTGCGCTCCTGCAGACGGGCCGCAGGAGCGAGGCGACCGCCGAGTTCGAGCGGGTCCTTCAGCTGCGGCCGGGTGACCCGTCGGCAACCAGGATGCTGGAGATGATCCAGTCGTCGCCCTAGCAGAGCTCCCTTCCAAAGGGAGCCCGGGACGACCTACCAGAAGAAATACCTCTCGGTGTTGGCCAGGAACTCCGTGGAGGAGGGCCTAATCAGGACCCGCCACACAGTCGCGTATTCCGACCAGTCTCCCTCGATCTCGGCATCGCAAATGACATCGGACTCGAATCGGGGGCCCGTGATCCTGCGCTTCAGGCGCTCCTGAAACAGCGCATGCCCCTCCGCGGTGGAGAAGAATAGGCAACGCCGCTCGAAGAGGTCTGAGGGCGCATCCTGGACGGACAGGCCCAGTGAGACGCGCCGCAGGCCGAGCACGTATTCGTTTCGGGCAAGCTCCATGACGGCGCGCTCGCACGCCCCGAAATAGTTCATCGAGGCCCCCTGGCCGTACGCGAAGCAGTCCGCCCTAACCTCCCGAAACGCAATGACCGTGACTCCCGTCCCAATCGGGCTTGGAAGCACAAGGGCGTTGATCCCAGGCCAGTCGGTGGCACGGACCTCCCCGTCGAGGCTGCCCTCCCACCACGCAATGATGCTTGCGCGCTCAACCGCCTCCAGCATGGCGCGCTTGCGGGCCTCCGAATTGAAGATGCCCGGGAACGCAGCCATGCCATTTGACGACTCGTCGATGTCGAACCCGTACAGCTCGCGGTCGTTCGCCCGCACCTTGACCCTGTAGGCCCAGCGCTCCATCGACTCCGAGATCGCCATGTAGCGCGCGACCATCGGCGTCTCCGCCGTCCCCGTCCCGTCGGCGTCGCTGTAGAGCGCGAACTTCTTCCGGCGCGATACAACCTTGTCCGACAGCCAGGCGTTGGCCTGGTACATTTGCCGCCCGTAGACGGGGAACTCGCGAAGGGAGACCCGGCTGACGGGCCCTCCCTCGGTCTCGAGAATGTTTCGATAGCGATATCCGGCGACGCTGATCATGGGTGAGTGCAAAT
>CAYPXZ010000042.1:0-32720 GCA_964414785.1 uncultured Opitutaceae bacterium
GATTGGTCTGCCTGGAAACCCAACCCGAGTTTGGTATCGAGCCCCAGAACATCCGTTGCTCCGGCACAAAATCCGAGAGCTTTCCAGGGAGAGGTGCTGGGGCGAAAACCTGAAACCGCCATCGGCGTACGTAACTGCGGCAGCCGAAATAATCAGTAATGCAGCTGCCCCTACGAAAATTGGGGCCAAAGTCTTTTGCACAAAAGAGTGACACTGCGTTCTCGAATTGGATCTAGCCCCTAGTCACGGAAGCTGCCGGATTGTCGCTAGCCCTTGCATCCTTTCCCCGGACGAACCGTCTTCCTTGGGGTACCCACGCTTCATGAAAATCAAAACTGCCCTCCTAGGTTTGTTGGTCCTCGGCGCGTTCCTTGCGGGATGCACCACGTCGGAAGTCCTCAACAACGTCCGCATCGGCATGTCGAAGGAGCAGGTGGTCGGGATGCTCGGTACCCCCGATAGCACGAGTGCCCAGGCGAACGTCGAGTATCTCACCTATTACCTGACCTCGGAGGCGGGCTATGGCAGGGACCAGCCCTACATGGTTCGGCTGGTCAACGGGAAGGTGGAGTCGTTCGGGCGGTTTGCGCAGCTTTTCGACCTGTACAACAGGCCCGTGACCAATGCCTCCCCTGGTGACCCGAACTTCCCCGCCCTCGGAATCTCAACCCTTACCGGAACCGCAGTGCAGCCTGCTCCAACGCCCGCACCGGTCATCGACCTGGCGGGTGAGATCCAAAGGCTGAAGCGCCTGAAGGATTCGGGCGTGCTCACCGACGAGGAGTTCCAGAAGGCGAAGGCCAAGGTCTTGGGCGACTCGAAATGACCGTGGGCGGGAATTGACCGGCCGTGCCGGTCTGTCCCCACGCTGGCGCAACACCCAAGCGGCCGGCGTCACCTCCTGTCGAAGATCAGCGTCGCTTCCTGCTCTCCCCGGGGCGAGCTCGTGTGCCTCTTGATCACGAGGCGATCCCCGCCGTCCCCGAGCGTCCAAACCTCCTTTGTCGTCATCTTCGAGCCGGGCGCCCCCCATGTGAGCGTAACCACGGAGTCGACATGGATCTCATTGCCCTGCACCCGAGCCGTGCTGACCCGGGGTGAGTTCATGAACTCGGACTTCGATTCCGTCCCGTCGAGCATCATCTTCTCCTCGGTCACCTGATCGTCGGCATACTCGACGACGCGCGTCGTTCGCACGGTGACCTCGGCGCCCTTCTGCGCGAGATCGAGCCGCGCCGGCGCAAATGCGGCGCCCATCCGGCCAAGCTCGCTCTTATCCTCGTTCAGGACCCAGGTTCCGGAGACGTCGATCGGGGCCGGCTCAAAGTGCAGCGGAGCAAGCCCGCAGGCCTTCCGATAGGGCGCCGTCGCCTGTTCGTAGGCCGGATCCTCGAGGTTGAGGATCCGCGGGTCCGCCATCAGCTCGGCGTACTGCCTTTTGGGTGTGTTCCTCACCATGGACGCCCAAGTCATGTAGTAGGCCCACTTCGGCTGCTTTTCGAGGATCTGGGGAGTCGGGGGGTTTCCGACCTCGGCGAGGGCGATCGGCTTTCCCTGCGAGAGGCTGACGAGGCTGTCGTAGTAGGACTGGGCAAAGTCATTGCCGTAGACGTCCAGGGCAAGGACGTCGACGAACTCGGCCCCGGGAAAGTACTTCGCGTGCTCCATGCCGGGCCTGCTCGGGCGGTCCATGCTCCAGACCCATACCAAGTTGTTGAGGTGGTGGTGGTTGACCAGCCGGTCGAACATCTGGCGATAGAGCGCCGCGGTCGTGTAGGGGCCCTCGGTGCGCCCGCCCCACCAGAACCAGTCGCCGTTCATCTCATGGTAGGGCCTCCAAAGGACCGGGACGTGCGCGTCCTGGAGCTGCTTGAGGAAAACCGCGATGGTGTCGACCTGGGCGCACCAGTGGTTGTACAGGGCCGAGCCGGGCGTCAGCAGGTCCTTGAACTGCTCGTCGAGCAGCTTCCCCTGCACGCTCGAAAGCGCCTTCGGGTCGCTGTTGGGAAGCTGGCGGAACGTAATCGGCTCGTCCGCGGTGGGCGGCACGGCGTGCCAGCACAGCGCCACGATGGACCCCATGCGGTGCTGGCGGATCGCCTCCTGAACAATGTCCGGCCGCGCAAGATAGGAGTCGGAGTCCCCAGCCTTCGCATGGCCCCAGTCCGTTCCCCAGATGACGGGCGTCTTGCCGATGTACTTGGCGGCAAACTCCGAGTTCCGGCTCTTCGTGTTGGGATAGTTGTGCTGGCCGGTGAGGGTGTACCTGCCCGAAATGTCGTAGAGGAGCTGCAGGAGCGCCGTCGCCTCCGGCGAGGCACCCGGGGTCACCGGCTTGGCAACGACCCCTTCGCCCCGCAGGGCCGCAAGGCATGCGAGGAACGGAAGGGTTGCGAGACACAAGGGCCTAAGGAAGCGACTCATGCGACGATCAGCTACCCTCGACCCCACCCCTGTCAACGCGATCCTTCCGGGGAAGCCAAAGCCGCAGACTACGTTCACTTCTCGAGCCAGATCCGCTGAAACTCGTGGAACCCGATCAGGGTCGTCGTCCAACCGCGCACGGCGGGGCTGATCGCGTAGACCTGATCCGAGAAGAAAAGGGGGATAAGCGGCGCGTCACCCAGCAGGACCGCCTCGGCCTGCTGGAAGAGCTCCAGGCGCTTGGCGTTGTCCGCCGTGTTCGAGGCCTCGGACACGAGCCTGTCGAACTCCTTGTTGCTCCACCCGGCCCAGTTGTTTCCGCCGCCGGTGACCATTGTCCCGAGGAAGGACGAGGGATCGGGATAGTCCGCAATCCATCCCGAGAATGAGATCGAATAGTTCTTGTCCTGGCCGGCCTGGAACAGGGTCTTCTGCTCCAGCTGGGCGATCGTGATGTGCACGCCCAGCTCCTTCTGCCACATGGACTGGATCGCCTCCAGCATGCGCAGCGACACCTCCGTGTTGTAGCTGAGCACCTCGATCGGGGGGAGGCCCTTGCCGCCGGGATAGCCCGCCTCGGCGAGGAGCCGGCGCGCCAGGTCAAAATCATCCGTGATCTTCGAGCGTGACGTGTAGCCGTTGCAGTTCGGCGGGGTCAGGCAGCGGGCCGCGGGGTAGACGCCCTTGTCGATGTCGCGCGCAAGGGCCTCCCGGTCCACTGCGTGCGCAAGCGCCAGCCTGAGCTTCACGTTGTCGAAGGGCGGCCGGGTCACGTTGATGAAGAGGTAGAAGGTGCTCAGGACGGGATCGATCCGGATGTCGACGGGGTTGTGGGCCCGGTACACCTCGACCTTGGTCAGCGGCAGGGAATAGGTCGCGTGGAGCTGCCCCGACCTGAACGCGAGGTCCTCCGTCTCCGACTTCTCGAACGGGAAGAACACGACCTTGTTCAGCCGGGTCTTCGCGGCGTCCCAGTAGAGCGGGTTCTTCACGACGGAGATCCGCCCGTTGGGTATCCACTCGGAGAGGTTGAAGGCACCGTTGCCCACAAGGTTTCCAGGCCTTGTCCACTTGGTGCCCTTATCGTCCATCCGGCCGAACTTCTCGACGACCGCCTTGTGGACCGGCAGCCAGGTCGTGTGCGAGGCAATCGCAGGCAGCTCCGGCGTCGGCCTCTCAAGCGTCACCTGGAGATTCTGGTCGTCGAGCGCCTTCACCCCCACCCGGGCGAAGTCCGTTATCGCACCCGAGTTGAAGGCCTCGGCGTTCTTTATCGCCCAGAGCATGTAGGAGTATTGAGCCCCGAAGGCAGGCGTCAGTATCCGCTGGAACGAATAGGCGAAATCACCGGCTGTCAGCGGGTCGCCGTTGGACCACCGGGCGCCGGGCCTTATGTGGAACGTGTAGACCGTGCCGTCCGGAGACACGTCCCAGCGGTCCGCCGCAGCGGGTGCCGGCTGCGATGTCTTGCCGTCCAGTTTCGTCAGGCCCTCGAAAAGCGCGTACGCGATCTGCGAGTCGGTAAAGGCGATGATCACATTAGGATCCAAGTCCGCAGGCTCAGCCGCGTTTCCGAGAAGAAGCGTCTGGGTCCGGATCCCCTCCTCGGCAGCCGTCTCGCGGCGCGCGCACCCGCCGGGGGTGAGCGCGACGGCCGCCAGAAATGAGATGAACGTTAGACGTTTAAAATAAAGCATTTATAAATTTGACCAAGCCAAGCGTCAGGGCCGACACAATCCGGGCCCGGGGCCGCCTAGTCTTCGACAACGTCGAAGATGTTTCCGAATGGATCCCGGAAGTAAAGCGAGCTGCCGCGGTCCACGAGAATCTGGCACCGCGCCCCCTTTAGGAGCTTCTTGGCCCTGGCGATGCTCTTAACGCTGAACGACGGCGTCGGGGGCTGGCATTTCGACGACCGGTTCAGGTAGAGCAGAAAATGGCCGGTGTCGTATTCCAGGCACGTCCGGCTCTTGCTCTTGAGCTTGAACCCCAGGATATCCGAGTAGAACCGCTCCGCCTTGGCCAGGCTCCTGAGGTGAATCGCGATGCAGTTGTTTGATTTGAAACGCATCTAACCCCCGGAACAACGACTAGATGTGCTGCGGCAGCACGAACAGGAGCACGGCGAGCAGGTGGCACGTGCTCCCGCCAAGGACGAGGGCATTCGTGGCCGCGACCCGGTAGCGCAGTCCCGAAATCATGGCGGGGACGGCGCTTGCCGTGTAGCAGATGCCTCCCGCGAGGAGTAGCCAAAGACCGCCGTGCGGCAGCACCGCGACCAGGGGCTTGATCGCGACGACCACCATCCACCCGATGATCAGCGTCGCGACGGTGGTGGTGAAGCGGTAACGGGTGCCCACGATGAACTGGAACACGGCACCCGCGCCGCAGAGCCCCCAGACGATCGCAAACAGGGCCCATCCCCATGGGCCCCTCAGGCTCACAAGCAGGAACGGCGTGTAGGTGCCCGCTATCAGAAGGAACGCCGCCGCCCTGCCGAGCCTAAGGAAGAATTCCTTCCCCTTCTCGGTACGCCAGGCGTAGTAAAGCGTGTAGATCGCATAGAGCAGGAAAAGAGTAAGGCCGTAGACGCTGAAGCTGACGACGTGCCAGGCATCCCCGTAGAGGGTCGCGGAGACGACGAGCAGTGCGAAGGCGAGCGCGCTCGCGGCAAGGCCCAGTCCGTGCGTCACCCAGGTCGCAATCTGCTCCCCCTTTGTCGCCTTTGCGGCCTTTGCCGCCTCGCTGGCCCGGGACTCGGCCCCGGCCCTCTGCCTTTGCACCGACCTATCGGCGGCCTGGTCAAGCAGGCGGATGAACCAGACGGGCTTCGGGCTCACGAATTCCTCGGGCGTCCACTCCTCGCCGTCCGAATAGATGCTGCGCGGCATCAGGCAGGTGCCCAAGGCCCAGTCCGCGAGCGGCAGGCAGAAGAACCCGGAAATCGACTCGTTGCAGTCGATGACCGCATGATGGCGAAGGTGGAAGCTGTAGGCCGGCCGCCAGATGAAGCCCCACCTCTTGCTCGAGATCAGGGGTTCCCACACCTCGAGAGACCAGTGCTCGATCGCATGCACGATCTCATAGATCGAGAGGGATGAGGCCAGGGCGGCGAAGCCCGCGAAGAACCAGGGGAAGTCCGGGAGGGCCCACTGCAGCAGCGCCAGGATCGGCGAAAGGACGACCGCGAACACAAAGAGCGTGTACCAGGGGAAGAACGAGGCCTCATGCTGTTCCTCCTCGAGGATGGGGTACTTGTTCTCGATGAACATGAGTCCCCGGCCGTCCCGGGTCTGCTTGCGAGCAATCCGGGTCAGCGCGTGGTGGAGGGTGTGCTGGCGGTAGAATCTCCTGAGCAGCGGGATCGCCGGCTTGTGGAGCACGTAGCGGTGGAAGACGTACTCCACGAAGCAGTTGACCAGGCTCACCGCAAGGAAGGCGACGACGCCCTTCCACAGGGGTGGCATGAACTGCGCCTCCCAGACCGACGGAAATGCGAGCCTGAGGACACCCAACGTGACAGCGAGGGAACCGGCTACCGTGACGATGAAGAGTGGGAGCGAAAACGGCGGGTGTTCGAGCTCTTCTTTGGACGGGGTTGTGTTTGCCATGAAAAATGAGAAGCGCGCCGACTCATCGGGGGGTGAGGTCAGGCGCGCTAGCAGCTGGAGGGACGGTCCACCATACTCGAAGATCTCGTCTTGGGTCGAGTCTAGAATCTAGCGATTAGTCGCCTCGCCGCAATGGGGTGAACACCCTCCTAAGGGGCTATGGCGCAAGAGCGGGACCGCCCGCTGTCCGTTGCCGCCCGGATGGTGGACCCTACTGGGCTCGAACCAGTGACCTCTTCCATGTCAAGGAAACGCTCTAACCAACTGAGCTAAGGGTCCGCTAACACCGGGTTGGAAATTAAGCAGGATTGTCGCCGTTTACGGCAAGGAAAATTCCTCGCGCGCCTCGGCCACGTCCCGGGCTATCTGGGCCCGCAACTCGTCAATTCCGCCGAATTTCCTCTCCGGACGCAGAAAACGGACCCATTCCACCGCGACCGGGTCCCCGGCCGAATAGGGGCAAGCCACCAACAGGTGGATCTCCAGGCGCGGCTCCTCGGCCTGCTCCACGGTCGGCCTCAGCCCGTAGTTGGCGACCGCGGGAAGCCAGCCATAGGACTTCGCCCCGCTCACCCGCACGGCATAGACGCCGTAGAGCGGCCTCAGGTCCGGGGACCACCCGAGGTTCAGCGTGGGAAACCCGATCTGCCGTCCCAGGTGCTTGCCGTGGACGACAATGCCCTGCGCGCTGTAGGCGTAGCCCAGGAGCGCCGCGGCACCCTTCATGTCGCCTCCGAGTATCCGCTCACGGATCCTCGTGCTGCTGATGGGCTCCCCGTCGAGGTTGACGCGGGGCGCGCTGAACACGGTGATCCCGTGTTTGCGGCCCTCCGCCACCAGCATCGCAACGTCGCCGCGCCGCCCCTTGCCGAAGCGGAAGTTCTCGCCGACATAGATCCCCGAAAGCCGAGGAAGATGCCGCTTGATGAAGGGGACAAAGTCCTCGGCGGAGATCGACGCGAAGTCGCGCGTGAACGGCTGGACGACCACCGCGTCGACGCCAAGCGAGCCCGCCTTCGCCACCTTGGAGGGAAGGTCCAGGATCATCCGCGTCGGGCTGTCGGGCTTGAACAGCACGCTCGGGTGAGGGAAGAAGGTCAGCATGACCGACACCCCGGCGCTGTGCCGGGCCGACTGGACCGCGCTCTCGATCACCGCGCGGTGGCCGAGGTGCATGCCGTCGAAGATCCCAATGGCCACGAAGAGGGGCCTTGCGGGGAGGGCTACCCGGTCCAGCCCCTCGAATTGGGCGGGAAGGCTCATAGCGCAACGCTCGGGACTGCCTCGTTGACCGGGATCAGCTTCCGCTGGATCTCGGGGATCGAGAGCGCCTCGATCTGCTCGAGCGTCAGGGCCTGGGAAACGTTGAACCTGTCGGTCGCGGTGCGCCTGAGGGCGCTCAGGTGCGCCCCGCAGCCGAGCTTCGTGCCGAGGTCGTGCGCGAGCGTCCTCACATAGGTCCCCTTCGAGCAGCGCAGCCGGAAGCGGATGCGCGGAGACTCGAAGCCGAGGACGTCCCAGGACATCACGCGGATGAACCTCGGCTCGCGCTCCACGTCCTCCCCCTTGCGCGCCTTCTTGTAGAGTGGCACCCCGCCTATCTTGATCGCCGAGAACATGGGAGGCATCTGGTACTGGTCGCCGAGGAAGCCCTTGACCGCCGTCCGGATGTCGTCCTCGGTCAGGGCCGGCACGGGCCTGGTCTCCATCACCTGCCCGTCCGCGTCCTGCGAGTCGGTCGTCTTGCCGAGCTCGATCGTACCCTCGTACTCCTTGTCGAGGCTGATGATGAACTGGGAGACCCGGGTCGCCCTTCCGACGAGCACGATCAAGAGCCCCGTGGCCATCGGGTCCAGCGTCCCCGCGTGGCCGATCTTCTTGGTGCGAAGCTTTCCCCGCAGGCGCGCGATCACGTCATGGGAGGTGTGCTCGCTCGGCTTGTCGACGAGGAGGACTCCGTCGAGTTCGATTTGTTGTCCAAGCATGGCCTACTTCAACCTGGCCTTCGCGCGCTCGGCGTCCACGATCCGCAGCCGCTCGGAAAGCGCCGCCAGCAGGAGGTCGCGGAAACCCTTGGCTCCCGCCTTCTGGTTAAGGCCCGCGGCGCATGCGTGCCCTCCCCCGCCGAATTGCCCGGCCACGAGGTCCAGCCGGCAGAGCGGATCCTTCGCCCTGAGGCTCGCCTTGAATCCCCCGTCGGCCTTCTCCTCGACAAGGACGCCGACGTCGACGCCCTCGACGCACCGAGCAAAGTCCACGAGGCCCTCGGTGTCCTCGGCCGTCGTCCCCGTCTCGGCGTAGACCCCGGCACGCAGCGTCCCGATGCAGACGCGCCCCCCGAGCTCCATGGAGAGCGAAGCCAGGAATTGCTGCAGGAGCCGGAGCTTGCCGGCCGATTCCCGCTCGAAGAGCTCGTAGCCCGCCTGCGAGGGCGAGGCGCCGCGCGCGACGAGCTCGCCCGCCAGGACGAAGCTCCGCTGAGAGGTCGAGCCGTACCGGAACTGCCCGGTGTCGGTGACGATCCCGGCATAGAGCGCCGTCGCGGTGACCGCGTCGATCGGCATGCCGGCGTCGAGGAACACCCCCGCGAGGATCTCGCAGGCGGCCGCAGAACTGCTGTCGACGATGTTGACCGCGGCAAACCCGGCGTTCGACAGGTGGTGGTCCACGGCGCCATCGGGCCGCGGGAACTTCACCCTCAGGCGTTCCCCGGCACGGGCATGGTCCGCGCAGTCAACGAATACGGCCGCCATGTCCTCCGGCAGGAGAAGCGCCTCGTCGGTCCTGATAAACGCCATGTCGCGGGCAAAGTAGGCGAGCCGGCGCGGCACCGGGTCCGGATTCACACAGGCCGACGGCGAGCCCCTGGCCGCGAGCACGCGCGCAAGGGCCACCTGGGACCCGATGCAGTCGCCATCGGGCCGCGCGTGTCCAATGACGGCGACGCGCCGGCCCGCGAGCCTGCCAAGCAGGGCCGCAAAGGCGTCCGAGAATTCGGGATAGAATTTACCCATGGCCCGGGTCCTGGGGAGGCTCCTCCTTGTGCTCGATCTCGTCCATGGCCCTGAGCAAGCGGGCCACACGGTCACTCGACTTGTCGAGCACATACGTCAGGTGCGGCAGGAACTTCAGCACGATGCGCTTCGCCAGCTCCTCTCGTATCTCCGGGGATTTGCGCTGGAGCCATCGGAACCTGTCCGCCACGGTCTCCTTGTCGCCGATTATGGCGACGAAGACCCGCCCGTCGCGCAGGTCCGGGGCCACGCGGACCTCGGAGATCGTTATCCCGACCGCCTCGGCCGTGTGGCGCTGGCGCAGGATATCGCTGATCTCGCGCTGAACGAGCTCGTTGATTCTGACGATGCGGTTGGACACGTATTGGGGCCGGGGATCCGACCCATCAAAGGGACGCTCGAACCTTCTGGGTATCGTAGCACTCGATCACGTCGCCGACCTGGTAGCCGTTGAAGTCGTCGAGCTTGATGCCGCACTCGAGTCCGGCGCGCACCTCGTTCGCGTCGTCCTTGAAGCGCTTGAGCGTGCCGACCTTGCCCTCGTGGACGACCTCGCGTCCGCGGCGCAGGCGCGCGGCGGCGTTGCGGTTCACCTTGCCCTCCGTGACGAGGCACCCCGCGACGAAGCCCTTGGCCAGCGGGAACGTCGCGCGGACCTCAGCGGCGCCGAGCTTGATCTCCTTGATGTCCGGGTCGAGGAGGTCGGCCATCAGCTCGCGCACCTTGTCGGCAAGCTCGTAGATGATGTCGAAGGCCTCGATGCGGACCCCGTTGTGCTTCGCAAGCGGCGTGACGCCGTTCTCCAGCTTGGTGCTGAAGCCGAGGATCGTGGCGCCCGCCGCCGCCGCCATGATGACGTCGTTTTTTGTGACCAGGCCCACGTCGGTTGAGACGATCTCGAGGGAGACCTTCGTGCTCTTGATCCCCTCGAGGAGCTGCTTGACCGCCTCGGCGGAGCCGAAGACGTCGGCCTTGACGATCACCTTGAGCACCTTCTGCTGCGTCGCCGCGATATTGGCGAAGAGGTGCTCGACTGAAATGTCCTTCTGGGCCGAGTCGACGGTGGTGACCGCCTTCTTGAGGCGGTGGGCCTCCTCCTCGGCGAGGTTCTCAGCCTCCCTGGCGTTCTTTGCGGCGCGGAACGGGGCCCCGCTGTCGGGTGTCCCCGACCAGCCAATGACGCGCACCGGCGTCGACGGCGGCGCCTCCTTGATGGGGCGGCCCTGGTCGTCGAACATCGCGCGCACCTTGGCCCACTGGGCGCCGCACACGATAGCGTCGCCCGTGCGCAGGGTTCCCTTCTGCACGATGACGGTCGAAAGCGGGCCCCTGCCCACGTCCACCTGGGACTCGATGACGACGCCCGCGGCCTCCGCCTTGGGGTTGGCCTTCAGCTCAAGCACGTCGGCCTGCAGAAGGATCATCTCGAGAAGGTCGTTAATACCCGTGCCCTTGATCGCCGAGACGGGAACCGTGATCGTCTCCCCGCCCCAGTCCTCCGGCACGATCCCGCGCTGCTGCATCTGGGCCTTCACCTGGTCGAGGTTCGCGCCCTTCACGTCCATCTTGTTGACGGCGACGATCGTGACGACCTTGGCGTGGCGCGCATGCTCCAGCGCCTCGTCGGTCTGGGGCATGAACCCGTCATCGGCCGCGACCACGAGGACCGCAATGTCGGTGACCGAGGCCCCGCGCGCGCGCATCTTGTTGAATGCCGCGTGGCCCGGCGTGTCCAGGAAGGTGATCTTTCGGCCGCCATGCTCGACCTGGTAGGCGCCGATGTGCTGCGTGATCCCGCCGGCCTCGCCCGCGGCGACGTTCGCCTTCCTAATCGCGTCCAGAAGGGACGTCTTGCCGTGGTCGACGTGCCCGAGGATCACGACGACCGGGGGCCTGGTCTCCATGTCCTTGGACTCGTCGGCGACCGGCTTGGCCTTGCCCTTCTCCTTCGCCTGCTGCTGGGCGACGTCCCCGCGGTGCTTGATGTCCAGGACGAACCCGTACTTCTCGGCGACCTTCTGGGCCACCGCCTCGTCGATCGTCGAGTTCATCGACGCGAACCCGCCCATCTGGTTGAGCTCGGAGATGAGCTTGAAGGGCTTGAGGCTGAGCGCGACGGCGAAGTCGCGCACGATAACCGGCGGCTTCAGGTGGATGATCTTGATGTCGCCCTCCAGCGTGACCACGGGGGCGGAGGCGGGGGCGGCCGTCATCTGCGGCAGGGGCCGCGGGAAGGTCGGGGCGCGCACGGGAAGGGGCGGCGGGCCGGCGGCGGGCTTCGGCGCCTCGACCGCGGGGGCCGGGGGCGTGACGATTGCCCTGGGCGGCGGCGCGGCCGGCGGCGCCTTCGGGGCGGCGGACGGGACGCTGGCGGGGGAAAGGGGCGCCATCCTTTGCGGGGCGACGGGCCTGGGCGGCGGCGGGGACGGGGCCTTGGCCATGGGGGCCGGGACGGGGCGCGGGGGGACCCCGGCCTTTGCCACGGCAACGGCCTCGCGCTCGCGGGCGACATCCTGGGCGGTCTTTACGAACATGCCGATGGGGCTCCGGTGCTTCGACGCATCGGGAGCCGGAATGGGGGCGGGCGCGGAGGGGGCCTCCGGGGAGGCGGGCGCCGGCGCGGCCGCGGCCTTCTTGGCCAGCTCCTTCTCGATCTCCTCGATGTAAATCTTGCTCACCGTGCTGGACACCGACTTCGTGTCCGCCGCGACATAGCCGCGCTCCTTCAGGAGAGCCAGCATGTCGCGGCCCTCCATGTTGTGCTTCTTGGCTAGTTCGTGGATGCGGGTGCTCATTCGGCAGACTTGGGGTTGCTCAGGAGGAAACGCGCTGGATCACGTCCTGCGCCTCCTCTGCTGTGAATCCCGCGCTCACGAGATCGTCAGCGACAACCCCCTCGAACGCGGCGGGGGAATTGATGCCCATGTCGACCAGGCGGCCCGCGATGGCGGGATCCAGGCCGAGCGACTTGACGAGGGCGTTCACGGCATTGCCGCGCGGATCGTCGCCCTCTGCCTTGAATTCCTCGATGTCGATTCGCCAGCCGATCAGCCGCGACGTCAGGCGCGCGTTCTGCCCCTTGCGGCCGATGGCAATCGCGAGATCGTCCGTGGCGACCTTGAGCAGGATCCTGCGGTTGCGCTCGTCGATGATGATCTCGCGCGGCACCGCGGGTTTGAGCGCCTCGATGACCATCTCGCGCGGGTCGGCGTAGAACTTGATGATGTCGATCTTCTCGCCGCCCAGCTCGCGGACGATCGTCTTGACGCGCGCTCCTCGGGCGCCCACGCAGGCCCCGACGGGATCGACCTTGGGGTCCTTCGATGACACGGCGATCTTCGTGCGGTAGCTCGGCTCGCGGGCAAAGGCCTCGATCTTCACCGTGCCGTCGGCGATCTCGGTGACCTCGAGTTCGAAGAGCCTGCGGACGAACTTGGGGCTGGCGCGGGTGAGGATGATCTCCGGTCCGCGGGGGGTGTTCTCGATCTCGAGCAGCAGGCAGCGGATCCGGTCGCCCGGCTGGTACTCCTCCATCGGGACCTGCTCCTTTGCGGGCATGACCGCCTCGGCCTTGCCGATGTCGATGTAGATGTCGTTGCGCTCGCGCCGGCGGACGGTCCCCGTGACGATGTTGCCGACCTGGTCCTTGAAGTCGTCGTAGATGCGGTCCTTTTCGAACTGGCGCAGCCTCTGCATGACGGCCTGGCGCGCCGTCTGCGCCGCAATGCGGCCCAGGGTCGAGGGATCGACCTCCTTTTCCACGAACTCACCGATCAGGGCGCCGGGCTTGATCGCCTGCGCCTTCTCGACGTGGACCTCCGTCTTGGGATTGCTGACCGAGTCGACCACCTTCATCAACGCCCACGCCTTGAGCTGCCCGTTCTTAGGGTTGATGTCTATCTTGAGCTCCTGACCCGAGTTAACCCCTTTTTGGGCAGCTGTTTTAAGTGCGTTCGCAATCGTCGCGATCATATCCGCGCGTGGAATGCCCTTCTCTTTCTCCATGTACTCAAGGACGGAAAGAATTTCGCTGCTCATATGTTGGAATTGTGGAAAAAAAAAGCGGGCCCCAGGGCCCACTTTAAACTAAAAGTGAGGGTGATAAAGAACCGGTAGGATACCGCCCGGGCCCAAATGTTGTCAAGCCCACCCCCGCCCCGGCGGACGCCGCCATAGGGACATTCGCGGCGGCGTGGGTGGCGCGCCTCGGAAATTGGCGGAGGAGGAGGGATTCGAACCCCCGGTGAGCTTGCGCCCACGTCTGATTTCAAGTCAGGTGCCTTAAACCAACTCAGCCACTCCTCCGTAAGGCCCGTGCCAAGGGTGCGGGGCGGCGCTTCAAGGTCAATCGCGGAGGAATCGGCCCCCTTGGGGGCTACGTAGTCCCCCCACTCGCGAAGCAGACGCGAGTCGACAAACCTTTGCGCAGAAACGAGCCTTCCTCCGGATCGGCTACCACCCACCGCAAGACCCAGAGCGAATTCCGTGAACGATTTATCTCCCCGGATCGACTCCCATCCTGAGGGAAAGGGAAAGGCCCCCCGCTGGCTCGAGTGGCGCGGCACGGGGAGCGTCCTCGTCGTCGAGGACGACGATGCGGTAAGGACCCTCGTGGCCCGGGCCCTTCCCAAGTTTGGATTCACGGCAAGCGCCGCGGCCAACGGCGGCAAGGCCCTGGAGCTTTTGCGCGCCAGCCCTGAATCCTATACCCTTATATTGCTTGATGTTAAGATACCGGGCATGACCTCCGTGGAACTGGTTCGCGAGGTCCGCCGGATTCGGCCGGATCTGCCGGTCGTTATCATGACCGGCTTCGACCGGGACAAGGCCCTCGAGAGCATGGGCGGGACGAGCATTGCCGGGTATATCCACAAGCCATTCACATTGAATGCCTTGTCGTCCGTGATCCGGACCGCCCTGGGTGCCTAGTTTCGCCTCGAAAGCAGCGAAAGCAGGTTGAGGAGGACCGCCATGAACGCGGCGAGGTAGGTGAGCGCGGCGGCATTGAGCGTCTCGTTGACGCCCGGCATCTCGTCCTGGTCCAGGATTCCAAGGGATACAAGCTGCACCTTGGCGCGGCGGCTCGCATCGTACTCGACCGGCAGCGTCACCAGCTGGAACACCGTGAGGACCGCGAATGCGATGATCCCGATGTCCAGGATCGGGCCGCTGAGCCCCCTCATCAGGAAGATGCTCGCGATGTAGATGAAGGGGACGACCCCGGCCGCCACGCGTGTGACCGGCGCCAGCATCATGCGGAATTCAAGCAGCTGGTAGCCCTGCTGGTGCTGCAGGGCGTGGCCCGCCTCGTGCGCGGCGACGCCGATGGCGGCAAGGCTCGTGCCCCGGTAGTTCTCCGAGGAGAGGACCAGTTTCCTGTTCGCGGGGTCATAGTGGTCGGTCAGGTGTCCGTCGGTTTCCTCGATCTCGACGTCGGTAATCCCCGCCCGGGCCATGACGGCGGCGGCGGCCTCTCGGCCGGTGATGCCCCCGCGCGAGGGGATCCTCAGGTTCTTCGAGTAGGCGCTCGAGACCCGGATCTGGGCATAGATCGAGAACCCGAAGACAAAGACGAAGAGCAGGGCGAAGATCGGTCCCGGGATGTAGAAAAAGGAGAGGAGGACGGGCATAGTCATCTTGAGTACCCTAATATCTCCGGATGTGCCCGGTTTTCAAGCCGCCAGTCCGCTGCGCGAGAGCAGCGCACCCAAGTCCGGGTCGCGGCCCATGAATTCGCGGAAGAGCTGGGCCGGGTCCACGGAATTGCCGCGGCTGAGGATGTGATCGACGAAGTCGCGCCCCACCCCCGCGTTGAAGATCCCCTCCTTGCGGAAGCGCGTGAAGGCGTCCGCATCGAGCACCTCCGCCCACTTGTAGGAGTAGTACCCGGCGGCGTATCCGACCGGATCGGCGAACAGGTGGGTGAAGCGCTTGACGATCGTCGGCGTGGGGGGCTCGGTCGGGATGATGCACGCGGAGACCAACGCGCGCACCTTCGGCTCGATGTCGGCGGTGCCCGAGAAATCGGCGGAACGCATGTGCATCATCAGGTCCATCTTCGCAAACGTGACCTGGCGCATCATCGCGCAGGCCGACCTGAAGTTGCGGGCCTGGGTCATCTTCCGGAAAAGCGCCTCCGGTATCGGCTCGCCCGTCTCGAAGTGCCTGGCGAAGAGGTCCAACCCCTCGCGCTCCCAGCACCAGTTCTCCATGATCTGCGAGGGCAGCTCGACGAAGTCCCACGCGACGTTGGTCCCGTTGAGCGACTTGATCTCCACCTCCCCAAGGAGGTGGTGGATCAAGTGCCCGAACTCGTGGAAGATGGTCTCGACCTCGCGGTGCGAGAGGAGCGCCGGCCTGCCCGGGGCGGGCGGCGTCAGGTTGCCGCAGATAATCCCAAGGTGCGGCGCGCGCGACCCGTCCCTGCGGGGCCCGCCCGTGATCAGGGCGTTCATCCAGGCCCCGCCGCGCTTGGACTCCCTGGGGTGCCAGTCGGCATAGAACGATCCGACATGGATCCCCCTTGAGTCGGCAACGTCGTAATAGAGGACCTCGGGATGCCACGTCTCGACCTCGCCCCGGGGCCGCTCCGACACCCTTATCCCGAAGACACGCCCGGCGACCTGGAAGAGCCCCGACATCACCCTGTCCATGGGGAAGAAGGGCCTGAGCTCCTCCTCGTCAAAGTCGTAATGGGCCCGCCTCAGGCGCTCGGCCCGGTAGCCGAGCTCCCATGGCGCGAGCCTCCCCGCGGGCTGGCCCGTCTCGCGGGCCTTGGATTCCTCCAGTTCCCGGCACTCGCGCCCGAAAGCGGCGGTGGACCGTCCCTGGAGGTCCTCGATGAAGGCGAGCGCCCTGTCACCCGACTTCGCCATCCGGCGCGCGAGGACGAGGTCGGCGAAGTGCTCCTTGCCAAGGAGGCGCGCCTTCTCGGAGCGCAACGCGAGGATCCTGGAGATGAGGGGGGTGTTGTCATGGGGCGCCGCCGCTCCGACCGACGAGGCAGCCCTCCACATCTCGGCCCTGAGCGCATCGTCATGCACATAGGTCATGAACGGCTCGAGTGAGGGCATGTGGAGCGTGAAGCGCCATGCCGGGCGCCCGGCGCTCGCGATCCCCTTCGCCGTGGCCTCGGCGAGGGCCCGGGCCTTCGCATGGGCCGGAAGCCCCTCCAGACGGGACTCGTCCTGCACGACGAGCTGCCAGGCGTTCGTTGCGTCGAGGACGTTTTCCGCGTATTTCTGGGTCACCTGGGCGAGCTCGGCCTGCAGGGCCTCGAGGCGCGCGCGCCCCTCGGGGGGCAGGTCGGCGCCCGCGTCCCGGAACTCGGCGAGGGTCTCGATGAGGAAGCGGGAGCGCACGGGCGGCAGGCCTTTCGCCTCGGGCAGCGCGGAGAATGCCTTAAGCCTCGCCCAGAGGGCGGGCCTAAGGGGGGTCCGGGCGAAGAACGCGGACACCTTGGGAAGGGCCTTGTTGTGGCCCTCGCGCAGCGCCGGGGAGTCGGCCACGGCCTGAAGGTGCGTCACGCGGCTCCAGGCCCGGTTCAGTCCGTCGGTCGCCAGGTCGAGCGCCAGGAGGGTGTTCTCAAAGGTGGGCTCGCCGCCTGTCGATTCGATCGCCTGGAGGGCGAGCTCGGCCTGCCCGATCGCGGCGTCTATCGATGGCTCGACAAGCTCCGGACTGAGGGCCGTCCAGCGGATGTGAAATGAGTCGTCTAGGAAGGGATTGCCTTGCATTGCTCCTACCAACCGTAGGTCGCGCCAAAAGACAACTGTCTGCGCGCCGCCGGCACGGCGGGCACCGACTGGAACGAGCTATTCCAGAGGTTGTCGACCTGCAGCGAAAGCTCGAGGTTGCGGTGGCCGGGGGGGTGCCAGCTCAGGCCGAGGGAGCTCTCGAGCGCGTCGTTGCCACCGGCGGTCCTAAGGCTGTCGGCGGCCTGGATCCGCGCGGCATTGTCCAGGCGCAGAACCAGGTCCTCCGTGAGCGCCAGCGTGAACGCGGCCGTCAGCCGCTGCCGGGCGTAGTTGAGCGCGTAGAAGCTCGCGGTGACCGGTGCCCCGAGGTACTGGGCGTCCTTGGCGAGCGCCGTGTAGCCGAGGACGACCGAGACGGCCCCCCAGGAGCGACGGGCGACCAGCTCGGCGCCGTCCGTGTCGATGTTCACCGGGTTGGCAGACCTGCCGAAGACGCCGTTCGTGTAGGTCCAGTCGACGAGGTTGTCGTCCCGGCGGTGGAAGATCGCGGCCTGCCCGGTCCACCCGAAAAGGCTCCCCGAGAGGCCCACCTCGGCGTCGCGGCTCGTCGAGCGGCCCAGGTTCGGGTTGCCGAGGAAAAGCCCGGAGCTCGGGCTTGAGTCGAGCGCAGTGTACGAGGGCATCTCGGTCGTCTCGGAGTAGCTCGCATAGACCCGGCGAAGTCGGTTCGAGGCCCATGTGCGGGAAAGCTCGGCCACGGGCGAGAAGGCGCCGCCCGCGCGGTTCGAGCCGTCGTACGCCCCGCCCGCCCTAAGGATGACCAGCCCATCGCCGGTCCCCCACTGCTCCTCGGGGACGAGCGAGACCTTCGTGAGCGTCCGGCTGTGGTAGGGTCCGTAGATCAGTGAGGTCGACCTGAGGGAGTCGCTCGTATCCTCGGCGTGGTAGTCAATGAAGACGCCCTGCAGCTCCTCGCGCCCGCCCACGGCCGCGCCGTACTCCCACGTCGTGTGCTGGTAGGGATGGACGGGCCCCAGCGGGGCAAAGCGGCTGAAGGCATAGTCGTCCTTGTTGCGCCTGTAGAAGGCGCCGGCCTCGACGAACTGCCCCCCTCCCAGGTCCTCGCGCGTGTTCGCGGCGACAAGAACGGTCTGAAGGTTCTCGGTCTCGTCGGAGTTGAACGGCGTGTAGAGGTTGGGCCAGCCGAAGAAACCCGCCTGGTACCCGGCGAACAGGTCGCTCTGGGACCCGGGCGCCACCCACTCGAGCCGGGCATCGGCCCGGTCGAAATGGAAGTCGCCATAAGGCACGGTCCCGTCACCAGACGAATGGGCCCAGTCGGCGTCCGCGGCAAGGTGCCGCGGGCCCGAGCCCGACCAGCCCTCGTAGGCCTCCTCGCGCTCAAGCGCCCCGTTGCCGAGCGCGCCCGAGACGAACCCGGTGCCCGCCACGGGCCTCCATCCGTAGGCGACCGCCCCGCCCGTCGAGTTCATGGTCTGCGCAGCGTGGTCGGCGCCCGTGAGGACCGAGGGAGCGCCGAGCATCTGCGGGGCAATCGGCAGCTCGGTCAGGTAGTGGCCCGTCTGCGGGTCGAAGATCGAGAGGCTGCCGACCTGGAGGCCCGTGTTCTCGAACGTGTCGCCGCGGACCGTCACGTCCGACTGCGCCTCGGCCATGTTGCGCGGCTCGATGTCCACGAGCGGCTCGTACCGGAGCGCCGAGACCGGCATCGCGAACGTGCCCGCTGGGGCCTGGTTCGCCACGCTCGGCGAGACCACGGTGACCACCCCGAGGCTGGTCACGTCCTGCGCCCCAAGGTGGGGGCCGAATAGGGCGACGGCCCCGAGGCCGGCCGCAAATGCTGCAAAGGCGCGCTTCATCAGGGCCGACCGCTAACAGGCCGAGGCAAAAAAACAAGCCTCCTGTTAATGGGAACGGCGAAGGCGCTTAACAACGGCCGCGCCTGCGGCGGCGCCCGTGACTACTCCTTGTCGCCGTCTTCGCCGATCGCCTCGACGGGGCAGCCCTCGAGCGCCTCCATGCACTGCGCCACGTCCTCCTCGGTCTCCGGCTGCTTGTGCACGAATGAATGGCCGCCCTCGTCGTTTCTCGTGAAGAAGTTGGGGGCCGTCTCGCGGCAGAGGTCGCAGTCGATGCACTGCTGATCGACGTAAAACTTGCCGGCCGCATTCTGAGCCCACTTGTCAGATTTATTGGCCATAGGTTCACTAGAAGGGACAATGCCGCGGCGCTTCTGTCAAGGGGGGATCGAGGCGGTTCCCGCCGGGCGCCGGGACCCGGGCACCCTCGTGCCCCGGGGCATCAATGCGCGGTGCTTTGCGGCACCGAGCCTTAAGGCTGCTTGTATTCGGTAACGGCGCGGTTACGCTTCACCTATGCTGCAGGACCGCCCCTACATGCGCGACAGCTACGAGAGACGCCACACGAGCGTCATCACGTGGCTCATCTCGCTTGTCGTCGCGGTCTTCGTCATCCAGAGCGTCCTGACGCGCCTGTCCGGGATGAGGTTCGGCCTCGACTCCGCGCTGGGTCTGTCGCCGTTCGCCCTCAGGTCGGGACACCTGTGGACCCTCCTTACCTACGGGTTCCTCCACGACACGGGGAACCTGCTCCAGGTTATCGGCTATCTTCTCGTCGTCTATTTCGTCGGGAGGGAGGTGCTCCCGATCCTGGGCGCGCGCCGCTTCGTCGGGTTCTACCTGGCCGCCCTCGTCGCCGGGGGGATCTTCTGGACGGCCGTGCATTGGAGGGGCCCCGAGATCCTCCTGGGGGCTTCGGCGGCCGTGTCGGCGCTCGTGATCCTCTACGCCTGCTTCTTCCCGAACCGCGAGATCACCCTGCTGCTCTTCTTCATTCTCCCGGTCAGCGTGAAGCCGAAGATCGTCGCCTACGTGATGATCGCGGTGGACCTCTGCGGCTTCGTCTTCTACGAGATCCTCGGGGCCGCGTCCCCGTTCGGAAGCGCGGCGCACTCGGCGCACCTGGGCGGCATGGCCGCGGGCTGGATCTATTTCCGGTACCTGCATGAGGCAAGATGGGGATTCAACCGGGACGACGCGGACATCGAGCTGCCGCGCTGGATGAAGCAGAAGGAGGCCGCGAAGGCGCCTCCCGCCCCCTACAGCATCAATATGGGCGACCGCGGGAACCTCCGCGCCGAGGTCGACCGGATTCTGGACAAGATCAACAGCGACGGATTCGGGTCCCTGTCTGCCGCCGAGAAGAAGATCCTCGACGAGGCCCGCGACCTGATCGGACGGCGTTAGGGCCAGGCTGCCCGTTCGGTTTCCCTGGTGGTTAATGATCATGGTGTTGCGTGACGGCACCGCACGGGTGCCTCCCGCCTCGGGGGCGCCGCCAAGCGGCTCCTTCAGCCGTCTGACTCTGCGCCGATCTACTCAAAGTGGCCTCCCTTCTTGAATTCAGCTCGCTCCCATGAAACAATAGGATGGTTTGGGCCGTCTGAGACCCCAGCCCCTCGCACCTACCGCATGATTTTCCCTTCCGTACTCTCACGTCGCTGGCTGTCGCCCCTTCTCCTCGTCATCTCGGCGTCCGGGCTCTGCGGCTCCGACCTGAAGTTCACGACGCCCGACACGCTCTCGACCGAGGCCCAGACACTGGTGACCCTCCTTGAGCAGGCGCATTACAACCGGGACGCAATCCACAGTGGAGACTATGCTCAGGCGATCCCCGAGTATATGACGGCGCTGGACGGCCAGCACCTCTTCTTCCTCGAGGCCGACAAGACCGAATTCGCAAGCCGCTACGGCAAGAACGTCTACTACAACGTGGACTACCTGGGGAAGATCGATGCCGCCTACGACATCTTCTACGTCTACGACGACCGCGTCACCGCGCGCATCGGCTGGATTTTCGGCGAGCTCAAGAAGGGCCTCGACTTCACGGCGCCCGACACGTTCCGCGTCGACCGGTCCAAGTCCCCCTGGCCGTCGACGAACGTCGAGGCGGACGAGCTGTGGAGGAAGCGCCTGAAGTTCGAGGTCCTGGCCGAGCTCCTGAACAAGAAGACGCTGGACCAGGCGCGCGAGGTGGTGCGCAAGCGCTATGAGCGGATGCTAAAGAACGTCGGCGAGACCGAGGGGAGCGAACTTGCCGAGACGTTCCTCTCGACGATCGCGGGGATCTACGATCCGCATTCGACCTACTTCTCGGCGGACACCTATGAGGACTTCGGCATCCAGATGAAGCTGCAGTTGGTCGGCATCGGGGCGATGCTCGGCCTTGAGGAGGACACCTGCGTCGTCAGGGAGATCGTCCCCGGAGGCCCCGCCGACCTCGGGCACCAGCTCAAACCCAACGACAAGATCATCGCCGTCGCCCAGGACACGGTCGAGCCGGTCGAGATCATCGGCATGAAGCTGCGCAAGATCGTGGACCAGATCCGCGGCGCAAAGGGAACCAAGGTGCGCCTCATCGTCCAGCCCGCCGAGGCCACCGACAGCTCGGTGCGCAAGGAGATCGTGATCACGCGCGACGTGGTCAAGTTGGACTCGGCGCGCGCCCGCGCCGCCGTGTTCCAGGTCCCGGGCGCCAACGGCCAGACGGTCCCGCTCGGGGTCATCACCCTGCCCGCGTTCTACGGTCCCGCGGATGACGGCGACACGGACGCCGACAAGACCAGCGCCAGCGAGGATGTCTCCAAGCTGATCGTCGACCTGAAGCAGGCCAACGTCCAGGGGCTCGTCCTCGACCTGAGGCACAACGGCGGCGGCTACCTTAGCGAGGCGATCGAGCTTGCGGGGCTGTTCATCCACAAGGGCCCCATGGTCCAGGTGAAGGGCTACGACGGCGAGATCCAGATCGACACCGACAGGGCCGAGAACCTCTCCTACGACGGCCCCATGGCCGTCCTCGTGGACCGGTTCAGCGCCTCGGCCTCGGAGATCGTTGCCGGGGCCCTGAAGGACTACGGCAGGGCCGTCGTGATCGGCGACACCTCGACCCACGGGAAGGGCACGGTACAGGCGACCTTCGAGATGAAGAAGATATCGAGGGAGCTGAACCGGTCGCCGGCCAAGACCGGGGCCGCCAAGATCACGATCCAGAAGTTCTACCTGCCCGACGGGTCGTCGACCCAGCTCAAGGGGGTCGTCTCCGACATCGTGCTGCCCTCCGTGGACGAGTTCCTGCCGATCGGGGAGTCGGACCTTCCCCATGCCCTGGTGTGGGACAAGATCAAGACAAGCTCCTTCAACGGCTCCCCCATCGACCAGAAGCTCCTTGCCCGGCTCCAGAAGGACAGCGCGGACCGGCAGGCAGGCCTCGAGGAGTTCGCGTTCACCCGCAAGTACGTCGAGTGGTTCAAGCAGCGCCAGGCCGAGAAGCTCGTGTCCCTGAACCTCGAGGAGCGCAGGAAGCAGAAGGCTGCGGACGACGCGTTCCGAAAGGCGATCAAGGTCGAGCGCGAGGAGCTCGCAAAGGCCGACTATCCCTACAAGGAGTTCCGCCTGGGTCCGCCGCTTCCGCCGAAGGTCGCGCCGGCGAAGGCGCCCGATGCCACAAAGGCGGACCCCTCAAAGGCCCCGAGCGACGATGATACCGACCTTGCCGACGCCGACGACGATATCAATGGGGACGCCTATGCGAAGGTCGACGTGCCCCTTAGGGAGGCGCTTCGGGTCGTCGATGACGCGATCGAGCTCGGCCACGACCACGAGTACTGGGCAAGCGACCACGCCCCTCTGACGGCCGTCGCCAAGGGCTGAGCCGGGCCCTACCGCCAGGCCAGGAAGATACGGTCGCGGCCGGTCAGGTCGCGGACCGACTCGCTGCGGGCGAATCCCGCCCCCTGCGCCGCACCGGCGGCAAGTCCATGGTGGCCGATCCCGGTCTCGAGCGCCAGAAGGCCGCCGGGAGAGAGGGCTCCGGCCGAGTCGGCGACAATCCTTGCGATGTCCGCAAACCCCGAGGCGCCTGATACAAGCGCCTTTAGCGGTTCGTGCTCGCGCAACTCGGGCTCCGTGGCGTCGACCTCGGCCCGGGAAAGGTAGGGCGGATTGGAGACGATCAGGTCGTAGGCCGCTCCGCCCGGGAGGCTCCCGAACCAGTCGGACTCCACCAGGGCCACCTGACCCGAGAGCCCGGCAAGGGCTGAATTCTCGGCCGCAAGGGTGAGGGCCTCCCCGCTCGAGTCCACCGCGGTCACACGGGCCTCGGGAAAGGCCCTTGCCAGGGCCAGGGCGATGGCGCCCGACCCGGTGCCGAGATCCAGGATGCGCGCCGGCGGCGCCGTGAGCCTCGAGACCACCGTCTCCACCAGGAGCTCCGTCTCGGGCCGCGGGATCAGCGCCCGCCTGTCCGTCTTTAGGCGCAGCCCGCAGAACTCGGTGAACCCGAGTACGTACTGGAGGGGCTCCCGCCGGCCGCGCCTTCGCACAAGCTCGCGGATGACCGTCAGCTCGGCGTCGGAGACCGGCCTCTCGAACTGGAGGTAGAGCTCCATGCGGCCAAGCCCGAGCGCGTGGCTGGCCACAAGCTCGGCGTTGAGCCGGGGCGACTCGATCCCCTTCGAGGCGAAGAATTCGGAGGTCTTCTTTACGACCTCAAGGACGTTTAGCATGGGGCTCGGTTCGAAGCCAGGGCGCGGCAGCGCCGCCTCAGCCGAGCTCGGCCGACGGCCTGACGAGGTCAAAGGTCCTGCCCTCGAGTGCGGCGAGGCGCTCCTCGTAGTGGGCCTTCTGGAGGCCCGCCACGAGCGGGCCTATCGCCCCCTCCATGATCTGGGGCAGGCCGTGGAGTGTGAGGCCGATTCGGTGGTCCGTGACGCGGTTCTGCGGGAAGTTGTAGGTGCGGATCCTCTCGCTGCGGTCGCCGGACCCGATCTGGCTCTTGCGCTCCGCGGCGTACTTGGCCTTCTCCTCGTCCTCCTTCTGCTTGAGGAGCCTCGACCTTAGGACCGTCATGGCGCTCGCCTTGTTCTTGATCTGGGAACGCTCGTCGGCGCACGAAACAATGAGCCCCGTGGGCTTGTGGAGGATCTGGACCGCGGAATCCGTGGTGTTGACCCCCTGCCCTCCGGGTCCGCTCGCTCGGCTGACCGTGATCTCAAGGTCCTGGGGGTTGATCTGGATGTCGACCTCCTCGGCCTCGGGAAGGACGGCCACGGTTACGGTCGAGGTGTGGATCCGGCCGCTGGATTCCGTCACCGGAACGCGCTGGACCCGGTGCACGCCGCTCTCCCACTTGAGCTGCTTGTAGACGTCGACGCCGATGATGAGGAAGGCCACCTCCCGCAGGCCCCCGCGCTCGGAGAAGCTGCTGCTCATGGGCTGAACCTTCCAGCCCTGGGCGTCGGCATACTTCTGGTAGCAGCGCGCAAGCTCGGCGGCGAAGAGGGCCGCCTCCTCGCCCCCGGTGCCCGCCCGGATTTCCATGATCGTGTCACGTGAGTCCGACGGTTCAGGGGGGATCATCGCCAGGAGCACGGCCTCCCTTAGCGAAGCGGCGCGCCTTTCCAGGGCGGGGATCTCCGCCGCGGCCATCTCCCGCATCTCGGCCTCCCCGGAGGTCTCCCTGGCCATCGCCGTCGCGTCGAGCAGCTCCCGCTCGACCTGGGCGTGGGCGCGGTATTCCTCGACCAGCCTGCGCAGCTTCTGCTGCTCGCGGGTCACCTCCGCCGCCTTGCGGGGGTTCGCGTAGAAGGACGGCTCCGCCATCTGCGCGTCGAGCTCCTCGAGGCGCCGTTGAAAGGGAGAAATGTCGGGAAGGGCGTCCATGTCTGCTATTTGCGAATTGCGCGGGCCGCGACCGGAGGCTATGAATTCCGCCTCACGCACCGCATGGCCGCGACGCTCTTCACGCAAAACATTATCGCCTGCATCTGGGATTTCGACAAGACCTTAATCCCGGAGTACATGCAGACTCCGCTCTTTCGGCGGTACAACGTCGACGAGGCCACCTTCTGGGCCGAGACGAACGCCCTGGTGGAGAACTACCGCAAGCGCGGGTACACGCTTTACAGCGAGATCAGCTACCTCAACCACCTTCTGACGTACGTGCTTTCGGGACGCATGGGCGGCCTCAACAACACGGTTCTCACGAAGTGCGGCGCCGAGATCCGCTTCTACCCCGGCCTTCCCGACTTCTTCGAGACGTCCAAGTCGTGGGTGGCGGACAAGCAGGAATACAAGAAGCACGACATACGCCTGGAGCACTACGTCGTCAGCACGGGCCTCGCCCAGATGATCCGCGGCAGCGCGATCGCCCCCCACGTCGACGGGATCTGGGGGTGCGAGTTCATCGAGAACCCCCTGCAGCCCGGCTTCCTCCAGCAGAAGGAGCTCGAGATCAGCGCAGAGGCCGAGATCGCGCAGATCGGGATGGTCATCGACAACACGACGAAGACGCGGGCGCTCTTCGAGATCAACAAGGGCACCAACAAGAACCCCGCGATCGACGTCAACTCGAAGATCGCGGCCGAGGACCGGCGGATTCCCTTCCAGAACATGATCTACATCGCCGACGGCCCGAGCGATGTGCCCAGCTTCTCCGTCGTGAAGGGCAACGGGGGCAACGCCTACGGCGTCTACAACCCGGCGAAGCAGGAGGAGTACGCGCAGAACGACCGCCTGCGCCAGGCGGGCAGGATCGACCACTACGGGCCCGCCGACTACACGGCGGCGAGCAGCACGACGCAGTGGCTGCGCCTGCACATCCACGAGATCTGCGATCGGATTGTCCGCGACCGCGAGGCCGCGGTGGCCCAGAAGACGGCCAGGCCGCCACGCCACCTTAACCCCACCCCCAGGGACGAGCGCGCCAAGGCCGCCCGGCCCGCGCCCGAGCAGTCCAAGTTTCTGGAGTAGCCCGGCGGGCGGCTCCTATCGCGCCGCCAACTCGCTTCGCTCGAAGGCGAGCGCCAGGTTCGCGGCCCGCGAGGCATAGTCGACGGCGACCGCGGAAGGATGCTCGATGAACACGGCCCTGATCCCGCCGTTCCAGGCGAGGGCGATGCGGTAGGGCGTCGCGGCGATGCCCCGGCGCTCAAGCTCGGACTTGATCCAGTCGTAGTGCTTCACGGCGACGGCATCCGAAGACCGGCGGTCAAGGGCGCGGCTGAACGGGGCCGTCGTGTGCATCTTCCAGGTGTCCTCGCGGAACTGGTAGGGCCCGAGCTCCCCGAGGCTGCCCGGCTGCTCCAGGTTCCTTGGGTTCTCAAGCTGGTGGATGGCCTCAAGTGTCGCCCAGCGCTCTGACCCGAGAGCCTGAGTCGCCGCCGCAAGGCTCGAGATGACGACGACCGGCAACAGCCACACCAAGAGTGGCGGCCTCAGGCGAATCCATCGGGTAAGGTTGGTCTTCATGGTGGGAACCGAGACCCTGCCCCTCGGGAGGGTGTTCGGGATGGCGCCGAACTAAATCCCACAAAAACCGGGAACCCAAAAGGCCGTGCGAAATGCATGGGGAGCGACCGCGTCGGCCCCAGGTCCGCAGCCCCCTTTCAGTCAACGAATTCCTCGATAAGCCGGGCCACTAGCGCAGTCCACCCCGTCTGATGATTGGCCCCAAGGCCCGCCCCCGTGTCCCCATTGAAGTACTCATGGAACCAGATGAGGTCCCGCCAATGACTGTCGTTAACGAAGCTCGGATTGGCCGCTAACGCAGGTCTCTGGCCTTTGCCGTCGGGCAGGAACAGGGAGATGAGGCGTCGGGCGAGCTCGCCCGCGATCTGCTCCAGGTTCATCCGGACGCCGCTCCCCGTGGGAAACTCCATCGTGAAGGAATCGCCGTAGAAGAGGTGGTAGCGCTGCAGGGCCTCGATCAGGAGATAGTTGATCGGGAACCAGACCGGTCCCCTCCAGTTCGAGTTGCCCCCGAAGATCCACGAGCGCGACTCGCCCGGCTCGTAGTCGACCTGGTAGTTCTCACCTCCGAGGGCGACGGTGAACGGATGCTCTCGGTAGGCGCGGGAGATCGACCGCACGCCGTGCGGCGAGAGGAATTCAGACTCATCAAAGACGTACTTGAGGACCCGCTCTAGGCGCGCCCGCGTTGGGATGGCGAGGATCCTGCGGCCCGGGTCCTGGCCGTCCCGCGCCATGTACGATATGTTCGAGGCAAGGTCCGCGCGGTTCTCCAGGAACCAGCGGGTCCGCTTCGCGAAGCCCGGCAGCTTGTCGAGGCGCCCCTCCTCGATGAATTCCACCGCGAAGAGCGGGATGATCCCGACAATGGAGCGCAGCCTCAGGGGGACGGAGCCGCCGTCGACCAGCAGCTGGTCGTAGTAGAACCCGTCCTGCTCGTGCCATAGCCCGGTCCCCCCGAGCCGGTTCATCGCGTCGGCGATCGCGACGAAGTGCTCGAAGAACTTGGAGGCTATGTCCTCGTAGCCAGGGTCGCCCTCGGCGAGCTCGAGCGCCATCGCCAGCATGGTGCTGCAGTAGAAGGCCATCCACGCCGTGCCGTCGGCCTGCTCAAGCTGTCCACCGCCCGGGAGGGGCTTCGACCGGTCGAACACCCCCACGTTGTCCAGCCCGAGGAAGCCGCCGCTGAAGATGTGGCGCCCGGCGATGTCCTTACGGTTCACCCACCAGGTGAAGTTGAGCAGGAGCTTCTGGAACACGCTCGCAAGGAAGGCGCGGTCGCGCTGCCCGCGGGGGGCCGTTATCTTGTAGACGCGCCAGCAGGCCCATGCATGGACGGGGGGATTGACGTCGGAGAAGTTCCACTCGTAGGCGGGAATCTGCCCGTTCGGGTGCATGTACCACTCGCGAAGAAGGAGGTTGAGCTGCTGCTTTGCGAAGGCGGGGTCGACGCGCGCCATAGGCACCATGTGGAACGCGAGGTCCCATGCCGCGAACCAGGGATACTCCCAGGTGTCGGGCATCGAGATGATGTCGCGCGAGTAGACCTGCGGCCAGTCGCTGTTGCGGCCCGCGGCGCGGGACTGGGGAGGCGGCGGGAAGTTGGGGTCCCCGCGCAGCCAGTCCTCGACAATGTAGCAATAGAACTGCTTGGACCAGAGGAGCCCCGCGTTCGCCTGGCGCGCCACGCGGCGCGCCTCGGGGCCGGCGGGCCCCGGCAGGGAGGCGTAGAACTCGTCTGCCTCGCGCTTGCGCGCCGTGAACACCCCCTCGAAGTCGGCCCCGAAGGCGCCTGGCGTCGCAACGTCGCCGGCCCTGAGCCTTAGGCTCGCCGTCCTCTCCTCCCCCGGGGCCAGGTCCATGACCATGTGCGCCGCACACTTCGTTCCCCTCTTCGCGGGGTTGACCGCGTCCCTGCGTCCGCCGACCACGTAGTCACCGATGGAGTCCTTCACGTAGGCGGACGCGTTTTCGGAGCCGAAGAGGAGCGCCTGGTTGGTCTCGTTCTCCGTGAACAGGAGCGGGGCGACCCCCTCGGGGCCCGGCTTGATGTCCAAGATCATCCGGCTGAGCGTCTCGTGCCGGCACTCGACGCGGGTGTCGGAAAGGGCGCTTATCCGGGGCTTCAGGCTGCAGCCCTCGTGCCGGCATCCCCACGACCACGTGTTGCGGAACCAGAGCGTCGGAAGGAGGTGCAGCGTGGCGCGCTCGGGGCCCCGGTTCGCGACGCGGATATGGATGCAGATGTCGTTCTCGTCGGCCTTGGCGTACTCGACGGCCACGTCGAAATACCGCCCCTCTGCGAAGATGCCGGTGTCCGAGAGCTCGAACTCCGGATCGTTGCGGGTCCGCGCGCGGGATTCCTCCCGCAGCCGCTCATAGGGAAACGCCGCCTGCGGGTACTTGTAAAGGGCGCTCATCCAGGAGTGGGTCGGCGTCGAGTCCGTGTAGAAATGGCACTCCTTTATGTCCTCGCCGTGGTTGCCCTCCGTGTTCGTGAGCCCGAACAGCCTCTCCTTGAGGATCGGGTCGCGCCCGTTCCACAGGGCGATCGCAAAGCACAGCCTGCACTCGCGGTCGGTCATGCCAAGGATCCCGTCCTCGCCCCAGCGGTACGCGCGCGACCGCGCCTGCTCGTGGGGAAAGTAGCTCCAGCTGTCGCCGTCCGAGGAATAGTCCTCGCGAACGGTGCCCCATTGGCGCTCGGAGAGGTAAGGCCCCCAGCGCTTCCAGTTCTTGCTCCTCGCCTCGTCCTCGGCCAGTCGGGACCGCTCGGCATTGTTGGTCTTGCTGGCCATTGGAAGCCCCAGTGTGGCCCATAGTGGGGCCACCGGCAACGCCGGTGAGGCGATTCCGGGGAAAGGCCGCCTAGAGCAGCCTGCGTATCGCCTCGACCCCCGCCGTGCTCGCGACCGCGTAGTCGAACCGGGAGTCGGACCAGATGGCGGCGGCACCCGCCGCAAGGGTGACAAACGAGGGGCCCTGGGCGGGCGCAGCGCCCTGCGCGCCGTCGCGCGGCGCCATGTAGAGGTGGAACAGGCTTCCGTCGCGGACGAAGCACACCTCGAGCACCTGGTGCCCCTGGAAGTTGAGGGTCCGGCAGCCCGTGTCGCGCATCTTCTCGAAGTCGATCTGGTCGGCGCCCGGCATCCGGGCGCCCGTGGTCTGGAGCCGTGCCACGAGGGCGCCCGCCGGATCGCCCCTTCCGCCGTGCTTTTCGCTGACCATGTCGTTGATGGCGAAACTGGCGTACGCCGTCGTCGCCACTCCGGGGCGCACGGGCGCCTTCATCGAGAAGACCCCGATGGCGAGCGCCGCAGCGGCGGCAAGGCCCGCGATCCAGCCCCACCCCCGCCCCGAGCGCCCCTTTGGGCCGCTGGCCCGGGCCCCGGCGAGGATCGCCTCCTTCAGCCCCGGGGGAGGCGCTATCTGGCGCAGCTTATCCGAGACCGCCGCATCGTGGGCGCGCGACCTCGTGAACCATGAGCCCAGAACGGGATCGTCGCCCGCCATTCGCAGGGCATCGCAGAAAGTGGCATCGCCGGAGTCGCTCCCGTTGGGCCGGAAAGCGGACAGGGTGAACTTGGCCTCTTCGTTTGTCATGATGCGCGGGCTCCTTTTGGGCCCGGAAAAGGCAGGACCTTGGAGCTGCCCGACTCCACGCGCTCCAGCGCCAACCGCAGCTGGGATTTTCCGCGTGACAGGCGGGACATGACCGTTCCGATCGGCACCTCGAGCGCCTCGGCGATCTCCTGGTAGGACATGTCCTCGATGTAGAAAAGGGTGAGCGGCGCCCGGAAGGCCTCGTCCACCGTCTGAAGCGCGGTCATCACGGTCGCGGCATCCAGCCTCGAGACACGGTCAACGTCCTCGGCGACGGGCTCCTTCTCGCCCGGCGGCAGGTCCTCCAGCGAGGACGAGCGGGAATCGCGGCGGCGGCCCCGCAGGAACTCCCTGTAGAGGGTCGTGAACAGCCAGGACTTGGCCTTCGAGAGTTCGCGGATGCCGTCGCCCTTGGTCGCCCAGATGAAGAACGTCTGCTGCACGAGGTCCCCCGCATCCGAGCCGTTTCGGGCCAGGCTGAGCGCGAAGCGGTAGAGCGGCGCATAGTGCGCGTCGACCAGCTGTGCAAAGGCCTCGTTGTTCATCCGTGTGTTCGTTGTCTCTGAGGGCTCAGCTCCGTGTTTTATTCCATTTCTTCCCGAAGATTGAAAGGATGTTGGAGAATCCCGTGCCTGCACTCCTTTTGCATCTCCCTCCAAACCTCGCCGCTGCGGCCTCGCGCAACGCCGTGGCGCTGCGAATTGAGCTCGACCCCGCGGCGGTGCCGGAGCCCGCGATCGTCCCGGTGCTGGCCCTCCTGCAGCGCTGGTGCGGGACCCCCAAGCCTCCGGCGTTCATCCAGCTGACCCGCCGGCAGCTCGCCGACCTGGCCGACGCCGCCGCCGACACGCCCCTCTTCGTCGAGGCCGGGCGGACGGTCCCGTGGGGCCACGACGACATCCTTGTCGAGCCGAAGCCAGCCCCGGCGCCGTCCGTAAGCCCCGTCCCCGCGCCAGGGAAGAGGCGGATGGCGCCCCCGACCCCCACCGTGATTGACGGGAGCGACCATTTCCTCGCCGTGACTCCTCCGCCACGCGAGGACCCGAACTACGAGAAGGTTGCGGATCTCCTTAAGTTGTCGGGATTTGTCCTGGAACCCTCCAACAGGAAATGGTGGCTGCGCGACCGGCACAAGACCCTGTCGTTTCTCGCCGCAAGCGGCGAGCGGCTCAGGGGAGAGCTCGGGGCCCAGTTCACCCCCAACTTCCTGGCTAGGACAAAGCACCTGTCGTCCGCGGAGATCACGTGCGAGGTGTCCGCATCGGGAGACCGCTGGGACATCTCGCTCGGAATCAAGGCCGGCCCGGCCAGCGAGGTCGCCGTCAGGGACGCGGTGGCCTCGGGCCGCAGCTACGTGGAGGCGGACGGCCAGATCGTCCTCATCGACCCCGCGCGGGTGCAAAGGCTGGCCGCGGCCCAGCGGGCCCTTTCCGACGGCGAGCTCTCCTCCCCCTCCACAAAGAGGACGGACCGGATTGGGGCGGCGCGCACGGCCGAGGTTGAGGAGCTCCTCGAGGAGCTTGCCCCGGGATTCCAGCCCCCGGATGAGTGGAAGAGGCGGACGGCGGCCCTTCGCAACCTCTCCCGGCTTGAGCCGGCCCCGCTTCCGCCGGCGTTCGAGGCGGTCCTGCGCCCCTACCAGCGCCTGGGCGCAGCGTGGCTCTGGCATCTGCACCGCAGCGGCCTCGGGGGTATCCTCGCCGACGAGATGGGCCTCGGGAAGACCCTTCAGGCGCTTGCCCTCCTGTGCGCGGTGAAATCCACCGAGGGAGGGGCCAGCCTCGTGGTCTGCCCGGCGTCCCTTGTCGAAAACTGGCGGCGTGAGGCGGCGCGCTTCGCACCCGGCCTGAGGGTCTTCGTCCACCGCGGGGACCGCCGGATCGCGGAACCGCGGGAAATCACGGAGTGGGACCTGGTCATCACCTCCTACGGTACCCTGACGCGCGACCGGGAGCTCTTCGCCTCGGCCGGGTTCTCGTGCGTGGTGGCGGATGAGGCCCAGCATATGAAGAATCGGCTTTCCCAGAACGCGCGGGCGCTCAGGGCGCTCGCCTCGAGGGGCCGGTTCCTGCTGACCGGTACGCCCGTCGAGAATTCGCTCGACGACCTGCGCTCCCTCTTCGAGTTCATCCTGCCCGGCTACCTGGAGAAGATCCCCCCGGGGACCCGCAGGGAGGAGCGCGGCTGGTTCGACGAAAGGCTCCGCGCCAAGACTGCCCACTACATCCTGCGTCGCACGAAGCTCGCCGTGGCCCCCGAGCTCCCCGCCCGGATCGAGCAGGTCGTCTGGTGCACCCTTGAGCCCGCTCAGGCCGCCATCTACCGGTCGTTCCAGGAGAAGTCGGAGCGCGAGCTCTTCGACCTTGAGGCGTCCGGCGCCGGGGAAAATGCCGTGAGGCTAGCCGCCCTCACCCAGCTGCTGAGGCTGCGCCAGATCTGCTGCGACCCAAGGCTTGTCGCAAGGGAGGGGACCGCGCCCGGGCCCTTCGACGGCTCGGCAAAGCTCGAGTCGTTCCGGGAAATCCTCGAGGAGGCCGCCGATGACGGACACCGCCTCCTCGTCTTCTCCCAGTTCACGTCCCTGCTCGCCCTCCTGCGCGACGAGCTCGTTTCCCAGGGAATCGCCCACTGTTACCTTGACGGGTCCATGGCCCCCGCGGCAAGGCAGGTCGAGATCGACCGGTTCCAGGGGTCCGATGAGATCCCCGTATTCCTGCTCTCGCTGAAGGCGGGCGGCACCGGCCTCAACCTCACCGGGGCCGACACGGTCGTCCACTTTGACCCTTGGTGGAACCCCGCGGCGGAGGCCCAGGCCACCGACCGGGCGCACCGGATCGGCCAGAAACGAGTCGTCACAAGCTACAAGCTCGTCTGCTCGGACACGGTGGAGGAGAAGGTGCTGGCGCTCCAGGACGAGAAGCGCGCGCTCCTCGCCGGGATCTTCGAGGCAAGCGACGCCGTTGCGGCCAAGATCTCGCTCTCCGACCTCAAGTCGCTCCTTAAGGCTACCTGACCCGGGCGGCC
>CAYPXZ010000043.1:0-31622 GCA_964414785.1 uncultured Opitutaceae bacterium
AAGGTCACCAAGTGCCACGCCGGCGAATTCGACGGGCCCGAGCGCGTGCGCGAGGCGATCGAGGTGCTCGGGGTCAAGCGGATCCAGCACGGAGTTCGCAGCGTCGAGGATCCCGCGGTCGTCAGGCTTGCGGCCGAGAGGGGCGTCACCTTCGACCTCTGCCCGCTCAGCAACGTCGGGCTGCAGGTCGTCAGGGACATCGCCTCGCATCCGCTGCGGGCGCTGATGAAGGCCGGCGTCAACTGCACCGTCAGCACGGACGATCCCCTGAACTTTGCCAACAGCCTGAGCGATGAGTACCTTGCCCTCGGGACGGAGGGAGGCTTCTCCAGGGCCGAGCTTGCCCAGGTGGCCCGAAACGGATGGGCCGTGGCCGACGTCCCCGAGGCGGACCGGCGGGCGTGGCTCGCCGAAATCGACAGGATCAGCGCTTGAGCACCGTCCAAAGCCACGTTGTGCCGGAGTGGCTGCGCACCGCGCGGGCGGACAAGGCCCTCGCCATGGCCTTCCCCGAGCACAGCCGGGTGGCCTTCCAGCGCTCGTTTGACGCGGGCCTGGTGAAGCTGCGCGGTAAGCCGCTCGAGCGCTCGGCCTCGGTGCATGCCGGCGACGTGCTGGAATTCTCCTTCGCCGACGTCGTCTCCGCCGAGCTAAGGGCGGTCAAGATCAAGCTGGACGTCCTCTTTGAGGACAAGTCGCTCCTTGCGATCAACAAGCCGGCGGGAATGGTCGTGCACCCGGGTGCGGGCACGCGCGAGGACACCCTTGTCCACGCGCTCCTGGCCCACTGCGCCGGCAGCCTGAGCGGGATCGGCGGGGTGGAGAGGCCCGGCATCGTCCACCGCCTGGACCGGGAGACCTCGGGCGTCATCATCGTTGCAAAGACGGACCAGGCGCACCGTGAACTCGCCAAGCAGTTCGCCGAGCGCACCGTCATGAAGGAATACGTCGCCCTCGTCTCCGGGGTGCCGAGGCTGATGAGCGGGTCCGTCCAGAAGGCGATCGGGCGCAATCCGAGGCACCGCCACAAGATGGCGGTCGTCGAGGAGGGCCACGGCGGCCGGGCATCGTGGACCGACTGGGTCCTCGTCGAGCGCTACGGGGACCTGGCTGCGCTCCTCAAGTGCACGCTCCACACGGGGCGCACCCACCAGATCCGCGTGCACCTTTCCTCGATCGGGCACCCCCTCCTTGGGGACTCGGCCTACGGCTGGAAGGCGAACACGAGGATGAAGCGGGACCCGGGAAGGGTGATGCTGCATGCGGCGCGCCTGTCGGTGGTCCACCCGAAGACCGGCAAGACGCTCAACCTCGAGGCGCCGCTTCCGGCGGACTTCAAGGCGCAGATAAGGGCCCTGAAGAAGGGCTGAACCCATGCGGATCGTCCGTTCACGGACGCAGGACTCCGAGGTTCTCTCCTCGATCGCCTTCGAGGCGAAGCGGCAATGGGGCTACCCCGAGCCCTGGATCCAGAAGTGGGCGAGCACCCTGACGATCACGCCGGCATTCATCGCGGAGCATCCGACCTTCTCGGCGGTTGAGGGGCCGGATGTCGTGGGCTTCTGCTCGCTTCGCATGGGCCTAGGCGAGGCCAGGATCGACCACCTCTGGGTGCGGCCCGCCTCATGGGGCAAGGGCGTCGGGCGGGCGCTCTTTCGCCATGCCGAGGCCGTGGCGCGGGCCGCCGGCGCGGGGGTCCTCGTCATCGAGTCCGACCCCAATGCGGAGGGCTTCTACCTGGCGATGGGGGCTGCCAGGGTGGGGCGCGTCCCGGCGCCGATGGACGGGGTGGAGAGGTTCCTGCCCCAGATGGAGAAGGGCCTCGCCTAAGGGCTGCCGCCCCCTGGGCTAGGAAAGCAGTTCGGCGGCTAGCCCCCACCGCAGGTTCCGCAGCGAGTGCCGATAGCCGCTTATGCCGCCTGCATCGGCCACCGCCAGGAGGGTGACGAGGGCGGTCGGAAAGACATCCGCGCGCCCGGGGGGAAGCGCGGGGACCGCCCTTCGGCCGGCGAGGTCCGCGGAGGCGACGCTCGCAAGGAGCTGGCGCAACTGCACGACGCTCACGAGCGCCGGCGACTGCTCAAGGGAGGCGCCGGCCGCAGATGCAAGGATCGCGCGTGCCGTCGTCAGGGTGCCCCCCGTCCCGACCACGGCGACGCCGGGCGGAACCGCGACGGGGAACCCGGATGCGGAGAGGACCTCCTCGACGTGCCGCCTGATTGCGGAGGCCTCCGCGTCACCAAGGGGGAGGGAGGGGGACCGCACGAAGCGCTCGGTCAGCCTCACGCAGCCCAGGGGAAGGCTCACGGCGCGCTCGACCCGCCGCTGGTGGAAGCAGAGGCACTCCAGGCTTCCGCCCCCGAGGTCGTAGACGTTGAAGTCGGCAAGGTCCCCTAGCGCCGGGTCCGTCGTGAGGCCCCGGCCGATGCCGTCGGCCTCCTCGAGGCCCGAGAGGATGCGCAGCTCGATCCCTGTGGCGGACCTCACGAGCCCGCGGAACTCCTCGCCGTTGGAGGCGTCCCTGACGGCGCTCGTCGCGACCGCGCTGACCAGACCCGCGGCCAGGCCCCGGGCCTCGAACACGAGGGCCGCGATCGCCGCGACGCCGCGCTCCATGCCCTCGGGCCCAAGGCTCGGCCTATCCGAGCCGATCCCGGAGCCGATCCGGACCTCGAGCGTCCGGGAGAACACCTCGACGATTTCGCCGCCGGAGCCGCGGTCGGCGACCAGGAGCTTGATCGAGTTGCTTCCCACGTCGATGACGGCTGCTCTCATTGCAAGGTGCGCTACAGCTCGTAGTCCGCCGGAGCAATCAGGAGCGTGAATTCCCCCTTGAGGCTCGCCTTGGCGAGCTGGTCCCTGACGTCGAAGGCGGCCCCAACCCAGAAGGTCTCGTGGAGCTTCGTCACCTCCTTGGCCACGCACACCACGCGGCCGGGCCCGAGCACCGTCACGATGTCGTCCATGGCCTTCTGGATCCTGTGGCAGCTCTCGTAGAGGGCGATCGTGTAGCCGAAGTCCCTGTGCCTCTCGTAGAAGGCGACGCGCGCCGAGGACTTTGGGGCGAGGAACCCCGCGAAGAGGACGCCGTTCGTGGGCAGGCCGCTTGCGCAGAGCACCGAGGCGAAGGCCACCGGCCCCGGGACCGGCACGACGGGAATCCCGCGCCTTCGGCAGGCCCTGACGATCCGGAAGCCCGGGTCGCTTAGGCCGGGCGTGCCGGCGTCCGAGGCGAGCGCGACCGACTTTCCCGCGCTGATCGAGTCCGCGATGCGCTCGGCCGCCTCGACCTCATTGTGCTCGTGGTAGGCGACAAGCTCGCGCCGCGCGCCGATGTGCCCGAGAAGGATGCCGGTCGTTCGCGTGTCCTCGCACGCGACGACGTCGGCGGAGGAGAGTATTGCCCGGGCGCGGTCCGTCAGGTCGGAGAGGTTGCCGATCGGCGTCGCGACGACGTAGAGGTGGCCCGGCTGGGCCGTGAGCGACGGGTTCGTCGGCTCGGGACTCAATGCACTTGGCTGCCGCTGCCGCTCATGCCCGGGATCTGTCCCTCCCAGTCCGCAGGCTGGTTCCAGGGTATGGAGGAAGCCACAGGGGAATCAGACGCGCAGCCGGCGAGCATGGATCCGAGGAGGACAAGGACCAGCGCGGTCACGCGTTTCATGGGCGTATTCATTCTGGGGAGGAAATTAGGCCCACTTGGGCGGGAAGCAAGTCGGCTGTAGTCAAATGGAGTAGGTCGATTCGAACCATGGTTTTCCGCGATTGAGGCGGACCGAGCCGTTGGCGGCAAGGTGCTCAAGGACCTTGAACGCGGTCTCCGGGTTCCCTCCAACCTGGGCGGCAAGCGCCTCGGCCGTGAACGCCTTGCCCGGCGAGGCGCGCAGCGCCTCGACCAGGCGAAGCTGGAGCGCGATCACCCCGGTGGCGGCCTTCTTGCCGGCCTCCACCCCGGGCTGGTCGTAGGCGTTGACCCTTACGAGCACGGCGTAGAGCCCGACCACGCGCTCGTAGAGTGCGATCACCATCCCGAGCGTGTGCGGCGATACGTCCGGGAGCGTGAGCGTGATGGACCAGCGGTCCTTCTCGCTCAAGGCATCCCTCGTCCCGAGGAAGAAGCCGTGGAGGTAGTCGCCGGTCGTGATCCCGGGCTCCACCTCCTGGCCCTTGCCCGCGCGGTCCCGCAGGACGTCGATGAAGGTGACGAAGAAGTTCTTCACGCCCTCGCGAAGCTGCTGGACGTAGGCGTGCTGGTCGGTCGATCCCTTGTTGCCGTAGACGGCGATGCCCTGGTTGACGACGCGGCCGTCCAGGTCGAATTCCTTGCCGAGCGACTCCATGACGAGCTGCTGCAGGTACCGGGAGAAGAGGAGGAGCCTGTCCTTGTAGGGCAGCACCACCATGTCCCTGGATCCGCGGCCGTCCGTCGAGAAATACCACATGAGGGCGAGGAGTGCGGCGGGGTTCTCCCGGGTCACGGGCCTGCGGGTCACGCTGTCCATGGCCGCGGCGCCCGCGAGCATCGCGTCGATGTCTATCCCCTGGAGCGCCGCGGGCAGGAGCCCGACCGCGCAGAGTTCGCTCGTGCGGCCCCCGACCCAGTCCCACATGGGGAAGCGGGCAAGCCACCCCTCCTTCTGGGAGAGCTGGTCGAGCTTCGAGCCGGCGCCCGTTACGGCCACGAAATGGCCGGGGTAGGCGAGGCCCGCGGCCTTGAAGGCCGCGGCGGCCTCAAGCTGGCCGTTGCGCGTCTCGATGGTGCCGCCCGACTTCGAGATGGTGACGACGAGCGTCTGGGCGAGGCTCGGGGCCAGGCCCGCAAGGACGTAGTCGATGCCGTCGGGATCGGTGTTGTCGAAGAAGTGGACCTTCATCCGGTCCCTGCCGGGCTGGCCGAGCGCATGGCTCACCAGCTGGGGCCCGAGCGCCGACCCGCCGATCCCGATCACGAGCAGGTGGGTGAACGGTCCCTTCGGCCCGGAGATGGTCCCGGAATGCACCTTGGCCGCGAAGGCCTTGATGGAGGCTACCGTGTCCGAGATCTCGTCGGAGATCTCCCGGGTCGGGGCAAGCTTCGGGGCGCGCAGCCAGTAGTGGCCGACCATGCGCTTCTCGCTTGGGTTGGCGATGGCGCCCCCTTCGAGCTCGGACATCCTCGCGAAGGCCTCCTGCATCCTCGCCTCCATGGAGGCAAGGTAGCCCTCGGGGAAGGGGATGCGGCTGATGTCGAGCGCGACCCCCAGGTCCTCGTAGGGGTAGCGGTGTTCCTTGAAGCGGTTCCAGGTCATCGGGGTGGGTTCTTGTCGGTTACGGCTCCCTCGGAGGCGCTCGTCACGAGCCGGGCGTACTTGGCGAGCGCGCCCCGCGTCTCCTTGGGTGCCTTTGGCCGCCAGGCCTTCATGCGCGCCTTGAATTCCTTCGCGGGCAGACCGAGCGTGATCGAGTTGCCCACGGCATCGATCGTCACCGGGTCTCCGTTCCTGACGATCGCGATCGGCCCCCCCACGGCGGCCTCGGGCGTGATGTGGCCCACGACGAAACCGTGGCTGCCGCCGGAGAAGCGCCCGTCGGTGATGAGTCCGACATCGTTGCCGAGGCCCTTGCCCATGACGGCGCTCGTCGGCGCCAGCATTTCACGCATCCCCGGGCCGCCGACCGGCCCCTCGTTGCGGATGACGATCACATGGCCTGCCTTGACCCGGCCGCCGAGGATCGCCGCCAGGGCCGCCTCCTCGGACTCGAAGACGATGGCCTTGCCGGTGAACCTGAGGCCCTCCTTGCCGGTGATCTTGGCGACGGCGCCTCCCGGGGCCAGGTTCCCATAGAGGATGCGCAGGTGGCTGTCGGGCTTGATGGGGTTGGAGAGGGGGCGGATGACGTCCTGGTCGGCGGGGTAGGGCTTAACGTTGCGCAGGTTCTCGGCCACGGTCTTCCCGGTGACCGTCATGCACTCGCCGTGCAGGAGGCCGGCATCCAGGAGCATCTTCATGAGGGGCGGCAGCCCCCCTATGCGCACGAGGTGGGACACCCCGTACTTGCCCGAGGGCTTCAGGTCGGCGAGCACGGGGACCTTCTTGCCGATTCGGGTGAAGTCGTCGATCGAGAGCCTGACCTGGGCGGAGTGGGCGATGGCCAGCAGGTGGAGGACCGCGTTCGTGGAGCCGCCGAGCGCGATCACGACGGTGATGGCGTTTTCGAAGGCCTTGCGGGTGATGATGTCGCTCGGCCGGATACCCGCCTTTAGGAGCGAGAGGGCGGCCTCGCCCGCGCGCCGGCAATCATCGCGTTTTTCGGCGCCGATCGCCAGCTGCGACGAGCTGTTGGGCAGGCTCATGCCCATCGCCTCGATGGCCGAGGCCATCGTGTTCGCCGTGTACATGCCGCCGCACGAGCCCGGGCCCGGGATGGAGCAGGCCTCGACCAGGTTGAGGCCCTTGTCGTCGAGCTTGCCGGCCGAGTGCTGCCCGACGGCCTCGAAGACCGAGACGATGTCGCATTCCTTCTTTGTCCCGGGGTGGATGCCGGGAAGGATGGTCCCGCCGTAGACAAAGACCGCCGGGCGGTTGAGGCGGGCGATCGCCATCATGCACCCCGGCATGTTCTTGTCGCAGCCGCCGATGGCGACCACGGCGTCGAATCCCTCCGCCGCCGAGACCGTCTCGATCGAGTCGGCGATCACCTCGCGCGACACCATCGAGTAGCGCATGCCCGGGGTTCCCATGCTGATCCCGTCGGAGACGGTGATGGTGCCGAAGATGATCGCCTTGCCGCCGGCCGAGTCGGCGCCCGCCGCCGCGTCTCGGGCGAGCTGGTCGATGTGCATGTTGCAGGGGGTCACCATGCTCCACGTCGAGGCGACGCCGACGATCGGCTTGCCGAAGTCCGCGTCGGAGAACCCGACGGCCCTCAGCATGGAGCGGTTGGGGGACCGGTCGGGTCCGTCTACGATGATCGAGGAATGCCGCCGCAGCGGTGCTTTTGAGGCGCTCATGGACGAACTGCGAGGACACCACAGCGCCGGGACGCGGGCAAGCGGTGTTTTCGTGGTTGCATGGCTAGACGGGCAGGCCATTCACTCGTCCACGATCCCTCGCATGGCGTTCAACCTGAAAAAAGTGCTCAAGGCGCTCCTCTATTCCTCAAGCCAGCCGCTGGCGATCAAGGACATCCAGGCGGCCTTTGAACGGTTCCACCGGCAGGCGGCCCCGGCCGAGGCGCCCGCGGCGCCCCTGGCGGAGGCCGCGGATGCCCCCGCCGAGCCGCCCGACTCCCCTGACCTCTACGAGGAGGTCCCGTCGCTCGTGACCGCCGCTCAGATCCGCGAGACCATGGACGAGATCGCGGCCGAGCTCGCCGCGGCCGACGACGGGCTCGCGCTTGTCGACGGGGCGTCGGGCTACCGCCTGGCGACGCACCCCCGGTTCGCGCGCTGGATCCGCATCCTTCGCGAGGAGCCTCCGCCCGTGAAGCTGAGCCAGTCCTCGGTCGAGACCCTGGCCGTCGTCGCCTACCGCCAGCCCGTGACCCGCTCCGAGATCGAGTCCGTGCGCGGCGTGTCCGCGGACGCGGGCCTCGCCAAGCTCCTCGAGCGCGACCTGATCTGCGTCGTGGGCCGGGCGGACCTGCCCGGGCGCCCGATCCAGTACGGGACTACGGACCATTTCCTGGAGTTCGTGGGAGTGAAGTCGCTCGACGAGCTCCCCGCCTCCGACGTGCTCTCGTCGCGCCAGATAGACGACTGGCTCAAGGGCAACACAGCCGGGCACACGCCCAACGACGCGGACATGGGCCTTGACGAGCTGGCCCTCGGCGCGCCCGACGCCCCCGAGGCGGCGGCGGTGGCGCCCGCGCAGGAGCCCGCAGCACCCTGATGGACCTGGTCCCGATCCGGAAGAAGATAGACGACCTCGACAAGAAGCTTGTCGAGCTGGTGAACAAGCGCCTGGCCCTCGCGGCCGAGATCGGCAAGATCAAGCGCAAGGCCGGCGGGGAGATCTATGTCCCCGAGCGCGAGGACGCCGTCATCCGCAAGGTGTGCGCCCACAACGAGGGGCCGATCAAGAACGAGGCGCTGCGCGCCATCTACCGGGAGATCATGTCCGCTGCGATCGCCCTGGAGAAGCCCCTTTTGGTCGCCTACCTGGGGCCCGAGGCGAGCAACACGCACACGGCGGCGATCAAGAAGTTCGGGGCAAGCGTCGACTACCACTCGATGGGCACGATCGAGGACATCTTCACCGCGGTCGTCAAGGGCGAGGCGGACAACGCCGTCATCCCCATCGAGAATTCCACCGAGGGAAGCGTGCGCGAGGCGCTCGACAGCTTCGTCGAGAGCGACCTGAAGATTGTCGGCCAGATCTACATGGAGATTGCGCATGCGCTCATCTCCCGTTCGCCCCTGGACAAGATAGAGAGGGTGTACTCGAAGGACCAGGCGCTGGCCCAGTGCCGGCACTGGCTGCAGAGGCACCTGCCCCACGCCCAGCTGGTCGAGGCGCCGAGCACGACGAGGGCCGCGCAGATCGCCAAGGAGGACCCGAAGGCGGCGGCCGTGGCGAGCGAGACCGCGGCCGCGTTCCACGGCGTGCCCGTCCTCGTGCGCAACATCCAGGACAAGGCCGACAACACGACGAGGTTCTTTGTCCTGGGACGCAAGCCGGCCGGGCCCGTCGGGGGAGGAAAGGACATCACGAGTTTCCTCATCTCGCTCGGGGACGAGGCGGCCTCCCATTCGGGCTCCCTCCTCAAGATGCTGATGCCCTTCGGCAAGCGCGGGATCAACCTCTCGAAGATCGAGTCGCGCCCGAGCAAGAAGCGCCCGTGGGACTATTACTTCTTCATCGATGTGACCGGCCACTATGAGGATCCCGCGATGAAGGCGGCCCTTGGGGAACTGACGAAGTTCTGCCCCGTCGTGAAATGGCTCGGCAGCTACCCCGCAGTGACCTGAAGGGCGCAGCCGCCTAATGGGGCCTGCTGGCCCGCGAGAAGAGGTAGAAGGCGGCGACGGCCAGGGCCAGGAGTCCCATTGCGAGGATGAAATAGAGAACGCAGCCGAACTTCGTGTTCGAGGCTATCGACCCCGCGGGCTCGCGGTATTCCGCAAGGATGGCCTCGGCGTCGCGGTCGTCGGCGGGTTCCGGATGGCGACCCTGCGGCGGAGGCTCAATCCCGGAAGGGGGCAGTCCCCTACGTTCCTCGGCGCCCAATTCCCTCTCTATCCGGGCCAGCTGCTCCAGAAGGGCGTCGCGCTGACGCCGCAGTTCTTCGGAGCGCTCGGACACGGCTGTCCGCCTGGCGGTCTTAGACCGCCGGAACGACCGACACCTTGCGATGGACCTTGTCGAACTTCACGACGCCGTCCTTGAGCGCGAAGAGCGTCCAGTCGCGGCCGACTCCGACATTCTTGCCGGGATGATGCTTCGTGCCGCGCTGGCGGACGATGATATTGCCGGCGATGACCTTCTCCCCACCGAACATCTTGATGCCAAGACGCTTGGAATGGCTCTCGCGGCCGTTGACAGATGTACCCTGACCCTTCTTGTGCGCCATGACGTGGTTCTCCTCAGATTTTGATAGATTCGATCTTTATGACAGAAAGCTCCTGGCGGTGGCCCTGCTTGCGCTCGTACCCCTTACGCTTCTTCTTCTTGAATACGATGACCTTATCGCCGCGCTTGTTCTCGAGGATCTTGGCCGAAACCAGGGCCCCGGGCAGCGTGGGCCTGCCGACCTTGAAGTCTGCGCCTTCGCCGGCCGTCAGCACGTCCTTGATCTCGACGGTCGCGCCCGCCTCGGTGTTTGGAAAGCGGTTCACGATGAGGATGTCCCCCTCCGTAATGGTGAACTGCTGCCCTTGGGTTTTGATAGTGGCTTTCATGAAATAAAACCGCTGACTAAGCCGTTTTGGAAAGGTCAAAGCAAGGCTATTTTGGCGGCTGGTACTCGATCAGGGTCGCCGTGCCTGTTCCGAAGCGAAATCCCACCTCAAAACGCACCGGCAAGTGCCGGGCGTCATCGGTCTCGATCCATACCCGGACGGTCGACCCCCGCTTGAACATGCCCTTGGGCGGCGTCTTCTCCATCGTCGGCACCAGGACCTGGGTCTTGAAGAACCCCATGGCGGTGAAGATGATGTCGGGGTCGGGCTCGGGTCGGATCGTGAGCGGGTAGAACTGGTCCTGGAAGATGACCAGGGCGTCGCGCGCCTGGCCCGGTGCAAGGTTCCAGTAGCGCGTCCTGATGAGGGCGAGGATGAGGTCGGACGGGTAGCCCTCGGGCATCGCCAACTCGTGGGACTTCTCCGGGTGGATGTCGTCGCTGAACTTGGCCGACATCTTGCCGTAGTTGAAGGTGATCGAGTTCTTGATCTCCTTGTTTCGGTACGAGCTCCATTCGCTCGTCGAGAGCAGGAGCCCGGACTTCGCGTCGTAGACGGACTCGCCGCGCCCGTCGAATGCGAAGAGCCCCCTGGCGAGCCCCCACGTCCACGTCGTCGTGGTTACCCGCAACACCGCCTCGCTGTCATTGCCGATCAAGTCGGCGGTAATCTTGATCCTTCCGACCGAAGGGATGAAGCCCCAGCGAACGCTGTAGGTAAGGGACTCGCCGTTGCGCAGAGCGACCGCGGGAACGTCCTGGGCGGGCGCGATCGCAGCGAGCGCCAACGCCACCACAAGCGCGCCGCACCAGGGGAGAATCCGGCCGATTGCGTTTGCGCCGGGGCGTTTTTGGATACGTTTGAGGTTTGCGATCATGGAGGCGGCAACCCACATCCACATAAAAGGTGCCCGTGAGCACAACCTAAAGAACTTGGATATTCGCATTCCCCGAGGGAAGTTCGTGGTCATCACGGGCCCCAGCGGATCGGGGAAATCGTCCCTCGCCTTCGACACGATCTATGCCGAGGGCTACCGGAAGTACATGGAGAGCCTCTCCACCCAGGCCCGCCAGGTGCTCGACCAGCTCAGCCGCCCCGACGTCGACTTCATCCACGGGCTCTCGCCCGTCCTGGCCATCGAGCAGAGGACCGGCAACGTGTCGCCGAGGACGACGATCGCCACGGTCTCCGAGGTTTCCGACTACTCGCGCCTGTTGTGGTCGATCGCCGGCGAGCAGGTCTGCCCGAAGGACGGCGGGCGGGTCGTCCGCCGCTCGCTTGACGACAACGTCAACCGGATCCTCGCCGAGTGCCCGGGCCACAGGATCATGATCCTGGCGCCGGTCCTAAGGGCGAGGCCGAGCGTGCTTCGGGACGAGCTGCCGAGGCTCAGGCAGCGCGGCTTCCAGCGCGTGCGCCTGGGCGGCGCGATCCGGGAGCTGGACGAGCCGAACCTGGTCCCGTCCGGGGCGTCCGAATTTCCCGTGGACGTCATCGTGGACAGGCTCGTTGCCGGCGAGGAGCACCGCAGCAGGATCGCCGACTCCCTGGAGCTGGCGTTCCGCGAGGGGAGCGACCGGGCCATCGTGCTTTCCCAGAACTCGGCGGACTCGCCCTGGAAGGAACTGGGGCTGAGCCAGCACCTGGCCTGCGACACCTGCGGGGACATCTTCGAAAGGCTCACGCCGCGCCATTTCTCGTTCAACAACCCCGAGGGTGCGTGCCCGGCGTGCGGCGGGTTGGGCAGGAAGCTTAGGCCCGTTGCCGAGCTGGTCATCCCCGATACCGAGAAATCCGTCCGAGGGGGGGCGATTAAGCCGTGGCGGATAGGCGGCAAGAACCTGATCATCAAGCATAACGCGATCCTGAAGCAGCTGGCCGAACAGCTGCCTTTCGACCCGGAAACCCCCTGGAAGGACCTTCCCGAGGAGACCCGCACGGCCCTCCTTGAGGGGACGGGCGAGAGGCTGTTTGCCTTCAAGCTGCGGCGGATGCGCGAGGCGAAGGCGATGCCGTTCGCGGGCATCCTCTCGGACATCGAGCACAGTTTCCGCGACACCGAAAGCGAGGGGTTCCAGGCGCGGCTTTCGACCTTCATGGTCTCGGGACCCTGCCCGGAGTGCGGGGGATCGCGGCTGAACAAGCGAAGCGCCTGCGTCCGTATCGACTCGGCCGGTGCCAAGCTCGGCTTCCCGGGTTTCATGGCGATGGACATTGCCGCGGCCCACGCCTTTGCGGAGGGACTTGTCACCTCGCTTGGCCCCGTCGAGGCGCTGCGCGAGGTCGTGGTGGGGATCGAGCGCAGGCTCCGCTTTCTTTTGGACACGGGACTGGGCTACCTGAACCTCGACCGGGACTATGCGACGCTTTCGGGCGGCGAGGCCCAGCGCGTCCGGCTTGCGACGCAGCTCGGCATGGGGCTTATCGGCGTCATCTACGTCCTCGACGAGCCGAGCATCGGGCTCCACCCGAAGGACAATGAGAGGCTCCTTGACCAGCTGAAGGGCCTGCGCGACCGGGGCAACACGGTCCTTGTCGTCGAGCACGACGAGGAGACCATGTGGGCGGCCGACGAGATCATCGAGCTCGGGCCCGAGGCCGGCGTCGAGGGGGGCAGGCTCCTCTTCCAGGGCACCCCCGCCGAATGCGCCCGGCGTCCCGCGCGAGAGTCGCAGACGGGCCCGTTCCTGGCCCGCAAGATGTCGGTCCAGAAGGATGCCGCGACCAAGGCCCCGACGGGAGAATGGCTGACCGTGCGCGAGGCGCGGGAGCACAACCTGCGGGGCATCGACGCGCGCTTCCCGGTGGGGCTGCTCACGTGCGTCACGGGCGTTTCGGGTTCCGGAAAGAGCACCCTCGTCAACGACGTCCTCGCGGCCGCTGCCGCCCGGCGCCTGAACGGGGCGAAGACCGTCCCCGGCAAGCACCGCCACATCGAGAACCTGGACTTCTTCGACAAGCTGGTCCAGGTCGACCAGGACCCGATCGGGCGCAGCCCGCGCTCGAACCCGGCGACGTTCGTGGGCCTGCTCGACCTCCTAAGGGACCTCTTCGCGCAGGTGCCGCTCGCACGGGTGCGCGGCTACAAGGCGAGCCGGTTCTCGTTCAACGTCCGGGGCGGGCGCTGCGAGCGCTGCCAGGGCGACGGCTACATCAAGCTCGACATGCAGTTCATGGCCGACGCGTACGCTCCGTGCACGAGCTGCGGCGGCAGGCGGTACAACCGCGAGACGCTCGAGATCCTCTTCCACGGCAAGTCGATCGCGGACGTCCTCGACATGACGGTGCGCGAGGCGATCCAGCTCTTCAGGAACATCCCGCGCGTCCTCGACAAGCTCCAGACGCTCGATGCGGTCGGCCTGGGCTACCTGGCGCTCGGCCAATCAGCCGTATCGCTCTCCGGAGGCGAGGCCCAGCGCCTGAAGCTCTCGCTCGAGCTAAGCAAGCGCCAGCAGGGGCCGACTCTCTACGTCCTGGACGAGCCGACGACGGGCCTGCACTGGGTCGACATCCAGAAGCTGATGGACCTGCTGTTCAAGCTGCGCGACGCCGGGAACACGATCCTCGTGATCGAGCACAACCTGGACGTCATCAACCTCGCCGACTGGATCATCGACCTGGGCCCGGGCGGGGGACGAAGCGGCGGCGACATCGTCTTTGCGGGCGCGCGCTCCGCAATCGAGTCCTGCGAGGCTTCGGCGACGGGCGCGGCCATGAAGCGCTGGCGCGCCCGCGGCGTCATTTCCTGACAATCCCCAGGCCGAGCGCGCCTCCGACGAGAAGAACCGAGCCGGCCACGTAGTACTTGGCCTGCGTGGTCATGTGGTCGCCGCCGTCGATCTTCTGGCCCAATTTCGAGATCGAGTCGGCCGCCTTGCCTGCGATCGACTCCTGGCGCTCATAGCCGAGGTACAGCAGCCAGATTCCGGCAACGACGGCGGCAAGGGAGAGCAGTGTGCGCATCCGGGCACGCTGGCTGCGGGGGCCCGCCCACGCAAGGCGCGGATTGTTGCAAATGGGTTTCGGGCGCTGTCCTAGTGCCCTCCGAGCCAGACGCCCTTGTACGGGTGGTGGTCAAGGAGCGTCGGATTCCAGCCGTGGACGGAGGGCCGAATCAGGAAGACATGGGTGTAATGGTAGATGGGGATGATGGGCGCCTCGGCCAGAAGGAGCCTCTCCGCCTTGGCGAAGAGCGCGTTGCGGGCGGCCGCGTCGGCGGTCCTCGCGGCCGTGAAGAGCAGGCCGTCGTAGTCGGCATTGGACCAGCCCGTGAAGTTGTTGCCGCTGTCGCTCCTCCAGATGTCGAGGAAGGCCGAGGGGTCCTCGTAGTCGGCGATCCACGCCGAGCGAAGGAGGTCGAACTTGCCCGAGCTGCGCGCCTCCTCGGTCACCTTCACGTCCTCGTTCACAAGGACGACCTGGATGCCGAGGTCTCGGCGCCACATCTCCTGGACCGCCTCCGCGAGGGTGCGGTGGCTCTCGGAGGTGTTGTAGAGGAGCTCGAAGGCGGGCAGGCCCGCGCCGCCGGGGTGCCCCGATTGCGCGAGGAGCCTTTTTGCCTCGTCGATCTGGAAGGCCTGGGAGGCGTCGGGCGCGTAACCCCCAATGCCCGGCGGCGTGAACGCGAAGGCGGGCCTTTGTCCTCCCCGAAGGATCCGCTCGACGATCGCCGTCCTGTCCACGGCGAGGGAGAGCGCCTGGCGGATGCGGGCGTCGCTTAGGCCGGGGCGGCGGACATTCACCCTGATGAAATAGGTGCCGAGCAGGGGATCGACCCTCAGGAGTTCGGGGGAGTCCCTGCGGTAGGTGTCGATCCTGTCCGGTGGGATCGTCTCCGTGATGTGGATCTGGCCCGCTCGGAACGCGCGCTCCTCGGCGTCGATGGAGTCGTAGACGTGGAAATGGATCTCTCGAAGGCGCACGTGCGCCTCGTCCCAGTAGGTCTCGGACCTGCGGGCGACGATCTCCTGGCCCCGGTGCCACGCCACCAGGTCAAAGGGTCCGTTGCCGACCCACCTGCCCGGAACGGCCCACGGGTTGCCGCGCTGCGCGACGGCGCCGTATTTCTCGATTGTCTTCAGGTGGACGGGAAGCCACGCCGGAGAGCTCAGGAGCGAAAGGAACCAGGGCGCCGGGTGCTCGAGTGTCACGGCGAGGGTGTGGCTGTCCGTCGCCCTCAGGCCCACCTGCGAGAAATCGGAGTCCCCCTTGTTGAAGGCCTCCGCGCCCCCGATCAGGTAGAGCTGGCTTGCGTTCGTCGCGCCGAGCGACGGGGTGAGCATCCTGCGCCAGGAGCCTATGAAGTCCTCGGCCGTGACCGGGTCACCGTTCGACCACCGGGCATCCTCGCGAAGGTGGAAGGTGTAGCTGAGCCCGTCCGGGGAGACGTCCCAGCGCTCGGCGACGCCGGGGACGGGCTTGAGGTCCAGGGGGTCCTCGGACACCAGGCCCTCCAGGAGCGCGGACAGGACCGTGTAGTAGTTCGTCTGGGTCGCCATGTGCGGGTCCAGGTCGGCCAGCTCCGGGCCAATGCTCCGGTGGAGCACCTGGCTGGCGTCCCCGGAGCGCACGTTGGCCCCCCGGGAGCAGCCGTCCAGCGCCACGCTAGCCGCAACGAGGGCTGCAAGCGCCGCAACCCCGGGCCTCATATCCGCTCGATGAGCGCCACGGCGTGCGCTGCGATAGCCAGACCCCGGCCGAGGTCGTCGATTCCCTCGTTGGTGGTGGCCTTGATCCCTATGGAGGCTGTCGGAAGCCCGGTGGAGAACGCCAGGGCCGCCTTCATGTCGCTTATCCGCAGCGATATCCGGGGCTTCTCCGCGATGACGGTCGCGTCGACATTGACCGGCTCCCAGCCGCTCTCCCTGATGACCTGCACGACGCGCCTAAGGAGGATCTGGGAGTCGACCCCGAGCCAGGTGGGATCCGTGTCGGGGAAGAAGTTCCCGATGTCGGGAAGACCCGCGGCCCCGAGGAACGCGTCGCAGATCGCGTGGGTGACGCAGTCCGCGTCGCTGTGGCCGAGCAGGCCGAAGTCCGACTGGAACGTGACGCCGGCAAGGACGAGCGGGCGGCCCGCGACCGTGCGGTGAATGTCGTATCCGTGGCCAATACGAAGGGACATGGAGGCACCCTATCGCCTCAGGGCGCGGGAGCCAACAGGAATTCCATGTGGGCCAGGTCCTTCGGGAGCGTCAGTTTCGGATTCGGATGGAGGTTCTCCAGGAGCGCGACCGGGTGTCCGAGGAGCTCCACCGCGGAGGCGTCGTCCGTGATCCGAAGCCTCCTTTTTGCGACGAGGGCGTAGGCGCGCAGGATCAGGGCCTTTGAGAAAACCTGCGGCGTCTCCATGGCCCAGAGGCGCGTGCGGTCAAGGGTGCGCAGCCGGCCGTCGCCGCTGTGCTCCTTGATCGTGTCGGTCACGCGGTGCGCCAGGACGACGGCATCCTCCCTGCGCACGATCTTGTGGAGCGCGACGAGCTGCTCCGGGAGGATCAGCGGCCGCGCGCAGTCGTGGATGAAGACGTAGTCGATGTCCCCGGGGATAGCGGCCAGGGCCGCGGCCACCGAGTCCTGGCGCTCCCGCCCCCCCTTGATGAGGATCGAGGGCGTGGGCGCAAAGGCCGAGAGGGCCGTCATCTGGGAGCGGTCCCGGTACACCACGGCGTAGAAGTCCGCGACGCCGCTCGCGGCGAACGCCGCCGCCGAATGGGCGAACACCGGCTGGCCCGCGAGGGGGGCGAGCACCTTGTCGCGCACGGCTCCCGCCATGCGCTTTCCTGCGCCTGCTGCTAGGAGAATGGCCGCTGTGCGGGACATGGGGGCGGTGGGACCTCGGGGAGGGACGGGAAGCGTGAGGGGCCTGCCGCGCAAGCGCCACACGGAAAATCATGGCGTGAATTGATTTTTTGGCGAGGATGCCGGACGGATTGAGCGCACTCACCACACCCGCCCCGGCCAAGATCAACCTGTTCCTTGCCGTCACGGGCCGCCGCCCGGACGGCTACCATGACCTCCTCTCCGTGGCGGCGCCCCTGGTATGGGGGGATACGCTCCGGGTTGACGAAGCCGATTCGACGTCGGTCGTCTGCGACGACCCCCAGGTGCCCGTGGACGCAACGAACCTCGTTGTGAGGGCCGCATCGGCGTTCGCCCAGGCGACCGGATGGCGGTCGGGCGCCCGGATCTCGATAGAGAAGAGGATCCCGATGGGGGCGGGCCTTGGCGGGGCAAGCAGCGACGCCACGGCGGCCCTGATCGCCCTCAATGCCCTGGCGGGAGGGCCTCTCGACAAGGCCGGGCTCGCCCGCGTGGCGGCGAGTGTCGGCTCCGACTGTGCGCTCTTCCTATCCGCGGCCCCGGTGGTCATGAGGGGCCGCGGCGAGGTGACCGAGCCCCTGGCCAAGGAGGCCTACAGCCGCATCCGCGGCACGCGGGTCCTCGTGTTCAAGCCCGGCTTCTCCATCCCGACGCCCTGGGCGTACGCCATGATGGCCGCCGGTGCCCCCCGAAGCTACGTCTCCCCGGGGAGGGCGGAGGCCATGCTGGGCGCCTGGCTGGGGAAGGCCGGGGCTCCCGCCGACGAGCTGCTCTTTAATTCGATGGAGAAGCCCGCCTTTGCCAAGTTCCCGGCGCTGCCGGAGCTTCTGGAACAGGTCCGGCAGCGCTTCGGGGTCTGCGGCAGGCTAAGCGGCAGCGGGAGCGCCTGCTTTGCGCTTCTGCATGAGAGCGTCGAGTCCGGGCCGATCGTGAGCTTTATCCGCGAGGCCTGGGGTGCGTCGGCCTTCGTCGTTGAGACCCGGATCGCCTGAGGCGCTCGCTCGCCCTGCGGTTCTTACGCGGTAAATCGCATTGACCGAACCCCCGCGTGGGGCCGTGATCGTTCGACAGCGCTGGAAACCGTTTCCAGACTGTGAATTCTGCCATGCCATCGGATTCGAGCAACAAGGAGGAGATCGTCGTGCAAGGCATCGCCGCCTCGCAGGGCATCGCCTATGGCCAGATCTTCCTCTACCTGCAGAGCGAGCTCGAGATCCCGGCCTACCAGGTCGACCCCGACAAGCGCCTCGACGAGATCGCGCGGTTTGACAAGGCCCTCCTCGTAACCCGCCAGCAGATCGCGAAGATCCAGGACGAGGTCGAGAAGAGCCTCGGGAAGAACGAGGCCCTCATCTTTGACGCCCACCTGCTGGTCCTCGAGGACCAGGCGCTCATCTCGGAGACGATCCGGGAGTTCGAGACGACGGGAAAGAACATCGAGACCTGCTTCGACATGGTGTCGAAGAAGTACATCCAGGCGTTCTCGGAGATCGACGACGAGTACCTGCGCGAGCGGGCGGGCGACATCCGCGACGTCGCGCAGCGCGTGCTTCAGAACCTCCTCGGGGAGGCGAGGAACAGCCTGAGCCGCCTCGTGGAGAGGCGCATCGTGGTCGCCAACGACCTTGCGCCGTCGGACTCCGCGGGGATCGACAAGGGCTCGGGGCTTGCGATCGTCACCGACTCGGGGAGCAAGACGAGCCACGCGGTGATCGTGGCGCGCTCCATGCAGGTGCCGGCGGTCGTCGGCGTGCGCGACCTGACCAAGCGGGTGAAGACCGGCGACTGGGCGCTCGTCGACGGCTACGAGGGGCTTGTCATCCTCAACCCCTCGGAGCAGACGCTCTTCCGCTACGGGAAGATCCAGTCCCAGAAGAAGTCCTTCGAGGTCCTCCTCCTGGAGGCCAACCGCCAGAAGGCGGTCACCTTGGACGGCGTCGACGTGACGCTCATGGCCAACATCGAGAAGGTTGACGAGGTGAACCTCGTTAAGGAGTTCTTCGCCATGGGGGTCGGACTCTACCGGACCGAGTACCTCTTCCTGAACTCCTCGCGGATACCCTCGGAGCAGGAGCAGTTCCTCGCCTACAAGGCGGTCGTCGAGGGCGTGGCGCCGAACCCCGTCATCATACGCACCCTCGACCTGGGAGGGGACAAGCCGATGGCGTCCGACCCGGACCTGTTCCCGAAGGAGGCCAATCCCTTCATGGGCTACCGCGCGATCCGGTTCTGCCTGGACAACCAGGGCATCTTCAAGGACCAGCTCCGGGCGGTCCTGTTGGCGAGCAACCTGGGCAAGGTGAAGCTCATGTACCCGATGATCAGCGGCGCCGAAGAGCTGGCGCGCGCGAACGCCATGCTCGAGGAGTGCAAGGCGGACCTGCGGGCGCGCGGCCAGCCCTTCGACGAGGCCATGGAGGTCGGCGCGATGATCGAGATACCGAGCGCTGCCGCCACGATTGATATCCTGGAGAAGCAGTGCGATTTCTTCAGCGTCGGCACCAACGACCTCATCCAGTACATGCTCGCGATCGACAGGGGCAACGACCGGATCGCGCACCTCTACGAGCCGGCGCACCCGGCGGTATTGCGCACCCTTAAGCGCATCGTCGACGATGCGCACCTGCTCAAGGTGCCGGTGAGCGTCTGCGGGGAGATGGCGGGGGACCCCATCTACGCGCCCCTGTTGCTCGGCATGGGCATCGACTCCCTGAGCATGGCGCCGCCCCTAATCCCGGCCGTGAAGTTCCTGGTTCGCTCGATGAAGATGTCGGAGGCGAAGGCCCTTGCGGCCGCGGCCCTGTCGATGACCGCGGCCAAGGACATCTACGCCAAGTGCCAGGAGTTCAACCGCCAGCACCTGAAGATGGAGTAGGGGCGGGGCACCCCGTCAGGACTTGGTCCCCGTCGCAAGGAGCGTCTCGAAGAAGGGCTCGACGCTCTCCTTCGACACCGGGGCGACCTCTATCTTGATGAACTTCGCCTTCTTCAGGAAGAGCTCCAGCGTGCTTTCCTTGAAGCCGAGCCAGTGGTCCTTATAGAGGTCGCGGGCCTTCTCGAAGTCGTGCTCGGCCAATTCGAGGATGAGGAGCTGGCCTCCGGGCCTTAGGATCCGGTGGGCCTCGTCGACCGCCTTCTGGGGGTGGATTGCGTGGTGGAGCGCCTGGCTAAGGATCGCCAGGTCAACGGACTCGTCCTGAAGGGGAACCTGCTCGATGTCGCCAAGCTTGTAGGTGAGGTTCGACAGGTCGTTCTTGCGGGCGAGCTCGGTGCCGACCTCCACCATGCGCGGCGAATTGTCGATGCACCACACCTGCTTCGCGTTTCGGGCGAGGAGCTGGGAAATGAGGCCCTCGCCGGCCCCCAGGTCGGCGACGACCACGTTGGGGACGAGCCTCAGGGCCAGGCGGCCTATCGCCTCCCACGAGCGGCCGGGGCAGTGGTTGCGCCCCAGGCGCCCCGCAATCGTGTTGAAGTACTGCTCGGAGACCCGGCGGCGCTTGCCGAGAACGCGGTCAAGGTGCCGCCCGTCCTCCCCGATGACGTCCAGGTCCGAGACGCTGTCGACGGCGGCCCTAAGGAGCGAGAGCTGCCCCGGTGGGAGGTTCTGGCGGAGCGAATAGAACGCCTTCTTGCCGTCGCGCCGGTCGGCGACGAGGCTCGCCTGGCGCAGCAGCGCCAGCTGCGAGGAGATGCGCGACTGGCCCATGCCGAGGATCTCCTGGAGCTCGGCCACCGAGAGCTCCTCCCTCATGACCAGCGCAATCAGGCGCAGGCGCGTGGGGTCGGACAGGATCTTCAGGGTATCCCAGGAGGTGTTCACGGCTCACGCGAGCGTGCGGAATTGACGCGCCAACGCAACGCCTAATCCCTTGCGCCCCGCCCGCTTAGACGTAGCGCGAGATACTGACGATCGAGTAGGCATCCTCGCTCGCCCCCATCTTGACCTTGACCGAATCACCCGCGCGCTTGCCGATCAGGGCGGCGCCGAGCGGGGTCTTGTAGGAGATTATGTGCAGCTCGGGATTGCCGTCCCAGACCCCGAGGACCGAGTAGCGGGCGGTCGCGCCGTCGGGCCCCTTGACCTCGACCACGCTTCCGACGCTCACCTGGTCGACCGAGGCGTCCTTGAAGTCGGTGATCCGGGCGCGCGCCAGCTCCCGCTCGAGCTGGCCCTTCTGGGCCATGAGCATCTGCTGGTCCTGCTTGGCCATCTTGTACTCGGAGTTCTCGCGCAGGTCCCCGTGCTCGCGGGCCGTGGCGATCGCCTTGGAGTTCTCGGGGATCTTCTTCGAGACGATCGCCTCGTACTCGGCGCGCTTGCGCTCGAAGCTCTCGCGCGAGACGAGCAGCTGCTCCTCCTTGCCCTCAGCGTCGGCCGCCACAAGCGACTGGATGTTCGGGAAGATCTTGATGAAGCGGGCCAGGAGCGACTTCTTGGTCAGTTCCTCGAAGCCCTGGTTAAGGAGGAGCGTGTTGGCCAGGTCGCGGGCCGTCTCGGGGTCGGCGGTGGAGAGGAGGTCGGCGATCAGCTCGGTGTCGTCGCTCAGGATGTCCCCGAGCGGGATCCGGCGGGCGCTCGCGGCCTGCAGCGCCTCGTAGTCGATCGCGAAGAAGATCGCGCTCAGGAGCCTCGGGGTGATCAGGTCGTTCAGGAGCTTTGCGAATTTCTTTGAGTGGCGGTTCTTGACGATCCACAGGAGCACCGGGGCCCGGAGGTTCTGCTCGGTCTGCCAGCGCTTGAGGGTCGCGGCCAGGTCCTCGGAGTACCCATTCTCCACCAGGAAGTTAATGCACTCCGTCGTGAACTTGCCCTGCGAGACCTTCAGCAGGTTGAAGGCGATGTCGCGGCACTCGATGGGGTGGGTTTCCTTGATCAGTTCGAGGAAATGGGACTGGAACTGGACGGGGATCTTCTCGGCGATCGCCGGCAGGTCCCTCAGGTTGGCGACCAGGGAGGACTGGGACGGCTCGAAGGACGCGGGGTCAGCCCCGGCCGCCTTCGCGATGCGGTCGCGCACCGCGGCGCCGTAGAGGCGCTCGGCCGCGTCAAGCTGGTTGCTGTCCTTGACGGCGTCGGCGACGCCCTTGAGGACCTCCGAGAGGTTGGCCTGCGCGGCCTTGTGGGCCGACGCGGCGGCGTAGTCCTCTGCGAGCGAGATGCGCCGGCGGGCCGAGCGGGTCGAATTGAACTGGTCGAAGATCTCGTCCTCGGCGGAAACGGGCGTTTCGCGAAGGATGTAGCACTCCGTCTTCTTTTCCGGGACGGAGACCCGCGGGTCCTTGGCGACGGCCTTGCGGGCCTCGGCCCACCACTTCTTGAACTTCTCCTCGCCGACGACCTGCGAGAGGGTGATCTCGAGGTCGATGGCCGTCGTGGCCTTGTTCGCGTAGGACTCGAGGGCCTCCACGATCAGCTGGGCCGGGTTGTCGGCTATGAGCTCCAGGATCTTCTTCGGCTCGGTCTCCTTGCGGACCAGAAGGTGATTGTCAGGAAGAACTTCCATCGTTCCAACGCAGAACGCCGGGTCCATCGCGTGGGATTTCTTGCCCTTGAAATCGATGACCAGGCGCAGGGTGGTGTCGTCGAACGACTTGATTTGGCCGAAGCCCCAGCTCCTGTGGATCACGTACGCGCCAGGCTTCATGGCCTCAAGCTTGGTCTTGGAGGCCTTGAGGGCGGGATTTTTGGCTAGGAGCGCGGAAACGGCTTCGGAATTCATAGTTGCGCAAATGAACGCGTGAACCGGAGAGTAAAATGGATTATGAGCAAGCTTGTCAAACCGAGTCTCCAAAACACCTGGTCGCCCGCTGTGCGGCTGATCGCCCGCTGGCTCGACCTTCGGGAGCGGATTGACGTGCTCCTGGAGTCGCTGCCGCCCGGCATGGAGGGTGCCGAAAGGGGCCGCTGCCAGCACCTGGTCTTCGGCGTGGTGAGGCATTTTGGCCGAATTGAGGCGGTTCTGGGGGGGCTCGTGGCCCATCCCCCGAGGTTTGTGACCCGCGCCATACTCTATGTGGCGGCCTTCGAACTCATCGATTCGGCGGGCGAAGCGGCCGACCCCGGCCGGGCCGCCAAGATCGTCCACCATGCCGTGGAGCGTACCAAGGAGCTCGCAAGCCCCGCGGAGTCGGGGCTTGTCAACGCGGTCGTCAGGAAGATGGCGACGATCCTCGCCTCGCAGGCGGCTCCGGGCCCCATCGCACCCGCCGAGGTGCTCGCCAACTACTTCTCGCACCCGGAATGGCTCGTCAGGCGCTGGCTAAGGGACCTTGGGGCGGCCCCGACCCGGCGCCTTCTCGAATGGAACCAGTCCCCCGCGCCGCTCTACGCGCGCTGGCGCGATCCGGCCAAGCCGGCGCCCGAGTGGCTCAAGCCGACCGAGTGGAAGGGCTTCCTCGAGGTCCCCCACGGCCATTGGGCGGAGGTGGGACAGCTCCTTAGGGCCGGCTCGCTCTACCTGCAGGACCCGGCGACCCGGCTTGCGGTCGACCTGCTCGAGCCGAAGGCGGGCGAGACGGTGCTCGACCTCTGCGCCGCTCCCGGGGGCAAGAGCCTCTTGATCGTGGACGCCATGGGCACGGGCCGGATCATCGCGATGGACCTGCCTTCGGCGAGGATCGACCGGCTAAAGGAGAACCTTTCGCGAACGACCGAGGTCGGAGCGGCCCTCGTCCAGGCCGACCTCCTGGAGGGGGCCGGCAAGGTCCTGAAGGAGCACGGGCTCCCCACCGAATACGGCGCGATTCTGATCGACGTGCCGTGCTCGAACACCGGGGTCATGAGGCACCGGGTCGACGTGAAGTGGAGGCTCCAGGAGGCCGACTTCGCAAAGCACGCCCGCCAGCAGGCGGCGCTCCTGGGCGCGGCGACCCGGCTTCTGGCGCCGGGCGGGCGCATCGTGTATTCGACGTGCAGCATCGACGCCGCGGAGAACGAGGGCGTCATCAAGGCGTTCCTCGACCGAAACCGGGGCCTTAGCCTGAAGAAGAGCGTCGTCGCGGTGCCCTGGATCGACCGGCACGACGGGGCGGCGGCCTTCCTGCTGCAGAGGGACTAGGACCCAGGGCCTCCCGGGTGCACGCTAGGGCACGAGGGCGTCCACGGCTATCGTACGGGTGCGCTCCTGGGTCCCGTCGATGAACGTGTAGTCGACGCGGCCCGCGGACGAGGTGAGCCGGTCGTAGCGCACGGGGTCCCACGCCGTCGCCGGCTCGCCGTTGATCCGCGTGACAAGGTCCCCCTGGCGGACGCCGGCCGCCTCGGCGGGCGAACCCGGGACGACGCCGACCACCTTCCAGTACGCGGGTGTCTTCCTGAAGGACAGCCCCGTCCCCCTAAGGGGCGGCACCCGCAGGGCGTCCGCCGCGTCGCACTGCAGGAAGACCTCGTTGTGGCGCTGGTCGAAGGTCACGGTGAAGTGGCTGAGGATCCCGCCGCCCAGCGACGAGAGCTCGTCGGTCAATTCGGCGACGGGCTGGGGCACGTCGAACGACCCGATCCGGACGACCCCGGAAAGGCGCCCGATCCGCGACGGCCGGTCGCCTGCCAGCGTGCTCACGGTAGGTCCAGCGACCGGGCCGAAGGCGAACACCGGGGAGAGCCCGGCCGGGTTGATGTCGATCGCGGCGGCGCTTCCCGAGTCGATCAGCGCCGCGAACTCCCGGTCGCCGAGGCGTATGGGGATCATCGGGATCTTGTCGGCGTTGTTGAAGAGGATGGTCTCCCCGGGAATGCCGTCCTCGGGGATCTTGGAGCGCAGGACGATGCGCTCGTTCGGGTAGTCGAGCGTCAGGACGGTGTTTCGAAAGAGCGGGAAGCCGAGGATGCCGTCGATCCGGACGCCGAACTGCGCGGAGAGGTCGGAGCAGTCGTAGACGAGGGCGGGCACGTACTCGAACTTTGCCGCCCCCAGCTGGAGCTTCGCCAGGGTGACCGCCTTCAGGCGCGCGAAGCCGCCCTCCGACGAGCGGACCCTGACCTGGGGCTCGTCCTCGGGCGGGGGGGACCCCGATGCGCCGTAGCGCTTCGCGATGTCGGGAGAGACGAGGGTGACCGAGGAGCCCGTGTCGACGACGAAGTGATAGGGCCCGAATTTGTCCCAGCTGTCCTCGACGACGAGGATGTTCCCGATCAGGTGGCCGGGCAAGGTGACCGGCTTTGACCCCACGTGCGTGACGCCCGGCTTCGGGGCCGAGCGCTGGACGCCGAAGCACCCGGCGGCGAGGAGGCCTGCCAACGCTGCAAGAGCGAAAAGCAGGCGCTTCATCACCGGACGGGTTTGGTCAGCCTCGCGGCGAGGGCGAGCGTGAGTGCCGTGAGGACGGCGGACCAGACGAAGACGCTCGTGGCGCCGAAGACGAAGAAGACCGCGCCTGCGAGCATGGGCGTGAAGGCGCGGGCGAGCGACCCCAGGGACCGGAAGATGCCAAGGACCCGCCCCTGCTCCTCCTGGCTCGTGTAGAGCGAGATGAGCCCCGTCGTGGACGGGTTCACCAGGCCGGAGCCCGTGGCGAGGAACGCGAGCGCCACGTACAGCATCCAGGGGCGCGTGCACAGGCCCGCGAGCACCAGGCCGATGCAGGTTGCCACGAGCCCGCCGTACAGGACCGGGATCTCGGTCACCCGCTTCAGGAGGATCCTCACGATAAAGCCCTGGGTGATGATCGAGCACAGCCCGAGGAACCCGAGCATCATCCCGTTCTGCCCCGCCGTGTAGCCGAACCGCTGGGCAGCGAGGAACGTGACGGAGGCCTCCATGGCCACGAAGGCGACGGCGTAGACGAAGGCGACGATGTTGGCCCGGCGGACGTCGTCGTTCTCAAGGGCGAATATCGCCTTGATCGGGTTCCTGAGCCTCGCCTCGCGGGCGCCGGAGCGGGCGCTCTCGGAAAGGGTCTCCTTGAAGCTGCGGTTGATCCAGGCGAGGTTGGCGATGCACAGGGCCAGGGACACCAGGGCCGGCACCGAGTACGGGTTGATCCCGATCCCTGCTAGGGAGGGGTGGGACGTGAGAAGGTTCACCTGCGCGCACGCGGCGCCGAGCACCGGGCCCGTGACGAGCCCGAGGCCGAACGCGGCCCCGACAATGCCCATGGCGCGGGAGCGCTCCTTTCGGGTCGTCACGTCGGCGACCGCCGCCGTGGCCACCGAGAGGTTGCCGCTGAAGGCGCCGCTTACGATGCGCGAGAGAAGGAAGAGCCAGAACGAGCCGCTCACGACCCAGATCACGTAGCCGACCGCGGTGCCGGCCACCGTCATCCGCAGGACGCCCCGGCGCCCCCGCTTGTCGGAGAGCGAGCCCCAGAAGGGCGAGAACACGAACTGCAGGATGGAGTAGAACGAGGTGAGGACGCCGCCGAAGAGAACGTCGGCGAACGCGTGGCTCTGGCCAAGCGAGCGGGCGATCGTCTCGCTCTCGGAGAGCAGCCACCCCAAGACCCCTGAATGCCCGTCGATCTTCAGGTAGTAGGCGATCAGGTCGGGGCCGAGCGGGAAGATGATCGAGAACCCGATCAGGTCGATCAATAGCGTCAGGAAGATGACGCCCAGCGACAGGGGGCGCTTGGGCGCCGCGGGTTCCGGCGGCGTGGTGGGGATTGCGGCGGTCACCGTTACATCCGGTAGGGCAGCGGAAAGCGCGACGTCATGGCGGTCGCCCGCCCCTTGACCGCGGCGATGGCCGCCGCCTCGCCCGGCGTGCCGATTGCGCGCAGGACCGTGTCGATCATGTCGGCGATCTGGTCCATGTCGGCCTCGCGGAAGCCGCGCGTCGTCACGGCGGGAGTCCCAAGGCGCAGGCCCGAGGCCTGGAAGGGGGAGCGCGTCTCGAAGGGGACCGTGTTCTTGTTGCAGGTGATGTTCGCCAGGTCGAGGGTCTCCTGGGCCTTCTTGGCCGTCAGCTCGGGAAGGCTCGTGCGCAGGTCGACCAGCATGAGGTGGTTGTCGGTCCCGCCGGAGACGACGCCGTAGCCCCTCGAGGCCATCGCCGCGGCCAAGGCGCGCGCGTTGCGGATGATCTGCCCGGAGTACTCCTTGAACTCGGGCTTCAGGCACTCGGCGAAGCAGACGGCCTTGCCCGCGATCACGTGCATGAGGGGCCCGCCCTGGGCGCCGGGGAACACGGCCGAGTCGATCGCCTTCGCGTGCGCCGCGCGGCAAAGGATGAGCCCCCCGCGGGGGCCGCGCAGGGTCTTGTGGGTCGTCGTGGTGACGAAGTCGGCGTGCGGGACGGGCGAGGGATGGTGGCCCGTCACGATGAGTCCCGCGATGTGCGCCACGTCCGCGAAGAGCAGGGCGCCCGAGGCGCGCGCGATTTCCCCCATGCGGGCGAAGTCGATGACGCGCGAGTAGGCGCTGGCCCCGACCGTGATCATCTTCGGCTTCTCCCTGAGGGCCACCTCGGCCAGCTGGTCGTAGTCGATCAGGTGGTTGTCCTCGCGCACGCCGTAGGCCACGACCTGGTAGAGTTTCCCCGAGAAATTCGCGGGGTTGCCGTGGGTCAGGTGCCCGCCGTGGCTTAGGTTCATCGCCAGGATCTTGTCCCCCGGCTGGAGCACGGAGGTGTAGACGGCAAAGTTCGCCTGCGAGCCGGAGTGGGGCTGGACATTGGCGTGCTCGGAGCCGAAGAGGCGCTTGGCCCGGTCGATCGCCAGCAGCTCAACCTTGTCGACGAACTCGCACCCGCCGTACCAGCGCCTGCCCGGGTAGCCCTCCGCGTACTTGTTGGTGAGGACGCTCCCCTGGGCCTCGAGGACGGCCGGGTAGGTGAAGTTCTCGGAGGCGATCAGCTCGATGTGGCTCTGCTGGCGGCCGAGTTCGGCCGCGATCGCGGAGTGTATTTCTGGGTCGAGGCTCTTGAGCGGCGCGGTGTTCAGCATGGGAGAGAGGGCAACGCTCGCGCAATCTCGTGCGGAGGCAAAACTTTTTCACGCCGGCGGCCCCTGCGCCGGCCGGACCCTAGCCTCTCTTGGTCGTCCCGTTGGGCAGGCCCGAGAGGAATGCGATGATCGAGGGTATGGCCGCGACCAGCTCGTCCCGGCACGCCTCGTAGGCCGACAGGTGCATGCCGTAGGGGTCGGGGACCTCCAGGTCGCCCCGGCTCCCGGTGAACTCCCGGAAGAGGTGCAGCCTCTTCGGCACCGGGTCCGCCGTCAGCTCTATCATGTCCCTGTGGGACTCGGTCATGCACAGGACGAGGAGCGCCTGGTCGAGCATCTCCTGGGTGACGTGCTGGCTGGAATGGCCGTTGAGGTCTATCCCCACCTTCTTGAGCGCGGTGACGGCGTTCGGGCTGGCGGGATCGCCGCCCCGGCTTGCGACCCCTGCGGAATGGACCTTGAGCGAACGCAGGGGCTCCGGCTGCGCGGCAAGCGCGTGCTGCAGGAGCGCCGCCCCCATAGGGCTTCGGCAAACGTTCCCCGTACAAACGACTAAGATATGTCCCGAGTCGGGCATCGCCCGCCATAAAGGGCACGGAACTCCCGAAAAGGCAAAACCCTATGCGCCCGCCCCTCGTGGGGCTAGATCCGCTTCAGGGCCAAGAGGCCCCGGTGCAGCTGGACCGCCCTCTGCAGGAGAAAGTCCACCTGGGGGCGTGGCGCAAGGTCCTTGTCCGCCGGAGTGTCGGGGGCGTCCGCGTCCGAGATGTGCTCCTTCTCCAGATAGGCCTCGTCGATCCGCGGCTTGTCCGGGAAGTCGCTAAGGAGCGACTCGAGGGCGGCACCCTTCTCGAGCGCGGCGTAGGCGCTCTTGTCCGCCTTCGGCGCGACGTCGACGGCGATGTCCGGCGAGAGCTTGTCCGCCGAGGGCGCGAGGACGACCAGGCCCTGCGGTCCGCCTCCCGGGAACGCGGCGAGGAGGGCCGGCGCGGTCCCGGAGTTCTCAAGGACGAAGACGGGGGTCCTGGCCGACACATTGAAGCGGACCCAGGCCTTCAGGGTCGCGGCGGTCGCCTCGTCCGCAGTCGCGAACCGCAGGTCGAGGACGCAGGCGCCCGGGCGCCCCGAGGCCGGGGACGGCAGGTCCCGCGGCATCTCGTGCACCCGGTAGTAGGAGAGGCCCTGGCCGAGGTCGCGCGCAGGCTCCGAGGCCGGGGCCGCGCCGGCAAAGGCGAGCACCAGGGCGGCGAGGGCGGAGGTCCGTAAGGTCAGGTTCACGCCCGCCTTAATTGCCGGGCCCCGATGTCGCGGCGATAATATTTGGAGGAGCACCGGATGGCCTCGCACGAGGCGTAGGCCAGCGAGGCGGCCTCCCGCAGGGAGGGCGCCGTGGCCGTGACGCCAAGGACGCGGCCGCCCGAGGTCACGAGCCTGCCCGAGGGATCGCGGGCGGTCCCCGCGTGCAGGACCTGGACGCCCTGCGGCAGGTGCGCGGGGATCTCGATCGGGTCGCCCGAGGGGTAGGTTTCCGGGTAGCCCTTGGCGCTGATGACCACGCAGATCGCGTGCCCGGGCCTTGTCTGGAGCGAGTAGCCGCCCAGGTTGCGGGTGGCCGCGGCCCAGAGCAGGGCGAGCACGTCGCTCGCCAGCCTCGGCAGCACGGCCTGGGTCTCGGGGTCGCCGAAGCGCGTGTTGAATTCGAGCACCATGGGGCCGTCGGCCGTCAGCATGATGCCGATGAAGAGGGTGCCGCAGAAGAAGATGCCCTCGGCTGCGATCGCGTCCACCGACGGCCGGACGATGCGCCGCTCGATGTCCGACATGAGCTCCGCGGTCACGACCTCCGCGGGAGAGTAGGCCCCCATGCCGCCCGTGTTGGGCCCCGTGTCGCCGTCGCCGATGCGCTTGTGGTCCTGGGAGGTGGGCAGGATGACGTAGTCGCGCCCCGACACGACGACCAGGATCGAGGTTTCCTCCCCCGTGAGGCAGTCCTCGATTAGGACCTGGCTTCCGCCCTTGCCGAACCTTCCCTCGTCGATCATCGCGCGGACGGCCGACTCGGCCTCCCCGCGGGTCGCCGCGACGACGACGCCCTTGCCGGCCGCAAGGCCGTCGGCCTTGACGACGATCGGAGCGGGCCGTGAGCGCAGGTAGTCGATCGCGGGCCCGGTCTCGCTGAAGATCCCCGCCGCCGCCGTCGGGATCGAGTGCTTGATGAGGACCTGCTTCGTGAAGGTCTTCGACGCCTCGAGGCGCGCCCCCGCCGCCGTCGGGCCGTAGACGGGGATCCCGGCCTCGGCGAGCCGGTCGGCAAGCCCGAGCGACAGGGGCACCTCGGGGCCCACGACGACAAAGCCGGCCTTTTCGCGGACGGCCAGTTCGACCAGGCCCCGCACATCGTCGACCTTCACGGCGAAGCACGCCGCGTCCAAGGCGATGCCCGCGTTGCCCGGGGCGCAGATCACCCTCGGGCGCGCCGGCGACGCCGCGATCGCGCGCACGAGCGCATGCTCCCTGCCGCCGGCGCCCACGACGAGAACGGAGCTTGGGAGGTTTGCCGGGTTCAAAGGACCTGGAGTTTCCTGCGGTAGAACTCGACGACCTCCGCGGGGTCGTCGGAGAAGAGGATGTAGTCGGCCATCCACGCCGGGGCGCGTCCCGTCCTGATCATCTCCTTTATCTGGCGCCTGAGGTCGCCCCAGTACTGCGAGTTGAAGAAAACGTAGGGCACGCGCGGGCGGATACCGAGCTTGAGATTGCAGAGCTCGATGCCGATCTCCTCAAGGGTCCCCACGCCCCCGACGTTGAAGATGCAGAAATCCGCGACCTCGAACCATTTCTGCCGGAAATGCCTCGAGGATTCCTGGAACGTGTTGAAGAAGTCCACGCCGAGCTCGGGCGGCTGGGCCTCGAGCTCAAGGAAGCAGGCGCCGGTCAGGGCGCCCTTGCTGCGGGCCTGGTCCGTCGCGAGCCTCATGACGCCGCCCCCGCCCCCGGTGAGGACCCCGAGGTTGGGCCCTATGAAGGAGGAGAGCCTCTCGACAAGGCCGGAGATGCGGTCCGTGTCCGGCTTGTCGAGACCGACCGCCGATCCGTAGAACGCCAGGATCGTGGCCTCCTGGAACTTGCGGCCCATCTCCTCCCTGACGAAGAAGCCGTGCTCCTTCTTGTAGAGGTGGAAGTAGAGGTCCTTGGTGAGCTCGTCGTACCAGTAAACCTGGATGTTCACCGCCTCGAGGATATCGAGGCGCGCGTGGGCGTTGCTCGACAGGAAGTAGCCGTGGGTGCGCGACGCCTTCCTGAAGATGACCCTCCGTAGCTTGATCTCGGGAAGGCGGGTCAGGAGCTCGATGTGCTCGAGCAGGTCGGGGAAGTAGTCGAGCACGAGCGTGTCGGCGTCCTTGGGGGCCGTGTCCATGGCCTGGATAATGGTCCTGTGCCCGCAGGCCCCGTTGTTCTCGGCATAGAGCTTCTTCACGTCTTCCGCGGTCCCAAGCCTCAGGCAGATCGAGCGGTTCTCCATCGTGGCGCTCTGGCCCTTGACGGAGATCCCGGTCTTCGGGCGGGCCTCGTTGGAGTCCTTCGGCGGGCGGTCGTCGAGGTTGCTGTAGAGCTCCGTCGAGGCCCCGAGCAGGCGCAGGCGCTTGCGGGAAAGGGTGTTGAACTCCGGATCCGTGGCCTCGGGGGCCCGGAAGATCTCGACCGAGACCATCGGGTTGACGACCGGGTGGTCGCCCGTGTTGTAGATCTCGAGCATGATGTTCGTGCCGAAGGTCTTCACGGGGTCGAGCAGCACGGCGCTCGTGTGGATCCCGAAGTTGCCCGCGCCCTGGTTCAGGACAACGTAGTGCTCCTTCAAGTACATGGAGCAGCTAGTCAGGATCCCGGAGCGCGGGGGGATCGTCAGCGGCGAGGCGTCGTGGCGGACCTGGACCTTGTCGAGGAAGTTCCTGCCCGCGGCGCCGCTCACGATCAACTCGAAGTTGATGCGCTGGAGCCGGGGGTTGAGCGTGTAGCTCACCTGGTGGGGCGTCAGGAAGAC